>JASJPK010000071.1:0-34143 GCA_031426735.1 Hydrogenophilaceae bacterium | reverse complement strand
GCGTCGACATGCTGACCATGGAATCCACCGTGCAGAAGGACATCTACGTGGTGGGTGACTCCTGCGTACACGGCGACCTGCCCGAGTTCGGCGCGCCGAAGTCGGCACACTCCGCCAGCACCCAGGCCAAGGTCGCCGCCGGCGCCATCGTCGCCAAGCTGAACGGCATGGCCGCGCCGGAACCGTTCTTCGTCAACACCTGCTACAGCATCACCGCCCCGGGCTGGGGCTTCTCGGTAGTGCACGTCTACAAGGTGATCGACGGCAAGCTGAAGTATGTCAAGGAAGCCGGCGGCATCAGCCCGGTGAAGATGGACAGCGAGGCGCAGATGAAGCTGCAGCGCAAGCTCGAATCCGAGTACGCTGTCGGCTGGCTGAAAAACATCATGGCGGATTCGTTCGCCTGATTTCCGGTAAGCCCGTGCGCCGGATTGCCTGGCGCACGGGCTTAAACTTCAGCCGCACTCTTGTTCCCCATTTATGGGTGAGAAGTAGTGCCTTGCCGTCATGGCATCAATCGATGCCGCCAAGCTCCGACCAAGCAGGCTTTCGTTTTGATTCCCAACTTGCTGTGCCAGACGCGCTCGACCGGCGTCGCGAAGCCCTGATTCGGGCATCGCTATAATCCCTGCTCCGTTCCCACCCGAACCTGGCATGTATTCGAGTTACTTCGGCCTGACCGAAGCGCCCTTCTCCATCGCGCCGGCCCCGCGCTTTCTCTATATGAGCCAGCCCCACCAGGAGGCGCTGGCGCATCTGTTGTATGGGGTGAATAGCGGGGGCGGCTTTGTCTTGCTGACCGGCGAGGTCGGCACCGGCAAGACCACGATCTGCCGCTACCTGCTTGAGCAGATACCGGAAACCTGCGACGTCGCCTACATCTTCAATCCCAAATTGACGGTTGCAGAGTTGCTTTCGAGCATCTGCGTCGAATTCGGCATCGCGTTTCCTGCCGGAAATACCAGCATCAAGGTGTTCGTCGATTGCATCAACACCCACCTGCTCGATGCCCATGCCCGTGGCCGGCACGCCGTGCTGATCATCGATGAGGCGCAGAACCTCTCGCCGGACGTCCTCGAACAGATGCGCCTGCTCACGAATCTGGAGACCAGCGAACGCAAACTGCTGCAGATCATCCTGATCGGCCAACCCGAGCTGGTGGCGATGCTCGAACGCCCGGAATTGAGGCAGCTTGCGCAACGCATCGTCGCGCGCTATCACCTGGGACCGCTGACCAAGCCGGAAGTCGCAGCCTATGTCAGGCATCGTCTTGAAGTCGCCGGCGCCCGCCGTCCCTTGTTTCCCCCTGCCCTGATGGGACGCCTGCATCGTCTGAGCGGCGGTATTCCCCGCATACTCAACGTGCTATGCGACCGGGCGTTGCTGGGCGCATTCGTACAGAGCAAGGAGCGGGTCGACCGCAGCACGCTCGCGCAAGCGGCACGCGAAGTTCTGCACCGACCCGCCGCACAGCGCCGCACACAACGGGCGCTTGTGGCAGCCGTGTTGCTGCTGGGCGGCGGCATTTTGGCGATGGCGGCACTGTTTCGGCATGATCCCGCCCCGACCAAGACCCCGCCTAGCTTGACCGCCGCAGGCAAGGCGGCGAGTCCGACGCCAGTGGACACGGCAAATTTGGCATGGCCGACCGATGCACCCCGCGCCGAAAGCGAGGCAATGGCTTATGCCGCCTTGTTCCGGGCTTGGCGCGCGGACTATCGCGCCGGCGACCCGTGCCGACAGGCTGAAAGCCTGGGCTTGCGCTGCCATACGGAACACGGCGGCTTGTCCGATCTGCGCCAGATGAACCTGCCGGCGGTTCTACGCATGCGCGACCGCCAGGGACGCGAATTCCATGCGACGTTGATGAAACTCGACTCGCACAGCGCAACGTTGATGACCGCCGGCAAATCCGGCCCGGTACCCATCGGAACGCTGGCTGAGCAATGGTCTGGCCACTACAGCCTGCTTTGGCGCATGCCGCCGGCGGTGGCGGGAACGATCCGGCCGGGAGACCGCGGCCCCGCCGTGGCCTGGTTGAGCCGGCAACTCGCCCGGATGCAAGGACGGATGCCGGATACCGAGGAGAACCCGTTGTTCGACGAGGCGTTGATGCACCAGATCAAGCTGTTCCAACTCGCCCAGGGCTTGACTCCGGATGGCACGGCCGGGCCGCGCACCCTGATGCGTCTGCTTGAAGAATCGGATCAATCGATCCCCAGTCTGGCGCGCAGACGAGCGAGCGATCCGTTGCACGGAAGCGGAACCCTGTAGCCATGTCATTCATCCTCGACGCGCTCAGAAAGTCCGAACAACACCGTCAACGTGCCGCATCGCCGACTCTGTTGACGGCACAGACGAATCCGCCGGCACCGGCGCAGCCCGGCTTTTCCGTGAACGGATGGCTGGCTGCGCTCCTGATCGGCGCCGGCATCCTGATCGGCTGGCTGGGGCCATGGCAGGCAGAACCGCCCCCTGCGCGGGATCGGCTCGCTCCGCTGTCGCCCACGACCGATGCGGTCATACCCACTGAAAACTCGACCGCCATGCCCGGACTGCTCCCGAAAACGAGCGATCCGATCCAGCCAGCCAATCAGGTCGCTTACCCGGTGTTGTCGGGGAAGCCTCAAGCGGAAGCGCCGCGCCAGACAAGTGAAGAAGCGAACATGCAGCAGGCGCTGCCGACGCCGGTTCCAGCCGAAGCCGAGCGGGAAAAGAACGTGATGACGCTCAACGAATTGCCCACCTCGATCCGGCAGGAAATTCCGGACATTGCGATTTCGTTCCACGTTTATGCTGCCAAGCCAGTGGAGCGGCGCGTCATGATCAACAACGAATTATTGCGACAAGGCGAAAGCATTCCACCGGGTCTCGCGGTCGAACAAATCACGCCGGATGGCGTGGTCATCGGCTACAAAGGCTACCGTTTCCGGCATGCCGTACGGTAGGCCATGCTTTTCAGCATCCCTCGAACGTTTTTTGACGATGGTCATACGGTGAACCGCGCTGGGAAAATACGACTGTCTTGATTGATATACTCAGCCAACGTGAATGCTCAATTGAAAATCACAAAATTCTTTCCCTCTGCCATCATCCCCAGGATGTCGAGGCCGGCCTTTTTCGATGCCACGATTCGTTTGCTGGGGCTGCTCATCGTGATATTTGCGATCTTGTTGACCAGTCGTTGGCTGACTGAGTTGACCGCTCCGCGTTTGGTCGCCAAGTTGCCGTCCATGCCGATTGCAGCGCCGGATAACAGCATCAAGACTGTCGGCAAGTTATTCGGGACCGGCGCAGCCCGTTCCGAGTCCCTCGATGGGCTGTATCTCGCAGGCCTGTTTTCGGGTTCCAGAGGCAGTGGATTCGCTACCTTCCGCACCCGTTCGGGGTCGATTTCCGTGTTTCCTGGGGGTGAGATTGCACCCGGGATCACCCTCAAACAGATAGAAAGGGATCGCGTGATTGTCCTTAGCGCAGGCGTCCAGAAGGAATTGCGGCTGCAGGAGGGGGGCATGCAACCCGCCTCGCCGAGCAGCCAGGCAGCCGTAATCGCACCCCAGCCACTTGCCGCCACGAACACACAGGGTGGGGAATCCGACAGTCGGCAACCGAATACCCGGCATGCTGCCGGCCCACAGGAAATCGAACGATGAAGCCGGCTACGCGTTGGTTCTATAGCCTCTGTCTGGCGGCCGGTTTGATTCAGGCGGGGGCATCCCTGGCTGCAACCAACCCGCCTACGGGCCAGATCACCCTGAACTTCGTCAATGCCGACATCGCCGCCGTGATCAAGGCCATGAGCGAGATGACCGGACGCACCTTCGTGGTCGACCCCCGCGTCAAAGGCACCCTCAACATCACCTCGCCACGCCCGGTCAGTCAGGCTGTCGCCTATGACATCCTGCTGGCGACGCTGCGGATGCAGGGCTACGCGGCGGTGCAGGTGGATGGTGTGGTGCGTGTCATTCCCGAGGCGGATGCCAAGTTCTATGCCGTGCCGACCACCCGCAAGTCCGGCCGCGCAAGAGTGGGTGGAGAAATGGTCACCCGGGTTTTCAAACTCAAGCACGAATCGGCCAGCCAACTTCAGGCGGCGTTGCGGCCTATCGTGGGCGCCAACAGCACCATCAACGCGGAACCGTCTTCCAATACCCTGCTGGTGACCGACTATGCCGACAACCTGTCCCGCCTGGAGCAGGTCATCGAAGGACTGGATATTCCCACCGCCGATGAACCGGTCCTGATCCCGCTCAAATATGCCTCGGCTCAGGAGGTCGCCAATCTGGTCACCCGCGTGTTTACCCCGACCGCCGGTCAGGGCACGGCCGGTGCCATCCTCGACGCACTGCAGGTGGGCGTGGACGCGCGCTCCAACAGTCTGATCGTGCGTGGCCGCGACCGCAGCCTGATCAGCAAGGTGCAGAATCTGGCGACTTCGATGGATATGCCGACGCCGGTGGCGGGCAATGTCCACGTGATCTATCTGAAGAATGCGCAGGCCGTGGAGATGGCCAAGACCCTGCGCAATATCGTCAACTCGGATAGCACGGCCGCATCCACACCCCAAGCGCAGACCCAGACAACGTCGCAACCCGGCGCCAAGACAGACAGCAGCGGGCCGGGCATGATCCAGGCCGATGCCGCCAGCAACGCCTTGATCATCACGGCGCCGGAGGCGATCTTCAACAACCTCAAGGCGGTGGTGGAAAAACTCGATTCACGTCGTGCTCAGGTTCTGGTCGAGGCTCTCATCGTCGAGGTGTCGGCCGACAAGGCGGCGGAATTCGGCATCCAGTGGTTCGGCGCCACCAGCACCAACGGGGTGATCAAGAACAGCACCTTGGGCGCGGTGTTCGGCAATAGCAGCAGTAAAACCAACATCGGCCTGGTCGGTGCCAATCTGCCCATGAGCGCGGATGGCATCAAGTCCGGCTTCAATATCGGCCTGTTCAAGAACAACAATCTCGGCCTGCTTGCACGCGCGCTGGAGACCGAAGCGGGCGGCAACATCCTTTCCACCCCTACCCTGCTCACGCTGGACAACGAGGAAGCCAAGATTTCCGTGGGCTCCAACGTGCCTTTCGCTACCGGCTCCTACACCACCCCGAACACGGCCACAGCGGGAAGCGTCAGCCCTTTCACAACCTATGAACGCAAGGACGTCGGCCTGACGCTCAAGGTCAAGCCCCAGATCAGCGAATCAGGATCCGTACGCATGCAGATCTCCCAGGAAGTGTCCCAATTGCGCTCGGCCGCCGACCCGACCCTGGCCGCCACCGACAAGCGTTCGATTGATTCGAATGTGATGGTGGATGACGGCCAGATCATTGTGCTGGGCGGTCTGATCCAGAATCAGATGACGGATGGAGAAGACAGCGTTCCAGTTCTAGGTGACATCCCGCTGCTCGGCCATCTGTTCCGCTACAGCACCCGCAAACAGACCAAGACCAACTTGATGGTTTTCCTGCGCCCGCAGATCGTGCGCACTGCCGCGCAAGCCAGTGAAATCACCAGTCCGCGCTACGACTACATCCTCGGCCAGCAAAAAGAATCGGCACCGCCGCACCACCCCATACTGCCCGAGATGGCGCCACCGCTGCTCGGCAAGGACATGCGCATGGGCTTTGAACGCGAACTCAGGAATCCGCCTGTGGCCGAGCCCGGCACCGATGCAAAAGCCGCTCCGAAGACAGTAGCCGCCAAACCTTTGCAACCCAGTTCCGGGGAGGACGCCGGGTGGTCGACAAGGTAAGCCAGATGCATCTGCGGGTCTTTCTTGCGCACCATGTGCATGCTGTCCTTCAGGCATCCCGCACGTGAAGCGCATCCCCTATGCCTTCGCCCGTTCGGCGGGCGTGTTGGCCGCCGCCGACGGGCGTGGCGGACTCGCCGTCACGGTGCGATCCGATACCCGCCCGGAAGTGCTGGCCGAATTACGGCGGCACTACGGTCTGCCGTTATCGGTCACGCTGTTGCCCGATGGCGAGTTCGAAACGGCGCTTTCCGCCATTTACGCGGAAGGCAGCGATTCCGGCGGCTTGCTCGACGAGTTGGGCGATGGCGCCGAACTGAACAGCCTCATGCAGGACAGCCGCCGTATCCAGGATCTGCTGGAGTCGGAGGACGACGCTCCGATCATCAAGCTGATCAACATGGTGTTCATGCAGGCCTTGGGCGACGGCGCCTCGGACATCCACATCGAGCCCTTCGAGAACCGTTCCGTGGTGCGTTTTCGCGTCGACGGCGTGCTGAAGGATGTGTTCGAGCCGCCGCGGGCGCTGCATGCCGCGCTGGCCTCGCGCATCAAGGTGATGGCGGATATGGACATCGCCGAGAAACGCCTGCCGCAGGATGGCCGCATCGCCATCCGACTCGGCGGCCAGCCGGTGGATGTGCGTGTCTCCACCCTGCCGACCGGGCACGGCGAGCGCGTGGTGCTGCGCTTGCTGGCCAAGGATGCCGAGCGTCTGCATCTCGACCGGCTGGGCATGGATCCCGATGTGCTCGGGCAGGTGGACCACCTGATCCACGAGCCGCACGGCATCTTCCTGGTCACCGGCCCCACCGGCTCGGGCAAGACCACCACCCTCTATTCCGCCCTGTCCCGGCTCGACCATACCGCGCTCAACATCATGACCGTGGAGGATCCGATCGAATACGACATGGACGGCATCGGCCAGACCCAGGTCAACACCCGCGTCGACATGAGCTTTGCGCGCGCCTTGCGCGCCATCCTGCGGCAAGATCCGGACGTGATCCTGGTCGGCGAGATCCGCGACCTGGAAACCGCCCAGATCGCGGTTCAGGCCAGCCTGACCGGCCATCTGGTGATCGCCACGCTGCATACCAACGATGCCGCCAGCGCCGTCACCCGCCTGATCGACATGGGCATCGAACCCTTCCTGCTCGGCTCCAGCCTGATCGGTGTGCTGGCCCAGCGTCTGGTGCGCAAACTGTGCCCGCACTGCAAGCAGGAGTACCCACCCACCGCCGGAGAATGGGCGATCCTGGATGCCGCCGCGCTCCCGGCCAAGGTTTATCGCGCCGTGGGCTGCGAGCAATGCAACCAGACCGGCTATCGCGGCCGCACCGGTCTGTATGAACTGATGAACGTGGATGAACCGTTGCGCCGCCTGATCCATGATGGCGCCGGCGAGCATGTCATCCGCAAGTACGCCGAGGATCAAGGCCTGCGCCTGTTGCGTGATGATGGCGTGCGCTGGGTCCGCGCCGGCGAAACCTCCATCGAGGAAGTCCTGCGGGTGACACGGGAGGCGACATGACCGCATGGCGCTATGTCGCGGTGGATGCCAAGGGCACGCGCCACCGTGGCGAACTGGAGGCGGAGCATCCCCGTGCGGTGCGCGCCCGCCTGCGCGAGCAAGGCCTGCTGAGCGAGGAAGTGACGCCGCGCGACGCGCCCAGCGTCGGCGGCAGCGACCGCCGCGTGCCGGCGCTGGCGCTGGCCCTGTTCTCGCGTCAGTTCGCCACGCTGACCGCCGCCGGCTTGAGCATCGAACGCGCCCTGGCCGCGTTGCTGGAACAGCAGGAGGCGGACAAGCTGCGCAGCGTGCTGGGCAGCGTGCATCAGGATGTCCTTGCCGGCCACGGCCTCGGCCAGAGCCTGGCCCGCCACCCGCGCGCATTTCCCCGCTACTACGCCGCCATCGTCCAGGCGGCCGAGGAGGCCGGCGCCCTGGACCAGGTGATGGAACGCCTCGCCGGCTATCTTGAGCGGGGCCAGGCGTTGCGACACAAGGTCGGCGTGGCCTTGATCTACCCGGCCATCGTCACCCTGGTCGCGTTTCTGGTGGTGGGCGTACTGCTGACCTATGTGGTGCCGCAGGTGGTCGCGGTATTCGAACAGTCTCGCCAGGCGCTGCCCTGGTTGACCCGCGCCCTGATCATGGTGTCCGATCTGGCCCGCTCGACCTGGTGGATCGTGTTGCTTCTGGTCGTGGCGGCCGGTTTCGTCGCGCGCCATCTGTTGAGCATCGAGTCGATCCGGCTGCGTTGGCACCGTTTTCTGCTGCCATTGCCGGTCATCGGCCGTCTGCGTAGCGGGCTGTCCAGCGCCCGTTTCGCCAACACGCTGGCCGTGCTGGTCGGCAGCGGCGTGCCGATAGTCAAAGCATTGAGCTATGCCGGCGCGGCGCTGGATGACGAGGTCTTCCGCAAGGCCACGACGGAAGCGGCGGCGCGGGTGCGGGAAGGCCAGAGCATCAGCCGGGCGCTCAAGCAGACCGGCGTATTCCCCGGCATGCTGCTGCATCTGGTCGCCAGCGGCGAGGCCAGCGGCGAACTGGCCAAGGTACTGGAACAGGCGGCGCGGCAGCAGGAATTGACGGTGGAAACCCGACTCTCCGCCCTCACCGCCTTGCTGGAACCGTTGTTGATTCTGGTGATGGGCGTGGTCGTGATGGTCATTGTTCTGGCCACCCTGGAACCCATCATCGACATGAACCGATTAATACATTGAGCGAAAGGTACGACATGCGAAGCAAAGGGTTCACCCTTATCGAACTCATGGTGGTCCTGGTCATCCTGGGCGTGCTGGCCGCGATCATCGCGCCGAAAATCATGGATCGGCCGGACGAGGCCCGCATCATCGCGGCGAAGCAGGATATTTCCAGCCTGGTCCAGGCCCTCAAGCTCTACCGCCTGGACAACATCCGCTACCCCAGCACCGAACAGGGTTTGCAGGCGCTGGTGACGAAACCGAGCATCGAGCCGATTCCGACCAACTGGAAGTCCGGCGGTTACCTGGAACGCTTGCCCAAGGATCCCTGGGGCAATCCCTACCTATTCCTGAATCCCGGCCGCAACGGCGAAATCGATGTGTTCAGTTGGGGCCCGGACAGCCAGACCGGCGGCGACGGCAAGGACGCCGACATCGGCAACTGGATGCTGTGAGCCTGGGGCGGCAGGCATGGCCAGCAGGAGCGCAGATCTGAACGCGCAGCCGTTCCCGTCGTTTGCCCGCGTCCATGCGACGTCGGCGGGGCGGTCCCCCGCGCGCGGTTTCACGCTGATGGAATTGCTGGTCGTGCTGGTGATCATCGCGCTGGGTGTCTCGACCGCGGTGATCGCACTGCGCCCCGATCCGCGCGGCATGGTGCGCGAAGAGGGCGAGCGTCTGGCGCTGCTGCTCGGCCTGGCCAGCGAGGAGTCGTCGCTGGGCGGTACCGCCATAGCCTGGGTTGGCGGCGAAGACGGTTACGAATTCCAGGCGCGGGAACTGACCGACCTGGGGCCGGACTGGCGGGTGATCCGGGGCGATGACCTGCTGCATCCGCGCCGACTGCCGAACGGCGCGACCATTCGCGGCATCCAGGTGGATGGCAAAACGCTGGAGACTGGCCAACGGGTCGCTCTCGGCAACCGCGGCGCACTCGAACTGGAAGTCGAGATCGGGCTGGGCGACACGCGCGCCCGCATTACCGGTGCGGATGGCCGGTTTCAGTCCGCGCTACTGCCCGGAGACGACACGTGACCCACCGGATCGATGACGACAATAGCGCTCGGCGCCACTCGGCGCGGGGGTTCAGTCTGCTCGAAATGCTGGTGGCCCTGGCCATCGTCTCGATTGGTCTGATCGCCGCCTTGCGCGCCACCGGCGTCGGCACGGAAGGGGTCGGCGAATACCGCAACCGCATGCTGGCGCTCTGGCTCGCCCAGAACATCGTGGCGGAACGCACCGCGCGGCAGGATTGGCCGGCGCCGGATGTGTTCAGCCGCGAGGAAACCTTGGCCAATCATCGTTTCGTGGTGCGCCAGGAGATCAAATCCACGCCGAATCCGAATTTCCGCCGCCTGGATGTTGCGGTGGCCGCACAGGAAGAGCCGGCGCGGACCCTGCAGCATAGCGTGGCGTTTCTGATCCAGTTGCGATGAAACCGGCCGCTGGATTCACGCTGATGGAAGTGCTCGTCGCCCTGGTATTGCTGACGCTGTTCACGCTGGTGACCTACCGTGCGCTGGATTCCGTCCTGGAGACACAACGGCGGGCCGGCGCCGAAATGGAACGCTGGCGCAAGCTGGCTACCGCCTTTAGCTGGATCGAAGCGGATCTGTCCAACGCCGTGACTCGGCTGGATCCGCGCGCGCCGAGCGGGGGCGAGTTCCATGTCCGGAAAGAGGCGAATGGCAGCATGCAATTCGACCTGGTCCGCTTGCTGCCGGAAGATGCGGACGCAGGGTTACAACGCGTCGGCTATCGCTGCGCGCAGCAAAACCTGGTTCGGCTGGTCTGGCCGGAAGTGGCAAACAACGTGGCAAACAACGTGGCAGCCAACGTAGCGGCGCCCAAGGAATTCATCCTGCTGCAGGGACTCGGCGCCTGCGCGTTCAAATACATGGATATCGCCGGTGGCTGGCTGCCCACGTGGCTCCCGCAGGCGCAGCAGCCGCTGCCCCGTGCGGTCGAGCTGAATCTGGTCGAAGCCGGTGGCGCAGCCATGCGGCGGGTGTGGCGGGTGCAATGAGCGTTTGCAATGAAACGGCTGCGGGAAACGCTGCGATGAAGTTCGCACCCGCACGCGCACAGGGCGGCGCCGCCGTGCTGGTGGCGATGCTGGTGGTGGCCATGGCCGCCCTGGCGGCGAGCAGCTTCATGTTCCGCGCGCAGGTGGAATGGCGCCGCCTGGAAAATCTCACGCGCCAGGCCCAGGCCCAGTGGGTCCTGCGCGCGGCGGAACAATGGGGCGCCGCGGTGCTGCTGGACGATGCCCGCCAGAGCAGCGTGGACCATCCCGGCGAGGTGTGGGCAACCCAGCTGCCCCCGGTCGAAGCGGAAGGTTTTCGGGTTTCGGGCAGGATGGAAGATCAGGACAGCCGCTTCAATCTCAACAATCTGGTCGCCAACGGCACTATCGACCCAGCCCAGTTGCAGATTTTCAGCCGCCTGCTGCGCGCCCTGGATTTGCCGGAAAGCCTGGCGACCGCAGTCGCGGACTGGCTGGACGCGGACGACACGCTGCAGAATCCGGAAAGTGCGGAGTCGGCTTATTATGCCGGCCGCTCGCCCGCCTACCGGGCCGCCAACCGTACTCTGCTCAGCCTGAACGAATTGCTCCGCGTGAAGGGATTCAACCGCAACGTCCTGGCGCAGCTGCGCCCGTTCGTGACCATCCTGCCGACCCGGACGCTCATCAACGTCAATATGGCCCGCCCCGAGGTACTGTCCGCCCTGGTGGAAGGTCTGGCGCTGACCGAGGCCTATGCCCTGGTCGCCAAGCGCGAGCGCGCCTACTACCGCAATATCCAGGATTTCCAGCAGGCCATGCCAGCCGGCCTGACTTCGCCGGAAAACATGATCTCGGTGTCGAGCAGTTATTTCCTGGTTCAGGCCCGCATCCGTCATGAACGTCTATCCATCGGCAGCCATGCCCTGTTCCACCGGGTGGGTTCGAACCTGCCAAACCTTGTCTGGAGAGCCGAGCTATGAGCGAACTCCGTCTTTATCTGCGCCGCGACTTTCTGCTGGAGGGCACCGACTGCCCCTGGTCGTTCATTGACGATGCCGGCCAGCTGCGCGGCAGCGGCACGCGCCTGGAGGATTTGCCGCGGGCGCGCTACTGCCGCCTGGTGCTGGCCGGCGAACTGGTACTTGTCGTCAAGACCCGCCTGCCGGACCTGCCGGAACGCCGTCTGGCGCCGCTGCTGCCCGCCGCCGCCGAAGCGGCGACCCTGGTCGAGGCGGACAACCTCCATGCCGTGTTGCTGGGGCGAGACGCCAATGACGATGCGATCCTGGCGGTGCTGGAAGAAGCCTGGCTGAAACGGGTGCTCGACAAGTTGGCGGAGCTCGGCCTCAATCCCGATGGCGCGCTGCCGGACTACCTGCTGTTGCCCTGGCGCGAAGGCGATTGGTCCATCGGCTGGGGGGGCGGCGAGAGCGTGGTGCGCTTCGGCAGACTGGAAGGCATGGCGCTGGACGACGGCGAGCCCCCAATCGGCCTGGCCCTGGCCCTGGCCCAACGCGGTAGCCCCGCCAGCGTGCAGGCATTTCAGATGGCCGACCTGGGCGAGCCGGATTGGGATCGCTGGCGCACCTCGCTCGGCACCACGGTGGCGTCGGCCGGCCGGTGCGATTGGCAAACCTGCCCCTGGCCGGCTCTGCCCGACCTGTTGCAGGGGAAACACGCACCCGGCCGCAGCCGGATGGATTGGCAGCGTCTGGCGCGTCCGCTGGCCTGGGGCGCGGCGTTGCTGGTAGGCATCCAATTGGCCGGCACGCTGCTCGATTGGAGCTTGCTGGCGCGGGAAAGCCGCGGCATCCGACTGGAGATGCGCGATCTGGCGGAACGCGCCCTGCCCGCCCATGCCGCGGTGGTGGACCCGGCCTGGCAGATGACGGAACAACTGCAGAACCTGCGTTCCGCCGCCGGCAAACCCTCCCCCAATGCGCTGGTCGGCCAGCTCGGGCGGCTCGGCCAGGTCTGGCCGGCCGCCCCGGCGCCACGCATCAAGACGCTGACCTTCGAGGCCGGGACGCTCAGCGTGCTGCTGGCCGAAGCAGATGCCGACTGGCTGGATCAGCTGCAGATGGCGGCGCCGTCGCGGGGCCTGCAGATCACCTCCGAGACCGACAAGGACAACAGTGTTCGCCTGAGTATCAGGCCGACCGGAAAGGAAACGCGCCATGGGCAATGAATGGATCCAGCGTCTGCGTGCGCAACTGGCCGGCCGCAGCGCCCGCGAACGCCGGGTATTGGCGGCGGGCGCGGCGATCCTGCTGCTGCTCGTCGGCTACGGCGGCCTCTATGAGCCCGCCGCCCAGGCACGCGCCAAGCTGGCCGAGCGGCTGCCCACTCAACGGGCCGAACTGCGCCTGATGCGGCTGCAAGCGGCAGAGATCGAGCGCCTGCGCAGCCACATGGGCGCTGCCGGCAAGGGCAGCCTGGAACAACGGATCAAGTCATCGGCCGCTGCATTCAATCTGGGCGAAGCGTTCACGCACTTCACCGCCCTGACGCCGGATCAGATCCAGCTCGCCACCCGCCCCCTGGCCACCGCCAACTGGATCGACTGGCTGGCGGACCTGGAACGGCAAGGCGTGAGCGTGCAGCGGTGCCGCGTCACCGCCAGCGACCAGATCGGACTGGCCAGCCTGGAACTGACTTTGACCGGAGGCCGGCGATGAGACGTCTGATCCATGCGGGGCTGTTGCTCCTCGTCCTGGCGCTCGCCTACCTGATCATGCTGCCCGCCACCTGGCTGGACAGCCTGCTGCAACGCGAGACCCGCGGCAGTTTCGCGATGACCGCCAGTTCCGGCACGCTCTGGCGCGGCGAGGGCAGCCTGCAGGCGCTGCTGCCCAGCGGCGAAGCGGTTACCCTGGCGCCGACCGCCTGGAATATCGCGCTCGGCGAGCTGCTGGCATTGCGCCTGCATATCACCCTGCGCTCGACCCAGAGCGGCGCCACGCTGCTGGATATCTCCATGGCGCCGGGCGAAACCCGTATCCATGAAGCCAAGCTGGAATTGCCCGCCGCACTGCTCGGGGTGCTGTCGCCCACCCTCCGCGCCGCGGCGCTGTCCGGCCAGATGTCGATGCAGGTCAACGAGGTTCGCCTCGATGACGGCCATGCCACCGGCAAAGCCCGGGTCATGTGGGTTGCGGCCGGCTCCGAACTGAGCCGAGTGAACCCCCTCGGCAACTATCAGATGGAACTGGACGGCCACAGTGGCGGCCTGGATTTCCGCCTTGTTACGCTGGGTGGCGACCTCAACCTGACCGGATCGGGCCGCATCCAGCCCGGCGTGAAGCCGGATTACCGGATCACCGCCAGCCCGGTCGAAGCCAAGCGCCAGGAATTGGTGCCTCTATTGCGCATGTTGGGTCGCGAAGTCAGCCCCGGCACTTATCAACTGACCGTCGACCCCAACGTCCAGGCCGTATCGGGTTGAGTCCGGCGCATCGGCGAACAGAACATTGCGTTCGCCCCCTGCAGAGCTTCGACGGGGTTTTGCGCCCTTACCACGCCCGACCTTCGACAAATTGTCAAGAAACCGGGAAGGGTGCCGCCCGCCGCTGTTTTCGCGCCATCATGCAGCCTGAATTTTTCAGCCGAAGGAATCGACCATGCACCACCAATCCCGTCCTGTTTCATCCATCGCCGCCGTGGCACTGAGTTGCCTGCTGCTCGGCGGCTGTGCCAGCGAAAAAGCGCTGCTGACGCAGACCCAGCCATTGCAGGATCGCCTCGACCGAGTCGAAAAAGATCTCGCCACTGCCGGCGACGCCGGCCTGCGGGCCGCGGAAGCGCGGACAAACAGTCTTGCCGCTCGGCAAGCCGAGTTGGAGCGGCAGCTTGCCCAACTGCAAACGAACCAGGCCGCGCGACTCGATGCCACGGAAACAGGCATGGCAGCGCGCATCGGACGCATCGAGAAGAATCTGAACGAACTCGCCGAGCAAACCCGGAAAACAGCTCAGCAGAGCACGCAGCTACAGGCCCGCCAGGATGCCGCCCGGGTGAACGAAACGACGGCGAACGCCCGGGTCGGCGAACTGGAGCAACGTCTGAACGATATGAATCGCGTGGCGCAAGCGGCGGTGCAACGGGCGTCGAACAAGACCGATGCACTCAACGCCAAGCAGGAAGCCGCCGAATTTGCCGGCAATGCCCTGAACAAGCGCGTCAGCCTGGCGGAAGCAAAACTGAACACCCTTTCCGGCCTGGTCCAGGAAGCGCTGGCGCTAGCCGCCAAGGAAATCTTCCTCGCCAATGGCAAGGAAGCGCTCACCGTCACGCTGACGGAGGACAAGGTGCTGTACCCGCAAAACGACCCGAATCTCGACAGCCGGGATGCGGCCAAGTTGAATGACCTCGCCGACAAACTTGGCCAACTGGATCAGGAATATCACCTGGATATTCAGGGCCATACGGCGAACAACAGCACTGAAGACAACAACTACAGCCTGGGCAAGGCACGTGCCGAAGTCGTCAAACGCTACCTGCACGAAAAGAAGGGCATCTCGATCAGCCGGATGTCGGCTCTGTCTTATGGTGCCAACAAGCCGCTCGATCCGAACGGCAGCAACAACCGGCGTATCTACATCCGGGTGCTGGTACTGAAGTGATGGCCTGTCGCCCCGCGCTCGGCTAGGGGCGCGCGGCGGCCAGCTTCTCCCACACCGCCGGAATGCCCAGTTCCAGGAAATACTCGTTGCCGTAACCGGGGTAGCGCGCCTTGATCGCGTCGACGATCTTCTCCGCCACCGCCTCCGGGATCTCTCCGCTCGGCCGGTGCGCCAGCACCGTGGCGCGCACGAAGCGCAGGTACTCGATCTGGCCAGCCAGCAATTCCGGCCCGCCCGGTTCTCCGCGACCGGGATAGATGCGTAACGGGCGCAAGCCTTGCAGGAATTCCAGCGTGGCGACCCAGGCATCCACATCGCCCCGTTCCAGCCAGGCATGGTGGCGGTTGGCGACCAGATCGCCGACGAACAGATGCCCGTTCCAGTCCGCCACCACATGCGCCGCCGATACGGAAGGGCCGAGCACATGCAGGTTCAGTGCCACGCCGCCCCGTTCAAGCCGCGTGGAGACGGTGCCGAAGGATTTCGGCAACACCAGCTTGTTCGGGTAATCCGGCCGGTAGCGTTTCTCGAACCAGCGTCGACGCACGCTATCCACCGACGGAATCGCTTTCACCACCTCCCGTGAACTCAGCACCTCCACCCCCTGCGCGGTCAGCCACTGGCTACCGTTGAACTTGTCCGGATTGGCATGCAGCACCAAGGCCGCCAGCACCGGCTTGCCGGTGCATTCGCGCACCCGCGCCGCCACCTCGCGCGTCGCCGAGGGCAGGAACTGGGTATCGACCAGGATCGATCCTTCCGGCCCGGCAACCCAGAAACTGTTGGTGCTGAAGCCCCAGGGACTGGAGACATACCAGCCGGGCTGGCCGCAATCGGCTGCCGCAGAACTTGCAACAACGAGCCAAATTCCGGCAAGCAACGCAGCTGGAAACCCAGTTGAATTTCGAATATTCGTTTGCATCGCGCCCCCCTATCCAGATACCGGAAAACAACTCGGATTCAGAGCGCGCTGAAACCCGATTGGTTCAGCGTGGCGACCGGTGGCAAATGCCACGAGTGCATGCCCGGTGCTGCGAAGGGCCGCGGCCGCGGTAGCCAATAAACCACAAAACCCCTTATAAATCATGGTCATGTATTTGTTCGCTTATGCCGGAAGTTATATACAGTCACGCTTAGGCTATCGAATCATGCGGAGGTAAAAGTGCTGTTCTTGCGCCGAAACAGGGATGCTGCGCTGGCGGCAGAAACGACACGCGGCTCGCAGACCGAGCCGGCCATGGCTGCGGCTGGCAACCACGCATTCCTGGCCACCTTGCAGAGCATGGGTCTCGGTCTTGCCCATGTCTGCCACAAGCTGACTCACCTGACGCAGGAATCCGACCGCGCCGCGACGCAGGCCAATGTCGTTTCGGACGAATCCATCGCCATCCGGAATATGGCCAGCACCGTGGCGGAAAGCGCCGGCATCGCGGCGGAAGCGGCGGTGCGGACCCGTGTCGAGTCCGAGATCGGATCGGAAGAATTGGCGCGGGTGGTCACCAGCATGAGCGAAATGGCGGCGCGCGCTCGCCTGGCTGAAGCCTCCATGCACCAGCTGGCCGAAGATGTCGCGCGGATTCAGGCCTCCTCCACGGTGATTCAGGCCATTGCCAAACAGACCCGGCTGTTGGCGCTCAACGCCGCCATCGAGGCGGCGCGAGCCGGCGACAAAGGGCGTGGATTCGCGGTCGTAGCCGATGAAGTGGGCAAATTGGCCAACTCGGCCATGGCCGCCTCGGTCGATATTTCCGCCACGCTGACGCTGATCCACACGCAGACGGGCATGTCGCTGGAGACGATTACGCTGTTGGCCGCCGAATCGGATGGCACCGCGGCGACGGCAAAACGGATCGGCACAAAGTTGGCAAGCATCCTCAGCGATGCGGTATCGACCGAAGCACGGCTGCTGTCGATCGCCCGCGATGCCCAGCAGACGCACGCGAATGCGGAAGGCATCGCCCGCCTCGCGCAGGAGAGCTACGGCCGCATGGGCCGCTTCAAGGACGAACTCGCCCACGCCGCGAAATTGTCCGACGAGCCTGGCGAGAAGGCGTTTCGGCTGATGGTGACGCTGGGTATGGACTCGGCCCACACAAAGATCTACACGGAAGCCAGACGCACCGCCGACGCAATCGGCCAGGCCTTCGCGGCCGCCGTCACGCGCGGCGAGATCAGCCTGGGCGACCTGTTTTCGGAGAACTATCAGCCCATACCGAATTCCGCCCCGCAGAAGTATTCGAGCCCATACGACAAGTTGGCCGACCGCTTGCTGCCCGCCTTGCAGGAACCCTTCCTGGCCGCATTTCCCGAGGTGCTCTACGCCATCGCGACCGACCGCCGCGCCTATGTGCCGACCCATAACAATCGCTATTGCCAACCGCTCAGCGGCGATCCGGCCAAGGATCTGGTCGGCAACCGCACCAAACGCATCTTCAACGACCGAACCGGCAGCCGCTGCGGCACCAACACCGAAGCGGTATTGATCCAGACCTACAAACGCGACACCGGCGAAGTGATGCACGACCTGTCCGTGCCGATCTACGTCAACGAGCGTCATTGGGGCGGCTTCCGCGTCGGCTATCCGCCAGAAATCGGCGAAGCCGAGCACAGCGGGGTCGACCTGTTCTGAACGGCGCCCAGGCAGGCGCGGCCGACCTTGCCGACCATCCACTCGCGATGGGGCCGCCGCTGCATACAAAATCAATCAGACGGTGGATCGGCGGGAAGGGATTCCCGCCCTACGACTGGGCCAAGGCTCGAACGAACTCTGGCTGCCGACTATCCGCCCTTGCGGCGGCGCAGGTGCGCTACGGCCATGACGGTCAGGACGCCGCTGAGCATGAGGCCGTAGGTGGCGGGTTCCGGGACGGGTTGCAGGAAGCCGCGGATTTCGCCGCCGGGATGGTCTGTCGTGTGGATGTTCAGATAGGCGTTCCCGGCCAGCATTCCTGTCATCAGGGCGGCTTCTGCGCCGGCGGCAGTGCCGCCGTTGGCGGTCAGGAAACCTGCGCTGAACGTGCCGGTCAGTGTGGTATCGAACGTGTTGTCGTAGCTGCCGGCAGTGACGCCGGCAGGGAAGCCCGAGAAGCTTGGCGTTTGCGTTGCCACGCCCGCAGTCGGCGGATTGTCGAGCGGGGAAACGCAGCAGTGGATGTGCGCCGCCGTGGTGGTGCCGACCAGATCGGCGAAGCTGGCTTCGATTCGCAACGTATGGGCGATGTCGTCGAAGGTCACGGTCGCCGTACCGCTGCCGGTGGTGGCTACCGGCGGAAATTCGGCCGCTCCGCTGAGTTGCGTCGTGAACACGGTCATGGTGGCCAGCGCGGGCAGGCTGACTGCGGCGAGTACGGCTGTGGCAAGGACGTGCTTGATCATGATGTTTCTCCTCCATCGATATGTTTGAAGTGGACGTCTGCGCGTCCGGGCACGACTACGACGCGTCAGCGCTTGCGTAGCTTCCGCCAGCCCAGCAGACCGAGTCCGGCGAGCATCATGGCGTAGGTCTCCGGTTCGGGAACGAGCTGTACGTTGCCGATCAGGATCTGGCTGCCGTCCGAGCCCACGGTCGAGGCGGCCAGATAGCGACCGCCGATGACCAGGCTGGGGTCGTCGACCAGCGTGGCGGTGACCTCCCAGGTTTGCCCGACGGGCAATTCGGCCAGGTTCCATTGCAGGGCCAGGTCGGGGAAACAGCCGACGCTGCATGCGGCGGCGGCGGCGCCGTTGAGTGCGTTGGCGGCTTCGATCAGTTGCAGCGGTTTGTCGCCGGGCGCGTCGAAATCGAACACTCGGTACTGGTCCGCCTGTCCGGCCAGCGGGGGCACGCCGAAGCCGGTCACCGTGGCGGTGTCGAGCTGCGCCGGCTGGCCTTTGGCGTGCAGATCGAGGATGAGGCGCAGGTCATGCCAGGCTTCGATGTCGTTATTGATCAAGCGGTAGGTCACGTTCACGACCGGCGCGCCGAAGGGGGTGAATTGGTACTCGAATTCCAGGCCGGTGCCGACGACCTGCTGCGGTGGCGGCAGAGTGGAGGCGAATTCGCCGATATACAGACGTGGCGCCAGATTGGCGACGCCGGCGGTGCCGTAGGTCATGCCCTGGAAGGAGCCGTCGAGCCAGATGTCGCCGCCGGGCAGATCGATATTGGCCAGGGCTGGCCCGGCTGTCAGCAAGCCCAGCGTGAACAGCAAGGGCGGGACCGGTCGAGCGGAAAGTTGCTTCGCGTGCATGGCGTTTCTCCTCGTACTTATTGATTGATCCGGCCAGGTGAAGTTGACATGTCCGTCATTCCGGCGAAAGCCGGTATCCAGTTCTGCCGCTGGCCTAACGACTGGACCCCGGCCTGCGCCGGGGTGACGGGCTCAATCCGTTTCTACATTGCACTTGTGCGGGCTTACTGGCGCGCGGTGGCGTCGGCTTGTTCCACCAGGGAATAGGACTTCACCAGCCCGGCGGTGGGTTGCATGGCGAACTGGGCCTGTTGATCTTCCGTGGGGTCCGCCGGGACCGGGGTGACGGCAACCTGGACCGCGGGCAGCAGCAGCCCGTAAGAACCGCGCCAATCGGCGCCGACACGGACCTCGAAGGACAATTTTTCGAACTGGTCGATGCCGTGGTTGTAGAGGTCCTCGGCAATCTCGTTGATCAACGCATCGGCGGACTTCGCCTGATCGGCAGTCATCTTGGGATCCTTGCGCAGCTCCTGCCAGTCGGCCACCGTCGCACCGACGACGCCGCTATCGTCGACGGCGACCATGGCTTGGCCGGGCCCGCGCACATGGGTCAGGGCCGGACCGCCGGTCCCGTCCGTATAGGCTTTTTCCAGCTTGAAACCACGCTGCAGGTAAACGACTTTCTGCACCACGATGGGCGTTGCCAGGGCGCGGAGATCGCTGGTACCCACCATGGCCAGGCTGCGCACCATGGAGTTTTTCGCTCCAGCCGGCGGCAGGGGGATTTCATCCATGCCCAGGCCGAAGGCGCTGCCGAGGTAGTCCTGCGCCATTTTCATCACCTCCACGTCGCTAAACTTGGTGGCGCGCGGCAGCTTGTCGCTGGTCATGTTGTCATCCACCGGCATGCGTTTGAGGAACTTGATGTTGCCGTTGCCCATGTTCTTGCTGAAGTTGAGCAGCATGAAGGCGCCGCGGCCGGTCGGCGTGCCGTTCGTTGCCATGCAATCGCCCTGATCCGGCTCGCCTGCCGGGGTTGCCCGGCGTCGGCAATCCGTTGCCACGTTGACCGAGCCGTCGCCGAACACCGCCTTCAGCGCCTTGGCCCGGTCGAAGGTCTGGCTCAGCGGGGGGGCCAGCGGAACCTTCAACAACTGGTCGACCACGTCGGCCGGGTTCTTGAGAAAATCGGGCATGCTTTCGCGGATTGCCCCCTGCAAGTCCTGCAGCGATTTGACTTCACGCGCCTGCGCCTGGCCGGGCAAGGCGGCGGCAAGGGTCAAACTGGCTGCGAAGACGGCAAGGGCGTTGTGCTTGAAGTGATTTGCCATGATCTGACTCCGTTTGAATGGTTCGAAGAACTGGTAGACCGCGTCACTGCGGCACGAAGGAGGTCTCGCCGACCGGGTTGCAGTTCTCGTAGTAGTAGTACCAGTAGTAGTTGTTGCTGGCGGGGTCGCCGTAGGTGTAGTTGTAGCGCTCGTTGAACAGCCGGGTCTGGGCATCGCCGGCACTGTTGCCGATGGCATAGGCGATCGGACACTGGTCCTGGCAGGTGCCGTACCAGTTCCACGGGTCGTACCAGGCGCAGTCCTGCGAGTTGTTCTTGAAATGATTGGTCACCCAGGCGTAGCCCGCGTTGACGAAGTGCCCGTCGAAGGCGGTGCTGCTGTAGTTGCCGTTGTAGCCCGACGAGATCCACATGATTCCGTGGAAGCCGTCGAACTGGTGGGCGCGGCGGCTGATGGAAGTGGCGTTGTCCTCCATGGCATTGCGGATGCCGGGCAGGTTGTCGTCGTCGGCGCTCTGGCAGGACGAGGCAAGCAGGAACATGAGCCAGGAATCGCCCACCTTGACCATGCTTGAACTGCCGCCGGTGCGCAGCCCGCATTCGCCCTTCCAGGGGTAGCGCATGAGGCCGCCCCAATGGTCGCCGTCGTCCCAGCCGTGGGTGGCGATAATGGCCGCGTCCATCCAGTCGTCTCCCGCCGGCCAGACCGATTGATAGTCGCGGCAATCGGCGTCGTAAGTGGTCGGGTCGCAGAAGCGCTTGATCGTCATGTTGCCGTTGACGTAGCGGTACGGACTACCGCCCGGGCCTTTGTAGTGGCCGAACGCCCCCATCATGTCCCACCACGACTGCGCCATGCCCGGCCAGGATGAGCGGTCGCCGCCGCCGCAGCCGCCGGAAGTGTCGGGCACGAAATCGCCGATGGCGTACATCCCCACATAAAGCGCCGACGCGCTTGGCGCCAGCGCGCAGCCGGCCACGAGCGCGCAGACCTGCGCGGTACGTGTCAGTTTCATTCGGTAATCCATGGTGCAACCTCCTCCGAACAATGTTTATGAACCCGCCGCCTCGGGGCAGACAGCGCTGCGCGGTGGCTTGCGAGATGGAAAATCGTCAACGAAAGGGGGCTGCGGGCGTCGGAAAAAAGGAATGGCCTCCGTGCTCGCCGGATATGCATGCTTCAACGTCCCCTCCTCGATCCTGGTTCTCATTTGAGAATGTTTTTTCTGCTTTTTAGCCTTGATCGATTGATCGGCCACACGGGATATCTTTATGTGTAGTGGCGGATTCTTTGCTTGGCTGCGGCCAAGCCAGTCCGCGTTTCGGGCGCAACCCGACCTTTCAAAGCTGACAAAAACACCGTTGAATCAAGGCATTGGCCGCCAACCTGCGCGGCTATGAGCAATTAGCCGGGACAGCCGCAGCGAGTCGGCTCGCAAGCCCCGCCGTTCGCGACACCAGGAACATTCCGCCGGCTTGCAGGCACCAAACGTCGTTGCACCAAGTGCAGTGGGCTGCATCGGCGGGGCGTGAACCAAACCTCCCCCTTTGAAAAAGGGGGATTGAGCGGGATTTGACGACGGTGGACTAACTAGGCGGATGTCTCATAAATTCCCCCAGCCCCCCTTTTTCAAAGGGGGAGTTGGCGTCGCAATGCAAAACGCATTGAGCGTGGCTCAATAGATTTGAAAGGAGGCCGCACATGAACGTCAAAACCAAACCCGATGGCTACCACAGCATCACCCCGTATCTCGGCATCAAGGGCGCAGCGGAAGCCATTGCGTTTTACCAACGGGCATTCAACGCGATTGAACAATTCCGACTGGTCGCGCCGGACGGCTCCATCGGCCACGCCGAGATCAGGCTCGGCGATTCGGTCATCATGCTGGCCGATTCGTGTGCAGACGCGGCGTTCCGCAGCCCGCAGGAGTTGAACGGTTCGACGATTGGCCTGCACCTCTACGTCGACGATGTGGATGCGCTGTTTGCCCAGGCCGTCAAGGCTGGCGCCAGCGTGGTCAGCCCCGTCCAGGACCAGTTTTACGGCGACCGCAACGGGACGCTGAAAGATCCGTTCGGGCATGTCTGGTTTCTCGCGACGCACAAGGAGGAACTGACCCCGGAAGAAATCAACCAGCGTGCTGAGGCCATGTTCAAACAGGCCGCGGCAGAGAAGAAAGCATGAATCTGCGCAGTTTCGCGCTTGTCGGTTTGCTCGCGGCCACCCCCGCGCTGGCACTGGATTTCGGCGCTGACTCGCGCAAGCGCTACGGCGGCGACTATTCGCCCGATTGCGCCAATCGCGCCGCGCCACGTCTGCGCGTCCTGCAGCACAGCCTGCTGCTGGAGGTTGGCGGCAATCGCATCACCGGCCGCAACGTGCAGGATGCCGTGTCGTATTTCGAGCCTGCTACGCCGCCCAACTACCTGACGACGCTACTCAGCGATGTACCTGGCGGCGATCAAATGCTCTTCGTCGTCTATCGCGATGCAGCCGGCCAGTACATCGAACCGGTTGCGGCCGGCGGCAAGATCGAGGCGGCACTTAAACAGGTGCTCGGCAAGATGGAGAAAGCCAAATTCCGCGACTGCGCCCCGGAGACGCACCCGGCGAACATCCCGGCAGCGGCGCCGGCCGCCCCTGCCGAAAACACCTGGGATCCGCTGCGCGATGAGAAATTCAGGGCGATTTACCGCAAGGCCCTCGGCGCCAAGGCCAAGCAGCCATGGCTGGCCGAGATGAACGGCCCGATGCCGCCGGTCGGCGAGGTGAGCGTGGCCGGCACAAACTACCGCAATATCGCGGTGTGCAAGCCGCATGACTGCCATGACCACAATCTGGTGCTGCTCTACGACCCGGCCAAGCGGGTCGTGTATGGACACCTGCACGAAAGCGGCCGCGTCACGCTGCTCGGCCGCCCCTCATCGGTGCTGGCGAAAGAACTGGAGCGCTTGTGGCGGGCTGCCTGGCGGCAGCAATAACCGGCGTACCGTCGGCAAAGGTTTGCCGAGCTACGGGTGACACGGCAGGCGATCTGTTGTCGCCGCTTCCTTGCGAGCCGCACCTGTACGCTCGTTCAAAGTAAATACCCCATTTCCGCCAGGCCGCGACGGCATAAAACTTCGACCGCCTGAAAACACCGCGCCCCTTTGATAGGTGAGGAGACTCCGATGCCACTGCAAAAAATCACCCCCTGTCTGTGGTTCGACAGCGAGGCCGAGACTGCCGCGCTGTTCTACACGCTGATTTTCGAGAATTCGCGGATACGCAACATCAGCCGCTACGGCGAAGCGGGCTACGAGATTCATGGCAAACCGGCCGGCAGCGTGCTGACCGTGACGTTCGAACTGAATGGCCAGACCTTCACCGCATTGAACGGCGGCCCGCAATTCACCTTCAACGAGGCGATTTCCTTACAGGTCAATTGCGACAGCCAGGCGGAGATTGACCATTACTGGGACAAGCTTTCCGCCGGCGGCGACCCGGCGGCGCAGGTATGCGGCTGGCTCAAGGACAAATTCGGCGTGTCCTGGCAAATCGTGCCGAGCATGATTGCGGACTGGATGAGCGATCCGACCCCAGGCAGGGCGGATCGAGTCATGGCCGCCCTGCTCCCCATGAAGAAGCTCGATATCGCCGCCCTGAAACGGGCTTACGAAGGATAGAAACCAGGTGCCCCCACCCAAAGGAGAGAAATCATGATCGTGCAACCCTATCTGTTCTTCGACGGCTGTTGTGAAGAAGCCGTCGAGTTCTACCGCCACGCTCTCGGCGCCGAGATCGAAATGCTGCTGCGCTACAAGGACAGCCCGGAACCGCCGCCGCCGGGCATGGTGCCACCCGGCATGGAAGACAAGGTGATGCACGCCAGCTTCCGCATCGACGACAGCGTCGTCATGGCGTCCGACGATTGCACCCAGGCGCAGACCGCCTTCAAGGGATTCAGCCTTTCCCTCGGCGTCGCCGACGGCAACGAGGCCGACCGCCGCTTCGCAGCGCTCGCCGACGGCGGCAAGGTCACCATGCCGCTCGCGGAGACATTCTTTTCCCCCCGTTTCGGCATGGTCACGGACCGCTTCGGCGTGTCCTGGATGGTGATCGCCGCCGCCGCTTGAGCCGCCCCCATACAACGAAACAACGGAAAAAATTGGCCCGCAGATGAGAATGGCTTGCATTTGAAGGCCATTCTCATTTAGCATCGACGCCGTCAACTCGCTGTCAAAATCCAGGCCACGCATACCGCCGCGGCTGGATCGCAGCCTGTTTGAGACGAATCCACCCCGTCGCCATCAAGGCGACGAATGCAGCCAGCCAAAGGGCTTCTCCGCCCCTGTAGCCAGCCAGAATTGACTGATTACTCATCATTGGAGAAGTCCATGCGTTCACTGTTTTCCCCCGCCCATTCCGTCCTGGTTCTGGCCGTTTCCGCCAGCCTGTCCACCGCCGCGCTGGCAGTGGAATATCCCATCGGCGCTCCGCAAAACCGCAACGGCATCGAGGTCGGCGCGGTTTATCTGCAGCCGGTCGAGATGGAGTCCGGCATGGGCCACAGCATGTTGCCGGCGAGCAAGGCCGACGTGCATCTGGAAGCCGATATCCACGCCCTGGCGAACAATCCGAACGGTTTCGCCGAGGGCGACTGGGTGCCTTACCTGCTGGTCAAATACGAAGTCTGCAAACAGGGCGGTGCCTGCGCCAAAGGCGATTTCCTGCCCATGGTGGCCAGCGACGGTCCGCACTATGGCGACAACATCAAGCTGATGGGCCCGGGCAAATACACGCTGAAGTTCACCATCCTGCCGCCGAACGACCCGGACAACCACGCCGGCCACCATTTTCATCGCCATACCGACCGCCTGACCGGCGTGAAGCCCTGGTTCAAGGCGTTCTCGCTGGATTACGCGTTCACCTACGCCGGCATCGGCAAGAAGGGCGGTTATTGATGCAGCGGCCGGCCGTCCTGCTGGCGTTGCTGACGACGCTGATGCCCGCGGCAGCCGCGACCGCCGCCGACCTGCTCACGCATACGCTGGTGGCGCGGGACGGGCGGTTCATTCCCGATCGGATCGAGACGCCCGCCGGGGTGCGGCTGAAGATCGTCATCCGCAACGAGGGCAAGGACGCCATCGAGTTCGAGAGTCTGCAATTGCGCAAGGAAAAGGTGCTCGGGCCGGGCGCCCAGTCCTTCGTGGTGATCGCGCCGCTGAAACCCGGCGCCTACGACTTTTTCGACGATTTCCATCCGACGACGGCCAAGGGCCGCATCGTCGTCAAGTAAGGCAGCTTCAGCATGGGTAATGCCGCATTCATCGTCTGGCGCGAAAGCATCGAAGCCATGCTGGTCATCGGCATCCTGCATGGCTGGCTGTCCGCCCAGCAAAGCCTGGCGGAATCGTCCCGCCGCCACGCCATGCGCTGGCTGTGGGGCGGCGTCGGCGCCGGCATCGGGCTGGCCGCGCTGCTCGCGCTGACCCTGCTCGGCATCCAGGCCTGGGCTGCGGACACCACGCTGGAATGGTTCCAGGCCCTGATGCCGTTGCTGGCCAGCGGCCTGATCTTCCAGATGGTGCTGTGGATGCGCCGCCACGGCGGCGGCCTCAAGCGCGAACTGGAGAGCGGCCTCGAAACCGCCGCGACCCAGGCCAACTGGTTCGGCATGGCGCTGCTGGCGGCGCTGGCGGTCGGCCGCGAAGGGGCGGAAACGGTGATCTTCCTGTACGGCGCCGCCGCCGGCGAGACCGCCGCGGCCACGCTGAGCGGCAGCCTCGTCGGCTTCCTGCTCGCGCTGGCCTGCTATGGCGTGCTGGCGAAGGGCGGCCGCGTGTTCTCCTGGCGCGCATTCTTCCGCATCACCGAAATCCTGCTGTTGCTGCTGGGCGGGGCGCTGCTGGTCGATGCGATGGACCAGCTGATTGGCCTGGAAGCGTTGCCGTCCCTGGTCGATCCGCTCTGGAACGCCGCCTTCCTGCTCGACGACAGCGACAGCGCCGGCGGCTTCGTCGCCGCGATGACCGGCTGGCGCGCGCAGCCGGCCGGCCTCAGCTACCTGGCGCTGGCGCTGTGGTGGAGCCTGGCCTGGCTGCTGCTGTTGCGCGGCCAACGCAGCCAGGCGCGTTGAAGATGGAACGAGCCATGACGCAAACCCTCGGCGGCATTCCCATCCGCCGCGCCGAAGAGGTCCAGGCACCGGTGCAACCGGGCCGTCTGGCGCGCCTCGGCCTGGCCATGCGGCGGCATCGCACCATCATCCTGGCAATTCAGTGGGGGGTCGTGCTGTTCTACCTGGCGCTGGTGGCGGTGCCCGCCTTCCTGCCGCTGCCGCCGGAGCAGGCGCACCTGTTCGACAACCTCACCCGCCTTGCCCAGTTCCTGTTCTGGGGTATCTGGTGGCCGTTCGTCATCGTCTCGGTGGCGGCGCTGGGCCGGGTCTGGTGCGGCGTGTTCTGCCCGGAAGGCGCGTTGACCGAATGGAGTTCCCGCTTCGGCCTGGGCCGGCCGGTGCCGCGCTGGATGAAATGGGCCGGCTGGCCGTTCGTCGCCTTCGTGCTGACCACACTGTTCGGCCAGATGACCAGCGTCTACGAATACCCGAAACCGGCGCTGCTGATCCTCGGCGGCTCCACCGTCGCCGCCATCGCGGTCGGTCTGCTTTACGGTCGCGGCAGCCGCGTCTGGTGCCGCCATCTGTGCCCGGTGTCAGGCGTGTTCGGCCTGCTCGCACGCATCGCGCCGCTGCATTTCCGGGTCGACCGCGCCGCCTGGGATGCCGCGTCGCACCCCGGCGCGCCGGTCAAATGCGCGCCGCTGATCGACATCCGCCGCATGGACAGCGCCGCGCCCTGCCACGCCTGCGGCCAGTGCGCCGGCCAGCGCGGCGCGGTGGAACTGGCCTGGCGTTCGCCGCAGGCCGAGATTCTGCGCAGCGGCGGCGAGACGCACGACGCCTGGCCGGCCCGCCTGCTCGTGTTCGGCATGCTGGGCGTCGCGCTCGGCGCCTTCCAGTGGTCGTCCTCGCCCTGGTTCGTGACGATCAAGCAGGCCGCCGCCGAATGGCTGCTCGACCGCGACATCGCCTGGGCGCTGGACACGCCGGGACACTGGTGGCTGTTCACCCACTACCCCGAGGTGAACGACGCCTTTTCCTGGCTGGACGGCGGCCTTCTGCTGGCCTACGTCGGCGTTGAAGCACTCTTGCTGGGCGGCTGGATCCGGCTCTGCCTGGCGCTGGCCGCGCGCGCGGCGCGGTTGCCGTGGACGCGGCTGGCGCTGACCCTGATTCCCCTCGCCGGCGGCAGCGTCTTCGTCGGCTTGTCCCTGCTCACCGGCAGCCAGCTCGCCGGCGAAGGCATCGCCCTGCCCTGGGCCAACAGCGCCCGCATGACCTTGCTGGCCATGGCCGCAGGCTGGGGCGTACTGCTGGCCTGGCGCCTCGGCCGTCGCCGGCGGGCCGGCCTCGCCACCGCGCTCGGCGTCGCAGCCGCCGCCGGGTTGCCGCTGGCGGCCTGGTATCAACAGTTTTTTGTCTGGTAGCCGGCCCGACCCGTTCCGCACCCACCCCGTAGGAGCGCCTTCCAAGGCGCGATTATTCCGAAGATCGCGCCTTGGAAGGCGCTCCTACAAGGGCAGTTTCGCGGCTCAATCGTCGTCGTCATCGTCCGCCATCTGCCGGCGCGGCACGGTGGCGGGGTCGGCGATGATGGCGCGGTAGATTTCGACGCGGTCGCCCGGCTTCAGCGACGCATCCAGCTTGGCCAGCTTGCCGAAGATGCCGACCTGGCGCTCGGTCAGGTCGATCTCGGGGAACTGGCGCAGGATGCCGGACTTGATGATGGCCTGTTCCAGCGTGGCATCCTCGGGCACCTCGATGCGCAGCCAGACCTGCTGCGCGGGTTCGGAGTAGGCGACGGCGACTTGCATGTTGCGTTCTCCCTTTCTCAGGCGGTGACGGGAAGCGGTTCGGCCGCTGCCGCGCGTGCCGCCAGACGCCGGTCGAGCACGCGCTTGGCGGCAAGCAGGAAGCCGACGACGAGGAAGCCGCCGGGCGGCAGGATCATCAGCAGATAACCCTTGTAATGCGGGATCAGCGTGGTTTCCAGGAAGGCGAACGACTCGCCCAACAACAGATGCGCCTGCGCGAACAGCGTGCCGCTGCCCATCGCCTCACGCACGCCGCCGATCAGCACCAGCGCGAAGGTGAAGCCGAGGCCCATCATCAGGCCATCGATGGCGGAAGGCAGCACGGCGTTCTTCGAGGCGAACGATTCCGCGCGCCCGAGGATGGCGCAGTTCACCACGATCAGCGCGATGAACAGGCCGAGCACCTTGTACAGGTCGTGCGCATAGGCGTTGAGCACCATGTCGACCAACGTCACCAGCGTGGCGATGAACACGACGTAGACCGGAATCCGCACCTCGGCGCTGATGAACTGACGCAACGCGGAAATCAGCATGTTGGAAGCGACCAGCACGGCGGTGGTCGCCAGTCCCATGCCGAGACCGTTGGTGGCGCTGCCGGTCACCGCCAGCGTCGGGCACAGCGCCAGCATCTGAGCGAACACGACGTTGTTGTCCCAGAGGCCGTCTTTGGTGATGTGGGCGTAGGTCATGCTTGTTCCTTTCGTTTCGCCGTCATTCCCGCGTAGGCGGGAATCCAGGTCGTAGGGCTAACAGATATGGCTGCGATGCCATCCCTGATCATGAAACCCGGCGCGGCGCCTTGTGCTGCCGGTTGTTTCACGTTAACTACCAAACAACGTTCGGATGAACGAACTGGATTCCCGCATGCGCGGGAAGGACGGGGCAAATCAAGCGCAGGCCTCATGATTTGCCTCCAGCTTCATCGAGAAGCCGCGGTTTTTCCCGGGCGAAGAATTCCAGCCCGCCCTTGACCGCCTTGACCACGCCGCGCGGCGTGATGGTGGCGCCGGCGAACTGGTCGAAGACGCCGCCGTCCTTCTTCACGGCGAACTGCTCCGGCGGCGGCTCGCCGAGGAATTTGCCCTCGAAAGAATGTATCCAGTCCGCCTTGGCCGGCTCGATTTTGTCGCCCAGACCCGGGGTTTCCGCATGCTTGATAACGCGCACGCCGAGCACATGGCCGGCTTTGTCGACACCCATCATGCAGACGATGCGGCCGGCGTAGCCCTTGCCGACGACCTGGAACACGACGGCTTCGACGTGGCCTTCGCGGCGGGCGCGGTACACCGTGACTTCGCCATCAGGGCCGGGCAGCACGACGGTGTCCTGGAGCAGGTTGTTTTCAAACTGGCCGGGCAGGACCTGGCTCAGTGACTGCTGCAAATCGCGCGCTTCCGCCGCCGCGATGGCCGGCCCGGTGGCGCGCGAGGCAACCGCCAGCGCGGCGGTGGTGATCAGCGCTGCGGCGGCCAGCAACGCGCCCTGGTAGCCGAGTTTGTCGCGCAGGGTGTCGAGGTTCATTTCCGGCTGCCTCCCTGTAGCTGCGAATTTATTCGCACGGCGACACGTGCGAATAAATTCGCAGCTATTCCGGGCGTCAACGCTGCGCCCTTGCGGTCGCGGCCATAGATACGCGGTTTGAAATAACGGTCTATCACCGGCGTGCCTGCGTTCATCAGCATCACCGCGAAGGCGACGCCTTCCGGGTAGCCGCCCCAGGTGCGGATGATCCAGGTCAGCAGGCCGCAGGCGAAGCCGAACACGAGCTGGCCGCCGGCGGAGTTGGGGCTGGAGACCGGGTCGGTGGCGATGAAGAAGGCGCCCAGGATCAAACCGCCGGAAAGCAGGTGATAGGCCAGGCCGGGGTAATGGCCGGGCGCGATCAGATTCGCCAGCAGTGCCGGCAACGCGACGCCGGCCAGCATCGCCAGCGGGATGTGCCAGGTGACGATGCGGCGCCAGATCAGCACCAGGCCGCCGGCCAGCAACAGCACGGCGGAGGTTTCGCCGAGACTGCCGGCGCGTTCGCCCCAGGTCATCTCGGCGGGGTGATAGAAGCCGGCCAGGATGGTATCCAGACCGATGCCACGCCCGAGATCGGTCTTCACCTGACCAAGCAGCGTGGCGCTAGAAACGCCGTCGGCGGGCATGACGCCGGCGAAGGTGATCGCCAGACCCTCAAGGAAACCGGGCGCGGCGGCCGATGAGATCGGCAGCGGCGCGATCCAGCTGGTCATTTCCAGCGGGAACGAGATCAGCAGCATCACCCGCGCCGCCATGGCCGGGTTGAACAGGTTCTGGCCGAGGCCGCCGAAGATCTGCTTGGCGATGACGATGGCGAACAGAGAGCCCACCGCCGCCAGCCACCAGGGCGCCCACGGCGGCAGCGACAGCGCCAGCAGCCAGGCGGTGAGCAGCGCGGAACCGTCGAACAGCGCGCCGCGCACCGGACGCCCCATGATCTTCAAGGTGGCCGCCTCGGCCAGTGCGGCGACGGCGAGCGCGACCAGCCAGACGTTGATCGCCGGCCAGCCATACAGCCAGAAGCCGAACAGTGTCGCGGGCGTCAGCGCCAGCATCACCGTGGCCATGACCTGGCTGACGCTGGTGGGCGCGTGGGCGTGCGGGGAATGGGCTAGTGAGGTCATGACGATAGGCACCTGTGGCGGGTAGTTCCATCAGGGATTTCCGCAGACGTCGGCACTGCGCACGTCGCTAAATCCCCCTCGGTCCCCCTTTTACAAAGGGGGAAGAAATGCTGCCCTGTCGAATCGCTTGGCCGCTTCATGCCAATTCCTTTTCCTTGGCCGCGGCGACCGCTTCCGCCGCCGCTTTCTTGGCGGCATCGGCGGCGGCCTTCTTCGCCGCGCGTTGCCGCGCCGCTTCCTCGCGCTCGCGCACGATGCGCGCCATGCGTTCGTTGCGTTCGTCGGCCAGCTTCTTGGTGGCCTCGTTCTTCAGCTTCATGCGTTCGCGCGCGGCGAGGTCGCCCTTGGCGTGGTTGAAGTACTGCACCAGCGGGATGTGTGATGGGCAGACGTAGGAACAGGAACCGCAGGCGATGCAGTCTTTCAGGCCCCAATCGACCGCGCCGTTCGGGTCGCCGACGCGGATGCGGGCGGCCATTTCCAGCGGCAGCAGGCCCATCGGGCAGGCGCGCACGCAACTGGAGCAGCGGATGCAGGGGCCGGGACGGCTGGCTTCAACCTCGCCTTGCGTCAGCGCCAGAACGCCGCTGCTGCCCTTGACCACGGGGACATCCAGACTGGTCAGCTGCGTGCCCATCATCGGCCCGCCCAGCACCAGGCGGGCAGCGGCTTCGCGCAGGCCGCCGCAGGCGCGCACCAGATCGGCGGCGAGCGCACCGACCGGGACTTCCAGGTTGCCGGGCGCGGTAATCGCGCCGCCGCTGACGGTGACGATGCGGGAAACCAGCGGCCGCCCCAGGCGCAAGGCCTGCTGTACCGCATAGGCGGTGCCGACGTTGTGCACCAGCACGCCGATGTCGGCGGCGCGCCCGCCGGCGGGCACTTCCTGCCCGGTGAGCACCTGGATCATCTGTTTCTCGGAACCCATCGGATACATCGCCGGCACCGCCACGATCTGCACTTCGGTGCCAACTGCGGCAGCCTCCATCGCGGCGATGGCATACGGCTTGTTGTCTTCGATGCCGACCAGGATTTCCCTGGCGCCGGTGGCGTGGCGGATCAGCCGGATGCCCTCGACGATGTCTCTCGCGCGCTCGCGCATCAGGCGGTCGTCGCAGGTCAGGTACGGCTCGCATTCACCGCCGTTCATGATCAGCGTGCGCACCTCGCTGTTGCGCGACAAATTCAGCTTCACCGCCGATGGGAAGGCCGCGCCGCCGAGGCCGACGATGCCGGCCGCGCCGACGCGCGTGGCGACTTCCTCCGGCGACAGCGCGAACGGATCGGCGGGCGGCTCGACGTCGAGCCATTCATCCTTGCCGTCGGCCAAGAGGGTGAGTGTGGCCATCGGCAGGCCGGACGGATGCGGCGCCGGGAAATCGCCGAGGGCGATCACCCGGCCGGACGTCGGCGCATGCACCGGCGCCGAGACCATGCCCTGGCTGGCGGCCAGCAACTGACCTTTCTTGACGGATTCCCCGACCGAAACCAGATGCCTGGCCGGCGCGCCGATATGCTGCTGCAAGGGTACGAACAAGCGTTCCGGCATCGGCAGGATGCGGATCGGCGGTTCGGCGGAAAGGTCTTTGCGCCCTTCCGGATGCACGCCGCCACGGAATTTGAACAGTCTCATGTGTGCGCTCCCGTCCGCAAACTGGCCGGCGGGACGCCGGCGCTCCCTTCACCCATCCGCGGTCGCTTCATCACGCCACCTCCGGCCGGGCCCAGTACCACGTCTGCAACGTCGGCGGCAGCGCAACCATGCGTGTGGCCTCGGTGGGACACACGTCAACGCACTTGCCGCAGGCGGTACAGGCCTCCCTGAACACCGCGTGAATCTGTTTGGCCGCCCCCAGGATCGCATCCGTCGGGCACACCTTGTAGCACTTGGTACAACCGATGCAGAGGTCTTCCAGCACTTCGGCCACTTGCGGTCCGCTGTCCGCCATGCCGCCGAGATCGGCTTCCACGCCCAGCTTGGCGGCGAGCAGTTCGACCAGCGGACGCCCGCCGGGCGGGCACAAGGTAATCGGCGCGCTGCCGTCGGCCAGTGCCTGCGCGGCGCCCGAGCAACCGGGGAAGCCGCATTGGCCGCATTGCGAGCCGGGCAGCAAGGCCTCCAGCTCCTCCACGAGCGGATTGCCCTCCACTTTCAAGCGGATGGCGGCGTAACCGAGGCCGAGGCCGAGGGCCAGGCCAAGCAAGGTGAGACTCAACAGGGCGGCGATCATCGCACTCTCCTAGACCAGTCCGGCAAAGCCCATGAAGGCGAGCGACAGCAGCCCCGCCACGACGAAACCGATCGGCGCGCCGGTGAAGGCAGCCGGCGTCTGCGCCAGCGCCAGACGCTCGCGCAGGCCGGCGAACAGCAGCAGCACCAGCGTGAAGCCGAGCGCGGAGCCGAAGCCATACAGCAGGCTTTCGACGAAGGCGTGTTTTTCCTGCACGTTGAGCAAGGCGAGACCCAACACCGCACAGTTGGTGGTGATCAGTGGCAAATAGATGCCGAGCACCTGGTACAGGCCGGGACTGGTCTTGCGGATCACCATCTCGGTGAACTGCACGACGGCGGCGATCATCAGGATGAAGGCAAGGATGCGCAGATAGCCGAGGCCCAGCGGTTGCAGCAGCCAGTGCTCCAGCATCCAGGTCGCGGCGGTGGTCAGGGTCAGCACGAAGGTGGTGGCCATGCCCATCCCCAGGGCGCTGTCCATCTTTTTGGACACGCCCATGAACGGGCACAGGCCAAGGAATTTCACCAGGACCACGTTGTTGACCAGGGCCGTGCCCAGCAGCAGTAACAGGTATTCGCTCATGGTTTGTTTCTCCTGGCTGTTCTATCGCAAGGGATGTGCCAAGCCGGCACATGGAATGCGATGCACGAAAAATCAGGGAGTTGCACGCTGACGCACCATTCCGGTGCAAATTCCGCTTGTCGTGCTTGGGGCGTTTTGAGTGGACTGTGTGGGAAATGCGACAAAGCCTGTCCCGTAGGAGGCCCGCTCGCGGGCCGAACCTTGACTTGC
>JASJPK010000070.1:0-8992 GCA_031426735.1 Hydrogenophilaceae bacterium | reverse complement strand
TACCCGATCATCAGCATCGAAGACGGCATGGCCGAAGGCGACTGGGACGGCTGGGCCTTGCTGACGCAACGTCTGGGCAAATCGATCCAGATCGTTGGCGACGACTTGTTCGTCACCAACGCCAAGATTCTGCGCGAAGGCATCGCCAAGGGAGTCGCCAATTCCATCCTGATCAAGGTCAACCAGATCGGTACCTTGTCGGAAACCTTCGAAGCCATCGAGACCGCCAAGCGCGCCGGCTACACCTCGGTCATTTCGCATCGGTCCGGCGAAACCGAGGATGCCTTCATCGCTGACCTGGCCGTGGCCTGCAATGCCTTGCAGATCAAGACGGGCTCCTTGTCGCGTGCGGATCGCATCGCCAAGTACAACCAACTTTTGCGCATCGAGGAAGAACTCGCCGAGCGCGCGCGTTACCCCGGTCGTGAAGCGTTTTATCAACTGAAATGAAATGCGCGGCCTTGCCTGGACGTTGGCGGTGCTGATCGTGCTGCTGCAATACCCGCTCTGGATCGGCAAGGGCAGTTGGTTGCGCGTGCACGAACTGGAGCGGGATATTGCCGCCCAGAGAACCGCCAATCAGGCACTGGAAACGCGCAACGTGCAATTGGCTGCAGAAGCCCGCGACTTGCACTCGGGTTACGATGCACTCGACGAACGCGCGCGCTTCGAGCTTGGCATGGTGCGTAACAACGAGGTTTTTTTCCACGTCATGGAGCCGGTAGCGAGCAAATCGCTGCCGACGCCGCAACCAAGGTAATCCGGCCATGATGACCACGCTTCAGATTGTTCTGGCCATCGTCGGCATCGTCCTGATCGCCGTCATCGTCATCTATAACCTGCTGCAGGAACGTCGCTTCCGCAAGGAAGCCGAGAAGATGTTCTCGCATAAGCGCGAAGACGTGATGCTGGGCGAATCGGTACGTACCGAATCGAGCAACCGGCGCGCCGAAACCCGCATCCACCTGACCGATGAGTCGTCTCCGGCGCCCGAGGTCAAGCACGTCGTGGAGGGCATGGAGGCGCCGCTGCCCAGCATGGATACGATGCGTCGGCCTGAATCCGGTTCGATTCTGAGTTCGCTCGAACCGATCGAGTCCTCGCTGCCCGAGGAATCGATCAAGCCGCGTTCAAGCGTTAATCCGGCCGCTGGATTCAACCCGGCCCAAGCTGCGCCAGAACAGAAGGTAGCGCCCAAACCGCTGCCTCCGGCGGCGCCGCTGCGGAAGCCGGAAGTCGCGCCGGCAGCGAGCCCAGCACGCGTGCCGGTGGCGCCGTTCCACGACGAGGAGACCGACGCAGCGCCGCAAAACCAGGAAATATCGGCCGGAAGCGGTCTGGATGCGGCGACCGAGTACATTGCCAGACTGAAATTCGTGGCGCCGACGATGGCCAATTTCGGCCCGCTTATGGCAACCATGCGCCGTATCGGCAAGCCGGTGCGCGCTTTTGGTCGTCGTGCCGATGGCGCTTGGGAGCCGCTCAGCAGCCACCCGCGTAGCGCCTTCGATCAGGTTGAACTCGGCCTGCAACTGGCCGATCGCAGCGGCGCCTTGTCGCAGGATCAGCTCGATACCTTCTCGCGCGCGCTGTATGAGTTCGCGGCTGAGGAGGGTGGCGCGGTAAGTTGCCCGGACAAACAGGAGGCGCTGGTTCAGGCGCGTGACCTGGACTTGTTCTGTATGGATGTCGATGTACTGATCGGCCTCAATGTGGTTTCGGCCGACAGTCGCCCGTTCACCAGCGAAGCGATGCACGGCCTGGCCCAGGAAGCCCGTCTCAGCCTGGAGCCGGATGGCAGCTTCCATGCTCGCGATTCGTTCGGCCATACGCTGTTCTCTCTCGCCAATCAGGGCGAAGAGCCGTTCCCGCGCGATGGTCGCGGCCTCACCACGCATGGCGTCACCTTGCTGTTCGATGTGCCGCGTGTCGCCGACGGTCTGACGGTGTTCGATCGCATGACCCATCTCGGTTTCGATCTGGCCGCTCGCCTGGAAGGCCGGATGGTCGATGACAACGGTCGCGTGGTCAGCGAAGAAAGTTTGAACCGCGACCGTGCTCGGCTGTTGTCGTTCTATCAACGCATGGAAGCGCGCGGCATCCCCGCGGGCGGCGAGCGTTCACTGCGCCTGTTCGTCTGATTGATGGTCGCCAGTATGGATGCCGCATCTGCACGCGCCCTGCAGTTGCGGGCGCTCATCAACGAAGCGAACTATCGATATTACGTACTCGATGCACCGACGCTGTCGGATGCCGAATACGACCGTCTGTTGCGCGAATTGCAAGCCATCGAGGCGGCGAATCCGCACCTGCTGACGCCTGACTCGCCGACCCAGCGAGTCGGTGCCGGCCCGCTCAAGGCGTTCACCGAAGTCGCGCATGTCTTGCCCATGTTGTCGCTTAACAACGCCTTTTCAGAGGCCGAAGTGGTGGCGTTCGATCGTCGCGCGCGTGAAGGTTTGCAATGTGGTGACAGTGCCATCGAGTATGCCGTCGAGCCGAAATTCGATGGCCTGGCGGTGGCGTTGCACTATCAGCGCGGCGTCTTCGTCCAGGGCGCTACCCGCGGCGACGGTAGCCGTGGCGAAGACGTTACCGCCAACCTGCGCACGATCCGCGCCATCCCGATGCAACTGGCCAGCGAACACCCGCCGGAATGGTTGGAGGTGCGCGGCGAGGTTGTGATGCTACGGCGCGATTTCGAGAGGCTGAATGAAGCCGCGCGCGCGAACGGCGAGAAAACTTTCGTGAATCCCCGCAACGCAGCCGCCGGCAGTTTGCGCCAGCTCGATCCGCGCATCAGCGCGCATCGACGCTTGTCTTTTTTTGCCTACGGTATTGGCCGCGTCGAAGCAGCTGGCTTGCCCGACACGCATGCTGCGATCATGGACTGGCTGGCTGAACTGCGTCTGCCGGTGTCCGGCGAGCGTGCCGTGGTAATCGGCGTCGACGGATTGATGCGCTATTTCCAGACACTCGGCGCGCGCCGCGAAAAGCTTCCGTTCGATATCGACGGAGCGGTATACAAAGTGAACCGCCTCGCCGATCAAGCCGTGCTGGGCTTCGTCGCGCGCGCACCGCGCTTCGCCATCGCGCACAAATATCCGGCACAGGAAGAAATCACCCAGGTCGAGGCGATCGACATCCAGGTCGGCCGTACCGGTGCGTTGACGCCGGTTGCACGTTTGCAGCCGGTGTTTGTCGGCGGCGTGACGGTGACCAATGCGACGCTGCACAACGAGGACGAAGTACGGCGCAAGGATGTCCGTATCGGCGACAGCGTGATCGTGCGGCGCGCCGGCGATGTGATTCCGGAGGTGGTCGGCGTGGTGCTGGAAAAACGGCCATTGCGCGATCTGGTTACGCCCGCGTTTCCGCCCTTTGCGATGCCGGTAACCTGTCCAGAATGCGGGGCGCCGGTCGTGCGTCTGGAAGGCGAGGCGGCGGCCCGCTGCAGCAACGGCTTGAGTTGCCCGGCGCAGCGCAAGCAGGCGCTGCTCCATTTCGTTTCGCGGCGGGCGATGGATATCGATGGTCTCGGCGAAAAACTGGTGGAACAGATGCTGGAACGCGGACTGGTGCAGACGCCAGCCGATCTCTATCGCCTGGAACACGCGCAGTTGTCCGGTTTGGAACGCATGGCGGAGAAATCCGCCGCCAATCTGCTGGCTGCCATTGAAGCCAGCCGCGGTCGCGAACTGGCGCGCTTTATCTTTGCCTTGGGCATACGCAACGTGGGCGAGCAAACCGCCAAGGATCTGGCGCGTTATTTCGGCAGCCTGGATGCCTTGATGGCTGCTGATGAATCTGCCTTGCAGCAAGTCCCGGACGTCGGTCCGGTGGTGGCGGCTTCGATGCGTGCTTTTTTCGCCGAGACGCATAACCAGGCCGTCATCGATAATCTGCGTCAGGCGCGCGCCTGGACCGATGGCGAGGCGCAGGCTGCCGCCGCCGGAAAGTTGCTCGGCAAGACGTTTGTGCTGACCGGGACGCTGCCGAATTTGTCGCGCGATCAGGCCAAGGCCATGATCGAGGCGGAGGGCGGCAAGGTTGTCGGCAGCGTTTCCAAAAAAACCGATTTCGTTGTGGCGGGCGCCGAACCCGGCTCCAAGTTAATCAAAGCGCAAGAGATGGACATTAGAATCCTCGACGAAACGACTTTTCTCGATTTCATACAACAAGGAGGTAGTAAAGAATGAAACGCGTCACCAAGGCGATATTCCCCGCTGCAGGCTTGGGCACCCGTTTTTTGCCGGCAACCAAGGCCAATCCCAAGGAGATGCTGCCGATCGTCGACAAGCCGTTGATTCAATATGCCGCCGAAGAAGCGGCTGCAGCCGGCATTACCGATCTGATCTTCATCATCGGTCGCAGCAAACGTTCCATCGCCGATCATTTCGACAAGGCCTATGAGCTTGAAGTCGAACTGGAGACCAAGGGCAAGTTGCGCGTGCTGGAAGAATTGCGCGGCATGTTGCCGATCAACGTGAATTGCATCTACATCCGCCAGGCGGAAGCGCTCGGTCTCGGCCATGCCGTGTTGTGTGCGCAGCCGGCGGTGAACGAAGAACCCTTCGCCGTCTTGCTGGCGGACGATCTGATCGATGGCAAGCCGGGCGTGACCAAGCAGATGTGCGATCTGTACAGCTACTACCAGTGTTCCCTGGTCGGCGTACAGAACGTCGATCCGAGCGAGACCGGTTCCTATGGCATCGTCGCCGGTGAACACATGGCCGAACGCCTGTCGCGCGTGACCCAGATCGTGGAAAAACCGAAGCCGGAAGATGCGCCATCGAATCTGGCCGTGGTCGGTCGCTACGTACTGACGCCGCGCATCTTTCACCATCTGCGCCATATCGGACGCGGCGCCGGCGGCGAATTGCAGTTGACCGACGGGATCGCCGCGCTGCTCAAGGAACAGCAGGTGTTGGCCTACGAATTCGAAGGCAAACGCTACGACTGCGGCAGCAAACTGGGCTATCTGGAAGCGACTGTCGAATATGCGTTAACGCACAGTGAAGTCGGCGCCGAGTTCAAGGCCTATCTGCATCAGCGCTTCTGCGCGGAGTGCGATAAAGGCTAACCGCCTGGATGGGCGCGGCTCAGTCGCGCCCATCGATCAACTGCCCGCGCACGCCGACGCCATCTGGGCCCATCAGAAAGAGTAGCTGCGGAACCAGGTCTTCCGGTTGTGGCAGGCTGTTCTTTGCTTCACCCGGATGCGTTTTGGCGCGTTGCGGCGTATTGAGCGGGCCGGGAATGATCAGGTTGATGCGCATCGGGCTGTCGGCCCATTCGTCGGCCTGAATCTTGAAATACGCTTCCAGCGCCGCTTTCGAGACGGCAAATCCGCCCCAGTAGGCGGCGGGTGCATGCCCATGCGACTCGCCTACCAGGATCACGGCGGCAGCGTCTTTGCCCACCCCGCTGGCTTCCAGAAAATTGGCGCAGACCCGGTTGATCGCGGCCGGTGCGGCGGCATTGACCTTGAACAGCTTCATCCAGCCTTCGACGCTTTCCAATGCTTGCGGCGCCAGCGTTTCGAATGCCGCGGCGCAGTGCAGGATGCCGTCGAGACGGCCGATCTGGTAACCGATGGCTTGTGCCATGGCGGCGAAATCGGCATCGGTTGCAGCAGCCAGATCCATCGGAAAGATGGCCGGTTGCGGGCCACCGATGGCGAGAATTTCGTCATAGACCTGTTCCAGCTTGCGGATCGAGCGTCCGAGCAGGATGACGGTGGCACCATGCCGCGCATAGTCGATGGCTGCAATGCGGCCAAGACCTTGGCCGGCGCCGGTGATCAGAATGGTGCGGCCTTTGAGAAGATCGGCGGGGGCGGAGTAGTTTTTCATGTCGGTTCGGCAAGGATCAGGCGCGCGCATTCTACGCCGCTGCGGACTGCGCCTTCGAGAGTGGCTGGATAGGTTTGGCTCGGATCGACGCCGACGGTGTAATCGCCGGCCAGATAGAGTCCGCGCAGTGGTGACCGGTTGCCGGGGCGTTGCATGTCGGGCACGCAGGCATAGGTGGCACGTTTTTCGACGATCGTTTTCCAGTTCAGCAGCGTAGGCAGCGGCCCGAGCTGCTGGGCGAGCAGACGCAGGTAGGCATCGCGCAGTGCTTCCGGCGAAAGTTCCAGATGTGGACCCTCCGCGCTCATCACGATAGCGACCATGCCCACTGCAAGATCGTTGCGCTCGAACGCCCAGGGCGCCTGGCTGTCGCCCAGGCCCAGCATGGGAAAAGGAAATGTGGGCGGGGTGGCGAAGCGCAGCCAGAGCGTCAGGATGGGTTGCCAGGTGAAATGCGAGACCTGATCGACAATGCCGTCCATTTCCGGCAAACCCGCCAGCAAAGACGGCAAGCGGGCAGGGTGGGCAGCCAGGACGACCTTGTTTGCAGCGACATCCGGCCCGGCGAGAACGAACTTCGCACCTTCGCGGACTACGGCGTCGACCTTGCTGGTGAGCCTGATCTCGCCGCCATGTTGGGCAAGATAGGACGGGGCGGCATCCAGCAGGCTGCCCAGATCCGCCCGATTCATCAGCAGATCGCTGGCTTCGCGCGATCCGGCCAGGCTGTCGCGCAGCACATTGCAAAACACCTGTGCCGAAGCGATTTCCAGCGGCGTATTGAGCGCGGCGATGCAGATGGGCGCCCACAACCGCGCCACCAGATTGGGCGGTTGCCGCTGCCGATCCAGAAATTCGCCCGCCGGCAGGTCTGCGGGCAATTGAAAATCGATGTGCTGCAGGTGGCGCATGAAACGGGTAGCGGCGAATTTATCGCGCCAGCTCAGGCCGCGAGCGGCAAGCAGGCCACCGGCTAGATGCAGCGGGGCGGGCAGCGCCGGCAAGCGCAGGCGGAAGTCGGGTACGCAGAGTTGCAGCTCGCGCTGTTCCAATTTGCCGGAACTGCCCAGACGCGCGAGCAACTGCCGGGTATGACGATAGGCGCCGATCATCAGATGCTGGCCATTGTCGATGGTGACGCCATCCCAGTCGACGCCCCGGGCGCGGCCGCCGAGTTGCCTGGCCGCTTCGAACAGCGTGACGGGCACACCTTGCTCGGCCAGTTCGACCGCGCAGGCGATACCCGCCCAGCCGCCGCCGACGATGGCGACTTTGTCCACCACGCGGGTTACCCCTTCATCCAGGTTCGCCAGGCCAGCCAGAGCTTGCGCAGCGGGGTCAGCGAGGTACGCCGGTCGAGGACTTGAAAACCGTCCGCGCGGATTTCCTCCAGCAGGGTGCGATAAATCGCCGCCATGATCAGTCCCGGGCGTTGCGCCTTGCGGTCCACGGTCGGGAGCAATGCCAGCGCTTCGTCGTAGGTTTGCATGGCGCGCTGGGTCTGGAATTCCATCAAGCGATGGAAGTTGTCGCTCACCGGTTGCGTCGAGGGCGTCTGTGTCAGTTCCGCAATCGAAACACCGAACTGCGCCAGTTCGTCTTCGGGCAGATAAACACGGCCTCGGCGCGCGTCTTCGCCGACGTCGCGGATGATGTTGGTGAGTTGGAAGGCGAGGCCCAGTTTGTTGGCGTACTTCAATGTGGCGCGATCTTCGATGCCGAAGATCGACGCGGCGACCTCGCCGACGATGCCGGCGACACGGTGGCAGTACAGGCGCAACGCTTTGAAGTCGGGGTAGCGCACGGGTTGGCTCAGGTCCATCTCCATGCCATCGATGATCTGCTCGAAGGCATCCTGCGACAGATGAAACGGCGTGATGGCCTCCGCCAGCGCCAGCGTGACCGGATGACTCGGGTTGCCGGCATAAAGCTGTGCAATTTCGCCGCGCCACCAGGCCAGTTTGGTGCGCGCCAGGTCGAGGTCATGGCACTCGTCGACGATGTCGTCCACCTCGCGGCAGAAAGCATAGAACGCGACGATGGCGCGGCGGCGGTCCGGCGGCAGGAAGCGGAAGCTGTAGTAAAAACTGGAGCCGCTGGCGGCAGCTTTGTCCAGGCAATAGTCGTGCGGATTCATCGTGGCCTGCATGTCAGTGTCCGCAGCCGCCGCTGCCGCACGAAGCCGCGGCGCGCGGGCGCGGTTTGCGTGTGTAGGTCGCGCGCCAGAGCATGTGCAGCCCATCCTTCCAGCCCAGTTTCGGACGTTGCTGGAACATGTCACCGCGGCTTGCATGCAACTGCAACAGAATGCGTTCGCCGCCGAGAATGATCAGGCGCATTTCGAAGCCGATGCGGCCATGCAGGGCGCGGCCGAGCGGGGCGCCTGCCTGCAGCATGCGGCGGGCGCGTTCGATCTGGCCCTTCATGAATTGCTGCCAGAGCGCATCGACGCGGCCCTCGGCGATCTGCCGTTCGCTGATGCCGAACTTGGCCATTTCATCCTGCGGCAGGTAAATCCGGTTCTTTTTCCAGTCGATGGCCACGTCCTGCAGAAAGTTGATCAACTGCAAGGCCGAACAGATGCCGTCCGACCAGGCCTGATGCTTGGCATCGTCGTCGCCATAGAGTTTGAGCAGCAAGCGGCCGATGGGATTGGCCGAGCGCTTGCAATAGTCCATGACTTCGCCGAAATGGGCATAGCGGGTTTTCGTGCAATCCTGCTCGAAGGCCGACAGCAAGTCGTGGAACAAGCCGTAGGGCAGATCGAACTGCCGAATATGCGGTGCCAATGCGTTGAATATCGGATGCTCTACCGGCTCGCCACGCTCCAGCGCATGCAGATGCGCGTGATAGGCGGCGAGCTTGGCAAGACGAATCTCAGCGGAATCGTCGCCTTCGTCGGCAAAATCATCGGCACTCCGGGCAAAGGCATAGATCGCCCTGATGGGAGCGCGCAACCGTGCCGGCATGAATATCGAGCCGACGGGAAAGTTCTCGTAATGCCCTGTGTTGATCAAATTGCGCGGAATTTCTTTGTTCATTTCAATTAAATCAATTGGTTACGTTCTCGCTACAGCATTGGGCGGCTGGCGGGAAAGGGGGCCGGTAGTTTACACTTGGCCGTTTTTGCGAAAGTG
>JASJPK010000069.1:0-78745 GCA_031426735.1 Hydrogenophilaceae bacterium | reverse complement strand
GCGATGCCTTGAACACCAGCGCCTCGAAGCCCGGCGCAATCGGCGTTTCAAGTTCGGCGCTGAGCATCTGCGCGCGCGCGAGCAATTCATGCGGATCGGAAATATCCGCCGGCGTGATCTTGTTCATCACGTCGGCAGCGGCATAGCCCAGCATGCGTTCGGCGCCGACATTGAAGATCTGGATCACGCCCTTCGCGTCGGTGGCGATACTGGAGAAATTGGCGCTGTTGAAAATCGCGTTCTGCAACGCCCCGGTCTTCAGCAAAGACTCCTGCCGCAGCAGTTCGGAGAAGCCTTCCACGCTGCCGGCATCCGGATCAAGCATGCTGGGATCGACGATTACTCTGGACATGTCAACTCGCGGCACAGGTTCATAGCCAGTACTCCCAGATCCGCGCGAAGAACTCTTTCAGGCGCAGTCCGAGCGAACGCTGCTGCCACTTCTCCAGCGTGATCGCATCGGACGCCGCCAGGTCTTTGGCGAACATGGCCGCGACCTGTTTACCGAACGCCGAACCCAGCACCACGGCATTCAGTTCATGGTTGTGCAGGAAACTGCGCCAGTCCAGGTTGGTCGAGCCGACTGTGGCCCAGACGCCATCGATCAGCGCCGTCTTGGAATGCAGGATGACGCCGCGCCGCTCGAAAATCTTCACGCCCGCGCGCAACAGCCGCGCGTAATAGTTGCGCCCGGCGTGATACACCAGCCAGGAGTCGGTCCGGCTGGGCAGGATCAGTTTCACGTCGACGCCGCGCCGGGCCGCGGCTTCGAGCGCATCGAGCAATTGCGGGTCCGGCGCGAAGTAGGCGTTGGTCAGATAGACGCTGGTCTCAGCGCTGGAAATGGCCGAAAGCAGCGTGGCGTAGATCAGGCTGAACGGCTCGTCGGGCGAACTGCCAATCGCGCGCACCACCTCGCTGCCGACATTCTTTGGCGGCGGGAAATAGTTTTTCGCGGGCAGTGGCGTGCCCTTCTGACTTTCCCAGGTGGCCAGGAACAGCTTCTGGAACTCGGCGACCACCGGTCCTTGCAGTTGCAGGTCGGTATCGCGCCAGGCCAGGCTAGGGTCGGATTCTTTTTGGGTTTTGCTGCGTGAACCGGATTTGAACGAACCGCCGGAGTAGACGCTGCTGATATTGATGCCGCCGAGAAATGCCGTGCTGCCGTCGACGATCAGCAATTTGCGATGATCGCGCTGGTTCAGCGTCCACTCCTTGCGCGTCGCCATCGGGTTGATCGGATTGAATTCGAGTACCTGGATGCCGCTGTCCATCAACTCCTGGAAAAAAGTTGCCGGAGTATCGAACGTGCCGACGCTGTCGTGGATCAGATTGACCTGCACACCCTGGCGTTGCTTGGCGATCAAAGTCTGCGCAAAACGCTGGCCGACCTCGTCGTCATCCAGGATGTAGGTTTCCAGGTTGATGTGGTCCTGCGCCGCCAGGATGGCCGCATGCATCGCCCGGTAGGTGGCCGGGCCGTCCTGCAGCAAGCGGACATCGTTGCCGGTGGTGAGCGGACTGCCGATGATGGCTTCCTCCACCGCCAGGTGGCGCTCGAAGATGCCGGTGTCCTGACCCCGCCCCGCCAGCCGTTTGAGGATCGCCTTGCTTTGCGCGGCGGACAGCGGACCGCGCGCGCCTTCCAGTTGCACCGGCGGACCGGGGCGACGGGCCAGGTCGGGCACGAATTTCGGCAAGCTGCTGCAGGCGGTCAGGCCCAACAGGCCCGCCACTAGCAAGAACCGTAAGCGCAGCCATTTATCGAACATCAAGCCTCCCGAGTCAGGCCGCACACCTGTGCGTCAGAGCCGCCCCAGCAATATCAGCACAAGGATGATGACCACGATCAAACCGAGGCCGCCGCTGGGACCATAGCCCCAGTTACGGCTATGCGGCCAGCTCGGAATGGCGCCGACCAGCAGCAGGATCAGAACAATCAACAGTATGGTGCCTACGCTCATGGCGTTCTCCTCGAAACAGTGACAATCGTGTGTGGCTTCAGTTCGCCGGTGCCGGTGGCGTCACGATGACCGTGGTGGTCTGGCCGGGCTTGCCGGTGGCTCCCTCGGCACCTTGATCGCCTTGCGCGCCCTGATAGCCGGTAGCGCCTTGCATGCCCTCGTTGCCCTGATAGCCGGTGGCGCCCTGGACACCAGGTTCGCCTTGCGGACCTGCCGGGCCGGGCACCGCGACAGGTGCGGGCGGCACGTTGACCACAGTGGGTTTGTCACAGGCGGCCAGACTCAGAATGGCGAGCAGCGCCGAAATATGCATGGAACGGTTCATGGTGAATTCCTCAAAGGTAAGGTGAATAGGCGTTCGTCGAGACAGCTGGAAAAACCGGATCGGCCTGGATAGGCAGGATTGACGCGGGTTTACGTCTCCAACGTAACGGCAGCGTAGCTGTATGCCAGGCGCAGTTCCGTGCGTTGGCGAACACACCGCAGCGTACCCATCGATTGCCACCGGTTGATGGGCGCGCTGCGCTTCGCCCTTCCTACAAAGTTGTTTCAAGGTCATTGCTTGAGGGGGGCGACACCGAGCACCGGGGTCGTAGGATGGGCCAAGCGCAGCGGGCCCATCGATTGCCACCGGTTGATGGGCGCGCTGCGCTTCGCCCATCCTACGAAATTGTTTCAAGGTGAATTGCTTGAGGGGCGACACCGAGCACCGAGGTCGTAGGATGGGCCAAGCGCAGCGGGCCCACCGATTGCCACCGCTGATGGGCGCGCTGCGCTTCGCCCATCCTACGAAGTTGTTTCAAGGTGAATTGCTTGAGGGGCGACACCGAGCACCGGGGTCGTAGGATGGGCCAAGCGCAGCGGGCCCATCGAATGCCACCGGTTGATGGGCGCGCTGCGCTTCGCCCATCCTACGTATTGCGCATTACGTACTGCATTTCGAAGCTATGTACGTGCCCGCACAGACCGAGGCTAGCGCGCTGCGCCATCGTGGCCTCCCGATTGCATCCGGCATCGGGATGTCTGGATCGCCATCGAGTTCGATGGACGCAACTGCTCTAGACGCAACCCCTCACAGGAGTCATCCATGAATGCACTATTGCGCAACGCATTGGTCGTAGCCGGCGTGGCTATTGCCACGCAAGCAGCCGCGGAGATCACCTTTTATGAACACGAAGGGTATGAAGGACGTTCCTTCAGCACCGAAGAACAGATCAACAACCTCCGGCGCATCGGCCTGAACAACCGCGCCTCATCGGTCGTGGTTGAACGCGACTGGTGGGAGGTTTGCGAAGACACCCAGTTCGAAGGCCGTTGCGTCGTCTTGCGTCCGGGCAGATATGCGTCCTTGCGCGCAATGGGCATGAACGACAGCGTTTCATCGGTGCGGCCGGCCAGTCGCAACGCGCGCAGCGACGCCAATCCGTATTTGAGCGGGCCGGTCGTGGCGCCGCACGACTTCCGCCGTCGCTACTTCGAGCGGACCTTCGAGGCGAACGTCACTTCGGTGCACGCCGTGGTCGGGCCGCCAGAGCAGCGCTGCTGGGTGGAGCGCGAACAAGTCGTGCAAGAGCGCAGCAACGGTGTGCCCGGTGCAATTTTCGGCGCGCTGCTCGGCGGCATTCTCGGCCACCAGTTCGGTGGCGGTAGCGGTCAGGACCTGGCCACGGCCGGGGGCGCTGTCGCGGGCGCCGCAATCGGGGTCCAGGTCGCGCGCAAAGCCGACGACAGGCAGGAAACGAGTCGTGATGTGCAGCACTGCGCCGACGTTACCCGGCATGCCCGGCCGGAATATTGGGATGTCACCTACAACTTCCGCGGTCAGGCACATCGCATTCAGCTCAGTGCTCCGCCCGGCCCCACGGTGACCGTCAACGAGCGTGGCGAGCCCAGGGAATAACGTCCAGTCGCCGTAGATGGGCATAGCGCAACGTGCCCATCTACGGCCCGAGCGTCCCGTCGCCCTGCGGCAATCAACCCAGAGAAACATCATGCCTGCAATAGATACGCGGCCATCTCAGACCCGGACGTGTCCAGCGGAATTGCGCGGGCTGGCTGTGGTGGCGCTGTCGGATGGCACCCGCAACTATGGCCTGTACCGCGTCAAACAGGTCGAAACACGAAGCATGCTGCTGAGTCATGGGGCGATTTCATTCCCTGTTGGCACGCACCTGGATATCGAGGATTTCAAGTATGAAGAACCGAATCGCACTTCCTTCAATCAACGCGCCACAGTTGTCGAGAATGGCCACGATGGCATCCGGCTGGTCTGGTAATCCCGCAACCATGGAACGATGCGGCCAGACCGTCCTGCGGGTTCCCGTGAAATCGAGCAATGCCAACCAGGGCATCTTGCTGGCGCTGGATGGGCTCTGCCTGGAACGCCCGGCGTTGCCACACGCACTCCAACTGTGCCGGAGCAACGGCAATCGGCTCGACATCCTGCTGCTCAATGCGCCGAAGCCGGCGACGTTGATGCTCGGGAAACTCCTGCAGCAACTCGAAAAAGAAGGCATCGACTATCGCCTGAGCAGCAGCGAAGGCGAGTTGGCGGATGAACTCCCGCTTTACCTGCATCGCTTCAAATACATTTCATACGTTCTGCTCAACTGCCTCGACAAATGGGACACCCGGCTGCATGCGACGCTGAATGCCTTGAGCCTGGACGGCTACAAGGTGCTGACGCGGCTTGCTCACGACGATGCCGCGCCGCTGTCGCAGCTGGCCTAGTGCTAACAGCCTGCTTGCGTGCGTATTCACGCCCGTCGGTCGAAGCCTGACCGGCGGACTTTCCGCTGTGCGTCGAAGGTCTGGCGCGCCTGCTCGGCGCGAGACTGGTGAGCGAGGAAAACGTCGACTTGATGGCGGAGCCGGGCATCAGTTGTGAATCGATACCGAAATAAAAGCGCCAGGCTGTGTTCGATGACGAACAGACGTGGCTCGGGTTCAGGCGCGACGATCTGAGCCGTGAACCGGAAGAATCGGATGAATCGCAAGCAAGCGCCGATAACCGGCTATCGAAAGCGAACATGGCAAAGGCAAATCACTATCGCCATGCCAAAACCCACACGATCCAAATTGTTTAAGGAATATTGATTATGAAACTGCATACCAAATTGACGCTCGGCCTGGTTTCCTCATTGTTTGCGGCAAGCTTCGCAATGGCTGCTGGACCCGGCGCGAAAATGAGTCAGCACTCCGGGATGGACTGCAACGGCATGAGCATGATGTCCGGTGACATGAAGATGAATCCTGTCGATCGCGTACACAAACATTTAACTGAGCTGAATGCCAAGCTCAGTCTCACCGCAGAACAGCAGCCCGCCTGGCAGACGTTCTCCGATCATGTCAATGAGCAAGCCAAGAAGATGGTCGCCATGCGAGACATGATGATGAATAAAACCTTGCCTATGGCGAAGTCAGCGCCGGACCAGATGGCGAAGATGGCGAACCTCATGAAAGAGCGGGCCGAGAATATGGCGAAGATGGCGGACGTCGTTAAAACGTTCTATGCCACCCTCACACCTGCTCAACAATCGGCCTTCGACAAGATCCATATGAGTCATATGGCTGGTATGCGATAGCCATTGCTTGCACGGTGTGGGCATTGATTCAATCGAAAGTTGCCACGGCCCAGACCGAAAATTCCGCCAACCGCTTTTGCCCGACGCCGGTCGCCCCCTTTCCCAGATACAAGGCCCATGCCCAATCGGGTTCGAACAGGCTGCTGGTGGATGACCAGTAAATGTCCAGCACATCGGCGAATGGATGCCCGGATGGCAAGGCCGGACTGTGCGTGGCGCAATCCACCAGCACTTCCAGTTCGTTGATGGTGGGCAACCGCCAGTGGTTTTCCGCATCTTTCTGGTTCAACTCGGCCACCGCAGCCAATGCCGCCAGCCAGACCACCGGCTGCGCGGTGAGGTTTGCGCTGCGCCGCCAGAGCAGGCCGGTGAGGCGGTCCAGCACGCCGGCGGGTAGCAATTCAAAGCGGGGTTCTGGCCATGCGGCGCCGTAACGAAATTCGCCGTCCTGGCCGGAACCGGCGCAAGCAATGACGCTGCCGGCCGCGTCGTAGCACAAACCTTGGCCGGTGCGCGGCAGCACGTTTAGACCCGCGCCGCGTACCGGCCAGAGCATGAAGGATTGATCCTTGCCGCCGTAAAACATGCGCGCTCCATCGAACGCCACATACCAGGCATGCGCCGCGCCGATGGCCGCCGTCGTTGCGGTCCAGTACCAGCCATTGAATAGATGAATGAACGGATGTCGCTCGGGCAAGGCAGGCAATCGGGTTTGCAGACTGAGCAAACTGCGCAATTCGCGGCGATTCGGCATACGCCAATCGCGCTGGCCGAAACGCTGCTCGCGGTTCATGGTCACGACGAAATCCAGCGCCTCCTGCCAGGTGAGGGGAAATTCCGCGAGATTGGCATTGCGGCACCAGATCAGGCCGGTCAGCCGATCCAGCACCTCGTTGTCGCCATGCGCTTCCTCTTTGCAAACCTCGAAGCGCGGTTCCGGCCAGGAGACGCCGACGGCAAACGACGCATCCTGACCTGAACCTGCGCACGCAATCTCGCGCCCATCTACGGCATGGCAGGTGCGTTGACCGGTATCCAGATAATGGCAAGAGGTCTGGCTGATCATTGGCGAATCCCGGGTTTGAACCTGCGACGCGTCGTTTCCCTACACTTCAGCACGTGCAATTCGCACAATTTCGTGCGCGATATCTTCCGGCGACAGGACAAAATTGATGCAACCCGTGTCGATTGCGCTCTCCGGCATGTCTGGCCGGGTAGCCGTGGCAAGCTTCTGCGCGATGGTAATACCGCCGACTTCTTGTATCCCACACAGCGCTGCGGCGCCGTCGCCGTCATATCCGGAAACGATGACGGCGATGAGCTTGCCCTCCCAGAAGCGGGTCAGCGAACGCAAGAAAACCGTGATGACATCAGGCCAACCGCGCGGCTTTGATATTGGTTCAAGATGGAACTCTCGATCATCGACGTGCAAGTCTCGATTAGCCGGAATGATGAATACGTGATTTGGCTCGATCAGCAGGTTCTCGGTGATCAGATCGACCGGCATCGATGTGAAGCGAGGTAGAACCTGATGGAGTTGAGTCGGCATCATCGTGATGTGATTGACGATGACGATCGCCACACCCATATCAGCCGGGAGATTTTTCAATAATCGGATATAGGCATCGAGACCACCTGCCGAGCCACCGACACAGACAATCGGGAAGTTTTTCATTTGAAACCCTTCTGTTTATTTCGAGCGCATCGCCTCGATGTCTTGCACGAACCCTTTCATAACGATGATTTCTTCTTTGTTGACGGCTTGTTGCAATGACTGGACTTGCCATTTACCGGGGCGCACCTCGGTCGGCATCAAGCCTTGAGGAAGGCCAGCAGATCGGCATTGAGTTGGTCCTTGTGGGTATCCGCCAGGCCGTGCGGCGCGCCCGGGTAAATCTTCAATGTCGAATTTTTGACCAGCTTCGCTGAGCGGAGTGCCGCCGCGCCGATCGGCACGATCTGGTCGTCGTCGCCGTGAATGATCAGCGTCGGCACATCGAACTTCAGGAGGTCTTCGGTGAAATCCGTCTCGGAGAACGCCTTGATGCAGTCGAAGGTGTTCTTGTGGCCGGCCTGCATGCCCTGCAACCAGAACGAATCGAGCATGCCTTGCGAAACTTTGGCGCCAGGCCGGTTGGCGCCAAAGAACGGGCCGGCGGCAATGTCTTGGTAGAGCTGCGAGCGGTCGGCAATGGCGCCCTGACGAATCGCATCGAACGTCTCCATCGGCAAGCCGTCTGGATTGGCCTCGGTTTTCAGCATCAACGGCGGCACGGCGGCGATCAGCACGGCCTTGGCCAGCCGTAGCGAGCCGTGACGGCCGATATAGCGGGCCACTTCGCCGCCGCCGGCGGAGAAACCGATCAGGACAGCATCCTTCAGGGCGAGTGTTTCGATGAGTTCCGCGAGATCGTCGGCATAGGTGTCCATGTTGTTGCCGCTCCAAGGCTGGCTCGACCGGCCATGGCCGCGCCGGTCGTGGGCAATGCAGCGATAGCCGTTGCCGGCCAGGAACAGCATCTGCGCCTCCCAGCTATCCGAACTGAGGGGCCAGCCATGGCTGAACACCACAGGCTGCCCAGCGCCCCAGTCCTTGTAATAGATCTGCGTACCGTCTTGCGTCGTGATTGCGCTCATGACTTGCCTCCTTGTTGTTTGGCAGATGAGCAGGGTGCGGTTTGTTGCAATCCATCGTCTGTGCGATGGCGAACGCAAGCCAGCACTCCGTTCGGCACCGAACAGATGACTCCGCCCCGTGCCTTCTCTTCACCGGTTCGGTGGATGCGTGCGGCAAAGGTCAAAAATCGAGCAACGCAACACTGGGAGCGCTGGCCTCTGGCCGGCGAGACGCCGGCGCTCCAGTTACTGCGTCCAGCATTGGTTCGGCAGCGTACAGACCCCGGTTGAGGTTAAGGCTACGTTGCCATTCAGGTTTCGACTTGGACCGCCGGAAATTGCCTTCGAAGTCATTCATACCCACTTTCAGGAGACTCAACCATGAAACAGATCAGCAACTATCTTTCCGCAGTCTTCCTTGCCGCCACACTGGTGTCTGTCATGGGTTGTTCGACGCCGCAGCGGGAGACTGTCCAGTATTTGGAAGACAGCGACGTCACCACCAAGGTTAAGGCGGCCATATACAACGACCCCCAGACGAAGGACAACGAGATCAATGTCGCCACGTTCAAGGGTGTGGTGCAACTGAGCGGCTTTGTGAGTTCGCAGGCAGCTGTTGACAGGGCTGTCGAGCTGGCACGCGGCGCCAGCGGTGTCAAAGGCGTCACCAACGACATGCGCCTCAAGTAAGCAAAGACTGATAGGGGACCGTTGCCGTAAGTGTTGTCCGACAAAGGTCGGGAGAACGCCTGTTCACGGCTCCGAGAGCAATCGGATGCTCTACGTGCGGTCGTACAGACGCATCCGGTCGCATCGGAAAGACTTGAACTCCATCCGTCTCGTACGGCCACGTCAAGGAGTAAGACCATGAACGAATATCGCCACCATGTATCGGGATTTTTTGCCCAGCGCGACGAAGCTGAAAGCGCGCTTTCCAGGCTTGTCGAGCTAGGCTTGCCACGCGAACGGATGCAGATCTATGCAGCCGACTCCACCTCATCTTCGCCAGCGGAAGAAACGAAGAGCGACGGCGTGCTGCAGGACGTATTGGTGGACGGTGCAATCGGCACCGCAGTGGGCACAGGTATCGGCGCGCTTAGCAGCGTGGCGCTGGCAGCGTCCAGCGTGACGCTGTTCATCGCCAGTCCTTTGGTCGCGCCCCTCATGCTGCTCGGCTGGGGTGCGAGCATTGGCGCTCTGATCGGTGCTGCAGCCGGCGCAACAGCCGGTTCCGGAAATAAGGAAGGCTGGCTTGCAGACCTGATCAGCGATGCGATCGCAGGCGGTCAGGTTGTGTTGGTGGTCGAGACCCAGAGCGAGTTGGAAACCGCGAATGCACGCGAAGTCATCGAGGATTCGGTCGGCAAATACAAAGACACCACCATGCCTGCCGCCTGATCGGCTTGCAGGTCGCGTCAACCGGCAGCGCTTGGACACGGAGTCGTGAAAATGAATGAGATAAAGATCCTGGGCATCGTCGGCAGCCTGCGCAAAGCCTCCTACAACCATGCCGCGCTCAAGGCAGCGCAGGAGTTGCTACCGGCGGACGTCGTGCTGGACCTGATCGAACTGCATGGCATTCCGGTCTTCAATCAGGATCAGGAAATGGAACTGCCGGCCGCCGTGCTTGAATTCAAACAGCGGATTCTGGCCGCCGATGCCATCCTGTTTGCCACGCCGGAGTTCAACTATTCGGTCCCCGGCGCGCTCAAGAACGCTATCGACTGGGCGTCGCGGCCATTTGGCAAAAGCGCCTGGACGGGCAAACCGGCGGCGCTGATGGGGGCTTCTCCCGGCAGTCTGGGCACGGCCCGAGCGCAATACCATCTGCGCCAGATCCTGGTCGCCTTCGGCATGCCGGTGGTCAGTCAGCCGGAAGTCATGATCGCCAATGCCGCCCAGCGCTTCGACCCGGACGGCAGACTGACCGACGCACCGACCCGGGAACACATTCAGAAATTACTGATTGCGCTGGTACAGCTTGTAAAAGCCGACAGCGCGAGCAAGTAGCAAGTAGCAAGTAGGGCGAAAAAGCGTAGCGCACCCGCAAGGGGCACGCCGGATTCGTAAGCTGCTAAAGCAGCAACGACTCCGCTGCCTTCCGCCACATGAACCCCATTCGGCGGATAACGCTACGCTCATCCGCCCTACAGGACGCCACCAGGAACAGCAACGGCACAAACCAAACCGCGCCGAACGGAATATCGGTGTACGGAGAGACCATGACGGAATACCGCTTGCTGACCATCTGGCGCATTGAAGCGCCGCTGGATGCCGTGTACGCAGCGATCCACGATTCCCCGCACTGGCCGGACTGGTGGCCCGGCGTCAAGAAAGTGGAACTGGTGACAACCGGCGATGCTGACGGCATTGGCAGCGTGCTGCGCTATGACCTGCATGGCCGTCTGCCTTACCGGATGGGGTTCGTGGTGCGCGCTACCCGCATCGAAAAATGGGTTGCCATCGAAGGCTCCGTGCAGGGTGACCTGGCCGGCATCGGACGCTGGCGCTTCTCCCGTCAGGGCGAGATCAGCAGCGTCGAATACGAATGGCATGTGTTGGGCACGCGTTGGTGGATGAACCTGATCGCACCATTCGCCCGCCGGATGTTCATCCGCAACCACGGCATCGTCATGCGGCAAGGTGCGGAAGGTCTTTCCCGCCTGCTCGGCGCGAGACTGGTGAGCGAGGAAAACATTGACTTGATGGCGCCGGCTTGATGCGCTGTTTCCTGCCGCTACTTCAAGCCCAGAGAGCAGGCGGCCTCGGGCAAAGCCCAAGCGGGATGGAAATATGCCTCCAGCACATCACGCAGTTCATGCGTGTAAATGGTGGGATCACCGCCACGCGCACCGATCTGTTGCAACGCCCGCGCGACCTGCCAATGCGCTGCGGTCAGAGTCAAACCTTCTGCGTACGCCAATTCCTCGGCGATTTCCCGCGACCAGTCGCTGGGAGGATGGGGGAAATCCGGAAAGAGTTGAGTTGTGTAACTACGTCGGATGGAATACTGAACGGTAGTGCTCATGATCATTTTCCTTGTTCAAGTTGTTTCTTGACTCTCGGGAATGAAGCAAAACCGCCAATCGAAAGCTGGAGTTGAAACCGTTTTTTCGGCGATGGCGGTTTAAGTCATCGCCCTGTCATGCTTAGATGATCGCGCCAGAACCGGCATTCGTCTGTACGAGAGCGCACACGGGATCAACACCACACAGGCTCCTGGCTTCGGCCAAGCTCACGTCTGTAGGAAGGCCAGCAGAACGGCAAAAAATGGGCTCGCCGGGGCAGATTTTCGCTATTGACGCCCAAAGTCCGACAGGCTGCTACTAGCGCTTGCTATGCCAGGCTACGAACCGATTTTTCCCGTTCCCATTGGCGCGTCTTTGCGGCAGTGATAAACGCTTCCTTGTCGTTGGCATCCACGATGCCCGCGTCCTGTCCGACATTCGCCACTTGCAAAAGCCGCTGGCCGCCTGCGTCGACGGAGATGGCTTTGAGATGGCAGAACGCATCGCGCACGAAATCAATCGCGGCGCCTTCCTTCGACAGCGCTGTTGCACCTGCTTCGGAGAGGATGACGGCGACCGCGTCGAACAGCACGGAAGGCGTACCTGCCAGTTGCCCGTCAGCCGCCAGCATCGAGCCATCGGCAAGCTTCGCGCCGCCGACTTTGGGGGCGATGATCTTGACGCTGGCGCCTGCATCGATGGCGGCCTTCTTAAGACTCTTGATGACATCGCCATCTGAACCCTCCGCGATCAGGATGCCGATCGCGCGCCCCATCAGCGTGTCTTTCATCTTGCCGATGACCTGTAACGCGGGCGAAGGCGCCATTTCCAGAACGGGCGCTGCGGCCAACGGGGCTTCGGGCATCTCGTCGAGTCCAAGACCTGCGGCGACCCGGCGGGAGAGGTCTTCTTCGATATGGCGCAAGTGGCCAACCATGGCTGCCCGGATGTGCGGATGCTCGACCTTGGACAGCTCGAACACCAATGCCGAGGCGATATGCGCCTGCTCATACGCGGACTGGCTGAGATAGAACTGGCGCGCCTGGCTGTAATGGTCGGCGAAGCTTTCGGGGCGGATGCGGCCTTTTTTGCCTGTTTCAGCCTTGCCCGTTTCAGTTATTGCTGCGCTATGAAACCCCTTGGGCGTTTCGCGCGGCGAGTTCTCCGACAAGGAGTTCGGTTCATAGGCGACCCGGCCCTCCGGCTGCGCCATTTGCATGTGCCCATCGCGTTGCAGGTTGGCGAACGGGCACTGCGGCGCATTGACCGGAATCTGGTGGAAATTGGCGGAACCCAGGCGCGAAAGCTGGGTGTCGAGGTAAGAGAACAAACGGCCTTGCAACAGCGGATCGTTAGAGAAGTCGATGCCTGGCACGACATTGGCGGGACAGTAGGCGACCTGTTCGGTTTCAGCGAAGAAATTTTTCGGCCAGTGATCCAGAACCATGCGGCCGATTACCCGCAAAGGCACCAGTTCTTCAGGTATCAGCTTGGTCGCGTCGAGATGATCGAACGGAAAAGCGTCCGCTTCCTCCTGCGTAAAAAGCTGCACCGCGAATTCCCACTCGGGGAAATTGCCCGCCGCGATGGCGTCAAACATGTCGCGGCGATGGAAGTCCTGATCGGCGCCGGAAATCTTGACGGTCTCATCCCAGATGGTGGACTGCAAACCGAGTTTTGGGCGCCAGTGGAATTTGACGAAAGTCGACTCGCCAGCCTGGTTGATCAGCCGAAAGCTGTGCACGCCAAAGCCTTCGATCATGCGCAGCGAACGCGGCAGGGTGCGGTCCGACATGATCCACATCACCATATGCATGGATTCGGGCGTCAGCGAAATGAAATCCCAGAACGTGTCGTGCGCGGTTGCCGATTGTGGAAAGCCGCGGTCGGGTTCCATTTTTACGGCATGGATCAGGTCGGGGAATTTGATCGCATCCTGGATGAAGAAAACCGGGACGTTGTTGCCGACCAGATCCCAGTTGCCTTGCTTGGTATAGAACTTGACGGCGAACCCGCGCACATCGCGCGGGGTGTCCACCGAACCTGCGCCGCCGGCGACGGTCGAGATGCGCGTAAACACGGGCGTTGTCTCACCGACCTCAGTGAGGATTCTGGCCGTGGTGTATTGCTGCAACGAGGCGGTCAGCTCAAAGAATCCATGCACGCCCGTTGCTCGTGCGTGAACGATGCGCTCGGGAATGCGTTCGTGATCGAAATGGGTGATTTTTTCGCGGAGGATGAAATCCTCCAGCAGCGTGGGGCCGCGCGGATTGGCCCGCAACGAGTTTTGATTATCGGAAAGCGCGACACCCTGGTTCGTGGTGAGCATGGGGTGATCGCGACCAGTGATCTGGTGCAGTTCGCCGCCGGCAGCACGTAGCGAGTCTCCATCAGGGGCCGAGTCCTTTTCCGGTGAGTGTTTGTCCGAGTGATGCGTTGGTTTGTGATTGCTCATGATCGGCTACCTTGGTGGGTGCAGGTCGAAGCACGGTGCACCGGTAACCGACCCCTTTCCGTTCGGTAACGCACTCAGGCCGACGGGTTTATCTATGTGCGATGGAATACAGACCAGACGCATCCAGACCCACCGGAAAGACTTGCGTCACATTGAGGTCTCGCACGGATCACGGCTATGCCCGGGAATCGAGCACCAGTAGCGCGCAATCGCTGTCGCGGCCCGGGCCGCAACGCAGCGTGCTTTCGTGAAGGAACCGCTAGCGGGCTAGAAAAAGAGGTACACAAGCACCAGCACAAAAACGGGTACGCCTAAAAGCCAAGCCAAAAGATATTTGCCCATGACGCTCACTCCGGTTAAGTCCAACGGAGACAGGATGCATCGAAAGCGATGGCGATTCCGTTCGCTAGCGCACGCAGGCAGCCGAAACACGGACGCTGCAACAGACCGCAATCGCCCGCGCAGTCATCCAGGAATTCGACAGCGACGACTTCAACAAGTAGGGCGGAAAAGCGATAGCGCACCCGCAAGGAGTACGCCGGATTCGTAAGCTGCTAAAGCATCACCGACTCCGCTGCTTTCCGACATGCTTACGTCGCAACTCCGGCGGAAGGCGCTGCGCTTTTCCGCCCTACAGGGATTCTTCGGCGCGTATTCACTCCCGCCGGTCGAAGCCGGAGCGGCGGACTTTCCGCTGTGCGTAAAGGCTCATCAGCGGCGTTACGGAAATGCCGTGCAACACGATGGAGACGGCCACGACCGTCAGCGTGATGGCAATGATCTCTGCCGCCAGGCCGCGCGGCAGACCGTGGTTGATCGCATACATCAGGTAGTAGATGGAGCCGATGCCGCGGATGCCGAACCAGGAAATCAACAGGCGCTGATCGCGCGACACCGGCGCCCCAAGCAAGCCCAGCCACACCGACACCGGCCGCACCACCACGAACAGCAACGGCACAAACCAGACCGCGCCAAACGGAATATCGGTGTATGCCAGCATCGCGCCGACTACCAGCACCACCGCGATCTCGGCAATCCGTTCCAGTTGTTCGTTGAAGCCACGCACCTCCTGCATCATGAAAGCGCTGGCATATTCCGAGTCGGTGGCCAACGCCTCTTTCGCCTGAGTGCTCTTCAATCCGGTTTCCAGCACGGCCGAACCGGAGTTTTCTCGCGGTTGTTTCTTCACCCTTTGCAGCGCCAGGCCCGCGGCAAAAACGGCCAGGAAACCATAGGTCAGGCAGAGAACGGCCACGCCATAGGTGAGTGCGATGAGTCCCAGCGCGAGAAATTCGTCGAGGCCGACCGACTCCTGGTGGCGGATGCGCAGATAGACCACCAGGCGCCCGATCAGCGTGCCCAGCGTGCCACCGATCAGCAAACCGCCGGCGATGGCCCAAACCACGTCGAGCGCCAGCCAGCGCCAGCCGAAAGCGCCCAGATCGTGCAAACCGAGCAGACCCAGGCCGAGCATGACGAACGGAAATGCGGCGCCGTCGTTGAAGCCGCCCTCCCCGGTCAGGCTGAAGCGCAAGCGATCGCGGTCGCCCGCCTCGACTACCTGGACATCGGAGGCCAGCACCGGGTCGGTCGGCGCCAGAATTGCACCCAGCAGGATGGCGGCGCCCAGCGAAAAACCCAGGCCCAGCATCGCGATGGCGGCGATCAGCGCCACCGTGATCGTCATCGACACCAGTGCCAGGCGCAGCGGCAGCAACCAACGCCGATCGGACAGGGGTAGACCGAGACGCAGGCCAACCGCGAACAGCGAAATCAGCACCGCCGCCTCCGCCACGCCTTCGAGAAAAACCGTGTTGCTGAGCGGATCGGGTGACATCAACCCCAATCCGGCCGGCCCCAGTGCGTAGCCGGCGACCAGGTAAAGCATGGCGGTACTCAACGGCAAGCGCCGCAGCGTCGTGCCGGCCAACGCCATGGTGATCAGCAGCGCACCGATGATCAGCGCCCAGATTGCAAAGGTCATGGATACCTCGTGAACGGAAGTCTCCAAAAGATACGCCGCATGCCCAACCTCCTTATGTGTGCTAACGAACATACCGCCGCAAATTTCAGGTGGATGCTTCCCTAAAAAGAGGGCCGTGGTCATGGTGATGACAGGGATTTCACCTGCGGCTGTTTACAACGATGGGGAATCTATGAAACCGATCCAATCTCCACACGCAACACCAACAACGAAAGCGCCGACCGGCATCGACGGATTCGACGAAATCACCGGTGGCGGTTTGCCGCACGCACGCACAACACTGCTGGTCGGCGGCCCGGGTTCCGGCAAGACCATCCTGGCGCTGCAATTCCTGGTGCATGGCGCTCAAGCGTGCAAGGAACCGGGCATCTTTGTTGCCTTCGAGGAGGCGTCGTCGCGTATCGTGGCGAATGCCGACAGCTTCGGCTGGCACCTCACCGCGTTGCAGCAGCAGAAGAAATTGTTTTTCCTGGACGCGCAACCGCAGCCCGATCTGATCCAGTCGGGCGATTTCGATCTCGGCGGCATGCTGGCGGCGCTGGAGGCTCAGATCAAGACCATGGGGGCGCGGCGCATCGTGTTCGACGCCCTCGATGTCATCTTGGCGCTGCTGTCCGACCAGGCGCGGAGACGGCGCGAAATCTACCGCCTGCACGAATGGTTATTGGCGCGCGGACTGACCGGCATCATCACCGCGAAGGCCGGTGGTGACGAGACCGGCAGCGCCATCCAGCAGCCGTTCGGGTTCATGCAATTCATGGTGGATTGCGCCGTCATCCTCAACCACAGCGTGGTGTTGGGCGTGTCGCATCGCAATCTGCGCGTGCAGAAATATCGTGGCTCCGCCTTCGACGAGAACGAATCGCCGTTCCTGATCGGCAACAGCGGGCTGGTGGTCGACGCCGCGCGCACGCGCGTCCGGATCGACGCCAAGGTCAGCACCGAACGCGTGTCCAGTGGCGTCGAACGGCTCGACACCATGCTCGGCGGCGGCTACTACCGCGGCGCCAGCATTCTGATCACCGGCTTCTCCGGCACCGCCAAGACCACTTTGAGCGGCGCTTTCGCGGAGGCGGCTTGCCGACGCGGCGAGCGTACCCTGTTCGTCAGCTTCGATTCAGACTGCAACGAAGTGGTGCGCAACCTGGCCTCGGTCGGCATCCAGCTCGATCAATACGTCCATAGCGGCTGCTTGCGCATGGTCTCGGCGCGCACCATCGCCGGTAGCGCGGAGTCATACCTGGTCCGCGTCAAGACCTTGTCTGAGGAACACGGCGCTCGCTGCCTGGTGATCGATCCAGTGTCGACCTGGTACAAATCCGGCAACGACGTGACCGTGCAAAGCGTGGCGGATCGCTTGATCGACTGGTCCAAGGGCGAGGGCATCACGTTGATTTGCACCAGCCTGCTCGACGAGATGTCGAACCGGACCGAAAGCGGTACGCCGCTGCAAATTTCAGCGCTGGCGGACACCTGGATCCACCTCAACTATCTGATGCAGGCCGGCGAGCGCAATCGCGGCCTGTCCATCGTCAAGTCGCGCGGCACGGCGCATTCGAACCAGGTGCGCGAGCTGATCTTGAGTGACACCGGCGTGACCCTGGCCGACACCTATACAGCCGGCGGCGAGGTATTGATGGGCACGCTGCGCTGGGAAAAGGAACGGGCCGAGCGGGTCGCCAGCGAGACCGCCGAAGCTGCCGCCAAGCTGAAGCGGGTCAGACTCGATGCCGAGGAGGCCGAACTCGAAGTGCGCGTCAAGTCGCTGCAGACGGAACTGGTGGCGAAGCAGGTCGAGAAAGCGTTGCTGGTTCGCTCCACGCAGAGTCATGAAGGCGAGTTGTCGCGCGGCCGCACTCAGATGAAGGAGTTGCGCGGAGCCGATGCGACGATTGCGGTGGATAAAGACAAGGAGAACCCGGCATGAGCCGACGCGCCCAGTTCAAGTTCCGGCTGTATGTCGCCGGCGACGCGCCGAACTCGACCCAGGCCATCGCCAATCTGGCCGCATTCTGCCGAGGCCACCTGGCGGATCGCTACGAGATCGAAATCGTCGATGTATTCCGCGAACCCGAGCGCGCTCTGGCAGAAAGTATTTTCATGACCCCGACGCTGGTCGCGCTGACGCCGCCGCCGGTGCGAAAAATCGTCGGCACGCTAAGCCAGACGCAGACCATGTTGCTGGCGTTGGGGCTGACAGACAGCGCGGCATGAAACCCGTCAAGCCCCTGCCCGAACAGGATGCCAACGCGGAAATTTCCGCGCTGATCGAGACGCTGCACCTGACTGGACGTCGTCTGGAAGAACTGACCGCCGGTGAAGTGGATGCGGTATCGGACCGGGACGGCCGCACATTCCTGTTGCAGCACGTACAGGAGCAGTTGCGTCAGAACGAAGCCGCCAAGCAGAACGCCATCCTCAACGCGCTGCCGGCAAATGTTGCCATGCTCGACAGCCAGGGCCGCATCGTCACGGTCAACGAGTCGTGGCGGCGAGAAGCCGACGCACATGCACACCTGATTCCGGCATATGAGACTGGCCTCAATTACCTCGATTATTGCGACAACGCACAAGGCACTAACGCACAAGGCAATATCGCCCATGTATCGCAGCACGCCGCCGCGGGCATTCGCGCGCTGCTGACCGGGACGGCAAAACGTTTTTCGATGGAATATCAGAGTCACTTGCCGACGCAGCAGCGCTGGTTCGTGATGACGGTGACACCTCTGTCCGAAGATCGTCCGAATGGCGTCGTGGTCATGCACATGGACGTGACGGCTGCGCGCCTGGCCGAAGAACGTCGGCGCGAAAGCGAGCGGCGTTTCAGTGACCTGCTGGGCAATATCGAATTGATTTCGTTGATGCTCGACCACACCGGGCGCATTACCTACTGCAACGAATACCTGCTCTGCCTGACCGGTTGGCAGTTCGAAGAGGTGATCGGAGAAAACTGGTTCGACCTGTTCGTGCCACCCGAGCTGCACAATTTGAGAGACGGCTTCTTCACGGCGTTGCTCGCCAATCGCCCTGAAACCTGCCATCACGAGCACGAGATACTGACCCGTTCCGGCGAGCGTCGCCTGATCCGCTGGAACAATACCGTGCTGCGCTCGACCACTGGCGAGGTGAACGGCGTCGCCAGCATCGGTGAAGACATCACCGAGCAGAAGCGGGCCGAACTCGGCATCAAACGCCTGAATCGCGTCTACGCGGTACTCAGCGGCATCAATGGCCTGATCGTGCGGGTGCGCGACCGTAACGAACTCTACCGTGAAGCCTGCCGGATCGCGGTAGAGGCTGGATTTCCGCTGGTCTGGCTCGGCATTGTCGACGCACTGGCGACGCGTATCGTGCCGGTGGCCTGGCACGGCGACGGTGACGATTACATCGGCAACCTGCCCCTGGCGCTGAGCGAGAAACAAAGCCTGCCGGTGCTTGCCCTGCAACAGCGCAAGGTCATGATCGGCAACGACATGCGCGAAAATCCGTATCCGTTGCTGCGCCAGGAAGCGCTCAAGCGCGGCTTCAAGTCGATGATTGCTTTACCGTTGCTGGTGGCCGATCAGGCGGTCGGCGTACTCACCCTGTATGCCGGCGAATTCGGCTACTTCAACGACGACGAAGTCACGTTGTTGCGCGAACTGGCTAACGACATTGCCTTTGCCATCGACCACATCGACAAGCAGGAACAGCTCGATTACCTGGCCTGGCACGACGCACTTACCGGACTGGCGAACCGCAGTCTGTTTCTTGATCGCGTCGCGCAGTACACGCGCAGCGCGGTCAGCGGCGACCACAAGCTGGCCGTGCTGCTGATCGATCTCGAGCGCTTCAAAAACCTCAACGACAGCCTCGGCCGGCTGGCCGGGGACGAGTTGTTGCGCCAGGTGGCGGCGTGGCTGACGCGGGATGCGGGCGATAGCAATCTGTTGGCGCGTGTGGGTGCGGATCATTTCGCCGTGGTGTTGCCGGAGGTCAACCAGGCCGGCGACGTGGCGCGGCAACTCGAAATCATGATGGCGGCATTTCTGGCGTACCCGTTTCGCCTGAACCACGCGGCGTTCCGCATCGCCATCAAAGTCGGCGTCGCGCTGTTTCCGGATGACGGCACCGAGGCCGAAACCTTGCTCAGACACGCCGAGGCCGCGCTGAAAAATGCCAAGCAGCAGGGTGAGCTCTACCTGTTTTACACCCAGAAAATGAGCGACGCGGTGGCCGGCAAGCTGACCCTGGAGAACCAGCTGCGCCAGGCGCTCGACAACGGTGAATTCGTGCTGCATTACCAACCCAAGGTGAACCTCGCCAGCGGCAAGATCACCAGCGCCGAAGCGCTGATCCGCTGGAACGATCCGCGCACCGGCCTGGTGCCGCCGGTCCACTTCATCCCGATCCTGGAAGAAATCGGACTGATCCATGAAGTCGGCCGCTGGGCGTTGCACACCGCCATCGCGGACTACCTGCGCTGGCGCGGCGCGGGCCTGCCCGCCGTGCGCATTGCAGTCAACGTGTCGCCGCTGCAATTGCGCCATCGCAGCTTCATCACCGAAATCGGGCAAGCCATCGCGATCGACCCACAGGCGGCGGACGGGCTGGAACTGGAGATCACCGAAAGCCTGATCATGGCCGACGTCCCGCACAGCATCGTCAGCTTGAATGCGATCCGCAGCATGAACGTTTGCATCGCCATCGACGATTTCGGCACCGGCTTTTCCTCGCTCAGCTACCTGGCGAAACTGCCGGTGGACACGCTGAAGATCGACCGTTCCTTCGTGACCGAGATGACCGTCACGCCGGAGGGACTGGCGCTGGTCGCCACCATCATCAACATGGCGCATGCGCTGAAGTTGAAGGTCGTGGCGGAAGGCGTCGAAAACGAAGAGGAATCGCGCCTGCTGCGTTTGCTCGACTGTGACGAAATGCAGGGTTTCCTGTTCAGCAAACCGGTGCCGGCCGAGATCTTCGAAAGTCGCTTTCTGGCGCCGCCCGCGCCGGCTCTGGAGACAACATGACGGAATACCGCTTGCTGACAATCTGGCGCATCGAAGCGCCGCTGGATCAGGTCTACGCGGCCGTCCTCGATGCCCCGCGCTGGCCGGACTGGTGGTCGGACGTACAGAAAGTGGAGTTGCTTGCGGCCGGTGACGCCACCGGCATTGGCAGCGTCCTGCGCTATTTCTGGCATGGCCACCTGCCTTACCGGATGGCGATCGATGTGCGCGTAACCCGCATCGAAAAACAGGTGGCCATCGAGGGCAGCGTTGCCGGTGACCTTGCCGGCATCGGTCGCTGGCAGTTCTCGCACCATGGCGCCGTTACCGTCGTTCGCCACGAATGGCATGTGCGCAGCACCCGCTGGTGGATGAAGCTGTTCGCTCCGCTGGCGCGTTCGCTATTCATCCGTAACCACGGCATCGTCATGCGGCACGGCGCGGAAGGGCTGGCTCAACTGCTCGACGCGGACCTGGTCGGACTGGAACACATCGACCTGCTGGCGCGACATCTTGATCCTGACCAGGGACGCCGCACCGGCGCTGACGACAGACGAAAAGGTTCGGGTTGAAACACGGTAGGGTGCGCCGCGCGCGCACCGAACGTGCGGCTTGAGGCGGTTACAACAACATCAACTGCAGTTTCAAGTTTCAATCTGAAACGCTGCAGGCAGCGTTGCCGGCAGCGCTGCCACGCCCATAACGAAAATGCGGCCAAGCCGCTTTTGTCCGACACCGGTCGCGCCTTTTCCCAGGCACTTGGGCCCTGGCCCAATCGGGCTCGAAGGACGGGAAAATACGTGGTATCTGGAACGCATCGCGCAACTTGATGCCTCCCTGTGACCCTGCCGCTGCTTCAAGCCCAGCGAGCAGGCAGCCTTGGGCTAATGAAAGCCCCGGTAGGATGGAAATGCGCATCCAGCACATCATGCAGTTCATGCGCGTAGATGGCAGGATCATCGCTACACGCACTGATCTGTTGCAACGCACGCGCAACCTGCCAGTGCGCCGCAGTCAGAGTCAAACCTTCTATGTGCGCCAATTCCTCGGCGATTTCACGCGACCAGTCGCTGGGGGCATGGGGGAAATCCGGGATGAGATGGGTTTTGTAACCCCGGCGTATGAAATTCTGAACGGTAGCGCTCATGATCATTTTCCTTTTGTTCAAGTTGTTTATTGACACTCGGGATGAAGCAATAACCGCCCACCGAAAGCTGGAGTTGATACCGTTTTTTCGGCGATGGCGGTTTCTCTCATCGCCCTGTCATGCTTGGAATGATTGCGCCGATGACAGGCAGCCGTCTGTACGACAGCGCACACTGGTGTGGTGTTGCACGCTTGAGTGAACCTAAGCGCAAGCCCATGTAGGACAACACCACACTAGTTTTGTCCAGGCGACTTCATGCCTTGAGTAATGCCGGCAGGTCGGCATTGAGTTGGTCTTTGTGCGTATCCGCCAGGCCATGCGGTGCGTTTCGGCATCCGTCCGACATGTCGGCTAAGTTGGCGGAATGAGCTGACAATTTTTTTGATCTTCTGTGCGTTGCCGTACAGAACCGGTCGGGTATGCGGAATAAATTTTTTCCATGGCGAGCGTTGGCCGCCCAGTCCGGCGCTTCGGGCCATCAACCACCATTACCCACGGAGATCAGCATGAACAGAGATCAAATCAAAGGCCGTATCAAAGAAGTGAAAGGCAAGGTAAAGGAAGTCGCCGGCCGGGTTGTCGGCAATAAAACGCTGGAGCAAAAAGGCAAGATTGAGAATGCCGGCGGCAAAGTCCAGGGGAAATTTGGCGATCTGAGGTCAGATATCGAAAAAAGTCACTGATCCTTGAAACCGCCGTGGACCGCTCCTGACCCCTTGCGCGGCCGTATGCAGCCAATCTTGCCCGTTTACTCACGCCACCACGCCGACCCGGCTCAAACACCGGTCGGCCAAAGGCGGCCACCATGATCGAGATTCGCAAGGGCCAGGCACCGGCGCAATTGGAACGTGCGGCGTTCAGTACCCGATTTCGCGCCGCCTTCGTCGACCCGGCCTACCGGAACGAAGATGCGGCCATCGCGCGGCTGGAGGAGATCGCCTGGCAGGCCTACCAGGAGGGCCGCAAGTCGCCCTTCAAACAGAAGGCGGGTCCGGGTTATGCCGATCCTGATCAGGACCTGTCATCCGAGTGGGTCGCCACCAAACAGCGCATCGACGCCGCGCAACTGCACTGGGCCGACCCGGCGAGCCCGTCCCGGGTGTTGCTGATCTGCGCTTCGGCGCGCAACGATGGCACCTGTTCCAGCGAGATGTCGAAGACCTTCCGCCTGCTCGGGATCGCGCGCGAAATCCTGGAACAGGCCGCGATTCAGCCCGATGTGCTCGACCTGAGCTTGCTGACCTCCGAATACGGCCGCCAGATCTTTCCCTGCAAGGCATGCGTGTCGACTGCGATGCCGCTGTGCCACTGGCCGTGTAGCTGCTACCCCAACCATACGCTGAACCAGACCAACGACTGGATGGCCGAGATTTACGAACGCTGGACCGCGGCCCATGCGGTACTCATCGTCACGCCGGTGTATTGGTATCAGAGCCCCAGCCCATTGAAGCTGATGATCGACCGCCTGGTCTGCGCCGATGGCGGCAACCCCGATCCCACCACGACCTCGGGCAAGAATGCCGCGCAGGCGAAAGCCCTCGAGATGGCCGGCTGGGACTATCCGCAGCACCTGGCCGGACGCGCCTACGGCCTGATCGTGCACGGTGATGTGGCCGGCATCGAAGGCGCGCGGCGCAGCCTGTCGGACTGGCTCGACTGGATGGGATTCATCGACGCCGGCGCGCAAGCGCGCCTGGATCGTTACATCGGCTACTTCGAGCCGTATGCGAGCAGTCACGCGGCGCTGGACCGGGATGAAGCCGTGCAGGAAGAAGCGCGCAATGTGGCGCGCGCGGTAGCAAAGGCCGTACTCGAGTTGCGCGCCGGCCGGTTGCAGGCGGTGCGGTCGCAACTGTCGCGGCCGCGGCCAAAGTAAGCAAACGCCCGCATGTATGAAAGCGCACAGACGCTGCCGTCGGAAACGGACAACCTCGCCCACGCAGAGCCCGTCGTATGGCACCTGGGAGTTCATCTGGCAGATCCGCCAAACAAGTAATCAATCACGCTAGGAGTCAGACATGCATCAAGAAGAAATCCTGTCCCGTAGAACCGTGCTGCGCGGCGCGCTGGCAGTGGGTTGCAGCCTGTTGATTCCGGCCGCCCTACTGGGTTGTGACGCTAAGCAAGGTGAAACACCCAGTACCGAGCCAGCCAGCCCAGCCAGCAGCGGCAGCGAAACGGCAACGCCCGGAAAAGTGACCCAGGCCAGCGTGCAGTACCAGTCGCAGCCGAAGGGCGAGCAGAAGTGTGGCGTATGCATGCATTTCGAGGCGGGCTCGAACAGCTGCAAGCTGGTAGATGGCCAGATCAGTCCCGATGGTTGGTGCAGTCTGTGGGCCAAGATGGTTTGAGTTGAGGCATCCCGCTGACTTTCCTGACCAGCGGGATGCGGGACTTCAGGCCCGGAACCACTGCTGGAGCGTTGGCTTCCAGTCGGCTTTTGTTCGTCTGATCAGAGTGACAAAACCGGCTGGAAGCCGGCGCTCCAACGACAAGTCGGGACCGCCGGCAGTTCGGCGACCAGGCCGGTGAGACGCCGGCGCTCCCAGGGAGTATTTGCGCGCCGCGCCGCAATACGATGCCGCATTGGAGCGCCGGCGTCCCGCCGGCAGATGTCCGGTGAGCAGGACTCACTGATGCGCGCATCACTACACAAAGTGTGAGTCAGTGGCAGCCCATGAAAGTCCTATCAATGTACGTCACCGAACAGACTGCGTTTGCCTGGGCAATTAATTTCTCAATGGCATCCAGCAGGATGCGCGACTGGCGATTCCGCCACTCGGAATACGAACCAAAGGAGTCGGACATGAACTGGGACATCGTTCAAGGTAACTGGAAGCAGTTCAGGGGCAAGGTACAAGCGCAATGGGGCAAGCTGACAGACGATCACCTCGACGTCATCGCCGGCAAGCGTGACGAGTTGGTCGGCAAGGTGCAGGAAGCCTACGGCGTCTCGAAAAACGAAGCCGAACAGCAGATCAAGGATTTTGAAGCGCGCAGCAAGGACTGACCTACGCGCTTTCCGCGCCCGAGCTTGTGTGGCATGTCGCTGCGCTAGTTCGACTTAGGCGTTTCCCGAAAGGACTGCATTCATGCAGAAACTTGCCTGTTCAACCCCGCCGCGCGTGCCGCATATCGCTAGCGGCGGGATATGCCCGCGCTGCGGTGGCTCGGTGTACCGCGTTCAGCGGCGTTCGTTCGATCACCTCATCAACGTTTTCATGCCGGTCTACCGTTACCACTGCGCCTCTCTGGGCTGCGATTGGGAAGGCAATCTGCGGGTGCCACCCGATCCCACGCAGAAATAGGCTGCCGCGATGCCACATAAGCCGCTGCTGAACACCGCTCCGACCAGCGTACTGCTGGTTGAAGACGATGCCGCCGATGCCAGGCTGATCCAGCAGGCGCTCGTCGCTGCTGAAGGGTGCCCGTTTCAGGTCGAATCGGTTACGCGACTTGACCAAGCGCTGGAACGACTGGGCAGGGCTGCAGTCGAGGTGATTCTGCTCGACCTGACGCTGCCCGACTGCCAGGGCATCGCGGTGTTCGATCAGGTGAGCCAGGCTGCACCGAATGCGCTGATCATGGTGCTCACTACGGCGGGCGATGAAGCCGGCGCGAACCAGGCCGTGCAGCACGGCGCGCATGACTATCTGGTCAAAAGCCACCTCGACGCGCACTGGTTGCCGCGCGCACTGCGCTATCTGATCGAACGCAAGGATGTCCAGGAAGAACTGCGCACCAGTGAGGCGCGCTTTCGCGCGATCAGCGATGCCTCCCCGCTGGGTATATTCGTTTCCAATGCCGAAGGCAGCTGTGTCTATACCAACACGGCGTACCAAATGATATCGGGACTGAACCAGGCACAGACATTGGGCACCAACTGGAGCATGGCGATCCACCCGGAAGATCGCGAGCGTGTCCTTGCCGAGTGGCGCATCTCGGCGCGCAGCCAGGAGCCTTTCCAGACCGAGTACCGCTTTCAGCAGGCCGACGCGAGCGTGGTCTGGACGCGCGTCAACAGCGCCGCCATGCTGGACGGACGGAGAGCGCTTGGCCTGGTGCAGACGGTGGAGGACATCACCGAGCGCAAGGTGACGGAAGAGGCGTTGTTCGAGGAAAAAGAGCGCGCCCAGGTTACGCTTAATTCGATCGGCGACGCCGTGCTGACCACCGACCTGCCGGGCAATGTGACCTATCTGAATCTGGTGGCGGAAAAAATGACCGGTTGGTCGCGCGAAGAAGCCATCGGCCAGCCGCTGACCAAGGTGTTTCAGATCGTCGATGGCGCCTCGCGCCAGACCGCCACGAATCCGGCGCTGCACGCCATCCGGAAAAACCAGACCGTGGAAATGGCTCAGGATAGCGTGCTGATCCGCCGCGACGGCACCGAATCCGCCATTGAGGATTCCGCCGCGCCGATACACAACCGCGAAGGCCAGGTCATCGGCGCGGTGATGGTGTTCCACGACGTCAGCCTGTCGCGCGCGATGACGCTGAAGATGGCGCATCTGGCGCAGCATGATTTTCTTACCGGCTTGCCGAATCGGTTGCTGCTGACAGAACGACTGTCCCAGGCGATCAGGCTGGCCAACCGGCACAAGAAGCAGATCGCATTGCTGTTCATCGACCTGGATTATTTCAAGCACATCAACGACTCGCTCGGACATGCCATCGGTGATCTGCTCTTGAAGTCTGTCGCGGAACGCCTGACCAGCAGTGTGCGCGACACCGACACGGTGTGTCGCCAGGGTGGCGACGAGTTCGTGATCCTGCTGGCCGAAATAGAAGACCCGCAAGCGGCCACCCGCATTGCAGAAAAACTGCTCGCCGCGTTCGAGTTGCTGCACCTGATAGATGGACACGAACTGCATGTCGGCATGAGCATCGGCATCAGCATCTTTCCGGACGACGGTAGCAACGTCGACGATGTATTGCAGAACGCGGACACCGCGATGTTTCACGCCAAGGCCGCCGGCCGCAGCCAGTATCAGTTCTTCCGCGCCGACATGAACACCAACGCGATCCACCGCCAGGCCGTAGAAACCAGTCTGCGCCGCGCCCTGAAACAGGGCGAGTTCCTGCTGCATTACCAACCGCAGATCGATCTGGCCTCAGGTGCGATAACCGGAACCGAGGCGCTGCTCCGCTGGCAGGAGCCGGAACTTGGGCTGGTCCTCCCCGGGCAATTCGTGGCGATTGCGGAGCAGTGCGGCCTCATTGTGCCGATCGGCCGCTGGGTGATGCGCGAAGCCTGCCGACAAGTCCAGTCCTGGCTGGACGCGGGCCTGCCTGCAGTGCCGGTGGCAGTCAACATTTCCGCACTGGAATTCCGCCAACCTAATTTTCTCGACGGTATCGCTCTGATTCTGCGGGAGACCGGCCTGGCGCCACGTTTTCTCGAACTGGAACTGACCGAACGCATTCTGATGCACGATGCAGAATCGTCGGCGGCCGTGTTGCATGCGCTAAAGGCGATGGGGGTACGGCTGGCTATCGACGACTTCGGCACCGGCTATTCGAGCCTGAGCAACCTGAAGAGCTTTCCCATTGACACCCTCAAGATCGACCAGTCGCTCGTGCGCGACATCATTACCGATAGCAACGACGCCATCATCGTCAGCACCGTCATCGGCATCGGCAGAAACCTCAACCAGCGGGTCATTGCCGAGGGTGTGGAAACGCCGGAACAACTCACCTTTCTGCAGACGCGGCAATGCGAAGTTGGGCAAGGTTATCAATTCAGCCACCCCTTGTCCGGCGAGGGCTTCGGGCGGCTTCTTGCCAACGGAGAAACTCAGTTGGCGCAGAAAGAAGCGGAAGCAACCCCGCTCTGAAAATTGTCGCCGCACGGCCTGCTGCGTTATGTGCGACAGCGTACCGACAAGCCAGCACCTTGCATCTACGCTGCGATCCAGGTTTCGCAAGGTGCGCAAGTGAAGCCCCTAATGCGCGGCCCTCTACTAAAACTTTCTGGAGAAGCAACCATGAAACACCTACACAAATATCTTTCCGCCATTTTCCTGGCCGCTTCGCTGCTCACCGCAGCGGGCTGTTCTTCGACACCGCAGAAGGAAGGGGTCGGCCAGTATTTCGATGACAGCGTCATCACCGCCAAGGTGAAAGCGGCCCTGATCGAAGACCCCCTCACCAAGGCCATCGAAATCAACGTCGAGACCTTCAAGGGCGTGGTCCAACTGAGCGGTTTCGTCAGCTCGCAAGCAGCGGCGAACAGGGCGGTTGAACTGGCACGCAACATCGGCGGCGTCAAAGCCGTCACCAACGAAATGCGGCTCAAATAAGTCCTCGCCGGCAGCAGACCTGCCCAACACAACTGGAGAATCAACCATGAAAAACCTCAATAAATACGTTTCCGCAGTGTTCCTGGCCGTTACGCTGGCCGCCGCCGCCGGATGTTCATCCACGCCGCAGAAGGAAGGCACCGGCCAGTATGTCGACGACACCGTCATCACCACCAAGGTGAAGGCGGCCCTGATCGACGATCCGCTCACCAAGGCCACCGAGATCAACGTCGAGACCTTCAAGGGCATCGTGCAGCTGAGCGGCTTCGTCAGCTCGCAGGCCGCGGCAAACCGGGCAGTCGAACTGGCCAGCGGCGTCAGCGGCGTGAAATCCGTCAAGAACGACATGCGCCTCAAGTAAGCGCGTTTTGATCACGCACTGCGGCCGGACCGAGTTCCGGCCGTAGTCGTTGGGAGACCGTTTTGCCCCCTGAAGTCGCACCTGCCGCTCAAGCCACCGTGGCGCCGCCGTCAATTCGCCTGGCCGAGGGTCGGCATGGCCTGGCGTTGACCCTGCTCGCCACCGTTGCGGTGGTGTTTGCCTTGGAATGGGCGCAGAGCTTCGTCATTTCCCTGCTGCTCGGCATCCTGTTCGCCTACACCCTGAACCCGCTCGTCGTCTGGCTCGAACGGATCAAGATCCCGCGTCTGGCGGGTGCTGCCATCGTCATGCTGGCTGTCGTCGCAGCGCTCGTGCTGGGCAGCTACGCGCTGCGCGGACAGGTGCGCACCATCCTGGAACAGTTGCCCGCGGCGGTGAGCGAGTTGACGACCGGCGTTGCCAGTCTGCGCCAGGGCCAGGACAGCACCATGCAGAAGATACAGACCGCCGCCAGCGAGCTGGAGCAAGCGACAAGCCAGGCAGCCGGTGTGGCGGCGACGCCGAAACAGCGAACGACACGCGTGGTCCTCGACACGCCCGGTTTCAAATTCGGCGACTTCCTCTGGTCCGGCTCGATGGGGGCCGCCGGCATGATCGGCCAGGCCGCCATGGTGCTGTTCCTGACTTTCTTCCTGCTGCTCTCCGGCGACACCTACAAGCGCAAGCTGGTGCGTCTGACCGGGCCGTCGTTGTCGAGCAAGAAAATCACCGTGCATATCCTGGATGACATCAACGCCTCGATCCAGCGCTACATGCTGATGCTGCTGGCGACCAACCTGCTGCTCGGCTTGCTGACCTGGTTCGCACTGCGCTGGATCGGGCTGGAAAACGCCGGTGCCTGGGCGGTAGCCGCCGGCCTCCTCCATCTGATTCCCTACTTCGGTCCGGCAGCCACCGCGGTTGGCATCGGTCTGGCCGCCTTCATGCAGTTCGATGCGTTGTCGACCGCGCTGCTGGTCGCCGCCGCTTCGCTGACGCTGGCCACACTGGTCGGGACCTTCATCACCACCTGGCTGACCGGCCGCATCGCCCGCATGAACACGGCGGCAGTGTTCGTCTCGCTGCTGTTCTGGACCTGGTTGTGGGGTATCTGGGGCATGCTGCTGAGCATGCCGATCACGGCCATCGTGAAAGTGGTGGCGCAACATGTCGAGCAACTTGAACCGGTGGCCGAGTTGCTGGGGGATTAATCAAACGCTGCGTGGGTTGCGCTTCGTGACATCGAAATATTTTGCAAAGGCTCACTGAATTGAACGCTGGCAGCAAGCTCCTCGGATATTTGCAACAGTGGCTCAGGCAGCCGCGCAGCAGCGGCTTGCCACGAACATCCCCCGACGCAGAACCGCCGCTGCGCGCCGAATTGTTCAGCGTCGATCAGATGGCGCTGCATGGCGCTCGCCTTGCCGCCACCCATCGCTTGGCGTCGCAACGGGCACCGGATCTGTTGCTGGCGCGCCTGGCCGCAAACGAGACGGTGCTGGTCGAGACCAGTCACCAGCTGACGCTGGCGGTGGCGGCAAAGCACCGTATTTCGCCGGCCGGCGAATGGCTGCTCGACAACTTCTATCTGATCGAAGAGCAGATTCGCACCGCCCGCTGCCACTTGCCCAAGGGCTATAGCCGGGAACTGCCGAGCCTGGCCGCAGGCACGTCGAGCGGCTTGCCGCGGGTGTACGACATCGCCCTGGAAACCATTGCGCATGGCGACGGCCGCGTCGACCCGGACAGTCTCAGCCGCTTCGTCGCTGCCTATCAGACCGTCACGCCGTTACGTCTGGGCGAGTTGTGGGCCATTCCGATCATGCTGCGCCTGGCCTTGATCGAGAATCTGCGCCGTGTCGCGGTGCGCATCGCAGTCGGACGCGAGAACCAGAATCTGGCGATGACCTGGGCGGATACGCTGGCGGAGATCGCCCGCAAGGACCCGAAGAATCTGATCCTGGTCATCGCCGACATGGCGCGCTCGAAGCCGCCGATGACGCCGCCGTTCGTGTCGGAACTGGCGCGGCGTTTGCAGGGACAGGGGCTCGCCCTGGCCTTGCCGCTGACCTGGATCGAACAGCAACTGGCCGAGTCGGGACTCAGCATCGAGCAGTTGGTGCGCGCCGGCAACCAGCAGCAGGCTGCCGACCAGGTTTCCATCAGCAACAGCATCGGCAGCCTGCGCTTCCTCGGCAGCATGGACTGGCGCGAGTTCGTCGAGGCGATGAGCGTGGTCGAACGGATCTTGCGCTGCGATCCGGCTGCGGCCTATGGCGCCATGAATTTCGCCAGCCGCGACCGCTACCGCCACGTGGTCGAGTCCATTGCGAAGCACAGCGGACTCAGCGAAGAGGCGGTGGCCAGCCGCGCCATCGAACTGGCCCAGGCGGCTGCGCAGGGCGAGTCGGCACGCAGCGCCCATGTTGGCTACTTTCTGATCGACCAGGGCCGCCCCGAGCTGGAACGCGCCACAGGGGCGCGCCTGCCCTTCGCGCTGCGCCTGCATCGCCAGGCGGGCAACTCGCCGCTGTTGCTCTATCTGGGTGCAATCACCTTGCTGACGCTGCTGCTCAGCGCGGGCCTGCTGGCGCGGGCCTGGAGCGATGGCGTCGGCGGCTGGCTGCTCGTCCTGACCGGCATCCTCGCCCTGCTCGCCACCGGCCAGCTCGCCACGGCGCTGGTGAACTGGCTGGCCACCTTGCTGGCGGTGCCGCATCCGCTGCCGCGGATGGATTTCTCCGCCGGCATTCCGCCGCAATATCGCACCCTGGTGGTGGTGCCGACCATGCTGACCAGTCCGCACAACATCGAGCGTCTGGTCGAGGCGCTGGAAGTGCGCTTTCTGGCCAATCGCGGCGCCAATCTGTACTTCGCCCTGTTGACCGACTTTCGCGATGCCAGCCAGGAAACCCTGCCGGAGGATGACGCCCTGCTGCAATTGGCGCGGGAGCGGATCGAAGCGCTGAATGCGCACTACGCCCATGGCGATCAGGACCATGGCCGCGACATCTTCTTTCTGCTGCACCGTCCGCGCCGCTGGAATCCACATGACCGGATCTGGATGGGCTATGAGCGCAAACGCGGCAAGCTGGCGGACCTGAACCGGCTGCTGCTCGATGGCGATAGCGCTGCGTTCTCGCTGCTGGTCGGCAACACCGGTGTGCTCACCGGCATCAAATACGTCATCACGCTGGATACCGACACGCAGTTGCCGCGCGAAGCCGCACAGCAGTTCGTCGGCACCCTGGCGCACCCGCTCAACCGTGCGGTCTACGATGCGGCGCTGGGCCGCGTCTGCACCGGCTACGGCATCCTGCAACCGCGCGTCAGTGTCAGCCTGCCCGGCGCCAGCCAGTCGCGCTATGCCCGCCTGAACGGCGGCGAACCGGGGATCGATCCGTACACCCGCGCTGTCTCCGACGTCTATCAGGACGCGTTCCAGGAAGGTTCCTTCATCGGCAAGGGCATTTACGACGTCGCCGCCTTCGAGCAGGCGCTGGCCGGGCGGTTTCCGGAAAACCGCATTCTCAGCCACGACCTGCTGGAAGGCTGCCACGCCCGCGCCGGCCTGTTGAGCGATGTGCAGTTGTACGAGGAATATCCGGCCCGCTACGACGCCGATGTCGACCGCCGCCATCGCTGGATTCGTGGCGACTGGCAATTGCTCGGCTGGCTGCTGCCTTGGGCGCCCGCTGCAGACGGACAACGCCGGCGGAATCCGCTGACGCTGCTGTCGCGCTGGAAGCTGTTCGACAATCTGCGCCGCAGCCTGATACCGGCGGTATTGACGCTGCTGCTGTTGCTCGGCTGGACCTTGTTGGGCTCGCCCCCGTTCTGGACCCTGGCGGTACTCGGCATCCTGCTGCTGCCGCCGCTGCTGAGCAGCCTGCACGATCTGGTACACAAGCCGCGCGACATGCGGCTCAGCCAGCATTTCGCCGCCACGGTCCATGCCGCCGGCCAGCGTTTGCTGCAGACCGGGTTTGGCCTGGTGACGCTGCCGCACGAAGCGGCCTACAGCCTGGATGCGATTCTGCGCACCCTCGGCCGTTTGCTGTTCACCCGGCAACGGTTGCTGGAGTGGAATCCCTCCGGCGAGCATGAACCTGGCAGCCGCCACGATCTGGCTGCCGCGTTGCGCAACATGGCGTTCGCCCCCCTCCTCGCCGGCGGCAGCGGCATTGCCCTGGCGGCGCTGTATCCGGCTGCGTTGTGGGTGGCCACACCGATCCTGCTGCTGTGGCTGGCCTCACCCGCCATCGCCTGGTGGATCAGTCTGCCGCTGCCCCGCCGCGAGGCGCGCCTGAGCAGCGAACAGACGCGTTATCTCGGCTGCATCGCGCGCAAGACCTGGGCTTTCTTCGAGACTTTCGTCGGCCCGGACGACCACTGGCTTCCACCCGACAACTACCAGGAATACCGCGCCGCCACGCTGGCGCATCGCACCTCGCCGACCAATATGGGACTGGCGCTGCTGGCCAACCTGTCGGCACACGATTTCGGCTACATCCCGGCCGGGCAACTGCTCGAACGCACCGCCAACAGCCTGGAGACGATGGCGGGGCTGGATCGGCATCGCGGCCATTTCTTCAACTGGTACGACACGCAATCGCTGCGCCCGCTGCATCCTGCCTACATCTCGACGGTGGACAGCGGCAATCTGGCCGGCCATCTGCTGACCTTGCGGGCGGGCCTGATCGCGCTGCTCGACCAGCCGATCCTGGCACCGCGCTGGCTGGACGGTCTGCGCGAAACACTGGATATCCTGGAACAGGTTGTCGACGATTCAGTGCCGGTCACGTTGACGCAATTTCGCCTCGACCTGTCGGCCATGCCGAACACGCTGCCCGCCGCACAAAGCCTGCTCGACCGGCTGACGCAAGCCGCCACGGCGATCAGCGACCGCCTCGGGCATACCCCGGAGAGCCAGGCGAGCTGGTGGGCGCGGACCCTGGCCCGGCAATGCCAGGCGGTGCGCGACGAGTTGCTCCTGCTCGCGCCCTGGAGCGTGCTGCAACCGGCGCCGGTGCCAGGCGGCAGCATCGACTTTGCCGACATCGACAATATCCCGACCCTGCGCAGCCTGGCCGGGCTCGAAGTGGTGCTGTCGGCCGAACCGGCCAGCTCGCTGGCGACACCCGCGCAAGCAGCCTGGCTGGCTGAGCTTCACCGCCATGTCGGGCAAGGCAGCGAACGCGCCCAGGCCCGCATCGCCGTCATCCAGCGCCTGGCCGTGCAGGCTGGCGAACTGGCGAACATGGAATATGGCTTCCTCTACGACAAGGCGGCGCGTCTGTTGAGCATCGGCTACAACGTGGACGATCGGCGGCGCGACACGAGTTATTACGATCTGCTCGCGTCCGAAGCGCGTCTGTCCGTATTCGTCGCCATCGCCCAGGGGCAATTGCCGCAGGAGTGCTGGTTCGCGCTCGGCCGCCTGCTCACCGCCGCTGGTGGCGAGCCGATCCTGCTGTCGTGGAGCGGCTCGATGTTCGAGTACCTGATGCCGCAACTGGTGATGCCGACCTACGACCACACGCTGCTCGACCAGACCGCGCGCGCGGCGGTGGCGCGCCAGATCGAGTACGGCCAGCAGCTCGGCCTGCCCTGGGGCATGTCGGAATCCGGCTACAACACGGTGGACCTGCAACTCAACTACCAGTACCGCGCCTTCGGTGTACCCGGCCTGGGGTTGAAGCGTGGACTCGGCGAGGATCAGGTGATCGCGCCCTATGCCACGGTGCTGGCGCTGATGGTGGCGCCGGATGCCGCCTGTCTGAATCTGCAACGCCTGTCCACTGCCGGCGCGGAAGGCTGGTTCGGATTTTACGAGGCGATCGACTACACCCCGGTACGGCAGCGACGCGGCGAATCGCATGCCATGGTGCGTTCCTACATGGCGCATCACCAGGGCATGAGCCTGCTCGCCTTGGCCACTTTGCTGCTCGACCGGCCGATGCAGAAACGTTTCGCCGCCGATCCGCTGTTCCAGGCCACCCTGCTGCTGCTGCAGGAACGCATCCCGCGCGCCGCGGCGCTCTACGCGCACAGCACCGAACTGAGCGGCACCCAGGCTGGCGCGAAGACGCCCGAGATGCCGATCCGCGTGTTGAACAATCCCGACTCGCCGGTGCCGGAAGTGCAACTGCTGTCGAACGGCCGCTATCACGTCATGCTCACCCATGCCGGCGGCGGCTACAGCCGCTGGAACGATCTGGCGGTGACGCGTTGGCGCGAGGACGGCGTCCGCGATGCCTGGGGTACGTTCACCTATTTGCGCGATGTCGTCAGCGGCGCGACCTGGTCCAGCGCGCACCAGCCCTGCTTGCGGCGCGCCGAGCACTTCGAGGCGATCTTCTCGGAAGGGCGCGCGGAATTCCGCCGCCGCGATAAAGGCGACAACAAGGGCAACAACAAGGGCAACAACAAGGGCAACGATTTCGATTTCGACACCCATACCGACATCGTCGTGTCGCCGGAAGACGATATCGAACTGCGCCGGGTGCGCATCACCAACCGCGCCGACGCGCCGCGCACCATTGAAATCACCAGCTACGCGGAAGTCGTGCTGGCCACGCCCGCCGCCGATGCATTGCATCCGGCATTCAGCAATCTGTTCGTGCAGAGCGAGATCGTCGAAGCCTGCCAGGCCATCTTCTGCACGCGGCGGCCGCGTTCACGCGAGGAGCACACGCCCTGGTTGTTCCACCTGATGTCGGTACACGATGCCGAAGTCGATCAAATCAGCTATGAAACAGACCGCGCCCGCTTTGTCGGACGCGGTCGCGACGTCGCCGCGCCGCTGGCGATGGAGGCTGCGGGCGCCTTGTCCGGCAGCCAGGGCTCGGTACTCGATCCGGTCGTCGCCATCCGTTGCCGCATCACGCTGGCGCCGGAACAATCGGCCAGCATCGATCTTGTCTACGGCATCACCGACAGCCGCGTCACGGCGCTGAATCTGGTCGAAAAATATCAGGATCGCCGCCTCGCCGATCGCGTCTTCGAGCTGGCCTGGACGCACGCCCAGGTGTTGTTGCGCCAGATCGACGCCAGTGAAGCCGATGCGCAACTCTATGGCCGCCTGGCCAACTCGATTCTCTATGCCCATGCCGGCCTGCGCGCCGACAGCAACGTGCTGATGAAGAACCGGCGCGGCCAATCCGGCCTCTGGGGCTACGCCATTTCCGGCGACCTGCCCATCGTCCTGCTGCGCATCGCCGACCTCGCCAACATCGAACTGGTGCGCCAACTGATCCAGGCGCATGCCTACTGGCGGCTGAAGGGTCTGGTAGTCGACCTGGTGATCTGGAACGAGGACCGCGCCGGTTATCGCCAGGCCTTGCAGGACCAGATCCTCGGCCTGGTCGCGGTAGGCCTGGAAAGCCAGGTGATCGACCGGCCGGGCGGCATTTTCATCCGCTCGGCAGAGCAGATTTCGGAGGAGGACCGCATCCTGTTCCAGACGGTCGCCCGCGTCATCCTGAGCGACAGCCGGGGCACCCTGGCGGAACACCTGAATCGTCCGCCGCCGCCGGAAGTGCGCGTGCCGCGTCTGGCCGCGAGCAGACTGCCTAGCCCGGAAACGCCGGCCAGTTTCGAGTTGCCCCAGCGCGAGCTGATCCTGGCCAACGGCCTCGGCGGCTTCACCCCGGACGGACGCGAGTACGTCATCACCACCACGCCGCAGCAACTCACCCCGGCACCGTGGGTCAACGTGCTGGCCAATCCGCAATTCGGCAGCGTCATTTCGGAAAGCGGCCAGGCCTATACCTGGGGCGAGAACGCGCACGAATTCCGTCTGACGCCCTGGCATAACGATCCGGTCTCCGATGCCGGCGGCGAGGCCTTCTACCTGCGCGATGAAGACAGCGGCCAGTTCTGGTCGCCCACCCCGCTGCCCCGGCGCGGCGCGACGCCCTACGTCAGCCGGCACGGATTTGGCTACAGCGTGTTCGAACATAGTGAAAGCGGCATCCATTCCGAGTTGTGGGTCTATGTCGCCACCGCCGCGGCGCTGAAATTCAGCGTGCTCAAACTACGCAACCAGTCCGGGCGAGCCCGTCGCCTGTCCGCCACCGGCTATGTGGAATGGGTGCTGGGCGATTTGCGGGCGAAATCGGCCATGCACATCGCGACCGAAGTCGATCCTTACAGCGGTGCGATCTATGCGCGCAATGCCTACAACACCGAATTTCCCGACCGCATCGCCTTCTTCGATGTGGACGATCCGCAGCGCACGTTTACCTGCGACCGCACCGAATTCATCGGCCGCAACGGCAGTCTGGCGAAGCCCGCGGCGCTCGGCCGCAGCCACCTGTCCGGCAAGCTGGGCAGTGGGCTGGACCCGTGCGCCGCGCTTCAGGTCGGCTGCAACCTGGCCGATGGAGAAGAGCGCGAGATCGTGTTCCGGCTTGGCCTCGGCGGCATACCCGGTGGCGACGATGCCAATCGCCTGGTGCACCGCTTCCGCGGTAACGACGCCGCACACCGGGTGCTGGAAGAAGTCTGGAAATTCTGGAATCACAGCCTCGGTGCGGTCCAGGTGGAAACGCCCGACCAGTCGCTCAACGTGCTCAGCAACGGCTGGCTGCAGTATCAAGTCATGGCCTGCCGGATGTGGGCGCGTAGCGGTTTTTACCAGTCCGGTGGCGCCTTCGGTTTCCGCGACCAGTTGCAGGACGCGATGGCCCTGGTGCACGCCGAACCCGGCCTGTTGCGTGCGCAACTGTTGCTCTGCGCCAGCCGCCAGTTCCGCGAGGGCGATGTGCAGCACTGGTGGCATCCACCCGCCGGGCGCGGCGTACGCAGCCATTGTTCCGACGATTACCTGTGGCTGGCTCTGGCCACCAGCCGCTATGTGCTGTGCAGCGGCGACACCGGTGTGCTGGAGGAAGCGGTGCCGTTCCTGGAGGGACGCCCGCTCAACCCCGACGACGAGTCCTACTACGATCTGCCCGGCCGCGCCGAGGGCACGGAAAGCCTGTATCAACACTGCGTGCGCGCCATCCGGCACGGCATGCGCTTCGGTGAACACGGCCTGCCGCTGATTGGCTCCGGCGACTGGAACGACGGCATGAACCGGGTCGGCGTGCATGGCAAGGGCGAAAGCGTCTGGCTGAGCTTTTTCCTGTCCGAAGTGCTACGCCAGTTCGGCGCCCTGGCAGGTCGTCACGACGACCCCGCTTTCGCCGCATTCTGTACAACGCAAGGCAATCGTCTGCGCGAAAACATCGAACTGCACGCCTGGGATGGCGCCTGGTATCGCCGTGCCTGGTACGACGACGGCACGCCGCTGGGGTCGGCGGGTAATGCCGAATGCCAGATCGATTCGATCTCGCAAAGCTGGTCGGTGCTGTCCGGCAGCGGCGAAGATTTCAACAACGGCGAACGCGCCCGCAACGCCATGCTGGCGGTGGACGAACGCCTGGTGCGTCGCGAGGCGGGGCTGGTCCAGTTGCTCGACCCGCCGTTCGACCAGACCGACCTCGACCCCGGTTACATCAAGGGCTATGTACCCGGCGTACGTGAAAACGGCGGCCAGTACACCCACGCCGCGATCTGGGCGGCGATGGCCTTCGCGGCGCTTGGCGACAGCCGCCGGGCCTGGGAAATCACCACCCTGATCAACCCGGCCAACCACGCAAAATCGAAGGAGGCCGTCGCCACCTACAAAGTGGAGCCCTATGTCATGGCCGCCGACGTTTACGCTGTTTCGCCGCACACCGGCCGCGGCGGCTGGACCTGGTACACCGGCTCGGCCGGCTGGATGTATCGGCTGATCCTCGAATCGCTGCTGGGGCTGCGCCTGGACGTGGACAAGCTGCATATCGCCCCGTGCCTGCCGGCGCACTGGCCGGGATTCAAGCTGCATTACCGTTTCCGCGAGACGGTGTATCACATCAGCGTCGTGCAAGACGGCGCGGCGGGGCTCAGCGTCGATGGCGTCGATCTGGACACTCCGGCCATTCCCATGGTGGATGACCATCGGGACCACAACGTCGAGGTGAGGGTGAAAGCCCGGTGAATGTGTCCGTGAGAAATTCGTAGGGCGGAAAAGCGGCTTTATCGCGCCTTCCGCCGCATGCAGTATCCGCTCAATCTACGTGTCAGCCTGCCCAGCGGAGAGCGGTGCGTGAGATCAACAGTGTTTCATCCGGCGGAAGGCGCCTATCGGCTTTTCCGCCCTATGCGGGCTGGCCTGGCAATTCCGCTGCGCGACGATCGGCGCGAACATGCAGTGAGGGTCATGGTGCGGTCGTAGGGCGGAAAAGTCGGCGGCTTCTTGCCGGCGCCTTCCGCCGCATGCAAGGCACCCACGCGATCTACGGGTCAGCCTGCCTACCTGAGAACGGTGCGTGAGATCAACCGTGTTTCATTCGGCGGAAGGCGCGATAAGGCCGCTTTTCCGCCCTACACGGGCTCACCTTTGCCACTCGGGCGTTGGGCGGTTATTAGGCCCCTTTCGTTTCGTTATCAACCGCGTCCAAGTCGTCGAAGTCAAGAAGAGACGAGCAACGAGGCATCCCTTCCATCAGCTCGTTAACATTCAGCTGCGACCGCCTGAGTTTAAAAAGATCGGTCGGCTCCACGATCTCCCAAAATTTCACGCTATCTGCCCTACCCTTAAGCGCCTTCACAACCGTGTACTTGAGGACATCGGCGCAACGCATGCCGAAAATTACCGACTTCAGCTTCATCGGTGACTCCTGCAAGCCAACTTGCCCGAACAAGCGCCACTCGCCTTCATATGCCCATTCTCTGGACTTGGTGAGCAAGCTGGCCTTGTTAATAGCCTGTCGCGCTATGCTGTTGTCATTGAGCACCTTATCGTTGATCTGGCTGGCCAATACCTTGCGCGATTCCCCATAAGCGACCTTATTTGGAGCCTGAAGCGTCAACCCTGTCACATCGTACTCAACGCAGACACCTCGATGCTGGTTCGCATAGTGCGACCACATCAGCGGACTATCGAATTTCGAACTCAGGCACAGCACGCCGGTCTCATGTGATCTACGAAGCTCGCGCTCGATGGCAAGCCTAAAGGCGTTTTTTATGTAGGCCTTACGATCTTTTACTTCAGGGTTGGTTGCGTTGTAATTGATTTCACCGATCAGCTTGCGCACTTCGGTTTCAGTCAGCTTATCGCGCCGAGAAGTAGCGTTTTCGCCGCGCAGACGTACTTTCTTCATTGCTGCGTCGATTTCCTTGGCCGACCTATTCACAACGAGTTGCGCGAGCAAGCTTTCAAGTTCAGTCGGCGAAAGGTCCGCCTCGACGACCGGAAGACAGTCAAGTGGGTCATTGAAGCTTGCTGGATCAGCAAAGTAGACCTTGTCGTAGCAGAGTTGTTCTAGCAGTTTGTCGCTGAAGCCGAGGTACTTGAACAGACTCGTCGGAATTTTTGTGTTCATGTATCGCGCCATTTGCCTGCTTGGGAAGAGAGAGATCGTGCCTTGGAATGATTACTCACAGCAATATGGCCGGCAACCCATGTAGGGCGGAAGACGCTACGCTTTCCGCCGCATGAGCGCAAAGATTCAACCACCCCGTTCCCCCGCAACCAAGTCGGCAACATCCTGCCCGGCCCAATCCTGCGCATAAGCACCCCGCGCAACCCAGCGGTGGAACGAGGAATACGGCCAATCCGCTACGCAATCCACCCAACCATGCTTCAGCGGATTGATGTGAACGTAATCAACATGCGCCGCGTAGTCCTGCTCGTCGCGAATCGTGTGTTCCCAGAATCGACGTTGCCAGATGCCGCGTTCACCCTTGGCAGCGCGGACCGGGGATAGGCGTTCGGTCTTCGGTTGGGTCTTGGCGAAGGCGATCTTGATGGCCTTCCAGCGTGCCGAGTAGTCGGTGTCATCGGGCGGCAAGGTCCAGATGGCATGCATGTGGTCGGGTAAAACAACCCAGGCATCGATGTGAAAGGGACGCGTGGCGCGTACTTTCCTGACCGCATCGCGGAGCGCATCGACCTGATCGACCAGCAAGGTGTTTCTGCGTTCGAGCAGGTTCAGCGTGAAGAAATAGGTTCCACCTGGAACCCGGTTGCGGCGGTAGTCGGGCATGGTGCGATTGTGCCGGGATGGGGCATTCGGCGGAAGGCGCGATAAGGCCGCTTTTCCGCCCTACGTGACGACCGATGGGACCCTGTGGTGAGGATCATGGTGCGGTCGTAGGGCGGAAAAGCCGGCGGCTTTTTTGCCGGCGCCTTCCGCAGCATGCAACGTATCCGCGCGATCTGCGAGTCAGCCCGTCCAAAGGGTAGGGCGAAATTCCCACAACCAAATCGAACAGTGTCTACTTCCGCGCCTCTGCGGCGGTTTCCACTGGTGCCTGCGGGGCCAGGCCGAGTTCCAGCAGCCGCTCCAAGATCGACTGTTTTTTCGAATCGAGGGTGGTGCTTCGCGCCAGGATTGCGTCGAGCCGGGCGTTAAGCGCCAGCTCGCGCTGTATCGCCCGTCGCTGCTCAGCCGCTACTTCATCAAATGAGATGGCATCGGGTGTACGACCCTGGGCCTTCAGCGATCCCCGGGCATTCGCCTTGAGCGCTTCCTGCAATATGAGTATCTGATCGAGATCGGTCTTGAGTTCTGCATTGATGACCGACAGCACAGTCTGGAGTCGTTTCATTTCAGTCGCGCTTGCAGGCTCCTGAGCGAACGTGGAGCCTGCAACGAGCAGGGAGAACAGCGGGGCGAGCCAGGCGATTTTGCGTGTGAACATGATCAGACCTTTCAATGTTCAGATGTTGGCGACAGCAGTTTGACGCAGTGAGCCATGAAAATGGGCTGACTTCTGTTCGGCAGCGTACGTCCGCGACAGGACGACCATCGGGAACCTACGGTGGAAATCAACCTGCAATCGCTCTGAACGCGCCTATGTCTGGTGATCGGCTTCCATCGCAACACCTTGCCGGGTTAGAATGCGCGCCGCTTTGCGCCTGACATGGAGTCGGGCCGGCGAAATCCACACATCCGCACCAGTTAAGGTGCCCCGCACGGACTCGCGGGGTTCTCGACGGATGGAGGCTTAACCTTAACCAAGGAGTTATTCATGTCCGTAACCATGCGTCAGATGCTCGAAGCCGGTGTTCATTTCGGCCACCAAACCCGTTACTGGAACCCGAAGATGGCCCCGTTCATCTTTGGTCACCGCAACAAGATCCACATCATCAATCTGGAAAAGACCCTGCCGTTGTTCAACGAGGCCGCCACGTTCGCGCGTCGCCTGTCGTCCAACAAGGGTTCCGTGCTGTTCGTCGGCACCAAGCGCCAGGCGCGCGAGATCATGGCCGAAGAAGCCGCTCGTTGCGGCATGCCCTGGATCTCCCACCGCTGGCTGGGCGGCATGCTGACCAACTTCAAGACGGTCAAGCAGTCGGTCAAGCGGATGAAGGACATCGAGGCGCAACTGGCCGAGCCGGGCGCCCTCTCCAAGAAAGAAACCCTGCGCGTCCAGCGCGAGTTCGACAAACTGTCGCAGAGCCTGGGCGGTATCAAGGAAATGGACCGTCTGCCGGATGCGCTGTTCGTGGTTGACGTCGGCTACCAGAAGATCGCCATTACCGAAGCCAACAAGCTGGGCATTCCGGTCATCGGCATCGTCGACTCCAACAATTCCCCGCTCGGCGTCGATTACATCATCCCCGGCAACGACGACTCCAACCGCGCCATCCGTTTGTACGCACGCGGCCTTGCCGATGCCGTGCTGGAAGGCAGAAACATGGTCATCGAAGAGATGGTTGCCGCCGGTCAGGACGAATACGTCGAGGTTGATGAAGCCAGTCAAGCCAACGCTGGCTGATGCTGGCGCTTTGAGCTTCGACCGGGCGGCGTGTTAGCCCGTTTGACAAGATTCACGACGCCCCGCACCCCGGGGCGTTTTTTCGATAAAGAACTGTTCAGGAGATAGACATGGCGGAAATCACCGCATCGATGGTTAAAGAACTGCGCGAGCGCACCGACGCTCCCATGATGGACTGCAAAAAAGCACTGACCGAAGCCGTTGGCGATATGCAGAAGGCCGAAGAAATCCTGCGCGTCCGCTTCGGCAACAAGGCCGCCAAGAGCGCCGGTCGCGTCGCCGCCGAAGGCGTCGTTGCCATCAATATCAGCGCCGACGGCAAGACCGCCGCGATGGTCGAAGTCAACTGCGAAACCGACTTCGTGGCCAAGAACGACGATTTCCTGGCGCTGTCCAAGGCGTTGGCGCAGATGGTCATCGACCAGAATCCGGCCGACGTTGCCGCCCTCTCCGCCCTGCCCTACAACGGCAAGAGCGTCGAAGAAGCGCGCACTGAGCTGGTCGGCAAGATCGGCGAGAACATGTCGATTCGCCGCTTCGTCCGCCTGAACGGCCAGGGCAAGTTTTCCAGCTACATCCACGGCAGCAAGATCGGCGTGCTGGTCGACGTCAGCGGCGACGAAGCGATCGGGCGTGACATCGCCATGCACATCGCCGCATCCAAGCCGAAGTCGCTGGATGCCTCCGGCGTTTCGCAAGAACTGATCGACACCGAGCGCCGCGTCGCCATCGAGAAAGCCAAGGAAGCCGGCAAGCCGGAAGCCATGCTGGAAAAGATCGCCGAAGGTACCGTGCAGAAGTTCCTGAAGGAAGTGACCTTGCTGTCGCAGCCCTTCGTCAAGGACGACAAGCAGACCGTCGAGCAAGTGCTCAAGGCCAAGGCTGCGCAGTGCCATGGCTTCACCATGTTCGTCGTCGGCGAAGGCATCGAGAAGAAAGTCACCGACTTCGCGGCTGAAGTGGCTGCTGCTTCCAAGGTCTGAACCCCATGATCGCCTGTAAGCGCATCTTGTTGAAGCTTTCCGGCGAAGCCCTGATGGGGCCGGATGCGTTTGGCTATCACGCCGACACGATGTCCGGCATGGTCGCCCAGATCAAGGAAGTCGCCGATCTGGGCGTACAGGTGGCCATCGTGGTCGGTGGCGGCAATCTGTTCCGCGGCGCCACCGGGGCGCTCTCCGGCATGGATCGCGCTACTGCCGACAGCATGGGCATGCTGGCCACGGTGATGAACGCGCTGGCCTTGAAAGATGGCCTGATGGCGGTCGGTGTCGAAGCCCGCGTACAAACCGCCGTCACCATTGCCCATGTCGGCGAACCGTTCGAGCGGGACAGCGCGGTGCGTCATCTGGAAGCCGGTCGCGTCGTGATTTTCGGCGGCGGCACCGGCAACCCGTTCTTCACGACCGACACGGCCTCGGCGCTGCGCGGTGCGGAAATCGGTGCCGATCTGATGCTGAAGGCCACCAAGGTGGATGGCGTCTACACCGCCGATCCGAAGAAAGATCCGACTGCGACCCGCTACGAACAACTCAGTTTCGACGAAGCGATCGCGAAAAATCTGGCGGTTCTGGACACTGCGGCTTTCGCGCTCTGCCGCGAGCAGAAGTTGCCGCTCTGCGTGTTCAGCATTTTCAAGCCGGGCGCGTTGAAGCGTGTAGTCCTGGGCGAGCCGGAAGGCACCCGGGTCGAAATTTAAGGGGATTTAGCCATGATTGCCGACATCAAGAAATCTGCCGAAGAGAAGATGAAAAAGTCCGTCGAGTCGCTCAAGACGGACTTTGGCAAAGTCCGTACCGGACGTGCCACGACGGGCATCCTGGAACACGTCAAAGTCGATTACTACGGCACGCCGACGCTGATCACCCAGGTGGCCAATCTGACCGTGATCGACGCGCATACCATCGGCGTGCAGACCTGGGAAAAGAACATGCTGGGCAAGGTCGAAAAAGCCATACGCGATGCCGATCTGGGCCTCAACCCGGCCAACATGGGCGAGATGGTGCGCGTGCCGATGCCACCGTTGACCGAGGAGCGCCGCAAGGAACTGGTCAAAATGGTGCGTGGCGAAGCGGAAAACGGCAAGGTTGCCGTGCGCAATATCCGCCGCGACGCCATCGCCCATCTGAAGGATCTGCTGAAAAACAAGGAAATCAGCGAGGACGACGAGCGGCGTGCGGCCGATGAGATCCAGAAGCTCACCGACAAATACATTGCCGAGCAGGAAAAGCTCCTTGCCGACAAGGAAAAGGATCTGATGGCGGTCTGAGTTTTCAGGCATAGACTACCCATCATGATCAAGCGCTTCTTCACCAGTTCAACATCGGAAGTCCCTGATTCCGTTGAAGTTCCGCGCCATGTCGCGATCATCATGGACGGCAATGGCCGCTGGGCGAAAAAACGCCTGTTGCCGCGTGTCGCGGGCCATGCCCAAGGCGTCGAACGGGTACGCGACGTCGTTGAAACCTGCATCCAGCGCGGTGTCGAATACCTGACTCTGTTTGCCTTCAGTTCGGAGAACTGGCGGCGGCCGCAGGAGGAAGTCACGCGCCTGATGGAACTCTTCGTCATGGCGCTGGAACGCGAAGTCACTCGCATGCACCGCAATGGCGTGTGTTTGCGCGTGGTGGGCGATCTCGGCCGGTTCGATGCGCGTTTGCGCGATCTGATCGCCCAGGGCGAAGCGCGTACGCTGGAGAACACCCGTCTCACCCTCACCGTCTGCGCCAACTATGGCGGTCGCTGGGACATCCTCAACGCCGTCAACCATTGGCGGCGCGACAACCCGGATGCCAACGAGATCACCGAGGAAGCACTGTCTGCCTATCTCACGATGCCGTACGCGCCGGAGCCGGATCTGTTCATCCGTACCGGCGGCGAACAACGCATCAGCAATTTCCTGCTCTGGCAACTGGCCTACTCCGAGCTGTATTTCACCGAGACGCTGTGGCCCGATTTCGATGCGGCGGCATTGGATCTGGCGATTGCTTCCTACCGCAAACGCGAGCGCCGTTTCGGGCGAACCAGCGAGCAACTTCTTGAGCGCTAAATCCGGCCTAGCAACTCGCGTCGCCACTGCCGCACCGCTGATCGCAGGATTCCTTGCCGCCCTGTACTGGGCGCCGCTGCCGCTCTGGATCGGGCTGACCGGCATTGTCGTACTGCTTGGCGCCTGGGAATGGGCCGCTATGGCCGGACTCGGCCGTTTGGCCGGCTTGGTTTATGCCATCCTGCTCTGCGCAGCAGGCAGCGGTCTCGCCATTGTGGCGCCCCAGATAGCAGAACCGTTCTATCCTGCTTTCGGCTTCTGGTTGCTGGCACCGACGCTGCTTTCGCGGGCGGTGGCGATCCGGCCCAAGGCGGTGCATCTGTTGATCGGCGGCGTCATTCTTATTCCGACCCAGCTTGGTCTGATTGCCTTGCGCAATATCGGCGCGGACCTGCTGTTGATCGTGGTCGGCGTGGTGGTCATTGCCGATACCGCCGCGTATTTCTCCGGCCGCCGCTTCGGCAAGCACAAGCTGGCGCCCAGCATCAGTCCGGGAAAAACCTGGGAGGGCGCGATCGGCGCCGGGCTGGCCATTACCCTGTATGCGCTATTGCTGTATTTCTACTCCCCGCTGATCGGCGAACTGCAATGCCTGGCGCAGGTACTGGCGCTGTTCTGGGCGTTGTTCGGGTTGTCCGTGCTGGGCGATCTGTTCGAAAGCACACTCAAACGCCAGGCCGGCGTCAAGGACAGCGGCAATCTGCTGCCCGGGCACGGCGGCATTCTGGATCGCATCGATAGCCTCACGGCGGTATTGCCCGCCGCAACTCTGTTCTGGATGTGGTTGAAATGACTTTGCACACTCTGACGATACTGGGCGCCACCGGCACCATCGGCGTCAACACGCTCGATGTGGTCGCGCAGCATCCCGAAAAATTCCGCGTCGTCGCGCTGACTGGACAGAACCAGATCGAAAAACTTGCGCAGCAATGCCGCCAGTTCCAGCCACGCTACGCCGTGGTGCTGGATGGCGACAAAGCGCAGGCGCTGCAAGCCTTGCTGGCGGGGAGTGAAACTGAAGTCCTGGTCGGCGTGGAAGCGCTGGAATTCGTCTCCAGTCTGCCTGAAGTCGACAGCGTGATGGCCGCCATCGTCGGCGCCGCCGGCTTGCGCCCGGCGCTTGCCGCCGCCCGTGCCGGCAAACGCGTGCTGCTCGCCAACAAGGAAACCCTGGTCATGGCGGGCCGCTTCTTCATGCAGGCGGTACGCGAGCACAACGCCACCTTGCTGCCGATCGACAGCGAACACAACGCCGTGTTCCAGTCGATGCCGGCCAGTTACGACGGCAACCTCGCAAAACATGGTGTGCGCCGCATCCTGTTGACGGCATCCGGCGGCCCGTTCCGCACGCGCGAACTGGATACCCTGAAGGACATCACGCCGGAACAGGCCATTGCCCACCCGAACTGGGTCATGGGCAAAAAAATCTCGGTCGACTCCGCCACCATGATGAACAAGGGACTGGAGGTGATCGAAGCGCGCTGGTTGTTCAACGCCCGGCCGGATCAGATCGAAGTCGTCATTCATCCGCAGAGCATCGTGCACAGCATGGTCGAATACCTCGACGGTTCAGTGCTGGCGCAGCTGTCCAACCCGGACATGCGTACGCCGATTGCGCATTCGCTGGCCTACCCGGAACGGATCGAAGCCGGCGTCAACTGGCTCGATCTGGCCAAGATCGGCACACTGACCTTCGAAGCGCCCGATCTGCGCCGTTTCCCTTGTCTCGGACTGGCCTATCAGGCGCTTGCCGCCGGTGGCGCCGCGCCGGCAATCCTCAATGCCGCCAACGAAGAAGTCGTGGCCGCCTTCCTGGACAAGCGAATTCCTTACCTGGCCATCGCCGCGACGCTGGACGCAGTCCTGCAACAATTGGCCGGCCAAGCGGCCGACTCGCTGGAAGAATTGATGGCAGCGGATGCGAGCGCCCGCCGCACCGCGCGGGAACTCATCGCCGCAAACAGTTTCTGTTCGGCATGACTACGCTCCTCGCATTTGTGGCCACTTTGGCCATCCTCATCGTGTTTCACGAATTCGGCCACTATCTGGTCGCACGTCTGGCCGGCGTCAAGGTGCTGCGTTTTTCCGTCGGCTTCGGCAAAGTCATCGCCCAGCGTATCGACAGCAAAGGCACCGAGTGGGTGCTGGCCGCGATACCGCTGGGCGGTTACGTGAAAATGCTGGACGAGCGCGAAGCGCCGGTCGCCCCCGAATTGCTCGACCAGGCCTTCAATCGCAAATCGGTGGGTGCACGTGCCGCGATCGTCGCCGCCGGTCCCTTGGCCAATTTCCTGCTTGCCATCCTGCTGTTCTGGGCGTTGTTCATGTCCGGCGTGCCCGTCCTGAAACCGGTACTCGGCGAACCTCCGAGCGGAACTCCAGCCGCGCTGGCCGGCATCAAGTCGGGCGAAATGGTTACCGCGCTGAATGGCGAGCGCGTGGAGAGCTTTCAGGATCTGCACTGGCTGGCGCTCAAGCACAGCATCGGCGGCGACAACCTGACGGTAGAAACAGTCGATACCAGAGGCTATCTGACGCAGCGCAAACTGGAACTAGCGGAAGGTGCCGCGAAACGGGATGAGACGTTCGAACAAGCGCCCCTGAAAGTGCTCGGCCTGCTGCGTTATCTGCCGCCGATTCCGCCGGTATTGGCCGAACTGACACCCGGCGGCGTGGCAGAACGCACCGGCCTCATGTCCGGCGACCGTATTCGCAGTCTCGACGACCGCCCCGTCAAGCAATGGGATGAGGTCGTGGCGGCCGTGCGCGCCGCGCCCAACGTCGGTTTGCGCATGCAGATCGAACGCAATGGGCAACACCGTGAATTCGTCGTGGTGCCCGAAGCGGCCGTCGTCAACGGCGAGACCATCGGCCGCATCGGTGCCGGGCCGCAAATCGATCCGACCTTGTTCGAGCGGTTTCAGGGGGAAGTACGCTACGGACCGTTCGAGGCGCTGTCTCGCGCGCTTGGCCGGACCTGGGAGTTGTCCAGCTTCAGCCTGAAAATGATGGGCCGCATGCTGATCGGCGAAGCTTCGCTGAAGAACCTGTCCGGCCCGATCACCATCGCCGATTACGCCGGGCAATCCGCCGCCAGCGGCGCCGGCAGTTTCATCGCGTTTCTGGCGCTGGTCAGCATCAGTCTCGGCGTACTCAACCTGCTGCCCGTGCCGTTACTGGATGGTGGGCACTTGCTGTATTATTTCGCGGAATTTTTAACCGGCAAGCCCGTCCCCGACCGGGTTCAGGAAATCGGCCAACGTATCGGTATCGGTCTTCTCGGTTTGCTGATGTTTTTTGCGCTTTTCAATGACCTGCAACGTCTTTTTGTCGGGTAGACCATCTTCATGTTTTCTTTCCGTGTCCGTCCCCTTGCCCCAGCCATGCTTGCGCTGGCGCTGCTGTCTGCCCAGGCGCAGGCCTTCGATCCGTTTCAGATCAAGGATATTCGGGTGGAAGGCATTCAGCGTACCGAAGCCGGCACGGTATTCAGCTATCTGCCAGTCAAAGTGGGCGAAACGCTGACGCCGGAGCGTGCCTCGGAAGCCATCAAGGCGCTCTATGCCACCGGGTTTTTCAAGGATGTCCGCCTGGAAGCCAATAACGATGTCCTGGTGGTCACCGTGGAAGAACGTCCGGGCATCGCCAGCGTCGATTTTTCCGGCATGAAGGAATTTCCCAAGGAAGACATGAAGTCGGGCCTCAAGCAATTGGGCCTGGCCGAAGGCCGCATCCTGGACAAGTCGTTGCTGGAAAAAGCCGAGCAGGAACTGAAACGGCAGTATTTCAACCGCGGCATGTACGCGGTCCAGGTCAAGGCGACTACAACCCCGCTGGAGCGCAACCGGGTTGCCGTCAATTTCGATGTCAGCGAAGGCGAAGTCGCCAAGATTCGCACCATCAATATCGTCGGCGCCAAGGCCATCCCCGAGAAAACCCTGCTCAAACTGTTCAATCTGAGCACGCCCGGCTGGATGACCTGGTGGAGCAAGAACGATCAGTATTCCAAGCAAAAACTTTCCGGCGATCTGGAGACCTTGCGTTCGCACTACCTGAACCAGGGCTATCTCGAGTTCAACGTCGAATCCACCCAGGTTTCGATCACGCCGGACAAGAAAGACATCTACATCACGATCAACATCAACGAAGGCGAGCGCTATACCGTCTCCGACTTCAAGTTTGCCGGCGACATGCCGGTGCCCGAAGCCGAATTGAAAAATCTGGTCAGTCTGAAAGTGGGCGATTTCTTCTCGCGCGAGCGTCTCAACGAATCGACGAAGAATATCGGCGAGCGTCTCGGCAATGAAGGTTATGCCTTCTCCAACGTCAATGCTGCGCCCGACATCGACAAGGAAAAGCGCACCGCCAACTTCACCTTCCTGGTCGACCCGGGCCGCAAGGTGTATGTCCGCCGCGTCAACGTCACCGGCAACACGCGCACCAAGGACGAGGTTGTGCGGCGTGAAATGCGCCAGATGGAAGGCGCCTGGTTCGCCGCCGACAAGATCAACCGTTCGCGCGAACGCGTCGAACGTCTTGGTTTCTTCAAGGAAACCACCGTCGAAACGCCGCCGGTGCCGGGTACGACCGATCAGGTCGATGTCAACGTCAATGTCACCGAACAACCTACCGGCAACATTCTGCTCGGCGCCGGTTTTTCCAGTTCGGATGGCCTGGTGCTGTCCGGCTCGATTTCGCAAAACAATCTGTTCGGCAGCGGCAATCGCCTTTCCGCCCAGATCAACAGCGGCAGCGTCAACAAGGTGTATGCCCTGTCCTTCACCAATCCGTATTTCACGCAAGATGGCGTCAGCCTCGGCTACGACCTGTATCGGCGCGATGTAAATACCTCCAGCCTGGATAGCGTGGCGGATTACGGCACGTCGACGTCTGGCATCGGACTACGTCTGGGCGTGCCGATTACCGAATTGGATACCGTCAATTTCGGCTTGGCCTATGAGCAGGTCACGCTGGATCTGAGTAATAAAGCGCCAGATGTCTATTACAGCTACGCTGGTCAATACGAGCCAGCTTGTCTGGCACAAGTTGGGCTTCCTGTGCCTGTTGATCCTCCTACCGGCGCTCTCAGCAAGACGGGATGTAGTTCAACAACCGATTCCCTCCGCTTCGAAGCCGGCTGGGCGCGCGACTCGCGCGACAGCCTGCTCTACCCGACCAAGGGCACCTACCAGCGTGCCTACATTGAAGCCGGCACCCCGCTGGGCGATCTGAACTACTACAAATTGAACTACCAGTATCAGTGGCTGCGCCCGCTGTCGCGCAACGTCAGCCTGCTGTTAAATGGGGAAATCGGCATCGGCGGCGGCTACAGCGGCAAACAAATGCCCCTGTTCCGCAACTTCTTTGCCGGCGGCATCGGCTCCGTGCGCGGTTTCGAGTCCGGCGCCATCGGCCCGAAAGCAAGCAACGGCACCAGTGCCTTCTCGATCGGCGGCACCAAGCGTGTCGTTGGCAATGCGGAATTGCTGTTTCCGTTCCCGGGCATGGGGAATGATCGCTCGGTCCGCTTGAGTACTTTCTTGGATATCGGCGCCATCGCCGGTCCAGGCGATAGTCAAGGACGTTATGAACAACTCTCGGCATCAGACATGCGTTACTCGGTTGGCGCAGCGGTGACCTGGTACTCGCCGATGGGACCGATCAAGCTTTCCCTGGCCAAGCCGCTCAACGCCAAGTCCGACGACAAAGAGGAAACGTTCCAGTTCCAGCTCGGCAACGTGTTCTGATCCGATATCGCACCTCTCCCGACATAGGAGTTACACCTTGAAACGAATCTTCACCCTTTTGCTGGCATTGACCTTGTCCTCTGCCGCTCAGGCTGCCGAACTCAAAATCGGCTTCGTCAACACCGAGAAAGTGTTCCGCGACTCGCAACTCGCCGTGAAAGCCCAGAAGAAACTGGAGAAGGAATTCCAGTCCCGCGAGCAGGAGATACAGAAACTGGTCAAGCAGGCGCGCGATCTGCAAGCTTTCCTGGAAAAGGAAGGCTTGACGCTGTCCGAAGCCGACCGCTCCAAAAAACAGAAGGAACTGGCCAACCTGAGCCGCGATGTCCAGCATGATCAGCGCGCCTTTCGCGAGGATCTGAATCAGCGCAAGAACGAGGAGTTCGCCGGGGTACAGGAACGCGCGCGCAAGGCGATCATGGAAATTGCCGAAAAAGAGAAATTCGATCTGATCCTGGAAAACGTGGTCTATGCCAGCCCCAAGGTGGACGTGACCGACCGCGTCCTGAAGTCGCTGGAACGCTGATCGTTCATGCCCGTCCTGACGCTGGCCGAACTACAGGCTCACCTGGGCGGGACGATCCGGGGCAATGCCCAGACGCTCATCGACGGCGTCGCATCCCTGCAGCACGCCGGACCGCACCAGCTCGGTTTTCTGCTGGGTTCCAAATTTCTGGCGCAAGCGCAAGCCAGCCAGGCCGGCGCGTTGATCGTACCGGATAGCCTCGACGCCGAGTTGCCGCAAGCCTGCCTGGCCGTCGCCAATCCACATGCCGTTTTTGCCCGCGCGGTGGCCCTGCTGCAACCCGAGCCGGCACTGGCCGCTGGCATTCATGCCAGCGCAGTGGTCGCGGCGGATGCCGTGCTCGGGCCGGAAGTCCGCATCGGTCCCGGCGCGGTCGTCGGCGCCGGCGCGAGGATCGGGGCGCGCTGCCAGATCGGCGCACTCGGCGTGGTCGGGCCGAATGCAGTGCTGGGCGAAGATTGCGTCCTGCATGCGCGCGCAGTGGTGCAGCATGGCTGCATCCTGGGCAATCGGGTCATTCTGCATCCCGGCGCCGTGATCGGCGCAGACGGCTTCGGCCTGGCCTGGGATCGCGAGTTCGACGGCGGCCGCTGGCTGAAGGTGCCGCAGGCCGGACGCGTCATTCTTGAAGACGATGTGGAAGTCGGCGCCAACACCTGCATCGACCGAGGCGCCCTGGACGACACGCTGATCGAGACCGGCGTCAAGCTCGACAACCAGATTCAGATCGCGCACAACTGCCGCATTGGCCGCCACACGGCGATTGCCGCTTGTGTGGGGATTGCCGGCAGCACGACCATCGGCGCTTACTGCCAGATCGGCGGCGCGGCGATGATCATCGGCCATCTGAATATCTGCGACCGGGTGACCGTTTCCGCCGGCACTTTCGTCGCCAAGGATATTCGCGAACCGGGTGTCTATACCTCGGTGCAACCGCTGATGAAGCATGAAGACTGGAAGCACAACGCTGCCCATCTGCGCCATCTCGATGCGCTGGCGCGGCGGGTCAAGTCACTGGAAGAGAAACTCAAGGAAAACTGAAACTATGGCAACCGATATGGCCACCACGGAATCCGGCATGAACATCGCCGAAATCATGAAATACCTGCCGCACCGCTATCCGTTCCTGCTGGTGGATCGCGTGCTGGAACTGGTGCCGAAGGAACGCATCGTGGCGATCAAGAACGTCACCATGAACGAGCCGCAGTTTCCCGGACATTTCCCAAACCATCCGGTCATGCCCGGCGTCCTGATGATCGAAGCGCTGGCGCAAACCGCCGGCCTGCTGGCGTTCAAGAGCGGCGGCCAGGAGATCGGCCCGAACAGCGTGGTCTACTTCGTCGGCATCGACGGCGCCCGCTTCAAACGTCCGGTTGTGCCGGGCGACCAGATTCGCATGGAAGCCAATGTGCTCAGGCTTACGCGCGGCATCTGGAAGTTCGCGGTCAAAGCCACCGTCGACGGCCAGGTGGCATGCGAAGCCGAATTGATGTGTACGTTGAAAGAACTCGACTGAACACCATGGCCGCGATCCATCCGACTGCTCTGGTTCACCCGGATGCCCAACTCGGCGCCGATGTCAGCATCGGTGCGTATTCCATCATCGGCGAGCATGTCGAGATCGGTGAGGGCAGCCGCATCGGCCCGCATGCGGTGATCACCGGACACACCCGCATCGGCCGCCGCAACCGCATCTTTCAGTTCGTTTCGCTCGGCGAGGAGCCGCAAGACAAGAAATACGCCGGCGAACCGACCCGGCTGGAAATCGGCGACGACAATGTCATCCGCGAGTTCTGCACGTTCAACACCGGCACCGTGCAGGATGCCGGAGTCACCCGCATCGGCAACGACAACTGGATCATGGCCTACGTGCATGTCGCGCACGATTGCGCCATCGGCAACCACACCATCTTCGCCAACAATGCCTCGTTGGCCGGCCATGTCAGCGTGCAGGATTACGCCATCCTGGGCGGTTTCACCGGCGTGCATCAGTTCTGTCGAATCGGCGCCCATGTCATTACCGGCATCGCCTCGGTCATCCGCCAGGACATTCCGCCCTACATCACGGTCGCCGGCAGCCCGGCGGCGCCGCATGGCATCAATTCGGAAGGACTCAAGCGGCGCGGCTACAGCGCGGCAGCGATCGGCGCGATCAAACGCGCCTACAAGACCCTGTACAAATCCGGCCTCGGCTTGGGCGATGCGCAAAGCGCCATTGCCGCCGAAGCGGCACAGCATTCCGAACTGCAACCCTTGGCGGATTTCCTGGCAGTTTCCGGCCGCGGCATCATTCGTTGATATCCGGGCCGAGAATAACGTGGCGCAATCTTCTGTTCAGATCGGTATCGTCGCGGGCGAAGCTTCGGGCGATCTGCTCGGCAGCCTGCTGATCGGGGCGCTGAAAGCGGCGCAACCGGAAGTCGAGTTTTTCGGGATTGCCGGCGCCAAGATGCAAGCGCTTGGCGCGCAATCCCTGTTCCCGCTGGAAGCCCTTTCGGTGCGCGGCTATGTCGAAGCGCTCGGCAGTCTGAGCAAGATCCTGGCAATCCGGCGCGCCTTGAAACGGCGTCTGCTCGCCGTCAAGCCCAGCCTGTTCATCGGCGTCGATGCGCCCGATTTCAATCTCGCGCTGGAACGCGGCCTGAAAAATGCCGGCATCGCCACCGTGCATTTCGTCAGCCCCTCGGTCTGGGCCTGGCGTCCCAAGCGCATCAACAAAGTGCGACGTTCGGTGTCGCATGCGCTGCTGATCTTCCCGTTCGAGGAAGACATCTATCGCAAGGCCGGCATTCCGGCGACCTATGTCGGCCATCCGTTGGCACATGCCCTGCCCGACCCCAGCCGCAAGAACGCGCGGGAACGTCTCGGCCTGCGTGCGGATGGCGAGTATGTCGTGCTGATGCCGGGCAGCCGTCCCGGCGAATTGAAGGCCTTGGCGCGTCTGTTCATCGAGGCGGCCAAGCGTCTGGCCGCCAAACGCCCGCATACGCGTTTTCTGATCCCACTGGTCAACCGCGAAACGCGGCAGGCATTCGAACGCAGCCTGTACGAAGCGGATGCGCTCGATTTGCCCATCCGCATCCTGTACGGCCATGCCCACGATGCCTTGCAGGCCGCCGATACGGCACTGATCGCTTCCGGTACCGCCACGCTGGAAGCCCTGTTGCTGGAATGCCCGCACGTGATTACCTACAAAGTGCCCTGGCTGACCTGGCAAATCATGCGTCGACAAGCCTTGCAACCGTGGATCGGCCTGCCCAACATTCTTGCCGGTGCAGACATCGTGCCGGAGATCATTCAGAATCAGGCAACTGCCGACGCGCTGGCCCAGGCGCTGGACCACCTCTTGAGCGATCACGATGCCCGCGAACACCAAATCGAATCATTCCGGCAGCAACGCGCCCGCCTCAAACGCAATACCCCCGCGCTCATCGCCCATGCCTTGCTGCCATTTCTGAATGGCGACCAACATGCCCATTGAATCCACGCTGATCTGCGGCGTCGACGAGGCCGGACGCGGCCCGCTCGCCGGCTCGGTCTATGCCGCCGCAGTGATCCTCGACCCGGCGCGTCCCATCCCCGGTCTGCGCGACTCGAAAAAACTGTCCGAGCGAAATCGTGTTCGCCTTGCCGGCGAAATCCGGGCGCATGCCGTGGCCTGGTCGGTCGCCTATGCCACGGTAGAAGAGATCGAGCAGCTCAACATCCTGCACGCCAGCATGCTGGCCATGCAACGCGCGGTGCAGGGGCTGACTCCCGCCGCCGAATTTGCGCTGATCGACGGCAACCGCTGCCCGCAACTGCCGATTCCGGCACGCGCCATCGTCAGGGGCGACGACAGCGAAGCCTGCATCTCGGCGGCGTCCATCCTGGCCAAGACAGAAAGAGATCAAGAAATGCGACGGCTTGCCGATACCTACCCGATGTATGGATTCGAACGACATGCCGGTTACCCCACGGCGGCGCATCTGGCCGCTCTCGAAGCACACGGAGCCAGCCCGATTCATCGCAAGAGCTTTGGGCCGGTCCAAAGAATCCTGAACAAAATTTACGTAGATAGGAGAGCCTGACCATGTTTGTACTGATAGGCTGGGGCCTGGTATTGGGCAGCGTGTTCGGTGGCTATGCGCTGGCGGGCGGACACATTGCCGGACTCTGGCAACCCCTGGAAGTGCTGATGATCGCCGGTGCAGCGGGCGGCGCGTTCGTCGCCGGCAACAACATGCATGCCATCAAGCACACCTTGGGCGCGATGGGCGGCTGTTTCAAAGGCTCCAAGTTCAGCAAGACCTACTACATGGAACTGCTTGGCCTGTTGTTCGAACTTCTGGCCAAGGCGCGCAAGGATGGTCTGATGTCCCTGGAAGGCGATGTCGAAGAGCCCGAGAAGAGCGCGATCTTCGGCAAGTATCCGAACATCACCGCAGACCATCACCTGGTCGATTTCATGACCGATTACCTGCGCATGATGGTCGGCGGCAATCTGGGCGCGATGGAAATCGAAAACCTGATGGACAACGAACTGGAAACCCATCACCACGAAGAGATGCATCCTTCCCACGCCGTCTCGAAACTGGCGGATGGCACCCCGGCATTCGGTATCGTCGCGGCAGTGATGGGCGTGGTGCATACGATGGAATCACTGCATCTGCCGCCGACCGAGTTGGGCATCCTGATCGGCCATGCGCTGGTCGGCACCTTCCTGGGTATCCTGATTTCCTACGGCTTCCTCGCCCCCCTCGTTTCGGTAATGGAAACCAAGGCAGCCGAGGCCGGCAAGGCCTATCAAGTCGTGAAAGTGGTGCTGCTTGCCTCACTGAATGGCTTCGCGCCGCAAACCAGCGTCGAATTCGGTCGCAAGGTACTGTTCTCCACCGAACGGCCGTCCTTCCGCGAAATGGAAGAGGACATCAAGGCGCGTAAAGGCAAATAAACCGGTGACGGACCAGCGCTAGGCGGAGAGCAGAGATGGCAGACGATTCCCAAAGACCCATAGTCATCAAGCGCATCAAGAAGGTGAGCGGCGGCGCGCACGGCGGCGCCTGGAAAATCGCCTACGCCGACTTCGTAACCGCGATGATGGCGTTCTTTTTGCTCATGTGGCTGCTGGGCTCCACCTCCAAGGCGAAGCTGGAGGGCATCTCGCAGTATTTCCAGACCCCGCTCAAGGTTGCGCTCGCGGGTGGCGAAGGTTCGGGCGATTCCTCCAGCATCGTCAAAGGCGGCGGCACCGATCTGACGCGTAGCGTCGGCCAGGTGAAGCGCGGCGAGGTAGAAAGCACCAGAGCCATCAACCTCGACGCCAGCCGGGCCAAGAAGGAGCAAGAGGAAACCGTTCGCCTGAAAGACATCAAGGACAAGCTGGACAAGGCCGTCGCCAGCAATCCCAAGATGCAGCAGTTCAAGAAACAGTTGAAGATCGACATCACCAGCGAAGGCCTGCGCATCCAGATCATCGACGACAAGAACCGGCCGATGTTCGACTCGGGCGGCGCCGTGATGAAGTCCTACACGCGCGACATCCTGCGTGAAATCGGCAAGACCCTGAACGAAGTGCCGAATCGCATCAGCCTGTCCGGCCATACGGACGCGGTGCCCTATGTCGGCGGCGATGCCGGCTACAGCAACTGGGAACTCTCCGCCGATCGCGCCAATGCCTCAAGACGCGAACTGGTCGCCGGCGGTCTGGAAGACGGCAAGGTGCTGCGCGTGGTCGGCCTCGGATCGGCCATTCCGTTCGATAAGAACGACCCCAATTCACCGGTTAACCGGCGCATTTCCATCATCGTCATGAACAAGAAAGCCGAGGACGCCATCACCAAGGAATCGCGTCAGATCGAGGCACAAACTGCTCAGGAGGTGGCGGAGAAACTGGATGTCAAGCACTAATGCCCAACGGTCTACCCCTGGTTTCGACGCGGTCGGAACTGGTCTGAAATCCTTTCGCATCCACTTCTCCCCGCTGCGCTTGATTTCTCGCCTATCCCCCGCCCTCGCCGCGTTATTGGCTCATCTGCCGGGCGTTGCATTGGCGGCGGCGCTGGCGGCATCGGGTGCCAATCTGCCGCTGCCGCTGCTCCTCCCGGTGGTTTCCGTCAGTGCCGCCCTGCTCGCCTGGCTGTGGCGATTGCCGATCTGGTGGCGCTATATCAATCTGTCTTTCCTGCCGCTGGTCGGTCTCGTTCTCTACCTGCAGGCAAATGGCCAAAGCATCGATCCGAACTGGTTTCTCGCCGCGTTCGTTCTCCTTGCACTGACCTCGCTCGGCGCCATTCGCAGCCGCGTTCCGCTTTATCTTTCCAGCCCGCGCGCGGCAACGGAACTGGCTCAGCGGCTACCGCTGCACGGCCGCTTGATCGACCTTGGCTGCGGCCTCGGTGGCCCCTTGGCACGTATCGGCAAACAACGCCCCGATGCACATCTGGCCGGGGTCGAAACCGCGCCGCTCAATTGGCTGATCGCAAAGCTCCGTTTGCTCGGGCGCGCCGATATTCGTCTGGGCAGCCTGTGGGATGCCGATCTGAGCACCTGTGACGTCGTCTACGCTTACCTGTCGCCGGCGCCGATGGCGCGACTCTGGAAAAAAGCCCGCAACGAAATGAAACCAGGCAGCTTGTTCATCAGCAATACCTTTGCCATTCCCGATTCCGGCCAAACCGAACGAAGTGAAGCAGACGAAATCGTCGAACTGGGCGATCTCTCCCATGCCCGTCTTCTGATCTGGAGGATGTGATGACCGATAGCCTGGAACGGCTGCAACCCGGAGAACTGCCGATCTTTCGTCGCACCCATGCGATGCTGGCGGCATTTGGCATCCGCCGCGAACAGATCACCGCACGCGAAGTCGCCGCGGAAATCCTGGCAGATCCGCTCGCCACGCTATACACGCTGCACAGCATCAACAAGCGGGTCAGCGAACGCTCCGGCACCGAGGTCAACACGGTGGAACACACCCTGATGATGCAAGGCATCGGCGCCTTCCTCGATGCCGCGCGGCGCTTGCCCATCCTGGAAAACACTCCGGCTGGCCGTGATGAGCGTACTTTGGCCGCGCTGCAGGGCCTGGCCAGACGCGCCCAGCATGCCGCCTGGCAAGCGCGCGATTTCGCCGTTCTGCATAGCGACATCCGCGCCGAGGAAGTCCAGGTCGCCGCCCTCCTCGCCTTCACGCCCGAAATGCTGCTCTGGTTGCGCACGCCGGATCTGGCCGTTCGCCTGCGCCGACAGCGCCGCCGCGTTTCGGCAGCCAAAGCGGAGACCGCCGTGCTGGGCGACACTTTGCCCGGCTTGCGCCTGAAACTGCTGGAAAACTGGAACATCCCTCCCCTCACGCTCGATCTGCTCGGTCCGACCAATGCCGAACGTGCCCGCCAAACGATCCTAGCCGCCTGTCTCGATATCGCCCAGCGCAGCGATCGTGGCTGGTGGGACGAGCGATTGATGGAGTCGTATATCGCATTGGCCAGCGTCGAAAACACCGCCCTGGAAACCATCATCGCCACGGTGCATGCCAACGCTGCCCGCGTCGCGCGTAGCTGCGACTGGCTGGATGCGCCGCCGGCCGCCACATGGGGCCCGATGATTCCGGGCGAATGGCCGCCGGAGGAAGATGACGAAGAAGAAACGGCGCAGGCTGAGCAACCCGTCGCAGCGGCGGTTCAAGCGGAGCCGACCGCGCGACCGCCTCGCCCCGCCGAACCCGTTCACGTCGAGCAAACGGCGCCGCCGCGCCGCCCTGCGCCAGCGGAAGAACCCGAGCACAACATCTGCCCGATGCCGGACAAACAGGTTTTCCGCGAAGCGCTGAATGGTATCGAAGGCCACCTCGACGGCAGCCTGACCCTCAATCAGATGTCCGCCGTCATCCTGAAAGGGTTGCATACCGGCCTCGGCCTCTCGCGCATCATCTTTGCCATGGTGACGCCGGATGGCCTGCGCGTGAAATCGCGCTTCACGCTCGGCATTTCCGCCGACGACCCGCTCCGCCACTTCGAATTCGAACTCGCCCACAAAGACCTGTTCTGCCAACTGATGGGCAAGATGCAGGGCGTCTGGCTGAACGAAGGCAACCGCCAGAAACTCTGGCCGATGATTAATCCCAAGCTGCAAGCCATGCTGGGCACAGGCGATTTCTACACGATGAGCCTGTACAACGGCAGCAAGCCGATGGGCCTGATCTATGCCGATCGCGGCAAAGGCGAATGCGGCCTCGACCCGCTGACCTACACCGACTTCAAGATGCTGTGCCTGCAGGCGGCGCGCGGCCTGGGCAAGATCAAGGCGCCGGTCTGATCAGACCGCCATCCGCACCGCATCCTCCACATCCACCGCCACCGGTCTTGAAACGCCGGGTTCCGGCATGGTGACGCCGACCAGGTTGTGCGCCATTTCCATCGTGATGCGGTTGTGGGTGATGAACAGGAACTGCGTCTCGGCCGACATCTTGGTGACCAGCGCGCAATAACGTTCGGTATTGCTGTCATCCAGCGGCGCATCAACTTCGTCGAGCAGGCAGAACGGCGCCGGATTCAGGCGGAAGAAGGCGAACACCAGCGACAAAGCGGTCAACGCCTTCTCGCCGCCGGAGAGCAGGTGGATCGAACTGTTTTTCTTGCCGGGCGGTTGCGCCAGCACGGTGAGGCCGGCATCGAGGATTTCCTCGCCGGTCAGCGTCAGTTGCGCTTCGCCGCCGCCGAACAGTTCGGTGAACAGCGTCTTGAATTCCCGGCTGACGCGGTCGTAGGTGTCTTTCAGGCGGGTGCGGGTTTCCGCGTCGATGCGGCGGATCGCCTCTTCCAGCGTCGCGGCGGCCGTCTCCAGATCGAGCGATTGATCGTCCAGATATTGCTTGCGCTCCTGCGCGGCCTTGAGCTCCTCCAGCGCGGCCATGTTGACCGGGCCGAGCGCGCCGATCTCCGCTTCCAGGCGGTTCAGTTCCGCCTTCAACCAGGCATCGCTGCGTCCGCTCAGTCCGGCGGCTTGCGCGCGCGCGGCCAGATCGGCTTCATCGACCGCTTCCAGTTCTTCGGCAAAGCGCGCCTCGTTGAACTGCGCTTCCTGCAGTTTCAGTTCGAACGCCACCGCGCGTTCCTTGAGCGGCTCCAGCGCGCGTTCGCAGGTCAGACGCGCGGTATCCAGATCGCGCAGTGCGGCATTGGCGCCCTCCAGCGCCTCACGCACGGCGATCAATTCCGCTTCGGCGATGCGACGTTGCGCCAGGGCCGCATCCAGCGCTGCCCGCGCCGGGGTTTCCTGTGCCTGGTCGAGTTCGTTGTGCAAGCGTGCAAGGGTCTCAGTCAGATCGGCCAGCGTGGCTTGCGCACGTTGGCCGCGCCCGGCCAGATCCTGCAGGCGGGACGCCAGCGAGCGCGCCTGGAAGGCGGCTTCCTGCGCCTCGCGTTCGACCCGGCGATGCAGATCGCGCAGCGTCTGCAGCTTCAGATCGGCCTCGCGCCGCGCTTCGCGGGCTTCATCGAAACGTTCACGGGCGAAATCAATTTCCAGCAGCGCCGCGCGGTGCCGCTCGCTGGCCTCGTTCCAGCTTTCTTCCTCGACCGCGAGATGCGCGTAGATTTCGTTCAACTCGCGTTCGATCTGGGCACGCCGGTCGGCGACACGGCGCGCGGCTTCCTGGACACGCACCAGGCTGACCTGCAATTGGTGGATTTGCGCCTGCGCCTGGCTGAGCTGGCTTTGCAACGCCTCGCCCTGACGGCGCGCGGTTTGCTGCGCGGCTTCGGCCTGGGTCACTTCCTCAACGATTTCCTCGACGCTGGCTTGCGCCAGATCGGCATCCGCGCGCAGACGCTCGATTTCACGGGCGCGTGCCAGCAAGCCTTGGTGGCCCTTTTCCGGCGCGTTGAAAATCAGGCTGTCGCGGCTGACGCGATGGCCGTCGCGGGTGGCGATGAAACCGCCGGGCGGCAGCTTGGTGCGGTGCTGCAAGGCATGATGCAAGTTGTCGGTGGCATAGGCCAGCGCCAGCCGGTCGGCAAGGAAACGGGCAATCAGCGGGTTGTCGGTATGAATCAGATCGGCCAGCGCATGCAGATCGCCTTCGTTGGCGGGAGTTCTTTCGATAGGGGACAGACCACTATTTTGCAATTCATGAAATAGGGGTCTGTCCCCTATCGAAGAAGCCGGCAGCAGCAATTCAAAGCGCGCCTCCGGCGGGGTTTGCATCCAGTCAATCTCCGCTTGCACCGCCAGCGCCGCCATCGCTTCGCCCAGCGCCGCTTCGACGGCGGTATCCCAGCCTGCTTCGACGCGGATTTCCTGCCACAGCCGCGCGGCCTTATCCAAGCCCAGCGCGGTCAGCCAAGCCGCGCCCTGGCTTTCCGATTTCTGCACGCCGGCCTGCAATTTGGAAAGCGCGGCGGTCTCCGCTTCCAGCCGGTGCAGCTCCCGTTTGGCCGCATCCAGCGCCTGCCGCGCCTGGCGCAGGCGCGCCTCATGCTGCGGCAATTCGGCGCGCGCGGTTTCCAGATATTCGGCCAGCCGCTCGCCGCGTTCCTGTTCGGTCTCCAGCGCGATCTGCTGCTGTTCCAGCGCTGCCTCGTCGCTTTCGCTCAAGCGCTCCTGCTCCTGCAGCAGACGCAATTCGCGCGCCTTCAGTTGCTCGATGCTCTTTTCGGCATGGGCGCGGTTGGCGTCTTCCAGTTGCGCATTCTGTTCATGCTGGCTCATCTCGCGCTGCTGCGCCGCCACCGCCGCCTGTGCGTCGCGCATCGCGTTTTCGGCATCCGGCAACGCCTCGCCGGCCTGGGCGGCGCGTTCGGCGAGGACTTCCGCCTGCTCCTCGGCGCGCTCCAGTTCGATCTGGTTTTGCTCGCCGGCCAACTGGGCGGCCTGCTGCTCGGCCTGGGTTTGCGTCTGACGTTCCTGATTCAGCCGAATCTCGCCGGCCAAACGTTCGCGCATCGCATGCAGATGGCGCAACTCCTGTTCGACGCGCGCGACCTCGCCGCTTTCGGCATAAAAGTGCGCTTGCGCCTGGTTCAAACTTTCCGTGGCTTCGAACTGGGCCAGGCGCTGGCCTTCCTGTTCCGACTCAAGACGGCGCAATTCGGCGGTCTTGGCTTCGATATCGGTGCGCGCCGCCTCCATCTGGCGCGCCAGTTCGGCTTGGCGGACTTGTGCCTCGCGTTTGCGAGTCAGCGCCAGCAACTGCGTTTTCAGCGTGCGTTCCTCGTCCAGCATGAAGAAACGACGCGCCACTTCGGCCTGCACGCCCAGCTTTTCCAGTTGCCGACCGAGTTCTTCGCGGATATCGGAAACCCGATCCAGATTTTCCCGCGTGTCGCGCAAACGGCTTTCCGTTTCCTTGCGGCGTTCCTTGTATTTGGAGACGCCCGCCGCTTCTTCCAGGAAGCCGCGCAGCTCCTCCGGCTTGGCCTCGATGATGCGCGAGATCATGCCCTGCTCGATGATCGCGTAGGCATCGCCGCCGAGGCCGGTGCCGAGGAACAGATCGGCCATGTCGCGCTTGCGGACCTGGACGTTGTTGATGTGATAGCTGGAATCGCCGGCCCGCGTCAGCACACGCTTGACCGCGATTTCGGCGTATTGCGACCACTGCCCGGCCGCCTTGCCGTCGCTGTTGTCGAACAGCAATTCGACCGACGCGCGCGAGGCCGGCTTGCGCCCGGTGGAGCCGTTGAAGATCACGTCCTGCATGCTTGCGCCGCGCAGTTCGCGCGCCTTCGATTCGCCCAGGACCCAGCGCACTGCATCGATCACATTCGATTTGCCGCAACCGTTGGGGCCGACGATGCCGGTGAGCTGCGCGCTGGCCGGGAGCGTCACCGGATCGACGAACGATTTGAAACCGGCGATGTGGATGTGTTTTAAGCGCAAGGCGGCAAGCGGGTGATGTTCAAGGGGGCGCTTATAATGCGCGCCGCATTTTAACTTTGAAGCGTCGCGCCATGCCCAGCCAACCCGCAAAAACCCTGGAAACCTTCGACAACCCGCAACCGAACCGGGATTACCACATCCATATGGAAATTCCCGAGTTCACCTGCCTGTGCCCGAAGACCGGCCAGCCCGATTTCGCCACGCTGTATCTGGACTACATCGCCGACCGGCAGTGCGTCGAACTGAAGAGCTTGAAGCTGTACATGTGGTCGTTCCGCGAGGAAGGCCATTTCCACGAAGACGTCACCAACCGCATCCTCGACGATCTGGTGCGCGCCACCGAGCCGCGTTTCATGCGCCTGACCGCGAAGTTCTACGTGCGCGGCGGCATCTTCACCAACGTCGTCGCCGAACACCGCAAACCCGGCTGGGAACCGCTGCCGCGCGTGGAATTGAGCAGCTTCGCCGGCAATTCGAATACGCGAGGCTGAGCCGTTGTCCGATCGTTTAGCCGTTCTCCCGCAATATCTGCTGCCGAAACAGGCGCTGACCGCTCTCGCCGGTCGTTTCGCTTCCGCCCGGCTGGGCGGCGTCACCACCTGGGCGATCCGGCGCTTTGTCGCGCGTTACAAAGTCAACATGGCCGAAGCGGCGAATCCCGATATCGCCGCCTACCCGACGTTCAACGAGTTCTTCACCCGGGCCTTGAAAGACGGTGCGCGACCATTGAGCGGCGCACCGCTGATCTGCCCGGTGGATGGCGCGATCAGCCAGTTCGGCGCGATCGAGCAAGACCAGATCTTCCAGGCCAAGGGCCATCGCTACTCGACCACCGCGTTGGTCGGCGGCGATGCGCAGTTGGCGGCGCAATTCCAGGATGGTCATTTCGCCACCATCTACCTGAGCCCGCGCGACTATCACCGCATCCACATGCCGGCGGCCGGACGCCTGAGCCGCATGATCCACGTACCCGGCGAGCTGTTCTCGGTCAACCCGACCACGGCGCGCGGCGTGCCCGGCCTGTTCGCCCGCAACGAGCGCGTCGTCTGCGTTTTCGACAGCGCCGCCGGCCCCTTCGTGCTGGCGCTGGTGGGGGCGACCATCGTCGGCTCGGTCTCCACGCCCTGGCATGGCGTGGTTACCCCGCCGCGCTCGGGCAGCCTGCGCGAATGGTATTACGACACGCAGCGCATCGAACTGGCCCAGGGCGAAGAAATGGGCCGCTTCCTGCTCGGTTCCACCGTGGTCATGCTGTTTCCGAAGGGGCCGCTGGCATTCAACCCGGCCTGGCAAGCCGGCCGCCCGGTGCGGCTGGGCGAGGCGATGGCCAGCGCGCGTTAATGCGGGACGGAATAAGCGCAGCGACTTCCGCCCTCGTCCATCCGTTGTCTTGTCGTCAGTTCTGTCGTTGTTTCGGCATTTCTCATGCCGACCGATGTGCTTCCAAATGCGTGAAATGAGCAACGGCGCGCATCCCGGCGCCGTCAGTTACTGGCACACATATTGCGATGGTTGTGCAGCCGGCACGCCTGGATGCTGCCGCATCAACCGACGCAAAGAGGAACCGACATGCCATCTTCCGTTTACGAAGCCCTGCCATTCATCTATTTGCTCGTCGGTGCCGCCGCGCTGGCCGGAGTCGATGCCGTATTCGGCCAAATGAGCGGGGGGCTGTTGATGGCGATCGGAGTAGTCGTCCTCAGAATGCGGATTCAGTACCGCAAGCGCGAGTCAACCAGAAGACTGATGACTTCCAGAAATTGGTAACCGGGTCGATGTCGCCCGTAGCAGCGTAGAGCGCTGTCTTCGTAGGCGCGGCTGCCAAGCAGCGATGCCGTTCCATCGCGGCTTGGCAGTGTCGGAAATGGCGGCTTGCTGTGCGAAGCCGCCCTACGGCGCTACAAACAAGCGTCGCTCACCCCACCCACTTCCGCGCATTCCTGAACATCCGCAGCCACGGCCCGTCTTCGCGCCAGTCGTCGGGTTTCCAGGAGTGTTGCACGGCGCGGAAGACGCGTTCCGGGTGCGGCATCATGATCGTGAAGCGGCCATCCGGTGTGGTCAGGCCGGTGATGCCTTTGGGTGAGCCGTTCGGGTTGAGCGGGTAGGTCTCGGTTTTGCGGCCGCGGTTGTCGACGTAGCGCAAACAGACTTCCGCCGCCTTGCGTTGTGCCTTGTCCGCGAACACCGCCCTGCCCTCGCCGTGCGAGACGACGATGGGCATACGGCTGCCGGCCATGCCGTTGAACAGGATGGACGGCGTTTCCGGCACTTCCACCATGACGAAGCGGGCCTCGAACTGTTCCGACAAGTTGCGCTCGAAGCGAGGCCAGTTTTCCGCGCCGGGGATGATGCCGGACAGGCGGCTCATCATCTGGCAGCCGTTGCAGACACCGAGGGCGAAGCTGTCGCCGCGCTGGAAGAAGGTCTGGAATTCGTCGCGGGCACGGGCGTTGTGCAGGATCGAGGCGGCCCAGCCGCCGCCGGCGCCGAGCACGTCGCCGTAACTGAAGCCACCGCAGGCGGCGAGGCCTTTGAAGTCCTTCAGCTGGACGCGGCCGGCGAGGATGTCGCTCATGTGAACGTCGACCGGAGTGAAGCCGGCGCGCGCAAACGCGGCGGCCATCTCGACCTCGCCGTTGACGCCTTGCTCGCGCAGGATAGCGATCCTGGGCTGGGCGCGTTTCTTCTTGAGGTAGGGCGCGGCAACGTCTTCGTTCTGGTCGAACGTGAGTTTGGCGTGCAGACCGGGGTTCTTCTTGGCGACCAGGCCGTCGAATTCTTCCCGCGCGCATTCCGGGTTGTCGCGTAGCGCCTGCATGCGGTGACTGGTTTCGGACCAGGCCTTGAGCAGATCGGCACGTTTTTGGTCGAACACCGAGACGCCTTCGCGCAGGATGCGAACGCAATCCTTCCGGTTGGTGGAGCCGATGATGTAGAACTCGTCGCGCAGGCCGGCCGCGAAACAGGCCTCCATCACCGCGCCGGTATCGCTCCGGCGCACCTGCAGCACGGCGCCGAGTTCTTCGTTGAACAGGATGCCGAACAAACGGCTGGTGTACGGCTCGCTCGGGTCGGGGGCGGCTTCCACATCCAGCATGATGTCGTCGTGCAGGCGGTGATAGCGCAATTCGTCGACATCGAGGTCGACGCCACAACGGCCGGCGAAGGCCATTTCGCAAATCGTGGCGAACAGACCGCCATCGGCGCGGTCGTGGTAGGCGAGCAGTTTGCCGGACTGGTTCAACTGCTGGATGAGGGCGAAGAAAGCCTTCAGGTGTGCGGGTTCGTCGAGATCGGGGCAGACATCGCCCAATTCGCCGTAAACCTGGCCGAGGATGCTGCCGCCCAGGCGGTTCTGGCCGCGGCCGAGATCGAGCAGAATCAGGTCGGTTTCCTCCTCATCGGTACGCAGTTGCGGCGTCAGCGTGCGGCTGGCATCCGGGCTCGGCGCGAAAGCGGTGACGATCAGCGACAGCGGCGAAACGACGGCTTTGTTCTCGCCATCGGCCTGCCAGGTGGTGCGCATCGACATGGAATCCTTGCCGACCGGAATGCTGATGCCCAGTGCAGGGCACAGTTCCTTGCCGACCGCCTGCACGGTATCGAACAGCGCGGCGTCCTCGCCGGGATGCCCGGCGGCGGCCATCCAGTTGGCGGACAGGCGGATATCGCCGATCTCGTTGACGGCGGCGGCGGCCAGGTTGGTGATCGCTTCGCCGACCGCCATGCGGCCGGAAGCGGCCGGGTCGATCAATGCAATCGGGCTGCGCTCGCCGAGCGCGAAGGCTTCGCCCAACAGGCTGTCGTAGCCCATCGTGGTCACCGCCACGTCGGCCACCGGCATCTGCCACGGGCCGACGAACTGGTCGCGCGCGGTGTAGCCGCCGACGGTCCGGTCGCCAATGGTGATCAGGAAGCTCTTGCTGGCGACGGCCGGATGCCGCAACACGCGATACGCCGCCTCGTCCAGATTCAGTTCTGCGGCGGTAAACGGCGTCAGCGTCGGCGCGACATGTTCGACCTTGCGCGTCATCTTCGGCGGCTTACCGAGCAACACGTCCATTTCCATATCGACCGGCTTGTTCTTGAAGTGCCGGTCGGCCACGGTCAATTGGCCGTCCTTGGTGGCTTTGCCGACCACGGCGAACGGGCAGCGCTCGCGCTCGCACAGGCCGCGGAACAGTTCCAGGCTGGCCGGCGCGATGGCCAGCACATAACGTTCCTGCGCTTCGTTGCACCAGATTTCGCGCGGCGACATGCCCGGTTCCAGGCTGAGCACATCGCGCAATTCGAACTTCGCGCCGAGGCCGGCGCCGTGCGCCAGTTCCGGCATGGCGTTGGAGAGGCCGCCGGCGCCGACGTCATGCACCGACAGGATCGGGTTGGCGGCGCCCATCGCCCAGCAACGGTCGATGACTTCCTGCGCGCGGCGCTGAATTTCCGGGTTGCCGCGCTGCACGGAATCGAAGTCCAGCGCTTCCATGTTGGCGCCGACACCCATGCTGGAAGCTGCACCACCGCCGAGGCCGATGAGCAGGCCGGGACCGCCGAGCTGGATCAGTAGCGTGCCGGTCTTGAAGGTCTGCTTGTGGATGTGGCGTTCCTGCACGTTGCCGACGCCGCCGGCCAGCATGATCGGCTTGTGATAGCCACGCACCTGACCGTCCGGCGTGTGCATTTCGAAACTGCGGAAATAGCCGGTCAGATTGGGGCGGCCGAATTCGTTGTTGAATGCGGCCGAACCGATGGGGCCGTCGAGCATGATCTTGAGTGCCGAAACGATGCGGCCGGGTTTGCCGTATTCCGCCTCCCAGGGTTGTTCGAAGCCGGGAATGCGCAGATTGGAGACGGTGAATCCGGCCAGGCCAGCCTTCGGCTTGGAGCCCTGGCCGACCGCGCCTTCGTCGCGAATCTCGCCGCCGGAACCGGTCGCGGCGCCGGCGAACGGCGCAATCGCGGTGGGATGGTTGTGCGTCTCCACCTTCATCAGGATGTGGGTGGGTTCGACGTGGAAACGGTAGACGTGGTCCTGGTCGGGATAGAAGCGGCCGATGCTGGCGCCCTCGATCACCGAGGCGTTGTCGGAATAAGCCGACAGCGTGCCTTGCGGCCGCATCGCGTGGGTGTGACGAATCATCGAGAACAGCGATTCCGACTGCGTCTTGCCGTCGATGACCCAATCGGCGTTGAAAATCTTGTGGCGGCAATGCTCGGAATTGGCCTGCGCGAACATCATCAACTCGACATCGGTCGGGTTGCGCTTCACGCGCTTGAAGTTTTCGGTCAGGTAATCGATTTCATCCGGCGACAGCGCCAGACCCCATTCCGCATTGGCCTGTTCCAGCGCTTTCTTGCCGCCCTTGAGCAGATCGACCGAAGCCAGCGGCTGCGGTGCGACATGGTGAAACAACTGCTCGGCCGTGCGTTCGTCGAGCAGCACGCTTTCGGTCATGCGGTCATGCAGGAACGGCAAGGCCGCCTGCACGACATCAGCCGCAACCGGCTTGCCCTTGCGTCCGAAAAGTTGCCAGGCGACGCCGTGCTCGATGCGTTTGATCGCCTTGAGACCGCAGTTCGCCACGATGTCGGTGGCTTTCGACGACCACGGCGACACCGTGCCCAGACGCGGCGTCACCAGAATCGCATCGGCGACCGGCTGATGTTCCTGGGCATGCAACAACTCGAACAGGAAGGTCAGATCGCCATTGGCCAGTTCGCCATCCAGCTCGGCAAAGTAACGGTACTGCGCCGAGACAGCCGCAATGCCCAGCGGTGCCAGATCCTGCAACAGTTTCTTGATGCGGAATTCGGAGAGGGCTGAGGTAGCAACCCCGGCGCCCTTCAGGAACAAAACGTGCGCGTCACGCAAAGACATAAGTGCTTCCCCGAGGGGGTTGGGAAAGCGGGCGATTTTATCCGAAGGGCGAATCAACCGGCGTTTTCATGGCGGCGATCAATGAAGAATGAACCCGGCCAGCCTTGAACGGTTTGATGATGTAGCCCATCGCACCGTAACCGACCGCCTCGCGCACAGTGCCCATCGTGGAGTCGCCGGTGATCATCACGACGCGAATGTCGGGATAGTTCGAGCGGATGTGCTTCAACACATCCAGGCCGGACATACCCGGCATGTTCACGTCCAGACACACAAGGTCAGGCTGGCTACGCTCCAGCATAGACAAGGCGCTCTGACCGTCGCGCGCTTCCCCGGCCACTTCGAAACCTTCGTCGCGCAGGAGAGCCTTGAGCACCTCGCGCATCAGGGTATCGTCATCCACCACCAACACACGCGCCTTTTTTTCAGTCGAATCCATCGGAACATTAATTTGCTGAAGACAGCGTGATTTTACGGTGGATATGGCGCTGGCATGGAGTGAATATTGTTTATTACTTTAGATATATTTTGACGCGCTCTATCCGGTCAATCCGGCGGTTTTTCCGGCAACAGTTTGTCGACGTAATCCAGGCCGCAAAAGTGGGCGACAACCTCAACCGTTTCCGGCGCGACCGGCAATATATGGTTGAGTTCGTCGATCAGTGCATCGCAATCAAGGCTGGGACACGCCGCATCCAGTTCACAGGACAACAATTGAGCGCCGGACAATGTAGTTGAACAATTCATGACAGTCTCCTCCATCTGGTCTGTAATGGGTTTATAGGCCATTGATTCACAATGGAAAACTCACTATGCGAGTAATGCGATCGATTACCGGGCAGAGTCTGCCTGGCCGCTTGGCGCCACGCGGCCCGGACAGTCACAAAGGCGATTTCGGTGCGGTCGGCATACTGGGCGGCGCCCCGGGCATGGCCGGGGCCGCCTTGCTGGCCGGACGCGCGGCGCTGTATTGCGGCGCCGGGCGGGTTTACGTCGGGACACTCGATGCGCGGCTGGCGGTCGATCCGCTCTGCCCGGAACTAATGATCGTAGCGGCGGAAGCCTTGCCCGCCCTGCCCCGCCCGGCCTGTCTGGTCGTCGGCCCCGGCCTGGGCACTTCCATCAGCGCTCGGCGAGTTCTGGCAGCCGCCTTGAACGTCGAGCACACCCTGCTGCTGGATGCGGATGCATTGAATCTGATCGCCCGCGACGGTGAATTGCTAGCGGCATTGCAGGCGCGCGCAGCCGCCACCGTGCTGACGCCGCATCCAGGCGAGGCCGCACGGCTGCTGGGGCAGGACACGCGCGACATCCAGGCCGACCGGGAATCCGCGATTCAACGTCTGGTCGCGTTGACCGGCGCGACCGTGGTGCTGAAAGGCCATGCGACGCTGGTGCTGCAGCCGGACCAGGCAATCTGGTGCAACACAACCGGCAACGCGGGCATGGCAGCACCCGGCATGGGCGACGTGCTGAGCGGCTTGATCGCCGCGCTGCTGGCGCAAGGCCTGACGGCGGAACAGGCCGCCGTAATGGGCGTCTGGCTGCATGGTCAGGCGGGGGACGAAGCGGTCGCGGCGGGATGCGGTCCGGTCGGCCTGACCGCCTCCGAAGTCATCACCTTTGCCCGGCTGGTTCTTGCGCGCCTGCAAACGGGCTCATAACAAACAGGTGCTCCGGAAACCTGAAAGCGTCCCGGAACGCGCAACTACTTCCTGGCTACACCCAATGCCAGTTTCGCCTGCACTTCGCGACCGCTGGCTTCGACCGCTTGCACGGACCCCAGACTGACCCGTTCCGCCGGCGCACCGGCAGTTGCCAGGCCTTGCACGACCGCCTCGCCGCGGCGCTGCGCCAGTTTCTGCAGCGCCGCGTCGCTCACCGTTTCTTTCGCCAGCAAACGCTGGTAGAGCAGAGCGTGCAGGTCCGCATCCTTCAACTGGACGAGGTCATCGGCGGACAGTGGTTCGTCCTTCTTGAACAGCCCTTTCAGGCGCGACATCATCTTGCCGACGCCGGATTCCTGTTTCTTGTCCGGATTCGCCTGCCGCCATTTGGCGTTGAGTGCAGTCAATTCGGTTTCCCCGAAACGCTCGGCATAAAGCCCTTCCAACGCGGCTCGACTCTTCGGATTCGCCGTGGAAATCGGGCCGGCATCTTCGCCGGGGGGCAGCTTTACACCCATCTTTTCGGCCACCGCGCGGCGTAGCTGGCCTTCTTTCAGCACCGGGCGGTCGATCTCGGCCGACCAGACGCCCTGGATGCTCAACGTCAGACCGGGCCGTTTGTTCAGAATCTGGGCGATCTGCTTGAACTTCTCTTTCTCGGGCGGCGTCAGCGCCGACTCACCCGCTTCGAACGCGACCTTCTCCAGTTTCTCGCCGCCGCCGCCGAACAATGCGCCGAGCGCACGGAACGGCGCCGTGACGATCTTGGTGAGGATGTTGCCGATGGCTTTCCAGACGATCTGGCCATAGCTGAACTGCGGGTCATCGAGACTGCCGGAAACGGGCAGGCCGAGATCGATCTTGCCGTCGCTGTCCTGCAGGATGGCGATCGCCAGATCGAGCGGCAAATCCTTGGCGGTGGGGCTTTCGACCCGCTCGCCCAAGGTCAGCTTGTCCATGATGATCTGGTTTTCGCCCAGCATCTGGCGATCCTTGATCTTGTATTCGAGGTCAAGGGAAAGCTTGCCGGAAGCGATCTTGCGGCCGGCGAACGTGGCCGAATACGGCGTCAGATTGGCCATCTCGACGTTGCGGAACACCGTCTTGATGTCCATGAAGCCGGTCGGATTGAACAGATCGACCTGACCCACCGCGCGCGCCAGGCCGAACTCGTCGACCTGGCCGTCGATCTCCAGTTCGGCCGTCGTTCCCGGTTGCGTCGAGATGCCGTTGAAGGCGCCCCTGAGGTCGTGGATGCGTGTGCCGAACGGCAAAGCCAGCGAGTAGTCGGCGAAATCGAGTTCGCCGTGTTCGATGCGGATACGGTCTATCGCCATCCGGAATGCTTTTTCATCGGCGGGCTTTGCCGCGGGCTTGCTTGTCTGCGCGACCGGCGGCGCGGCACTGGCTTGCCCGGAAGGGGCCGGCGGCGGCGCGACTTTCAGAATCCGTGTCAGATTGACCGTCTTGTCTTTGAAGATGATCAGTTTGGCGTCGAGCGCGTCGCAGCGCAGTTCGTCGATCTCCAGCGCCGACGGGCTGGCACGAACGCTGTCGCTGCCGACGCGCTGCCAGGCCAGAAATCGCGCCCCACCCTCGCTTTCGGTGAGCAGCAGATCGGCCACCTCGAAGCCACCCTGGAAAGCGACCTTCGGCGTCGCACCGGCTTTGCCTTCGAACTTGACCTGGCCCTGCGTGGAAACCCGGCCTGAGGCCAATACCAGATTGGCGGCCTGGGACAGATAAGGTTGTGCCGGCAGCAACGCGAGATTGCTCAGTTTCAGCTTCACCTCGGCCGCTGGCGCCGCCGGGACGACCTTGCCCTCGGCCTGGAAACTGCCGCCTTGTTTGACCTGAAAAGCCACACGCACCGGCAAAGGCGTTTTCAGGTTTTCGCTGACGCCAGTTACCACCGCTTCGATCTTCTCCAGCGTCAGACCGGCGGCGGGTTGCACGCTTTCATCGCGCGCTCCGATCTGGAAACCAGCCAGATCGATCCGGTTGACCCGATAGTGCCAGCCGGGGTCGGATGCGGGCGGCTGTGCGGCGACGGGCACCACAGGTTTCCCCGCTGCCGGCTGAAAGGCATCCAGCACCGCAATGCGGCCGCGAGCGTCGCGCACCGCATCGACCTTGCCGTTGCTCAGGCTGACCTTGCCGACGTCGACCTGGCGCGCGGCCAGGTCGAGGCGTCCATCGCTCAGCGCAATGCCGCCGAGCACGAACAACGGCGCCGCGGCATTGCCGGAATGCAGGCGGATGCCGGAGATGTCGATGCCCAGTCCCTCGACGGTGGCTTGAGTTTGTTCGCCGCCGGCTTCGGCTTTGGCGCTGAAGCCGATCTGCACATTGCCGACTTCCGCCTGCAACGGTGTCGCAAAGCCGGCATCGCTGAATTGGATGCCGAGGCCATTGAGGGAAAAACGATTGAGATTGAGGCGCCATGGCTTGGCCTGCCCGGCAGGCTGCGGGCTGCTTGCAACGGCTGCGCTGGGCGGAAACCAGTTCTGGATATCCAGTCGCCCGGCGAGGTCGCGGTGCAACGCAATCCGGCCGCCGGCGAGGCTGATTTCGCCAATGCTCAGTTCGCGCTGTTCCAGGTCGAAGCGACCGCCGCTGAGTGCCAGCTTCTCCAGCTTGAGCGCGGGTTCCTTGGCTTGCAGGCCTTGCACCGCCAAACCATTCAGGTTCAAGCCCAGTTGGTCGAGCAGCAGGGACAATTTCTTGTCCGAATAGGCGACCCGGTAATGCAGTGCCAGCGCGGCAACGCCTTCCGGCGCAGCCATCGCCAACTGGCCTTTCACATAGGGCCAGAGCCGCGCCAGAGCGAGCCGATCTATGGCCAGTTCGCCGCTGGCCAGGATCGGATTCAGCGAGACATCGCCCTTCCAGCGGATGCGCGCGCCCAACTGCGTGGTGGCGGCCAGCGTGTAAGCGCCCTTGTCGTCCGGCAGGGTGGAGAGGTCGCGCAAAGTCAGATCGAGCCGGTTCAACGCGGTCTCGAAGCCGACTTTGCGGTCGGCGAACGCGACTCGCCCCTGCTCCAGAACGATGCGGCGTACCAGCAAGCGCGGCAGCGGCTTGTCTTCCTCTTCCTCCTTGCTCTGCAACGCTTCGATCAACGCCATCCAGTTGAGGCTGCCGTCGGCGCGCAATTCGAGCTGCGCTGCAGGCGCGCTGAGGCGAATGTCGTCGAAGACGTAGGCCCGACGGAACAGGCTGTTCGCGTCGAAATCGACGAACAGTTCCGCGAACGCCAGCAGCGGCTTGCCGTCGGGTTCGGCCAGCTTCAGGCCCTTGATCGACAGCGACAAGGTGAATGGGTCGAAACGCGCGGCGTCGATCTGCAGGCGATGCTGGCTCTTGGTGGCGATGAACCTGGGTGCGGCCCATTTCAGCAAGGGCTCGAAGCCGAACCAGGCGAACAGGAAATAAACCGCGAGCAGGCCGGCGGCAATCTTGGCGGGCGTTTTCAGCAACAACGTGCGAAGCAAGGTAATTACCCGAGCCAGCATGATCTATCTCCTGAAAACAGGGTGCGACTCAGATCGTCGCGCCAAAAAACAAATACGCCGCCAGCACCGCCGCGATGAAGCCGCCCAGATCGGCGATCAGTCCGCCGGCGACGGCATGGCGCACCCGTTTGATGCCGACCGAGCCGAAATACACGGCTAATACGTAAAAAGTCGTCTCACTGCTGCCCTGCACGATACTGGCCAGGCGGCCGGCAAACGAGTCGGCGCCGGACGCCTGCATGGTTTCGATCATCATCGCGCGCGCGCCGGAACCCGACAGCGGTTTCATCACCATGGTCGGCAGCGCATCCACCCAGGCCGCATCGAAACCCAGCATCAGCACCAACCCGCGAATGCCCTCGACGAACGCCGGCAACGCACCGCTGGCGCGCAACATGCCGATCGCTACCAGCATAGCCACCAGGTAGGGAATGATCGTGACGGCGGTATGAAAACCTTCCTTGGCGCCCTCGATGAAGGCCTCGTAAGCATTGATCCGCTGCACCAGTGCGCCTATGAGGAAAATCACCAGCAGCGCCAGCAGCAAGAAATTGGACAGCACCGACGATTCCGCCGTCATCTGCGCCGCCGGCAGACTGGCGAAGTAAAACGCCAAGCCGCCGACCACGGCCGTGATGCCGCCCAGCCACAACAGCACCACGCCATCCAGGCGGATACGCTGCACCGCGGCGACGAACAGAAAGCCGGCCAGGGTCGAGCAATAGGTCGCCATCAGGATCGGGATGAACACGTCGGTCGGGTCGAGCGCGCCGAGTTGCGCGCGGTAGGTGAAGATCGTGACCGGCAGCAGCGTGACCGACGACGCGTTGATCACCAGGAACAGAATCTGCGCGTTGCTGGCGGTGTCCTTGTGCGGATTCAGTTCCTGCAGTTCGCGCATGGCCTTGAGCCCCATCGGCGTGGCGGCGTTGTCCAGGCCGAGCACGTTGGCGGCCATGTTCATGGTGATCGAGCCCAGGGCCGGATGGCCGCGCGGCACATCCGGGAACAGGCGCGCGAACAAGGGCGCCAGCCAGCGTCCCAGCGCGGAGAGAAATCCGGCCTGCTCGCCGATTTTCATGACGCCCAACCAAAGACACATGACGCCGGTAAGGCCAAGCGCAACTTCAAACGCGGTTTTTGCGGCGTCGAATGCGGCTTTCATCACCGCACCGAAAATTGCCTGATCGCCGCCCAGATATTGCACAACCGCTGCGCCGAATGCGGTAAGGAAGAAGCCGATCCAGAGGGCGTTCAGCATGCCGGCGTTTAGATGCTGCCCAGCCAGATCAGGCCGGCGACCGCCAGCCACAACAACACCGCACGCCAGATCAAGGCGACGCCGGATTCGATACTCTCCGCCACAGGTTGCTCGTCCATGCCGAGTTCGGGACGCCGCAACTCGCTGCCGGCGACGTGTAGCGCACCGCCCAGACGTATGCCCAAAGCGCCGGCCCCGGCTGCCAGAATGACGCCTTCGTTGTCGTCGAGCCAGAGTCTGGCCTGGCTACGCCAGCACTCGGCGGCATCCTGAAAATTGCCGACGATGGCAAAACTGAATCCCATGGCGCGGGCCGGAAGCCAGTCCATCCAGTACACCGCCTTGCAAGTGAAAGTCGCAAAAACATCTTCGCAGCGCCATTGATCGCGACAGGAATGACTGAGGGAATACAGCACCGCGCCGACTATGCCGGCCACCCAGTACCAGAACAGAACGCCGAACAAAGCGGTCAAGGCAACCTTGAGCGTTTCCTCCAGGCTTTGTCGGATCAGGTCGTCTTGACGGTCAGCAGGCACCAGACCGGGATTCCATTCGATCAAGGTGCTGCGCGCATGCGCCAGGTCGCCTGCCGACAACGCGCGGGCGATGCTGGCCGCTTCGAATGAGGCGCGACGAAAGCCGAACAGGAAATAAAGCACGAGGACTTCAAATGCCCAGCCCAGCAATTCGAACAAACCGCCCAATGCGGCGGCCAACAAACCCAACGCCAGCGCCGGCAGTAACGCGCCCAACGTCCACGCCAACAGGCCATGCTGCTGGCCGCCGGCATTGAAGTGCTCCAACAACCAGCGCTGGCCGCGTGCCGTTTCCTGCGCGGGCAGGTTCTGCGCAAGCGGCCGGAAGTGTTCCCAGGCCAGCGCGGCAAGTGGGGCGAACAGACTCACGGTCGCTCCATCTCGACGCTGAGTTGACCCATGCGCAAAGCCGAGCCGGAGGCTGCATAGCGCTCCACTGTCGGCATCTGGATGCCTTCGCCACGCGCTTGCTGATACCGGTCCAGTGCCGCATAGGCACGCCCGGGCGCGAGCATGCTGCCGGCGCGAACCTGCACCAGCAGAACCGGTCGCGCCGGGATCGTGCCGATTTCCAGCGGCAAGGCCACCTTGCTGCCTGGCGGGACGAGAAAACCGGTACGGGCGCGTCGCTTGCCGACATCGACCAGATCGGGATTGGAATACAGCACGCTGATCGGCTGGTCCACCGCGATGCCGGCGGCGAGCAGTGCTTCACGCGCCTCGGCGGCCTTCTCGGGCAGCTTGGAATAATCGCCGGTACTTTCCAGATAGGCATAGGTATAGGGACCGGCGACCGACGCTTCGATGTGCACCGGGCTGAAGCCGCCCCACCAGGTGTAAACAATGAGCAAGGGCAAGACGAAGGCAAGCAGGAATGGCAGGAACTTCTTCAGATTCACGGTAGACGTCTGGCAAAAATAGACGTGCCGAAGATACTACAGATGGCTGCGAGACTGGTTTCCTATAATCCGCCCCTCTTCCAATCCAGTTGCTCTAAGGATTCCCATGCGTGCCCTGCTCTGCCTGTTTGTGCTGCTTTTCGCTGGCGTCGCCTGCGCCGCGCCGCTTTACCCGCCGGTGACGGTCAAGGTGAACGCGGAAAAACTGGCGACGCACAGCTATTACATTCCCGGCATGGCGGGTGCTGCCAGCACGCGCAATGAAGGCTTCATGTCCAACGCCGGATTCGTGGTGACGCCAGCCGGCGTCGTGGTGTTCGATACGCTGGGTTCACCGTCGCTGGCACACGCCATGGTCAAACGCATCCGCGCGGTGACCGGACTGCCGATCAAGCGCGTCATCGTCAGCCACTATCACGCCGACCATTACTACGGCATCCAGGTGTTCAAGGACCTGGGCGCGGAAATCTGGGCGCACGAAGGCGGCAAGGGCGTGGTGGGTTCGGATGCGGCGAAACTGCGTTTCGAACAACGCAAACAGATCCTGGGCACGTGGATCAATGAGCGGACGCAACGTTTTCCCGCACCCGACCTTTGGCTGTCCGGCGATACCGACTTCGAACTCGGCGGCCTGCACTTCCGCTTACGCCACGTCGGCCCAGCCCATTCCGACGAGGATCTGGCCATGTTCGTAGAAGAAGACGGTGTGCTCTATGCCGGCGATCTGGTGTTCAAGGGACGGGTGCCCTTTGTCGGCGAGGCCGACTCGAAACTCTGGCTGAATGCACTGGAAAAACTCATTGCATTGAAGCCGAAACTCCTCGTTCCCGGCCACGGCGGCGCCTCGAACACGCCGATGGAAGACCTGACCCTGACTCGCGACTACCTGGTGTTTTTGCGTAGCGAGATGGGGCGTGCAGTCAGCGTATTGATGCCTTTCGAAGAGGCTTACGAGAAAACCGACTGGTCGCGTTACGAAACAATGCCTGCATTTATCGAAGCCAATCGCCGCAACGCATACAACACCTACATCCTGATGGAGAAGGAAAGCGTGTCGAAATGAGTGATCACATCGTGGTCGAACGGCAAGTCACCTCGGCGCGCCTGGCCGAACTGGGCGTACACGGCTGGCCAACCTGGAAGGACGGCGTCGGGCTACACCTGCAGGATTACGATGCCGCGGAAAAGAGCTACCTGCTGGACGGCAGCGCGACACTCAGCATGGAAGATGGCGAGCCAGTGAGCGTCGCAAAAGGCGATCTGGTCATCATCCCGGCAGGCATGTGCCAGTGGCTTGTGCACAGCCAAGTACGGCGGCATTACCGCTCGGAGGCGCTCTCGCCGGCTTGCTGCATCATTTGATTTGAGGCTGTCCCGGCATCGAATGGCCGGGCTACAACGCGATTCGCGTGAAACAAACAACGCGGTAATACAAAATCCCTGGTAAATCCTGTCCGAACAGATAGCGCCTGGGGGTTCCAGGCGCTGTCCTTGAATCAGCTTACTTCTTTTTGCCCTTGGTAGCCTTCACAGGGTTGGCTGCAGCGGTCAACGCAGCGCCAGCCTTGAAACGAACGACTTTCTTGG
>JASJPK010000068.1:0-23194 GCA_031426735.1 Hydrogenophilaceae bacterium | reverse complement strand
TCGACGATTCGATCGAGATCGAAATCAACCCGGCCGATCTGCGCATCGACACCTATCGCGCCTCCGGCGCTGGCGGCCAGCACATCAACAAGACCGACTCGGCGGTGCGCATCACGCACGTGCCGACCAACATCGTCGTGCAATGCCAGAACGACCGCTCGCAGCACAAGAACCGCGCCGAAGCGATGTCGATGCTGAAAGCGCGTTTATACGAGGCCGAACTGCGCAAGCGCCAGGCCGAACAGCAGAAACTGGAAGACACCAAGAGCGACATCGGCTGGGGCCACCAGATTCGCAGCTACGTGCTGGACCAGTCGCGCATCAAGGATCTGCGCACCAACTACGAGGTCGGCAACACCCAGGGCGTGCTCGACGGCGACCTGGACGGCTTCATCGAGGCGAGCCTGAAACAGGGGGTGTGAGTTCGTAGGAGCGCCTTCCAAGGCGCGATCACCACATCGCTATCGCGCCTTGGCAGGCGCTCCTACGGGGAAAGCTACAGCGCCTTGTCCAGCCACTCCCGTACCCACGTGGTCACCTCGACTTCCTTGCCATCGTAGAAATGGCCGGTGGCAGACAGCATGCGTTGTACCGAGGCGGGATGAACCAGCGTCCGCTTGTGGGCATCGACGAGATGCAGCACCGGCATGTGGTCCTGTTCAGCATAGACGTCCAGCACCGGCACGGACACGCCCTTGAAATCGTCGAAGCCCATCGACAACGCTGCCCAGGCCTGGATCGGCGCAGCCGGGTTGGCCAGGAAATAGGCGCGCGCCATGCGCCCGCCGAGGCTGTGCGAAACGACGGCGATCTTGCCGAATCCCTTCGCCTTGAGCCAGGCCGCAGCCTTGCCGATGCGTTCGCTCGCTTCCGGAAAGCTGTCGACGTAATCGCCCGGGGTCGCGCTGGCATCCAGCACCGGCATCTGGATCGACAGCGTCGCGTAGCCTTGTTCCGCCAGACGGGTGCGCAACACGTTGTTGACGCCCCAATCCGGATGCACGCCCATGCCATGCACCACGATCACCGCGCCACGCGCCTGCGCCGCGCCGAGGTACAGGCCAAGAAATTTGTGTCCGTCCGCCTGTTCCAGCCGGATCGGATCGCCATCGAGAATGGCCGGCAAAATCTCGTCAGCCCAGCGTTGTTCGCGGGCATGATCGGAGGCATGGGCAAACTGGACGGCGGCCAGCAGAGTCAACAACAGGATGCATAAACGCACGGTGAATTCCTCGAAACCAAAGGGGCGTACATTGTGGCATTCGCATGCAGTCATGGAACTTGCGTTCTTGCTTTTGCTCAAGAAGCCACCCGAATCGGGTCCAGACTCGGCAGTTGCTGAGTAGACTGCCGCAATATTCCGACTCTCGTTAAGGAACCCCGATGAAAAACCTCTTTGCCGTATTGCTGGCTGCTCTGGCCTGCTTATTACTGGCCGCCCCCGTTCTGGCCGGCCCGGTTGGGGATATCAAATCCACGCTGACCACGACGCGGCAGCAAACCATGTCCATGCTGAGCGAAGACGACCGTGCCGTACTGGAAATGCGTTACGACGATGCGCTCAAATCAAGCAAGGAACTGGATGCCCTCCTCGCTGCCGCCTTGAAAAATGACGCCCTGCGCGCCGCGCAGCCGACGCTGCTGCAATTCAAGACGACCTGGGAAGCGTTCAAGAAAACCCGCGACAGCGAAATCATCCCGCTGCTGATGGCCGGCTCCAACTTCAAGGCGCGCGCCATGGCTTTCACCGTGCAGGCGCCGCGTTTCAAGAAAATGAACGAGTTGCTGGATTCGTTGCCGCAGTGATCCGCGCGCACTCACTACGATGACCCACACAAGGATCGCGGCATGAGCACGCTTGCCAAGAAACTCCTGCTGGCGGGACTCGGCGTGCTGCTGTTGGCGGCGCTGGGCTTCGCCATTGCGCGCAGCGGCCCGCTCGCGCCGACGCGCGTCACCGTGGCCAAGGTGGAACGCGGCGAAGTCGCGCCGGCGCTGTTCGGCATCGGCACGGTGGAAGCGCGCCGCGCCTACCTGATCGGACCGACCGCGGCCGGGCGCGTGTTGCGGGTACTGGTCGATGTCGGCGCACCGGTAAAGGCCGGCCAATTGCTGGCGGAAATGGACCCGGTCGATCTGGATCAGCGCGGCGCGGCACTGGACGCCACGCTGGCCAAGGCGCGCAGCGCAGTCGCCGTGGCGCAGGCGCAGCAACAGGATGCGCTCGTCAAACGCGAACGCGCGGCCAGCGATGCGCGCCGTTACCTCGACCTGGGCGCGCAGAAATTCGTCAGCCAGAGCGTGGTGGACAGCCGCCTGCAAGAGGAAAAATCCACGCAGGCGGGCGTGGATGCCGCCGTCGCCGGCCTGGCCGGGGCGCGCCAGGAACTCGACCGCCTGGCGGAAGAACGCAATGGCTTGCGCCAGCAGCGCGCCAGCGTGCGCCTGCTGGCGCCGGCCGACGGCGTGGTCACCGCACGCGAAGCCGAGCCCGGCACCACGCTGGTGGCCGGCCAGGCGGTGCTGCGCCTGGTCGAACCGGCCAGCCTGTGGGCGCGGGTGCGCTTCGACCAGGGCCGCTCGCACGGCCTCGCGGTCGGCCTGCCGGCGCAGATCGTGCGTCGCGCCAGCCCGCAAGCCCCCGTGTCGGGCGCGGTGGCGCGGGTCGAACTGGTCGGCGATGCGGTCACCGAGGAGCGTATCGCGCAGGTGACGTTCTCCACGCCGCCGGCCGGACTGTCCATCGGCGAACTGGTCGAAGTGACGCTGGCGCTGCCCGCCGCCGCCAATTCCCCAGTCATTCCCAACGCCAGCCTGCGCCGACTGGGCGAACAGACCGGGGTGTGGCTGGTCGAGGGCGAGCAGTTGCGTTTCGCCCCGATCAAGACCGGCGTCAGTGGACTCGACGGCCGCGTCCAGGTGCTCGACGGCCTGAAAGACGGCGCCACGGTGGTGGTCTACAGTGAGCGCGAACTCGCCCCGAACAGCCGCTTCAAGGTGGTGGATTCCCTGTTGGGCAAGCGGCCGTGATCAGTCTGGCCGGGCGCGACATCCTGCATGCCTGGAGCAAGTTCGTCTTCACCGGCCTCGGCCTCGGCCTGCTGATCGGCGTCACACTGAGCATGGCCGGCGTCTATCGCGGCATGGTCGACGACGCCAAGGCGCTGCTCGACAACAGCGGCGCCGATCTGTGGGTGGTGCAGCAGGACACGCTCGGTCCCTACGCCGAATCGTCCAGCCTGCGCGACGACGTCTACCGCGACCTGCTCGGCCTGCCCGGCGTGGCGCGCGCCGCCAATGTCACCTATCTGTCCATGCAGGTGCGCCAGGGCAATACCGATGTGCGCGCGATGGTGGTCGGCGTCGTCTCCGGCCAGCCCGGCGAACCCGGCTATCTGGTCGCCGGCCGCCAGATCACGCGCGACCACTACGAGGCGGTGGCCGACGTGAAGACCGGCTTTGCGCTCGGCGAGGTGATCCGCATCCGCCGCCACGACTACACCGTGGTGGGGCTGACCCGGCGCATGGTCTCCTCGGGCGGCGACCCGATGGTGTTCGTGTCGCTGAAGGACGGCCAGGAGGCGCAGTTCCTCAAGGACAACGAGGCGATCCTCAACGAGCGCGCGCGCACCGCCGCCAACCCGACCCTGAACCGCCCCGGCGTGCCCGGCCTGCTCGACGCCATCCAGGCTTCCCAGGCCAGCAATCACAACGTCAACGCCGTGCTGGTGCGGGTGGCGGCAGGCCACGATGCGGAAACGGTGGCGCGGGAAATCCGCCGCTGGCAGCATCTGCAGGCCTACACCCGGACGCAGATGGAAGAAATCCTGGTGTCCAAGCTGATCCTCACCTCGGCCAGACAGATCGGCATGTTCCTGGTCATCCTGGCCATCGTCAGCGCCGCCATCGTCGCCTTCATCATCTACACGATGACGTTGGGCAAGATCCGCGAGATCGCCGTGCTGAAGCTGATCGGCACGCGCGACCGCACCATCGCCGGCATGATCCTGCAGCAGGCGCTGGGCCTCGGCTGCATCGGCTTCGCCGTCGGCAAGATCGCCGCCACGCTGTGGGTGCCGATCTTCCCCAAATACGTGCTGCTGACGCCGGAAGACAGCCTGCGCGGCTTCGTCGCGGTCATGCTGATCTGCGCCATCGCCAGCACCCTGGCGATCCATGCCGCGATCAAGGTCGACCCGGCCACGGCGATCGGGGGCTGAGATGGAAGCAGCCGATCGTTCAACACAAACGCCCCCCCCTTTTGCAAAGGGGGGCAGGGGGGATTTGCCGACGCCGGCCGACAGCGGAACGCCCCAAAACTCCCCCCAGCCCCCTTTTTATCAAGGGGGGGGAATTGCCGTAGGTGACGGCATCCACATCGAGGGCCTGCGCAAGCGTTACGGCGCCGGCGACACGGCGGTGGAGGCGCTGAAGGACGTCAACATGTACGTCGCGCCGGGCGAGGTGATCGGCCTGGTCGGCCCCAGCGGCTCGGGCAAGACCACGTTGCTGAAGTGCCTCGGCGCAGTGATCGAACCGACCGCCGGTCGCATGACCCTGGGCGGCGAAGTGATCTACGACGGCGCCTGGAAAACCAAGGATCTGCGCGCATTGCGGCGCGACCGCATCGGCTTCGTGTTCCAGGCGCCCTATCTGATCCCGTTCCTCGACGTGACCGACAACGTCGCGCTGCTGCCCATGCTGTCCGGCCGGCCCAACGCCGAGTCGCGCCAGCGCGCGCTGGAACTGCTCGGCGCACTCGACGTGGCGCATCGCGCCGGCGCGCAGCCATCGCAACTGTCCGGCGGCGAACAGCAACGGGTCTCCATCGCCCGCGCCCTGGCCAACCAGCCGCCGGTGATCCTCGCCGACGAACCGACCGCGCCGCTCGACAGCGAACGCGCCCTGGCCGTGATGCGCATCCTCAACCGGATGGCCAGCCAGTACCGCACCGCAATCATCGTCGTCACCCACGACGAGAAGATCATCCCCACCTTCAAGCGCATCTATCACATCCGCGATGGGCGGACTTACGAAGAGGCGGGCGAAGGCCGATCCATCGACGGTTAATGGATGACGGCGGCAGCGTCATCGAGATTCGGTAGGTAGGATGGGCAAAGCGCAGCGTGCCCATCGCTCCACGCCGACAGATGGGCACGCTGCGCTTTGCCCATCCTACAACCGCTCACCGGCTACAGCGTCGCGCATTGCCGGTGGGCGAGAGGAGCAAGCTGTCGGCCATGTGTCACAACGCTTATACTTGTGACACATCAAACAACAGGGCCGCCACCATGAAAGAACTCACCATCCGAGAAGCCCGGGAAGGGCTATCGCATCCCGAGATCATGTTCGCCGACGACGAGGAAATTCTCGTCGTGCGGCGCGGCGAGCCGGTGGCACGCATTCTGCCGGTGACGCCGAAGCGCAATGTGCGCTCGCTCAAGGCTTTCCTGGCCAGCCAACCCATGCAAACCGTGCCGAGCGAAGTCATTCTGGCCGAAGAACGCGAGGATCGCTGTTGAGCGCCTATATCGACACCAGCGCGCTGGCCAAGTGCTACATCCGCGAAGTGCGTTCGCTGGATGTGCTTGATTGGGCGGATGCCCAGACCGAGGTCGCAACCAGCGCGTTGACCCAGGTCGAATTCCGTTGTCTGCTGGCGCGGCGGCGGCGTGCGAAACAAATCGATTTGATATTGGAACGTAGCGCGCTAACGGAGTTTGACCGCGACATACAGGGTCAAACCTGGCTCATGTACCCAGAGATCAACTCACTGTTCAGCGAGGCGCGCCATCTCATCGACTTGCTGCCAGAAATCTCTCTCCGCGCCCTGGATGCACTGCACCTGGCTTACGCCCGCCACCACGGCGCGAAACTCTTCGCCACCGCCGATAAAAATCAGGCTGAGGCCGCCCAGGCGCTGGGCATGACCACTTTCACTTTCTATTGAACCGCAAGCACCATGACCGAAACCACCCAACCCCAACACGACGAAAACCAGATCATCGCCGAGCGGCGCGAGAAACTCGCCGGCATCCGCGCGCAAGGCATCGCCTTCCCGAACGACTTCGAGCGCAAGGACTTTGCCGCCGATCTGCACGCGGCGCATGGCGTAACCGCCAAAGATGTACTCGAAGCCACGCCGGTCACCGTGCAACTGGCCGGCCGCATGATGCTGAAGCGCGTCATGGGCAAGGCCAGTTTCGCCACGCTGCAGGACATGAGCGGACGCATGCAGATCTACGTGTCGAAAGAAGCCGTCGGCGAAGAAGCCTACGACGCGTTCAAACGCATGGACCTGGGCGACATCCTCGGTGTGACCGGCTACCTGTTCCGCACCAAGACCGATGAACTCACCATCCACGCCACCTCGGTGCGCCTGCTGACCAAGGCACTGCGGCCGCTGCCGGAGAAATTCCACGGCCTCACCGACCAGGAACAGAAATACCGCCAGCGCTACCTCGACCTGATCACCAACGAGGATTCCCGCCGCACCTTCATCGTCCGTTCCAAAGTGGTCTCGGCGATGCGCGAGTTCTTCACCGCGCACGGCTATCTGGAAGTGGAAACGCCGATGATGCATCCGATCCCCGGCGGCGCGAATGCGAAGCCGTTCGTCACCCACCACAACGCGCTCGACATGCAGTTGTACCTGCGCATCGCGCCGGAGTTGTACCTGAAGCGGCTGGTGGTCGGCGGTCTGGAGAAGGTGTTCGAGATCAACCGCAACTTCCGCAACGAAGGCATCTCGACCCGGCACAACCCGGAATTCACCATGGTCGAGTTCTACGAGGCCTACCGCGATTACCGCTACCTGATGGACTTCACCGAGCGCATGTTCCGCGACATCGCGCAGAAGGTGCTGGGCACCACGACCGTGCCGTATCAGGGCCACACGATTGATCTCGGCGCGCCGTTCGCCCGCCTCACCGCGCTCGACGCCGTGCGCCTGTATCACCCGGAACTGCGCGAAGCGCCGCTGGACGACAAGGACTTCGTGATCGAGGAACTGAAGCGCCGCAAGATCGGCTTCCGCCCGAAGGACGGCCTGGGCGGCCTGCAACTGACGCTGTTTGAAGAGACCACCGAGCACCTGCTGATCCAGCCCACCTTCATCATCGACTACCCGGCGGAAACCTCGCCGCTGGCGCGCCGCAACGACCTCGACCCGAACCTGACCGACCGCTTCGAGCTGTTCATGGTCGGCCGCGAGATCGCCAACGGCTTCTCCGAGCTGAACGATCCGGAAGACCAGGAAGCCCGTTTCGACGCGCAGGTCGAGGCGAAGGAAGCCGGCGACGAGGAAGCCATGTTCAAGGACAAGGATTACATCCGCGCCCTGGAACACGGCCTGCCGCCGACCGCCGGCGAAGGCATCGGCATCGACCGCCTGATCATGCTGCTGACCGACTCGCCCAGCATCCGCGACGTCATCCTGTTCCCGCAGTTGCGCCGGGAAGACTGAGCCGGATTTGGTTCAGTCGGCCGGGCGCGGCAGGCTGAGCGGAGTGGTTTCCGTGCCGGCGTAGAAGACGACGATCTCGGCCGGTACGTCGCCGTCGTTGCGACCGTAATGCCAGGTGTCGACCAGTTCGATCAGCGCGTCGCCGGCTTTCAGATGCAGCGTCTGGCCGTTCTCGGCGACGACGGTCAGCGCGCCGGCAAGCAGCACGCCGGCGTTGATGACCGGGTGTTTGTGCATCGGCAAACGCGCGCCAGGCGTGATGCGAATGCGCAGAATGGTGATTTTCGGCCGCTCCGCCGGGTAGGCCGGCAACGCCTTGCCATCCCAACTGGCATCGGATTGCACCAGGGTTTCCACCCGCACACCGACCGACTCGACGGCACAAGTCGGCCCTGCCGCGGTCAACCCCAGAACCAGTCCGGCAAACAGCACTTTCAGAAACGGAATAGCTGCTTTCTTCATTACGTCTCCCTTTATTCGTTTCGAGACGGGCATGCCGGAGCGATGCCGGAGCGCCGGCGTCTCGCCGGCTGTTGGTGCGTATTTCAACACGTAGAAAAGGCCGGCGGGACGCCGGCGCTCCCGGTGGGGGCGTCCCCACGAAGAATTGACCGGAATCGAGGGCTTTGCAATAGTCGCGTTCCCCGGGGCGGCGTCCGCATCGCGCCTTGGAAGGCGCCCATCCCCCTCTCGTAGGAGCGCCTTCCAAGGCGCGATTTTCCCGGCTCGACGTCGCATCGCGCCTTGGAAGGCGCTCCTACCCCCCCTCCATTCAGCCGACAGATCATGCACCTCCCTCGCTTTCATCGCGTCCACGAAATCGAACGAATCCGAAACGACCTGGAGCGCGGCGGCTTTCCGCGTTTGCAGATGTTTCTGCTGGTCGGCCTGACCGGCGCCACCGGCTTTACGGCGTCGTATCTTTTCCTGCAGGCCGGACTCACCGCGATGTGGCTCAGATACCTCGCCGCGTTCGGCGTTGCCTACCTGGGCTTCCTGTTGTTGTTGTGGCTCTGGTTGCGCACGCGGGCCGAGGACTACGCCGATTCACCCGATATTTCGCCCTCGGCTTCCGACACATCCTCTAGCGACGCTTTCCCCAGCGCCTACAGCGGGAATGGCGGCGAGTTCAGCGGCGGCGGCGCCAGCGGCTCCTTTGACGGGCCGATCCCGATGGAAGCGGACAGCGGCCCCGCCAGCGACGCACTGGCCTCCGTTTCCGAGGCGGAAGAATTCGCCATTCCGCTTGTCGTGATCATTCTGGTCGGCAGCTTGCTGCTGTCCTCCTTCTACATGGTGTATTCCGCCCCCATGCTGTTCGCCGAACTGCTGGTCGACGGCGTCCTTTCCGCCCGTCTTTACCGCAAGCTGCGCGGACTCGAAACCCGCCACTGGCTAGAAACGGCCCTACGCCGCACCGCCTGGCCCTTCGCGTTTACCGCCACAATCGCCGCCTCCGCGGGTTGGGGCATGGCGCAATACGCGCCGGAAGCGCACTCGCTCGGCGAATTCATGGTGCATGCCAAACAGCATGGGTAGCGCTTGCAGCCGCGTGAATCCGCACCTACGTCGCAGGTAACGCCACCGCCGGCCCCGCCAATCCGGCCAGCAGGCGGAACAGCACCTGGGGGTCCACCGGCTTGACCAGGTGGTGGTCGAAGCCGGCCTCCTGCGCGCGCGACCGGGCCGCCGCGTCGCCGTAGCCGCTCACCGCCACCAGCAACACGCTTTCGCCTTCGGGCCGCAGCCGGATGCTGTGCGCGATCTGATAGCCGTCCAGGCCGGGCAGGCCGATGTCGAGCAGCACGACCTGCGGCCGGAACTCACCGAGGAGTTGCAGGGCGGCATTGCCGGCCAGGGCGATGCGCACATCGTGTCCTTCCAGCTCCAGCAGCATGCGCAGGCTCTGCGCGACATCGGGTTCGTCTTCCACCACCAGCACCCGCAAGCCTGCTCCGCTCCGCTCCGGCGGCGGCGGCACGGACACCGTGCCCGGTGCGGAAGCGCTGAGAACCGGCAAGCGGACGCTGAAGGTGGCGCCGCGGCCGGGCCCGGCGCTGTCCGCTGTCACCCGGCCGCCGTGCATCTGGACCAGCCGTTGCACGACGGTCAGGCCGATGCCGAGGCCGCCCTGGGCGCGGTCCAGGCCGCGTTCGCCCTGCTGGAACAGGCCGAACACGCGCGGCAGCAACTCGACCGGAATACCCATGCCGTCGTCGCGCACGGCGATCTCCACTTCCGCTCCGACCTGGCGCGCGTCGAGTTCGATGTGGCCGCCATCCGGTGTGTACTTGGCGGCGTTGTCGAGCAGGTTGAGCAGCACCTGCGCCAGCCGCACCGGGTCGCCCTCGATGCGCACCGGCTGCTCGGGCAGATGCACCGCCAAGTGGTGCCCCTTCGCCTCGATCAACGGCTGGGCGATCTCCAGGGCCTGTTCGACCACGTCGGCGAGTTCGAACGCCGACAGGTCGAGCACGATCTTGCCGCGCACGATGCGCGAGACGTCCAGCAAGTCGTCGACCAGATGGCCAAGGTAGGCCACCTGCCGCTCGATCACCTGCTGCGCCCAGGCCAGCCGGGGCTCCGCCAGCCCGAGCCGGCCGAGGATGTGGGCGGCGTTGCGGATCGGCGCCAGCGGGTTCCTGAGTTCGTGCGCCAGCATGGCGAGAAACTCGTCCTTGCGCCGGTCGGCCTCGCGCAGGGCGGCCTCGGCGCGCTTGCGCTCGCTTACCTCGTGCAGATAGCCATGCCAAATGACGCCGCCGTCGGCCTCGCGCGCCGGCATCGAATGGCCCTCCAGCCAGATCTCGCCCCGGCTCGGATGGCGGTAGCGGTATTCGGTCCGGCACGGCGCCAGGGCGCGCACCGAGGCGGCCACCGAGGCGCGCACCTGGCCGACATCATCGGGATGGATCGCGGCCCAGGCCGGGGCGGCGTCCTGCGCCAGATCCGACGGCGCGAAGCCGTATAGCGCTTCGATGGCCGGGCTGGCATAGGGGAAGCAGGTGGAGCCGTCGGCCCGCTGCCGGAAGGCATAGATCGCGCCGGGCACGCTGGCGGCGATCTTGCTGAGCTGGTCCTGCAGATCCAGCCGCGTGTGCAGCACCTCCTCCGCCTGCCTGCGCGCGGTGATGTCCTGCACCGTCTTGACGAAGTGCTCGACCCGGCCAGCGCCATCGCGCACGCATTTGACCGCCATGCAGACGTCGATGTAGCCGCCGTTCTGCTTCGGCAGGCGTTTTTCCATCTCGTAGCCGTTGATCACCCCGGCCAGGACACGCTGCGCCAGGGCCTGGTCGGCAGCCAGATCTTCGGGCGCGGAAAGATCGGCCCAGCAGGTGCTGCCCAGCAATTCCGCGCGCGAGCGGCCGAGGATCTGGCAGAGCCGGTCGTTGACGTGCTGCCAGTGGAAATCGGGCGAGGTGACGCCCATGCCGATGAACGGTAGCTCGTAGAACTGCTTGAGCAGCCGGTCCTTCCCCGCGCTGCGGGCAAGCAGTTCCAGGCGATAGGCGCGCCGCTGCTGGCGCCACAGCAGCAGGACCACCGCAGCCACCGCAGCAACGGCGGCCAGCGCCACCAGCCCGACCCATAAAACCAGTTGGCGCAGCGGCGCCAGCACCTCCGCCTGGTCCACCTTGGCCACCAGCAGCCAGGCGGTGCCCTTGACCGGACGCACCGCGGTCAGCACTGCTGTGCCGCGATAGTCGCGGCCTTCCAGCGCCCCGGCGCGGCCGCCGCGCAGGGAGATGGCGGCGGGCAGATCGGGACTGGCAAGCGGCAGGCGCAGGCTCAGCGCCGTGCCGCGGCGGTGGCGCAGTTCGTTGAGGAACAGCACGCTGTCGCCGTCCCGGCGCACCAGCAGGGTCTCGGCGCTGGCGCTGGCCGTGGGCCAGGTCTGGATGAGGGGGAACAAAAATTGTTCGGCCGGAGCGCGCAGCACCGCCGCCGCCAGCGGGCGGTCCGCGCCGGCCCGATGCAGGACGAGCGGCACCACATAGTCCAGCCGGATGCGTCCGGTGCCGTCCCGGTACAACTCGCTCATCTGGACCTGGCCGCTGCGCAGGGCCGCCGGCAACAGCGTGGCGCGCAACGGCCCGAGGCTGTCGGGCCGCCCATTGTTCGGCAGCAGACTGCGCCCGCTCGGGTCGAGCAGCGCGACGTCGTAATGAAAGGCGCGCTTGAGTCCCTCCAGGCGCATGATCGAGCGCGCCCGGGCGGTACCATCGCCCTGCTGCAGCCAGCGCTCGACATCGTGGATCAAGGGCTCGCTGTCGCGCAGCGTGTCGGCGTCGCCGTGCCGCTCCCACAGCCAGGATTCGACCTGCCCCGCCTTCAACTCGGCGACGGCGGCCAGATCGGCGAACGCCGCCTCGCGCAGCAGCGGGCCATGCAGTTGCACGACGCCGTAGCCGATCAGGGGCACCACCAAAGCCAGCCCGAGGAACAGGGCGAGCGGGCCGCGCACTCTGCCGCCGTTCAGGGGCTCGGCTGCCTTGCCCGGCATGTCCTGGCTCCCCTCTCCGCCCCAGACGCGCAGCAACAGATACAGCAGCAACGTGCTGACCGCGACGAAGGCCATGCCTTTGGCGGTGCCGACCCAGGCCAGCCGTACCGCGTCATGCACCACCAGCGCGAGCAGGCGATCGGAGGCAACAATCCAGAGGCTGGCGAAGATCAGGTAGAGGGCGGCGACGCGAACGGCCAGGCGCCGAGCACCCCCTGCCCCGCCGGGGTGGAATTGCATGAGGCGCCCTCCCCGAAAAGGGATGGAGAACTATTGTTATATGCGCTGGCCAGCGCTTGCCTATAGGGAGATTCATGCAATTCCCCCTACCCCCCGCAACCATGGCATCCTTGCGCCCACGCTCAAAACGATCCGTTCCCATGAACCCGGCCATCTCCCGTGCACTCGACCAGATCAACCGCATCGTCCTCGGCAAGGACACGCAGGTGCGCCTGTGCCTGGCCTGCCTGCTGGCGCGCGGCCATCTGCTGATCGAAGATGTGCCCGGTGTCGGCAAGACCACATTGGCGCATGCGCTGGCCAAGACCTTGGGTCTGGATTTCCACCGCATCCAGTTCACCAGCGACCTGCTGCCAGCCGACATTCTGGGGGCGGCGATCTACGATCGCGACAGCGCAAAGTTCAGCTTTCATCCCGGTCCGATCTTCGCGCAGGTGATTCTGGCCGACGAAATCAACCGTGCCAGCCCGAAGGCGCAAAGCGCATTGCTGGAAGCGATGGAGGAAGGCCAGGTCAGCATCGAAGGCGAAACGCGGCCCCTGCCCTCGCCCTTCTTTGTCATCGCGACGCAGAATCCGAGCGACCAGATCAGCGCCTTCCCGCTGCCCGACTCGCAACTCGACCGTTTTCTGCTGCGTATCCGGCTCGGCTTCCCGGACCACGCCGCCGAGCGCGCCTTGCTGCGCGGCGAGGACAGACGCGACTTGCTGGCCGAGTTGCAGGCGGCCATCACGCCGACCGAGTTCATCGAGCAACAAAGACGGGTACTGCAGGTGCATGTTTCCGATGCGTTACTCGACTACCTGCAGGCGTTGATCGCCGCCAGCCGTCAGGATGCGCGTTTCATCGCCGGCCTTTCGCCGCGCGCCGGCCTCGGCCTGATGCGCGTAGCGCAAGCCTGGGCCTTCCTGGCCGGGCGCGATTTCGTGCAGCCGGAAGATGTGCAAGCCGTACTGCCGGCGCTGACACCACACCGACTGTTCCCTGCCGTCGGGCTGGTTCAGCCCGGAGACGATTGGGCCGCGCGCATCCTGCTCGAAGTGGCTATACCGTAGGTGCGAATTTTTTCGCACAATGACCTGTCGCAGTGCGTATGAACTCGCACCTGCAATCCCATTCAACCGATCAGGAGACCCCCCATGACCGATACCGCCGATTTCGACAGCCTCGTTCCGCCGCCTCTGCCGCTCAACCGACGCGGTTTCCTGGTTACCGCACTGGGCGCGGGCTTTGCCATGGCGGTGCAGCCGGTGATGGCGCAAACGGCCATATCGACTTCCACCGATGGGCTGACCGCGGGCGAAATTTCGGTGCCGACGGCGGATGGCGCCATGCCGGCTTACCGCGCGCAACCGGCGCAGGGCGACAACTTCCCGGTCATCCTGGTGGTGCAGGAAATTTTCGGCGTACATGAACACATCAAGGACATCTGCCGCCGCCTGGCCAAACTCGGCTACCAGGCCATCGCGCCCGAGCTGTACGCGCGCCAGGGCGACCCGCGCCAGTACGCCGCGATCCCCGAGATCATCGGCAAGATAGTCAACAAGGTGCCGGACAGCCAGGTCATGGGCGATCTGGACGCCTGCGTCGCCTGGTCGAAAAACAATGGCGGCAATACCGCGCGCCTCGGCATTACCGGCTTCTGCTGGGGCGGCCGCATCACCTGGCTCTACGCCGCGCACAACCCCAGCGTGAAAGCGGCAGTCGCCTGGTACGGCAAGTTGACCGGCGCGACCGGCGCGATGACCCCGAAGCACCCGCTCGACCTTGCCGGCGAACTGAAAGCGCCCGTTCTCGGCCTCTATGGCGGTCTCGACCAGGGCATCCCGCTCGACACGGTGGACAAGATGCAAGCCGCACTGAAGGCCGCCAGCAACCCGGCCAGCCAGGCCTCGCGCATCCACGTCTACGACAACGCCCCGCACGCCTTCAACGCCGATTACCGCCCGAGTTATCGCAAGGAAGAAGCCGACGACGGCTGGAAACGCATGCAGGCGTGGTTCAAGCAGAACGGGGTTTGAACCGTATCCGCCGAGCAACCGAGTTTGTAGGATGGGCAAAGCGAAGCGTGCCCATCAACGTGCTGAACGATGGGCACGCTCCGCTTTGCCCATCCTACGGCTGGCTTGGCTGAGGCAATAAGACTACCCCACCGCCCTGCTCTGCTGCCGCTTGCGATACGCCGCCACCGCCGGCCAGATGACGGCGGCCAGCAGAATCAGTGTCAACGCCACCGGCCACCAGACCGGACGATTCCATTTGGCTTGATAGTCCGCACGCGCGGCCGGGTCGATGCGGCGGTACTTGAGCAGGTTGTGTGCCATCAGGTTGGGTTTGGCGTTTTTCACCCAGCCATGGCGCAGGCCGAAGCTCTTCGGGTGGTAAGCGTAGATCCAGGGCGCATCGTCGCGCGCAAGTTGAATCATCCGGTCGATCGCCGCCTGGCGTTCGGGGCCGTTGTCCATGTCCTTCATCTTCTCGAACAGGCGGTCGAATTCCGGGTTCTGGTAGTTGGCCGCGTTCTCGCCACCAGCCCCCACCTTCTTGTTGGGGCCGTAAAGCAGAAACAGGAAGTTCTCCGGGTCCGGGTAATCGGCGTTCCAGCCCCATTCGAAAATCTGTTCGCTGCCTTTCAGCATCTTGTCCTGGAAGCGGTTGTAGTCGGTAGCGCGCACGACCAGTTGGATGTTCAGCTTGGCGAACTGTTTGCGGAACCAGTCCATGCGCGACTTGGCTTCCGGGCCGCTGGCGGCGGTGTCGAAATACAGGGTCAGCGGCTGGCCGGTCTTGGCATCGCGGCCGTCTGGATAACCGGCTGCGGCGAGCAGCTGCTTCGCTTCATCCAGCGCGCGTCGCTGCGCTCTGCCCGCCTTCCAGGCGAATACCACCGGGTTGATGCCGGCCATGCCTTCCTTGTGCCCGAATATTCCTGGTGGCAATGGCCCCTGCCCGGGCAGGCCGCGCCCGTTCAGGAAGATCGAAATGAACTCGTCGTAGTCGATCGCGATCGACACCGCTTGACGCAGTTTGCGGGCACGTTCCGACAAGCCGCCCACCACCGGGTCGAGCATGTTGAATCCCATGTAGCTCAGCGACGGGCGCGCCGCGGTGGACAACAGGATGCCGCGCTGACGCATGTCCTCGGTCAAATCCGGCTCGCCGTCGGCGTTCATCCGGATGGCCTGATCGAAGCTGTCGGAACTGACGCCGGAAGCGTCGTAATAGCCCTGCAGGAATTTGTTCCAGTACGGCACATCCTCCTTTTCCAGCGAGTAGATCACCGTATCCACCATCGGCAGACGCTTGCCGGCATCGGCCAGCAAACCGGCTTCGGTATCGCCGGGATCGCCCTCCGCCGGATAGAAATCGTCGCGGTAATACGGGTTGCGCTGCAGCCGCATGACCCGATTCGGATCGTTCTCCGCCAGGTAATACGCACCGGTGCCGACCGGCTGCCAATCGAGCGTGAAATTGCGTTCCGCCATGCCCGGCTGGCGATAGAAGCGTTCCGCTTCCTCCGGCACCGGCGCGAAGAACGGCATCGCCAGCCAGTAGATGAATTGCGGATATTTGCCCTTGATGCGGATGCGGTAAGTGGTTTTGTCGACCACGTAGGCACCGGGGAAATCGTATTTGCCGATGTCGAGATAGGCGTCCTTCGGTAGGGTCTTGGCGTCTTTGCCGAGCGCCTTCGCCAGCTCCTTCAGGCCGACGATGTAGTCCGCCATCAGTCCCAGAATCGGTGACTGCACGCGTGGATGCGCCAGACGGCGAATCTGATAGACGTAATCGGCGGCGCTCAACTCACGCGTACCGGTCTCGGCAAAATCCTGGAACTTACCGATGCCCGCCAGTTCGTCCGGCCGGATCGGGATATAGCGTGGCTTGCCCGCCGCATCCTTGGCAAAAGCCGGGTGCGGCTGATAGCCGACGCCCGGCTTGAGGCGGATTTCGTACTCGGAAACAGCGATTTGCGCTGCCGCCGCATCGGCCGGTAATTGCCGCCCTTGCGCATCGAAATAGCGCACCGTCGGCATCGCGGCGGCGGTTTCCGGTTCCAGCTGATACGGCCGCTTCAGATAGTGATATTGCAGCGGCGGTTCGTAGATGTTGCCGAGAAAGACGTACTCGTTCTCGCTGTAGGAACGCGCCGGGTCGAGGTGTTTGGGACGCTCCTCGAAGGCGGAATAGAGGATGGACTTGCCGGTGTCTTTGCCACCCTCGCTGGCCGGATAGGGACTGTTGACCGGGCCGGAGCAGGCGGTGAGGCACATCGGCAATACGAGCAAGGCGGCCAGGCGGCGTAAGCGGTGCATTTCGTTACCTGCCTATCTGAACAGCGCTTGGCACGGAAGTTTGCTTAGGAGACCGTTTGTCATGGGGTGATCAATCCAACACTGGGAAAGTAATTCCGATAGCGTCTTGCATCCCGCGTCAGCAGCAAGGCGCCGGTCACGGCGGCGTGCGCACCGATGAAGAAATCGGCCAGCACATTCTGTTTTGTGCCGCCTTGTCGGCGGTAGCGGACGAAGGCCTTGCCGGCCAGGAACAGCGCCGGGCGCGGCAGTTCCTGAAAGCTCAGGCCAAGATCGGAGATGACTCCATCCAGCGCCTCGACCGAAGCAAAGGTCAGCGACAACTCCGCATAGATGATGGGATTGATCGCAAGTTCATGAATCTGCGCTTGGGCGCGCATCTGCTGAATGGACCAGTCGGCCCATTCCGGATCGTCTTCCAGTACGTCCACCAGGATGTTGGTATCGACCAGCAGACGCGGCATCAGTCTTCGCCGCGCAACAGAGCCATCAATTCATCGGTGCGCCATTTGATCTCGGCCCGACCGCGCGCGGCTTCGAAGCGGTCTGGCTCGGCGGCTCGGGCGGTCCCCAGCTTATGGATGACGACGTCACCTTCTCCATTGACTGCGAAATCGACCACGCAGCCAGGCGCGAGATTCAGTGCTTCCCGGATCTGTTTGGGGATGGTGACCTGGCCCTTGCTGGTCAAGACCGTGGACATGGCGGCCTCCTGTATTACGATGCGCGCCAGTGTAATACCGGCTCCATCAATGAGAAAGGGCGACATCGTCGCCCTTTCAAAACACCTGTTTGGCTCAGCGCCCGCTTACTCGAACGGATGCCGCCGCACGATGGTCTCTTCCCGGTCCGGGCCGGTGGAGATGATGTCGGCGGGGACGCCGCAGAGTTCTTCCATGCGCTTCAGGTAGGTCTGTGCGTTGGCCGGCAATCCTTCGAAGGTTTTCACGCCGACGGTGCTGTCTTTCCAGCCCGGGTGGTCTTCGTAGATCGGTTCGCAATCGGCCAGCATTTCCGAGCCGACCGGCAGGATGTCGCAGATTTCACCGTCCAGCTTGTAGCCGGTGCAGATGCGGATGGTGTCCATGCCGTCGAGCACGTCGAGCTTGGTGACGCACATGCCGGTGAGGCCGTTGATCTGGATCGAACGCTTCAGCGCGGCGGCATCGAACCAGCCGCAGCGGCGCGGACGGCCGGTGGTGGCGCCGAATTCGTTGCCCTTTTCCGCCAGCCACTTGCCGTCTTCGTCGAACAGTTCGGTCGGGAACGGGCCGGAGCCGACGCGGGTGGTGTAGGCCTTGGTGATGCCGAGGATGTAGTGCATGTTGTTCGGCCCCATGCCGCTGCCGGTGGAGGCGCCACCGGCGGTGCAGTTGCTGGAGGTGACGAACGGATAGGTGCCGTGGTCGATGTCGAGCAGCGTGCCTTGCGCGCCTTCGAACAGCAGGTTTTCACCGCGTTTGTTGGCTTCGTAGAGTTGGCGCGGCACATCGCCGATCATCGGCTTGATCTTCTCGGCCAGTTCCATGGCCTGATCGAGCGACTTGTGGAAATCGACGGTTTCCCACTTGAAGTAATGCTTCAGCACGTAGTTGTGATAGTCGAGCACTTCGCCCAGCTTGGCGGCGAAGCGTTCGCGGTGCAGCAGATCCTGCACGCGGATGGCGCGGCGGGCGACCTTGTCTTCATAGGCCGGGCCGATGCCGCGGCCGGTGGTGCCGATCTTGCCGGCGCCCTTGGCGGCTTCACGCGCCTGATCGAGCGCGATGTGGTGCGGCAGGATGAGCGGGCAGGCTTCGGAAATGGTCATGCGGCTGGCGACGTCGATGCCGTTGCCTTCCAGCATTTCGACTTCTTCCATCAACGCTTCCGGCGATACGACGACGCCGTTGCCGATGTAGCAGCGCACGCCTTCACGCAGGATGCCGGACGGGATCAGGTGCAGTACGGTCTTCTTGCCCTTGATGACCAAGGTATGGCCAGCGTTGTGGCCGCCCTGGAAACGCACCACGCCCTGGGCATGGTCGGTCAGCCAATCGACGATCTTGCCCTTGCCCTCATCACCCCACTGGGTGCCGATTACCACGACGTTCTTGCTCATGTTCGATCCCTTGAAAAAAACCAGCGTGGATCGGTTCAAGCGCTGTTGCGCCCTGCCCCGACCTGCGAAAAGCTATTGCACTACCCAACCGTTTTCAGAATTCACCAGGCGGCGGTCGCAGCCCGACCCCGCGTCATGCTCTGCCAAGCCCGGCAAGGCGACCACGACCCGCTCGCCCGCGCCGCGCAATTCGGCGACCTTGGCACGCAGACCGGCGTCGTCGGCGCAGGGTGCCAGGATGCCGCCGCGCGCGTCGGGCTCGGCCAGGCAATCGAGGATCTGACGCAGATCCAGCGAGAAGCCGGTTGCCGGGCGACTGCGGCCGAACACGCTGCCGGCTCCGTCGTAGCGGCCACCCAGGGCCACCGCACTGGCCTGACCGCCGGCGTAGGCGGCGAAGGTGGCGCCATTGTGATAACCGTCGCCGCGCAGATCGGACAGATCGACGGAAACGCTGATGCGGCCGAAGGCATTGCCGGCGGCAAGCAAACGATCCAGATCGCCGAGCGCCTGGGCGATGGCCGGTTGGTCGGGCAGCACGGCGCGCGCCTGTGCCAGCGCGGCGACACCGCCATAGAGACCGGGCAGTTGCCGGAACGCCGCTTGCCAGGGCGCGGCGAGATCTGCGCTCAAGGCTGCCACTTCCGGTACGTCTTTACCGCGCAGAGCGGCGAACATCGCAGCGGTATGTGCTTCATTCAGTTCGGCGCCCGCCGCCAAAGCGCGGAACAGGCCGGCATGGCCCAGGCTCAAGCGCGCGTCGGGCACACCGGAGCCAGCCAGCGCGGCGAGCAGGAGTTCCTGGATTTCCAGATCGGCTTCGATGCCGGCATGGCCGAACAACTCGGCACCAAGCTGGAACGGTTCGCGGCTGGCAAGGAATCCAGCGGGTTTGGTACGCAATACCGGGCCGGCGTAGCACAACCGGGTAGCACCTTCGTGATTGATCAGGTGAGCGTCGATGCGGGCGGCTTGCGGCGTCATGTCGGCGCGCACGCCGAGCATACGGCCGGTCAGGCCGTCGACCACCTTGAAGGTTTTCAGGTCGAGATCGCGTGCCGCGCCGGTGAGCAGGGAATCGAGATATTCCACCAGCGGCGGGCAGACCAGGTCGTAACCGTAACTGTCGAACAGATCGAGCAGGCGGCGGCGCAACGCTTCCGCCTGACGGGCGTAAGGCGGCAGGATGTCTTCGACGTATTCGGGGAGGAGCCAGGCAGGGGACATCTGAAATTTATTGAGTCAGAAACAAAAGCAGCAAACCGGCCAGCATCGAAAGCAGGCCCATGAAACGCAACTGGCCATCGCTGAACTGGATCATGCGCGAAAACGCCTCGCGCCAGGCAGCTGGGGCGAGGAAGGGCAGCACGCCTTCCATGACCAGCATCAGTGCCAGCGCGGGCACGAAGATATCTTGCAGACTCATCGCCAGCTGCTGCCCTTGAATTACTTGCCGCCGCCCTTGGAGGACTTCATGTAGCGGAAGAACTCGGAATTGGGTTGCACAACCAGCACGTCGGTCTTGCTGCGGAAGCTGTTCCGGTAAGACTCCATGCTGCGGTAGAAGGCGTAGAACTCGGGATTCCGGCCGTACGCCTCGCCATAGATGGCGGATGCCTTGCCGTCGCCCTCGCCCTTGATGCGCTGGGCATCGCGGTAGGCTTCAGCGACGATGATTTCGCGTTGCCGATCGGCATCGGCGCGGATCTTTTCCGCTTCGGCGGAACCGGTCGAACGCAGTTCGTTGGCGACGCGTTTGCGCTCGGCATCCATCCGGCGATATACCGATTCGCTGACCTCGCTGGGCAGATCGACGCGTTTGATGCGCACATCGAGCACTTGCACGCCGTAACGGCGGGCATCGGCATCGGCCTTCTGGCGCAGGGAGTCCATCACGTCGTCACGCTCGCCGGAGACCACGTCATGCACGGTGCGCTTGCCGAATTCGGCGCGCATGCCGTCGTTGACGGTCTGCGCCAGACGATTGGCGCCGCGTCGTTCGTCGCCGCTGAAACTGACGTAGAACTTTTCGATGTCGTAGACGCGCCATTTGACGAAGTAGTCGACCAGGACGTTTTTCTTCTCGGACGTGATGAAACGCTCGGGGTCGACCGCGTCCAGGGTCAGCACGCGGATATCGAAATAACGCACGTTCTGCACGAAAGGCACCTTGAGATACAGGCCGGGCGCCTTGTTGATGCTGACGATTTCACCCAACTGGAACACCATCGCAGCCTGACGTTGATCGACCGTGTAAACCGAGAGTGACAGCAGCAACAGGCCGACGACCAGGGCAATCGCGATACCGGTGGCATTCTTCATCATGGCCGCTCCTCCCGTTCGCGGTTGCGGAAGGCATCTCTGGAACGGAACAGGCCATCGCTAGATTGGGTCTGCGCGGGCTGTTCGACCGGGCGCGAAGCCTGCGAATCAGGCGTCGGTTGACTGGACTGTGTGCCGGTTTGCGTCATTTGCATCAGTTTATCCAAGGGCAAATAGAGCAGGTTGCCGCCCTGCTTGTCGTCGACCAGCACCTTGGTGGTGCTCGACATGACTTGCTGCATGGTGTCCTGGTACAGACGTTCGCGCGTGACCTGCGGCGCTTTGCTGTACTCGACCAGGATCTGTTTGAAGCGCGAGGCATCGCCTTCTGATTGCGCCACGACGCGTTGCTTGTGGCCGTTGGCTTCTTCCAGCAGGCGGGCGGCGACGCCGCGGGCGCGCGGAATCACGTCGTTGGCGTATGCCTGGCCTTCGCTCTTCAGACGCTCGCGATCCTGCCCGGCCTTCACCGCGTCATCGAACGCGGCCTGCACCTGTTCCGGCGGCTGCGCATTCTGCATATTGAGCTTGCTGAGGCTGATGCCGGTCTTGTAGCGGTCGAGAATATCCTGCATCAGCTTGGTGGCGCGCACGGCGATATCGGCGCGACCTTCGTACAGCACGTAATCCATCTTGCTCTTGCCGACGATCTCGCGCATGGCGGTTTCGGCGGCCTGTTTGACGGCTTCATCCGGGTCGCGGTTGGCAAACAGATAGTCTTCCGGATCCTTCAAGGTGTACTGCACCGAGAACTGCAGATCGATGATGTTTTCGTCGTCGGTCAACATCAGCGCCTCGGACAGCACCTTGGTCTTGACGCTGTTCTTGAAGCCCACCTCGACGGTACGCACCTGCTCCACGTTGACCAGTTCGACCGATTCGAACGGATACGGCAGATGCCAGCGCGGGCCGGGCATCGTGGTCTCGGCATATTTGCCGAAGCGCAGCACGACGCCGCGTTCGCCGGCATCGACGATATAGAAACCGGAGGCCAGCCAGAGCAGCGCAGCCAGACCGACCAGCAGGCCGGCGCCACCGGGAATATTGAAATCGCGTCCACCGCCGAGACGAACGGGCGGCTCGCCATTGCCGCCACTACCGCCCTTCTTGCCGAAGAGTTCGTTCAAACGACGATTGAAGTTCTTCCAGAGTTCGTCCAGATCGGGAGGACCACCCGCATTTTTATTGCCGCCACCGCCCTGGTTACCCCATTTCGGGTCATTCCAGGCCATCCAGAGGGGTTTCCACATAGCTTTGAGAAAGTTCGGCATCCTGGGCTGCAAGTATTCGGGTTTCATGTTGTTGATCACGGGCAAATTCCGCGAGGGCCTCTCGGAGCAGTTCGACCCCGGCGCCGGTTTTTGCGGAAAGCCAAACGGCGGCGATCTTACCATACTCATCCCGCGCCACTTGCGGCTCGGCATCGGTGAGATCGACCTTGTTCATGACACGGAGTTGCGGCACTTGTTCCGCGCCGATTTCCTGCAATACCTTATCGACCTCTTCCATCTGCCGCTCGCGATTCGGGCTCGCGCTATCCACGACATGCAGCAACAGGTCGGCCTGCACGGTTTCTTCCAGCGTCGCCTCGAAGGCCGCAACCAGGGTATGCGGCAGGCGGGTGATGAATCCCACCGTGTCCGACAGCACGATTTGCTGGCCGGCTTGCGGCAACCAGAGCTTGCGCGAGGTGGTATCCAGCGTGGCGAACAACTGGTCGGCCGCATAGGCGCCGGCATGCGTAAGCGTATTGAACAGCGTCGATTTGCCGGCGTTGGTATAGCCCACCAGCGAAATCGACAAGACACCGCCGCGCTGCCGCCCGCGCCGCTGCACCGCGCGACTGCGGCCGAGCTTGTCGAGCTTGCCTTCGATGGTCTTGATCTTGTTCAACAGCATGCGGCGATCCAGTTCCAGCTGGCTTTCGCCGGGACCGCCGCGCATGCCGATGCCGCCTTTCTGCCGTTCGAGGTGGGTCCAGCCACGCACCAGGCGCGTCGAATAATGCCGCAACTGAGCAAGTTCGACCTGCAACTTGCCTTCGTTGCTGCGCGCGCGCAACGCGAAGATATCGAGGATCAGCGCGGTCCGGTCTAGCACCCGGCATTGCAGCCGGCGTTCCAGGTTGCGCTCTTGAACGGGGGAGAGTTCGTGATTGAAGATGACCAGGGAAGCGCCGGCATCGCGCGCGACCTGACCGATTTCATCGGCCTTGCCGGAGCCGGCGAACAGGCTGGCATCCG
>JASJPK010000067.1:0-33511 GCA_031426735.1 Hydrogenophilaceae bacterium | reverse complement strand
AACGTCGTTTGTTGCTCGATCTGGATGCCCCCGAATTGCCGGAATTTCTGCGCAACCGCCTGAAAGGCCGCGAGGGCAATCACTACGTGCTTGATCTGCCGGATTACGGCGATTTGGAAAGTATCCTGGCGCAATTGCGGATGCTCGGCATTCCGATCCGCGACCTGGCATTACGTCAGGCCGATCTGGAAGAAGTCTTCCTCAAGGTGATGCACGGCGGCCAGGCATGAGGGCTTACCGATGAGCAGCGGCTTCCGCACCTTGCTTTACAAGGAAATCCTGCGTTTCTGGAAAGTGCTGGTGCAGACTGTCGGCGCGCCGGTGCTGACGGCCTTGTTGTATCTGCTGATCTTCTCGCATGTGCTGGAAGACCATGTGCAGGTCTATCCCGGCGTGTCCTACACCGCGTTTCTGATGCCCGGACTGATCATGATGTCGCTGCTGCAGAACGCCTTCGCGAATTCCTCGTCGTCACTGATCCAGTCGAAAATCACCGGCAATATCGTTTTCGTGTTGCTGCCACCGCTCTCGTACATGGAGTTTTTCCTCGCCTATCTGTGCGCGGCACTGATTCGTGGATTTACGGTGGGACTGGGCGTGCTGCTGGTCGGCCTGTTATTTGCCGATATCGAAATGCGCCATCCGCTCTGGATTCTGGCCTTTGCGCTGGCGTCCGGCGCGGTGTTCGCCTGCATCGGCATCATCGCCGGCATCTGGGCGAATCAGTTCGATCATCTCGCCGGGGTGCAAAACTTCATCATCATGCCGCTCACTTTTCTGTCCGGCGTGTTCTATTCCATTCATTCCCTGCCGCCGTTCTGGCAGAGCGTGTCGCACTTCAATCCGGTTTTCTACATGATCGACGGTTTCCGCTACGGCTTCTTCGGCCAGGGCGATGTCGATCCGTGGCTCGGCCTGGCTGTGGTGTCGCCCTTTGTCGCGTTGCTGGCCGGCGCGACTTTGATGATGCTGAAGTCGGGCTATAAACTCCGCCACTAATTCTTCTCAAGGTTTTCCAATGATTACTTCCCAACAGTTGCAAGGCTGGATCCAGGACGGTCTGGCCTGCGATCACATTCAGGTTCGCGGTGACGACGGCCAGCATTTCGAAGCGCTCGTCGTCAGTGCAGAGTTTCGCGGCAAGATGCTCGTTGCCCGCCAGCAATTGGTCTACAAAACGTTGGGCGACAAGATGCATTCGGAAATTCATGCCTTGTCGATGCAGACGCTGACCCCGGAAGAATGGCAGGCAAAAAATGGATAAATTAGTTGTCACCGGCGGTGGCCGGTTGAGCGGGGAAGTCGCCATCTCCGGTGCCAAAAATGCTGCACTGCCCATCCTGTGCGCCAGTCTGCTCAGCGCGGAGCCGCTCAGGCTCACCAACGTGCCCGAGTTGAACGATATCGGCACGATGTTGAAATTGCTCGCCCAGATGGGCGTCAAGGTCGACCGCGAAGGCGAAAACGTTACGCTGGATGCCGGCGGTCTCAACAATCCTCTCGCGCCCTACGAAATGGTCAAGACCATGCGCGCGTCGATTCTGGTGCTTGGGCCGTTGGTGGCCCGTTGCGGTGAAGCCCGGGTGTCGCTACCGGGCGGTTGCGCCATCGGTGCGCGGCCGGTCGATCAGCACATCAAGGGCTTGCAATCGATGGGTGCGGAAATCGGCGTCGATCACGGCTATGTCGTTGCCAAGGTCGGCAGACTGAAAGGCGCGCGTCTATTCACCGACATGGTCACCGTCACCGGCACCGAAAACCTGATGATGGCCGCGTGTCTGGCCGACGGCGAAACGGTGATCGAAAACGCCGCGCGCGAACCGGAAGTCGTAGATCTGGCGCAGTGCCTGATCAGCATGGGGGCGCAGATCAGCGGTGCCGGCACCGACCTGATCCGTATCCGCGGTGTCGAGAAGTTGCATGGCGCCAGCCACCGCATCATGCCGGACCGCATTGAAACCGGCACTTTCCTGTGTGCGGCGGCAATCACCGGCGGCGATATCCGCCTGACCGGCACGTCAACCGGCTATCTCGATGCCGTCGTCGACAAGCTGCTCGATGCCGGCTGCGAGATCATCGGCGAAAAAACGGCGAAGCACGAATCCATCCACATCATCGCGCCGCCGCGTTTGAAAGCGGTGTCGATCCGTACCGCGCCGTATCCCGCTTTCCCCACCGACATGCAGGCTCAGTTCATGGCGATCAACGCTATCGCCGATGGCACCGCCATCATCCGTGAAACGATTTTTGAAAACCGCTTCATGCATGCGGTGGAGCTGCAGCGCCTGGGCGCCGACATCAAGATCGACGGCAATACGGCGGTGATGAAAGGGGTGGAAAAGCTGCAGGGCGCCACCGTCATGGCGACCGATCTGCGCGCCTCGGCATCGTTGGTCGTGGCCGGCCTGGTTGCCGAGGGCGAGACACACATCGAGCGCATTTATCACCTGGATCGCGGTTACGCCAACATCGAAGCCAAGCTGAATGCGCTGGGTGCGAACATCAGACGAGAAAATGCGTAGCGTCAAATTCAAGTCATCCCATCGGCCGTTGGGCAGGTGAGACAAGATTTGAAAGTGGTAACGCCTGGCGCACGCTCAGTTGGCGAGGGCTCGTCCTCCGCGCGACATGCGCCGTAATTGGAGACCGACCAGACCCAACCCGGCGAGCAACATGGCCCATGAGGTCGGTTCAGGTACCGGAACTGCGGCGGCATTGTAGAAATACTGGCCGCCCAGTGCGCCGGCGCCGGTGCCGGTCAGTTGGAAATAGTAGTTGCCGTTTGTCAATAGGCCTGACCCTTGCAGGTAGTCGCCGCTCCCGAGCGGCAGCAACAACGTGTCCAACCCATCAACCACTCCAACCGTGCCAAGGTCCGCCCACAGATTTGCGCTCAATCCGGTAATGTCGAAGTTGGGCATGCTGGGGGCGTTGACGAAGACATCGCTCAGCACTCCGGTTCCGATGGATGGAAAGGAAATGCTGAAAAACAGGTTGTCGATAAATCCACCGACCGCCACGGGATTGACATCGTTCACCTGCATGCCAGTGACATCGCCAAAAAAATAGTCATCAGCCTGTACGCCACTCGAAATCATGATGGCCGCAACTGCGGCCAAGGTTTTTACTTTCATCACACACCTCCTCAAGTCATTTGTATTCAGACGGGTACTGGACACGCCCCGACAGGGCCATCTGACTATATGAACCGCGAGACAGGTGTGCTACTGCCTGATCCTTTGTCCGGATGAAGGCAACTTTATCCAGGACGTCGACTGTTCAACGAGGCCGCGCTTCAAGATAATCGAATGTCTGACAGGAACCGTTCTTCATGACCCCAATCACCCTCGCCCTCTCCAAGGGCCGTATCTTCGAAGAAACCTTGCCGCTGCTGGCGGCGGCCGGCATCGTGCCGAACGAGAACCCGGAGTCCTCGCGCAAGCTGATCATCGAGACCAACCGGCCCGATGTGCGCCTGATCATCGTGCGCGCCAGCGATGTGCCGACCTATGTGCAGCATGGCGCTGCGGATCTGGGCATCGCCGGCAAGGATGTCCTGGTCGAGCACGGCGGCGAAGGTCTGTACCAACCGGTCGATCTGAACATCGCCAAGTGCCGCATGATGGTGGCGACGCAGGTCGGCTTCGATTACGCCTCCGCCGTGCGGCGCGGCGCCCGTCTGCGCGTGGCGACCAAGTACGTGCAGACCGCACGGCTGCATTTTGCCGAAAAGGGCGTGCACATCGATCTGATCAAGCTGTACGGTTCGATGGAACTAGCGCCGCTGGTCGGTTTGTCCGATGTCATCGTCGATCTCGTCTCCACCGGCGGTACCTTGAAGGCGAACAATCTGGTAGCGGTGGAAGAGATCATGCAGATCAGCTCGCGCCTGGTCGTGAATCAGGCCGCGCTCAAGCTCAAGCACGAAACCATCCAGCCCATCATCGAGACTTTTCGTACCGCTGCCGGCAACTAACGTCGGCAGTTAATCCGCTCGGGCCGTGGCTATAATTCGGCCAATCACGCATTCCCGCCTTCCGATCATGTCCGATCCCGTTCCTGCCCTGCTCATGGACCTGCCCATGAATCTGCCTATATCCCGTCTGGATGCTGCCAGCCCTGATTTCCGCGCGCGTCTGGCTGAACTTCTGGCGTTCAACGATGCGACCGACAGCGCCGTGCAAAACGCGGTTTCGGAAATTCTGGCCGGCGTGCGCGCCCGAGGCGATGCCGCGGTGCTGGAATACACCACGCGTTTCGATCGTTTGAATGCGCCCGACATGGCTGCGCTCGAACTCTCGCAAGCCGATCTGCATGCCGCTTTGGGCAAGTTGCCGTTGCGGCTGGAGCAGGCGCTGCGCAAGGCGGCCGAGCGGGTGCGGATTTATCACGAGAAACAGCGGCAAGAGTCATGGACTTACACGGAAGCGGACGGCACCGTGCTGGGCCAGCAGGTCACCGCGCTGGACCGGGTCGGCCTCTACGTGCCGGGCGGCAAGGCCGCGTACCCGTCTTCCGTGCTGATGAACGCGATTCCCGCCAAGGTGGCTGGGGTGAAAGAACTGATCATGGTGGTGCCGACGCCGGACGGCGTGCGCAACGATCTGGTCCTGGCCGCGGCAGCGGTTGCCGGCGTCGATCGCGTTTTCACCATCGGAGGTGCGCAGGCCGTTGCCGCGCTGGCTTACGGCACCGCGACCATCCCGCAAGTCGACAAGATCGTCGGCCCCGGCAATGCCTATGTCGCTGAAGCGAAACGCCGCGTGTTCGGCATCGTCGGCATCGACATGATCGCCGGGCCGTCGGAAATTCTGGTGATCTGCGATGGCAAGACCGATCCGGACTGGATCGCGATGGACCTGTTCTCGCAGGCCGAGCACGACGAGTTGGCGCAATCCATTCTGATCTGCCCGGATGCCGCGTACCTGGATGCGGTGCAAGCCAGCGTCAACAGGCTGTTGCCGACGCTGCCGCGGCAGGATGTGATCGCCGCTTCGATCGGCAATCGGGCCGGCCTGATTCTTTGCCGCGACCTGGATGAGGCCGCCGAGATCGCCAATATCATCGCGCCGGAACACCTCGAACTGTCAGTGGAAGATCCCGCTGCGATGCTGCCCAAGATTCGCCATGCCGGCGCCATCTTCATGGGCCGCAACACCTGCGAGGCGCTGGGCGATTATTGTGCCGGCCCCAACCATGTGTTGCCGACTTCGCGCACCGCACGCTTCTCCTCGCCGCTGGGCGTATATGACTTCCAGAAGCGTTCCAGCCTGATCCATGTTTCCGACGCGGGCGCCAAGACGCTGGGCGAGATCGCCGCCGCGCTGGCCTACGGCGAAGGCTTGCAGGCGCATGGCCGTTCCGCCGAATACAGGATGGGGCGCTGACCGATTTCGTCGCCCGATGCAGGCCTCGGGCGTTGGACTTCTTCTGACCGCCGCTTTCCCCGATCCATGACTCCCGCCCAGCTCATCCGCCCGGAAATCCAGCGTCTATCGGCCTATCACGTCGCCGATGCGACCGGCATGGTGAAGCTGGATGCGATGGAAAACCCGTATTCGCTGCCGCAGGAATTGCGTGCCGAACTGGCTGTGCAATTGCGCGATGCGGCGATCAACCGCTATCCCGACCCGCACGCTATGGCGGTGCAGCAGGCGCTACGCCAGGCTTTCGACATCGCGCCGGCGTACGCCATCATGCTCGGCAACGGCTCCGACGAACTGATCCAGATCATCGCCAGCGCACTCGCCAAACCGGGCGCCGCCTTGCTGGCGGTGGAGCCGTCGTTCGTCATGTACCGCATGATTGCCGAGTTCACCGGGCTGCGTTACGTCGGCGTGCCATTGCAGCCCGATTTTTCGCTGGACGAAGCGGCAGTGCTGGATGCCATCGAACGCGAACAGCCGGAACTGGTTTTCCTCGCCTATCCGAACAACCCGACCGGCAATGCGTTCGAGCGTGCCGCGCTTGAACGCATCATCGTCGCCGCGCCCGGCCTGGTCGTCATCGACGAGGCCTATCACGCCTTCGCCGGCGGCCTCAGCTTCCTGGACGATCTGGCCCGCTTCGATAATCTCGTCCTGATGCGCACCGTGTCCAAGCTCGGTCTGGCCGGTCTGCGTCTCGGCTACCTGGTCGGCAAACCGGCCTGGATCGCGGAGTTCGACAAACTGCGCCTGCCGTACAATGTCAACGTTCTGACCCAGGTGGCAGCGCGATTTGCGCTGGAACACATCACTGTGCTGGAGCGTCAGACGGCCGCACTGGTGGTCGAGCGGGGCAGGTTGATGCAAGCGATGTCTGCGCTGGCCGGTGTGCAAACCTTTGCCAGCAGCGCCAATTTCCTTCTGTTCCGCGTGCCGGATGCCGTGCGGATATTCGCCGGCCTCAAACGGCGCGCCATCCTGATCAAAAATTTGCATGGCGGCCATCCGCTGCTCGCCAACTGTTTGCGCGTCACCGTCGGCGCACCGCAAGAAAACGAGGCTTTCCTCGCCGCCCTGGTGGCTGAACTGGAGTTGGGAAACTGACATGAATCGTCGTGCCGAAGTCGCTCGCAATACGCTGGAAACCCAGATTTCCGTCCGCATCGACCTGGATGGTTGCGGCCAGGCCGCGTTCCAGACTGGCTTGCCGTTTCTCGACCACATGCTCGACCAGGTCGTGCGACATGGCCTGATCGATCTTGATATCAGCGCCCAGGGCGATCTGCACATCGATGCGCACCACACCGCCGAAGACATCGGCATCACGTTCGGACAGGCGTTCTCCCAGGCCGTCGGCGACAAGAAGGGTATCCGTCGCTACGGCCACGCTTATGTGCCGCTGGATGAAGCGCTGTCGCGCGTGGTGATCGATCTGTCCGGTCGTCCCGGCCTGGAATACAACATCGAATTCACGCGTGCCCGCATCGGCGATTTCGATGTTGACCTTTTCCGTGAATTTTTCCAGGGCTTCGTCAATCACGCCGGCGTCACCTTGCACATTGACAATCTGCGCGGCATCAACGCGCATCATCAGGCCGAGACCGTATTCAAGGCTTTCGGTCGCGCGTTGCGCATGGCGCTGGAAATCGACCCGCGCATGGGCGATGCGATGCCTTCCACCAAGGGTTCGCTGTAATGGCCGATATCGCGATCATCGATTACGGCATGGGCAATCTGTTGTCCGTGTCGAAAGCGTTCGAGCACGTTGCCCCGCTGGCGCAGATCGTCGTCACTGCCGATCCCGCGCAAATCGCGGCGGCCGGGCGGGTGGTGTTCCCCGGCGTCGGCGCCATGCCCGATTGCATGCGCGAACTGGCCGCGCGCGGTTTGACCGATGCGGTCAAACAGGCTGCCGCGACCAAGCCATTCCTGGGTATTTGCCTGGGCATGCAAGCGTTGTTTGCGCATAGCGAGGAGGGCGATTGCGCCGGACTCGGCCTGTTGCCCGGCAATGTGCGTCTGTTTCCCGCCGAAGCCATGCAGGACGCCGCCGGCAATAAACTGAAAGTGCCGCACATCGGCTGGAACCAGGTGCATCTGGGCATGCCGCACCCGATGTGGGCGGGCATCGAAGAGGGCGAGCGCTTCTATTTCGTGCACAGTTACTATGCCGAACCGGCCGACCCGAGTGTCGTGGCCGGTTTTACGCATTACCCGTTTGCGTTTACCTGCGCGGTGGCGCGGGACAATTTGTTTGCCGTGCAGTTTCATCCAGAGAAAAGCCAGGCGGCCGGCTTGCGGCTGCTTGCCAATTTCACTACTTGGGAAGGTAATCAGAGGTAAGCCATGCTCATCATACCGGCGATCGATCTCAAAGATGGTCAATGTGTTCGTCTCAAACAGGGCGAAATGGACAGTGCCACGGTGTTTTCCGCCAACCCGGCGGAAATGGCCGGCAAATGGCTGGCCAACGGTGCGCGCAGGCTGCATCTGGTCGACCTGAATGGCGCTTTTGCCGGAAAACCGGTCAACGAGAAGGCCATCAAAGCCATCACCGACGAACTGGCCGACGAAATTCCGGTGCAACTCGGCGGCGGCATCCGCGACCTGGATACCATCGAGCGTTATCTCGACGACGGCATCACCTACGTCATCATCGGTAGCGCTGCGGTGAAGAATCCCGGCTTCCTGCGCGATGCGTGTACGGCCTTCCCGGGCCGCATCATCGTCGGCCTCGATGCCAAGGACGGCAAGGTGGCGGTTGAAGGCTGGTCGAAAGTCACCGGGCACGACGTCATCGACCTGGCCAAGCGTTTTCAGGATTACGGCGTCGAATCCATCGTCTACACCGACATCGGCCGCGACGGCATGCTCTCCGGCGTCAATATTGAAGCCACCGTGCGCCTGGCGCAGGCGCTGACCATTCCGGTGATCGCCAGTGGCGGCGTGACCAACCTCGACGACGTGCGCAACCTGTGCGCGGTCGAAGGCGAAGGCATCATCGGCGCCATCACCGGCCGTGCCATTTATGAGGGCACGCTCGATTTCCTCGCGGCGCAAGCACTGGCCGACGAATTGTCCGGAGTGAAGGCATAAAGTGGCGCTCGCCAAACGCATCATTCCCTGTCTGGACGTCACCAACGGTCGCGTCGTCAAAGGTGTCAATTTCGTCAATCTGCGCGATGCCGGCGATCCGGTCGAAATCGCCCGGCGTTACGACGAGCAGGGCGCCGACGAATTGACCTTTCTCGACATCACCGCGACGTCCGACAACCGCGATCTGATCCTGCACATCATCGAAGCCGTTGCAGCGCAGGTCTTCATTCCGCTCACCGTCGGCGGTGGCGTGCGCGCCGTTGCCGATGTGCGTCGCTTGCTGCACGCCGGCGCCGACAAGGTGTCGATCAACACCGCAGCCGTATTCAACCCGCAGCTGGTCAAGGACTGTTCCGACCGCTTCGGTGCACAGTGCATCGTGGTCGCCATCGACGCGAAACAGACGGTGTGGGGCGCGGCGCCGAAATGGGAAATCTTTACCCATGGCGGCCGCAAACCGACCGGGCTGGATGCGGTGGAATGGGCGCAGAAGATGCAGAACCTGGGCGCCGGTGAAATCCTGCTGACCAGCATGGATCGCGACGGTGCCAAGATCGGTTTCGACCTCAATCTGACGCGCGCGATTTCCGATGCCGTCAACATTCCGGTGATCGCCAGTGGTGGCGTCGGCAACCTGCAACACCTGGCCGACGGCGTCAAGATGGGCGGGGCGGACGCAGTGCTGGCTGCCAGCATTTTTCACTTCGGCGAGTACACCGTCGAACAGGCCAAAAAACATATGCAGGAACAGGGAATCGAGGTGCGCTTGTGAGCAACGAAGTATGGTTGAACAAGGTCAACTGGTCGGAGGATGGCCTGGTGCCGGCCATCGCCCAGGATGCGGCAAGCGGCGACATCCTGATGGTCGCCTGGATGAATCGCGAGGCGTTGCGGAAAACGGTGGAACTCGGTGAAGCCGTGTACTGGTCGCGCTCCCGCAAGAAACTCTGGCACAAGGGCGAAGAATCCGGCCACACGCAGCAGGTCAAGGAAATCCGACTCGATTGCGACGAAGATGTGGTTTTGCTGAAGATCGACCAAGCCGGCGGCATCGCCTGCCATACCGGTCGACGCAGTTGTTTCTTTCAGCGCCTGGAACAAGACAAATGGGTGACGGTCGATCCTGTATTGAAGGATCCACACGAGATCTACAAGAAATGAGCAGTGTGAACAACGACATCCTGAATCGTCTGGCAGAGACCCTGGAAGCCCGCAAACTGGCCGACCCGCAGAGTTCCTACGTGGCCAAGCTCTACGCCAAGGGGCTGGACGCCATTCTCAAGAAGGTCGCGGAAGAAGCAGCTGAAACCATCATGGCGGCGAAAGACGGTGTGCGCGAAAAAGTCATCTACGAAACTGCCGACCTGTGGTTTCATTCGCTGGTTTTGCTGGCCCAGCAAGGGATCCATCCCGACGAAATTCTGAATGAACTGGCGCGCCGCGAGGGGCTGTCCGGAATCGTCGAAAAAGCGAGTCGTGAGCAACCCGGCAAGGAACAGGCATGAGCGAAAACTGTATTTTTTGCAAGATCGTTGCGGGCGAGATTCCCGCCAATAAACTGTATGAGGACAGCGATCTGATCGCGTTTCATGATATTCATCCGGCCGCGCCGGTGCATTTCATGATCGTCCCGAAAGAACATATCGTCTCGCTTCAGGATGCACATGCCCGGCACGAAATGTTGCTTGGTCGTATCCTGTTGCTTGCACCGGTCCTGGCCAAGGAACAAGGCTTGCAGGATGGTTTCCGGACCATCATCAATACCGGCAAAGGCGGCGGTCAGGAAGTCATGCATCTGCATGTCCACATCATTGGTGGCGGCGCTCAGCGCCCCATGTGATTTTCAGGTCCGTCTCAACTGAGGCGGCATTTTCGGAAAGAGGAGATTAATCATGGGTTCCTTCAGCATCTGGCATTGGCTGATCGTTTTGGTAATCGTGTTGTTGGTGTTCGGCACCAAGAAACTGAAGAATATCGGCGGCGATCTGGGCGGCGCGGTAAAAGGCTTCAAGGACGCGATGGCCGAGGAAAAGAACAAACCGACCGAGTTGCCGCGTCAGGGCGAGACGCACGGTTCCACGATCGAGGGTGAGGTCAAGGACAAACAGCAAAACTGATGGCGAGTTCTGGCGGTCGCATCGCCAGGACGCCCTTCATGTAACCAGGAACTGCCAGCAGCCCCATGTTCGATATTGGTTTTTCTGAATTGATGCTCATCGGCATCGTCGCGCTGGTCGTCATCGGCCCGGAGCGCCTGCCCAAGGTGGCGCGTACCGCCGGCCAATGGCTGGGGCGGCTCAACCGTTATGTGTCGCAGGTTAAGCAGGACATCGACCGCGACATCAAGCTGGATGAGCTGCGCAAGATGCAGCAGGAAATGAAAGATAGCGCGCAGCGGTATGAAATCATGGCCGGCGACACCAAGCGCGAAATCGAGACGGCGGTCGAACAGGAAACCGGCCAGATTAGTCGCGTCATGCAGGCCATGAGCGCCACCGATGGCGGTCTCGCCATGCAGGAATGGGACAAGATCAAGGCGGAAGAAGCGGCGGCTACGCCGGCGGCGCCGGACGATGCGGCGCCTGCGCTGCCTGCGCTGCCTGCGGCTGCAAGCGGCGATGCCGGCCTAGTCCCGGAGGCGGCGGATAGCGCGAACGTTACTGATGGTCCGAACCCGCAAGCGCCCAATAACAACACGACAGACAAAGCGGCTGGCTGATTTCAATGAATCTGGACGGTACGGAAACCTTTATTTCGCACTTGATCGAACTGCGCGACCGTTTGCTGAAGGCGGTCATCGCCTGGATCGTGTTGTTCGTTTGCCTGTTCCCGTTTGCCAACGATCTCTACAGCATCCTGGCGCAACCGTTGCTGAGCAAGCTGCCCCAGGGCGGTCAGATGATTGCCACCGAAGTCGTCACGCCGTTCTTCGTGCCGATCAAGGTCGCCATGATGGCCGCCTTTCTCGGCGCGTTGCCGGTGATCCTTTATCAAGTCTGGGCGTTCATCGCGCCGGGCCTGTATGCGCATGAACGCAAGATGATCGTGCCTTTGGTGGTGGCCAGCCTGATCCTGTTTGCGTGCGGCATGAGCTTCGCCTACTTCCTGGTGTTCCCGGTCGTGTTCGGTTTCATCGTCGGCATCGCGCCGGTCGGCGTCGCGGTGATGACCGATATCGGCAAATACCTCGATTTCGTCATCACCATGTTCCTCGCCTTCGGCATCACCTTCGAAGTGCCGATCGTGGTCATCGCGCTGGCCTTGAGCGGCATGGTCGAGATCGAAAAGTTCAAGGAGGCGCGGCCCTACGTCATCGTCGGCGCCTTCGTGATCGGCGCCATCTTCACGCCGCCCGACGTGGTTTCCCAGATCATGCTGGCGGTGCCGCTCTGGTTGCTCTATGAGATCGGCGTCATCGTGGCCGGCTGGCTGGTCAAGAACAAGCCGGTTGCCCCGGTTGAGGAAGAGACTTACACGCCGATCTCCGAGGATGATCTCGATAACGAACTTGATCGCATCGAAGAAGAGCAGAAGAAATTGAGCTGACGCGCTCGGATGGTGCGTGTATCCAATTTACGCCCCTTGTTGGGGCGTTTTTTGTTTTCAGTAGTTTCTGTCTGCATCAATACGAGTCAGCCTGTTTTTTCGCCGGATTTTGGCGGTAGCCGGGTTTTTATGCATAACCCTTTGAAACGTAAGTGTAAAAAACCATGCTGCCGGATGCTGCCGGGACGGTAGTCAATTTAGGTGCATTGCGCCCCAACATAAGGCACGGCTCTTGCTTTTGGTTTTCCCGTTTCAGAAGACTTTTTTTCAGGAGAAGTAGTAATGGTGGATGCATTCAAATCGGGCGCAGACGTACTGTTCATCTTGCTGGGTGCCATCATGGTCCTGGCGATGCATGCAGGCTTTGCCTTTCTTGAACTGGGCACGGTGCGCAGGAAAAACCAGGTCAACGCACTGGTCAAAATTCTGACGGATTTTTCCGTGTCGACCATCGCCTACTTTTTCATCGGTTACGGTATCGCCTATGGGGTCGATTTCATGAGCGGCGCCGAGCATCTGGTGCAGAAGAACGGCTATGACCTGGTCAAATTCTTCTTCCTGCTCACCTTTGCCGCGGCCATTCCCGCCATCGTTTCCGGTGGCATTGCCGAGCGCGCCCGCTTCAACCCACAACTCGCCGCCACCTTCATCCTGGTCGGCTTCGTCTACCCGTTTTTCGAAGGCATGGCCTGGAACAACAACTATGGCTTCCAGGACTGGATCCTGGCCGCCTTCGGCTTCAAATTCCACGATTTCGCCGGTTCCGTCGTGGTGCATGCTATGGGCGGCTGGATTGCGTTGCCCGCCGTGCTGCTACTCGGCGCCCGGCGTGGACGCTATCGCCAGGACGGCATGGTGTCTGCGCATCCGCCGTCCAGTATTCCGTTCCTGGCGCTGGGCGCCTGGATCCTGACGGTCGGCTGGTTCGGCTTCAACGTGATGTCGGCGCAGACGCTGGAGGCCGTGACCGGACTGGTCGCGGTGAATTCCCTGATGGCCATGGTTGGCGGCACGCTCGCCGCGCTCATCTTCGGCAAGAACGACCCCGGCTTCATTCATAACGGCCCGCTCGCCGGGCTGGTTGCCGTTTGCGCCGGCTCCGACCTGATGCACCCGGTCGGCGCGCTGGCGACCGGCGCCATTGCCGGCGCCTTGTTCGTGATCATGTTCACCATCACGCAGAACAAATGGAAGATCGACGATGTGCTCGGCGTCTGGCCGTTGCATGGCCTGTGCGGCGCCTGGGGCGGCATTGCTGCCGGTATCTTCGGCCTGCAGGCGTTCGGCGGCGTCGGCGGAGTCGGTTTCGCGGCGCAACTGGTCGGCACTTTGGTCGGCATCGGCATCGCCATGGCTGGTGGTGCGTTGGTCTACGGCGTGCTCAAAGCCGCCACCGGCCTCCGCCTGGATGCCGAAGAGGAATTCAACGGCGCCGATCTGTCGATTCACAAGATCTCCGCGACCGCCGAGCGGGAAACCAACTGGTAGGCGATTGCCGCGGCGCCTCCGCCCTGGCTTATTCGTCCTGTCAGTGCGCGGGGTTGTTGCTGGCGGTTTCGCGTGCGCCCGGGGTCTCGCGTTGAACCGCCAGAATGGCGCTGACCGAGTCGAACAGATGACGCAGCACAGCCTGATCGACCGCAGCGGGAGATTTGGATAGTTCCGTGGTTGGCGCGACCTGAGGCGCGGCCTGGTCCAACGCAATGCCGCGATTCTCGGTGAGTAGCCGGGTCATCGCCTGCCGGGCCAGGCCCATGCGGCGCAAGTGATCCTGGATGCGGAAGCAGATCAGGCAGTTGTCGACGAGCAGCGCGAAACCGAAGTGGAAGCGGAGCAGTTCGACGCGGGTTTCCTGTTCGCCCGGATAGCGGATCGCCAGTTCGAAGCGCACCAGCGTCGCGCCTGAGGACTGTGTCGCCTGTTGCGCGATGAGGCTGCGTTCGACGAAGTTCAATTCACTCAGACTGGCTTCGTCCAGTGCGGCCGTGGCCAGTTCCACTTCGCCCAGGTCCAGTTCCAGCTCACGTTTGCAGAAGCGCTGGAACCGCTTGCTCAGCGTTGCGGCGGTAATCGCGTAAGTCGCGCGGAACATGGGCGACCACGACCAGTGCCGGAACAGATTCATCCAGCCGCGGCAATCGGGGTGGTCGTGCTGGTTTTCCAGATCCAGGTCCTGATACACCCGTTCCATCAGCTGGGCGATTTCGCGGCACAGATAGAAACCGGACTTGCGCTGCTCCTCGTAGGCCGGCAACGCCATGGCCTGTGCGGGTTTGTGCAGCAGTTGCGGCCATTCCGGGAAGAATTCGCCGGACAGGAAGGCCAGATCGGGATCGCTGCGCAGTCGTTCGAACAGTGCGTCGAGGCGCTCGTGGTGGGCGACACCGATGCCATCGTTGATTTTCAGGTGGCCGCGCCAGGCTTCGCGCAGCACGGTAAAGAACGCTTCCGGATTGAATCGGCCGTTTTCGGTGGAATGCCGCTCCGCCGCTTCGTGGAACACCGAGTCGGCGATGTGCAGGCCCAGCCTGCGATAGCTCTCGAACTGCGCCTCGTCGAAGAACTGATCAAGCGTGGGTTCGCACGGAAACGACGCATGTTTTCGCGCATAGCTCAGGATGTCTGCCGGCTCGTTGCCGGTCAGGCCGGGACGCAGGTAGACCAGCACGCCGGGGCGCAGACGCGGATCGAGCCGGTCATAGCGGATGTGGCCGATGGCGGCGTGGACCGGCTGGCGCCCGTTTTCCGCGCCCGGCCGCAGGCCGGATAGGTCGATTTCGATATCGACGCCGAAATCCGTACGAATTTTGCGGATGGCATTGGCCAGGTCGTCGAAATGGAACTCGGCGTCCTCGGCGGCATCGACCGCGACGATGTAGGGAAGGCGCCGCCGCACCAGTTCGTAGATGCCCAGATTCTCGAAATGGCCGCCATCCGACAGATTGAGCCAGTCGCGGCTTTGCGAGGTGAGGCCGAACAATTCCAGGAACAGATAGCGCACGCCGAAGTTGGGGCTGGTCTTGCGCCAGACCGCCTCATTCTTTTCCGGATTGCCGACCCAGCGGCCCAGCCGTACGTTGAACACAGTGAGCAGGAAGGCCACCGCCGGCGCGGAGTGATAACCCATGTTCGGGCATACCGCCGCACCCGAAACGGCCACCGCCGTGCCCAGACGCACGCCGCGCTGGCCGGGCGGCTCATCGCGGAATTCCCCCTTCAGTTCGCCGGCCAGGAAGCAGGCGGTCTCGCGGAAAGCGCCGCGGCTGCGGCCCATGCCTTCGGGCAGTTCGTAGCCGCAATACAGCGGCGCGAAGGTGAACGCGGCCGCCTTGCGTTGCTGCCAGGCCAGTTCGTGGCCGCCGACCAGATTGAGCGCGGTGTTGTAGAGCGGATACGGGCGCAGCGGCAGCGCCGTCAGCGCCAGATCGTCGGCCGGGTCGAAGCCGGTGAATGGGTTCGGCTTGCGGCAATCGCGGTCCTGGTTTTCCGGCCAGCAGGCGCGCGAGGCGCCCTGATAGCAGCGGGTCAGGCGGTTGCGGTAGAAGTTGTGGAGGGAAAACAGATTGATGTCGATGCGGATGCCCAGCAGCAGAAAGATCGCGCCGAGCAGCACCCCGGTAGCCGCGGCCTTGCGGCCGGAGACGCTGGCCAGATCGGCCGCGATTTCCTGGCGCGCGCTCGTTTGCGGCGGTTGCGCGACCGCGTTTGCGGGGACGGCTGCCGCCACGGCCGGAGCGGCGACAGGTTCGGCCGGCCTGGCTGCCAGACCCGTCTGCAGGCCCAGGCTGATCAGGCCGAGCAGGCCCAGCACGAACACCCACGGCGCCAGCACCAGCAGGCGTTCGCCGGGCCCGGTGGCGTTGGGTGCGCCAGTCTTGGCACTCTTGGCCACGATCAGCGCCCAGCCGGTCGTCGCCAGCCAGGTCAGGCCGCCGCCGGCCAGCAACCAGTCGTTCAGACCGGTCATCAGATACGGTCCGTAAAGCGATACGCCGGTGAACAGCAGCCAGGTCAGCGCGGTGGCGAACAGCCAGCCGCCCAGGCGGGACCACCATTCCCGCTGCATCTCGGTGAAATGCCGGCGGGCCAGGCCGATTTGCAGTCCGACCGGCTTGATGCAGGCCAGGATCACCAGCGGCGGGCCGAACACGATGATTTCGTGATCGCAGGGCTGAAAATACGCGGCGCTTTCCGCCAGCAGGCCAATCAAACCGCCCGCCAGCAGGCTGGCGATCAGGGCGGACAGCAGCATCACCAGCGCATGTTGCGCAGACTGCAGCGCGCGTCCGAGTCGATCACGGCCGGACTCTTGCCGACTGAAATCCTCGAACAGCCGGATCAGCAGAATCCAGAGCGAACCCACCGCCCAGGGCAGGAAATAGACGACGCTGGCGATCATCTGCGCCGACGCCCAGGTTTCCCAATGCGGAATCCTCAGGGCAAAAATATCGATCCAGCTCTGCGGCAGTCCCGTTGCCAGCATCAACTTGTTCAATCGGCCGGATTGGCGTGCCGCCCAAGCGGCGAATTCCGGCGAAGCCAGCCCCAGAGCGAGGGCAATGGCGGAAGCCAGGATCGGCGCCACCACCAGGACCAGCACGCCGATCTGGTTATGCGGGAACGCAAACCTGCCCGGCAGCGCCGGCCGCATCTTGATGACCAGATACATCATGCTCAGCATGGCGAACAACAGCGGAATGCCGACCGCCTGCGGCAGCAGGGAATGCGTTTCCAGGCGCGGCAAGGCGCTGACCATCAGGTGCGGCAGCAACAGCAGCGCACCGAGGAAGGCGAGGATCACGGCCAGATTGAGCAGGAAGTTGCGCAGATAGGTCGCGATCAAGGTCAGCGTATCGCCCGACATGCCGGTCTTCGGCGTCATGTAGTTGCTGAACCGGCGCAGCCAGACCACGGCCTGCGGTTCCACGGTCGGGCCGGTATGACTGTCCGGATTCAGCATCGCCTCTGCCATGGCCGGCTTGCCCTCGGCCTGGCGCTTGAGAAAGGCCATATACCAGCTGCCGATGTAGCCGCCGCCGGAAACCGTCGACAGGTAGTCGATGTGCTTGAGCAGGCCGCGCCGCGCCAGGCCCTGCAGGATGCCCAGGTTGAACGTGGCGCTGCGAATGCCGCCGCCGGAGAAGGCCAGACCGATCAAGGCCTCGCTGGTCGCCGTACCGGCGCGTTCGGCACGGAGTCGTTTGAGCTCTGCCGTGTGTACCTGGGCGAAGTCCATGTTCACCTCCTTTCACCTTCGGTGATGGTGTGTGGATGTGTTCCCCGGATTCCGCTGCGCTGCATCCGGGCTACCGTCGCCATTTACTCGGTCAACCTTACTCAGTACGTAGCCCGGATGGAACGCAGTGGAATCCGGGAATGCCGCTAGTCGGTCAAACCTTGGCCAGGAAGCGGCTGTGGCACCAGCCGACCAGATCCATCACCCCGCTGACCGTATCCAGCACATCGACGCGCCACCAGACGCCCTGTTGTTCCAGCAAGGCCACCTTGGCACCGAGCGGGATCGGGCTGCCCGGCAAGGCGGCGAATTCGGTGCCGGGGCCGGCGCGCACATTCAGCGCGGCGAGGGTGACGTATTGTTCGACGACTTCGTCGGCGCGTCCCATCAGGCGGGCGCGGAAGCTGGCCAGCGGGAAGGCGGGGCCGGGATCGGCCTTGCGGCCGGGGGCGATGTCCTCATGCCCGAGCACATCTTTCAGCGCATATTTCTGCATCAGCAACAGGCCGACCTCGCCGGCGGCATCGAGTTGCGCTTCGCTGTATTCATGCCAGCCGGACGCCGGCGCGCCAGGACGATCGTGCTTGTGGTTGGCCACCAGCACATCGTCGTCGGCGTAGGCCCGTTTGCTTACCGCCGAGATCCAGCGGCTGCCGGCCCGCTCCAGCTTGCCGGCGTTGTCCAGTTCGATACCGATGGAAAAGCCGTTGAGGCCGCTACGCCCGGCCCACTGCGATTGCCCGGCATGCCAGGCGATGCGGTTGAACGGCGCCAGTTGGGTGATGCCACCGTCGCGGCCGATGACCAGATGCGCGGCCGCTTTCGCAGCCGGATTGCACATCCAGCTGACCGAGCCTTCCGCGCTGCTGCCTGCGGTGTAGTGCATGACCAGATATTCCGGCGTCATCGTGCCGCTCTTGTTCGGGGTTTCGACATAACGGACCGGCGTGCCGTCATCGGCGTAGAGGCGGTGGTTATTGATTTTCATGAGTTCCGCGTCGCTCAGTCGTAACTCAAGTCATGCCGCGTGAACGGTCGCGTCGGGGTGCCGCCCAGGATGCGATAGAGCACCGAGTTCATGGTCGCCGCATCGTTGTCGAAGCCGCCGTGGCTGCTGCTCTGGCTGGAGGCTTTTTCCTTGCCCTCGGTTTCCCTGTTCGCGCCCGCGATGATCAGGCGGGGCAGACCGTCGGCTGCCATGTCCTGATAGGCCGCCTTGATCGCCTTGTCCTTCTCAATGCAGGCATGCATGCCGAGGATGGGCGTGCCGCGTTTTTTCTCGCAGGCATTCGACACCAGGTAGAGCAGGGATTTGCCATAGACCATCTGGCCGCCGACGGTGTCCTCCCGCTCCGCCACGTCGGACAGCAGATAGAGCAGCGGCAGCGGGCATTGCCCGGCGCTGGCGACGTTGAACACCTTGTCGCGGAACACGTCCAGTTCCACCGCCGGCGCGAGGAATTGGACGCTCTTCAACGGCAATTTCAGGCTGAGGATGTGCTGCAGCATGTGGGCGAAGAAGATGCTGCCGGCGGAATGCGCCACCACGTGCAATTCCCAGTCGCTGCCGCCGGTTTTACCCGCCTCGCGGATGTACTTGGCCAGCAATTGCATGGCGCCGCACTGTTCCCGATGGTCCGAGGCCAGGCGTCCGTTCTCCTTCATCTCGCCCCAGATCTTGCGCAGCGGGAAGGCCAGCGTGCGTTCCACCATCCAGTCGCGGCCCTCGCCGACGCTGTCCAGCATGCTGCGCCCGGACAGCTTGTCGGCGTTGGTAAACCAGTCGCCGATGATGCTGGTCAGCGATTCCATGAAGCCGGTTTCCCACATCACATGCAGCGGGTAGATCTCGTTCGCCAGACACGGCGCGCGCATCGCGGCGACCCGTTTTGCCGCGCTTTTCTCGTTGTTCAGCCCGCCGTGCAGATAAAGCATGACGCGGTGTTTCTTCCAGTTTTTCGTCGTGCTCGGAATGTCTTCGGTGACCAGGCGTTGCAGGTCGTCCGGCGTGGTCCAGTAATCGCCGTTGCCGGACAGTTCGCCGTTGTTGCCCACATCGATGGCGAAGGGCCGCAGACTGTCCAGGGTCAGCGCCGGCAGGGCGCGGGAAGCGCCTTCGGAAATCTTGTCGTTCTTCGCTTCTTCTTCGGCCCATACATCCACGCTCACCGGCACGCCGAGTTGCGCCACCCAGACGTCGGTCGCGTGCAGCATGTAATCCTCGTACGGCAGCAGCGCGAAACCGCCATTGCCCCAGGTGGTTCCCCACGAGTTCTGGACGATGAAGCCCTGTTCGGAATAGCCGACGATGGCGATGGCGTGGCCGCCATCGGCGCGGCCTTTGCGCGTGATGATGGGCAGCGCCAGGCTTTTCTTCCTGCGGCCCTCCTGATACGCGATCGTAGCGGTGCGGGGGCCGGGTTCGAACCAGCCGTCATGCACCATCAGGGTGACATACAGGATGCCCACTTCAGCCAGCGCGGCATGCATGTCGCGCACCTGGCGATGGTTGACCCGGTAGTAGGCGCCGCCGGGACACTGCATCGCGTCCTGCACCACCGCCGGGGTCATGTGCTTGGTGCCGCTCATCGTGTCGCTCCAGAGACTGCGCTGCGCTACGCCGTGGCGCAGCCAGCCCTTCATCGCGCCGCGCGCCGAGGAACCCTCGTACCACTCGCCCGGCCACTCGTCATAGCGCCGCGCCATCTCGTACAACATGCGCGGACTCACCCGGCGGCTCTGGCCGCGGCTGTGCAACAGAAAGTTGGCGACCGCCGCGAGTGCGAAGCCGGTACAGGCGCCCTCCTGACCCTGGTCGAGAATTTCCGGCACGCGCGGGCAGTTCACCAGCACCGGCGGTACCGGCACCAAGCTGGGTTGATAGACCAGATCGCGAATGTCGATGCTGTCCGGCAGCGTGTCGAGGCTGGCCTTGAGCTTGGCCCAGGCTTTGCCCGGAGGCGCGGATTTGGTGGCTTGGGCGGATTTGGTTTTGCTGGTTTTACTGGTTTTGCTGGTCATGGCGGTTCCTCCAACAGACTTTGTTTTTCCGGGGCGACGGCGATTGCGATGGCACCCGCATGCACTGACCTTGGCCTGCAGTGCGGAGTCCTGCTTGACCAGCGCAAGCAACATGCCACTTTCAATCTGGTTGGAAATGCCTGCTTTTTCATGGGGTTACAAGGTGGCTGGCGGGGTGGGGTGGGTTATTCCCAACCCATGCGACCCGTGATCGGGGGTGCGGGGTGGGTCGGCGATGACCCGTATTGCGAGCAGGCCCCGTTCAGGCCTGGGCCGGATGAGGCGGACGCTGGTCGAAGTGCGCTGGATAATGTGCGTCGTCCAAGCCTCCTTTTCGCTGCCACGCCATGCCCGCCTATCTACTCAATACCGCGCCGGAATCGATGCCGAATGACCTCGACCCTTACCAGGAACTGGTCTGGCAATTGAACCGCCTGCCCGGCGGTGCCGCAGCGGCGATCCCTGATTTCTTCGGCAGCCTGCTGGCGGAGACGCCGCAGACGCAGTGCTGGCGTTTCGCGCAAGGCGGCGCGCTCGATCTGCATGGCGACGGCAGCTTGCGGCATGGCGACAGTCACATCGCCGAACTGCCCGCGGAATTGCTGGCCGCCGCCGAAGTTGCTGCGCTGCCGCCCATCCTGCTCGGCCTGCTTGCACTCGCCACCGGCCAGATCGACGGCGACCGTCGTCTGAAAAGCGTGCTGCCGAAAGTCGATGCTGCCGCCAAAGACCTGATGCTGATGACTGTCTGCCGCTTATGCGGCTGAACGGCTTGGGCGAAATCCGCCAGATGAGGGCGGGACTGTCAGGTTTGCGACACAGGTGAATTGAGCCCGATTCAGCATGAAGCCGCATTCCTGCGCGGATTTCATGCGGCCTGAGGCTGGCCCGGTTATTGCACTACATGCGTATTTGCCAACTAAGGAAAGACTCATGCTGCTCGACACCTTCGAAAGCCAAGGCCTGCTCTTCAACAGCAACTTCAAGGACAGCGCCGGTTCCGGTCTGCAAGCCTATCGCGGCGATCTGGTCCTGATCGAGGGCGAAATCGCCGATACCATGGGCCACCGCAAGCCGCCCCTGTCGACGATGGTCGGCGCCGTGTTGCTGGCCGACGCGGCGCAGTTGAAGTTCGTCTCCGGCTCGTTCGACGACATCGCCCAACTGACGACCTTTGTCGAGAAATACCAGGCGTTCTTCGCGCCCGGCATGGGCACGCTGATTTTTGTGGTCAATATCGACAAGCCCATGCAGATTGCCGTGGCCGATAGCGAGATCGCCGTGCTGCCGCTGGCCGACGGCCTGGCCTGGAACGAACTGCTCGACGAATTGCGCCTCGACAAGAGCGACTTCAAGGGTCAGAGCAGCGGCCAGAAGGTGGCCACGCTGTACCAGGCCTATCAGAGCTACCGCCCGCGCGGCGAAAAAGTGTCTGTCGAGGTGGCGCTGACCCGCGCAACCAACGCCAAACGCGCGGTTTACGGCGCGGTGTAAGCAGTAGCGCCAAGCGGCTGCGGCAGGCGAATTCGATTCGATCGGGGTCGCCTTGCCCGCCGAGAATCCACCCGCCGAATCCCTGATGGCGGAAGCCATGGCCCGCTATCGGGAAGATCCGCAGCGGGGCGACTTCCTCATCCAATGCGCCTGTGCGCAAGCATCCGATCCGCTGCCGTTGCTGCGTATCGCGTACAAGTTCTACAACCGCCAGCGTTGTTTCGAACTTGGCCGCGACTGCGCGAGTCGTGCGCTCCGGGAAGCGGCCCGCCAGGCGGGTCTGGCGCCCGAGTTGGAAACCTGGAGCCGCGAGCAACTGGACCGCAGCGAAGCCATGTTGGTCAGTCAGGTGCTGCTCGCCCTCAAGGCGCTCGCCTTCATCGCCCTGCGTGGCGGCAACGAAGCCGCCGCGCGGCCCTATCTCGATCATCTGGCTCGCCTCGATCCCGAGGACGGCAGCGGCGGCTCGGTCGTCGCGGCGCTGCTGGAATCGATTGAGGAAACTTAGCCGACTGGCCGCAGCATGCCGGCTTGCTGGATGAATTCGATGATTTCGGCCAGCCCCTGGCCGGTCTTCATGTTGGAGAACACGAACGGGCGCTCGCCGCGCATGCGTCTGGCGTCGGTATCCATGACTTCCAGCGATGCGCCGACCATCGGCGCGAGATCGATCTTGTTGATCACCAGCAGGTCGGATTTGGTGATGCCGGGGCCGCCCTTGCGCGGAATCTTCTCGCCGGCGGCGACATCGATGACATAGATCGTCAGATCGGACAGTTCCGGGCTGAACGTCGCCGCCAGGTTGTCGCCGCCGCTTTCGATGAAGATCACATCGAGGCCGGGAAAACGCTGGTTGAGTCGGTCCACCGCTTCCAGATTGATGCTGGCGTCTTCGCGGATAGCGGTGTGCGGGCAGCCGCCGGTTTCCACGCCGATGATGCGCGCCGCTTCCAGCGCCTCGTTGCGCACCAGGAACTGCGCGTCTTCCTCGGTGTAGATGTCGTTGGTGACCACGGCGAGGTTGTATTTGTCGCGTAGTGCCAGGCACAAAGCCAGGGTCAGCGCGGTCTTGCCGGAGCCGACCGGGCCGCCGATACCGATTCTCAAGGGTTGGTTTGTCATGAACGGAATATCCGGGTGTATTGGGTTTCGTGAAGGCTGCTGGCGATGGCGAACGCCGGCAGGAAATTGCGGGCTTGATCGAGCGGCGTGGTGGCGGCTTGTTTGGCCAGTTCGGGCAGACGTTCGCCGAGGGAAAGCAACAGGCGCTGGCCGGCGGTCTGGCCGAGCGGCACGGCTTTCAGTGCGGCCATCACCTGGTTTTCCAGCCAGGCCCAGAGATAGCCGGCGATGGCGTCTTCTGTTTCGATGTTCCATTGCGCGGCGGCGCAGCTCCAGGCCAGGGGAAAGCTGATTTGCGGAAAACCAGCCAGGACTTGTTTGAAATTGCCGTCATACCGGCGCAGGCCGGTATCCAGTGTTTGCGCCGACTGCGCGACTGGACCCCGGCCTTCGCCGGGGAGACAGCTGGATTCGGACAGGTCGCGCAACAGCTTGACCAGCGAATGCCCCATTTGCAGCGTTTCGGCGCGCAGTTCGGCGGTTTCGCGGCTGGCGATGAATTCGGTATCGAGTTCGGCCAGTTGCGCCGGATCGTTGTTCCGCCAGGCGGCCAGCATGTGCGCCAGATAGACTGCCTCGAAGCTGGCCAGGCTGTAACTCAGGCAATCGCCGATCCACTGGCCGGCGCCGGCTTCATTGCGGATCGCGCCGCATTCCACCGCCCATTCCAGGCCTTGCGAATAGGTGTAGGCACCGACCGGCAGAGTCGTGCTGGCCAGATGCAGCAGGCGGATCAGTGCCAGGTTCATCGCTGTGCTTCCCCCTTTGCAAAAGGGGGATCGAGGGGGATTTTGCGGGCGTGGCAGCCGCGAACCGGGTTAAATCCCCCCCAGCCCCCCTTTGCAAAAGGGGGGAGTAGCGATGCGGTCTGATCTGCTCTCATCGCTTGCCGCTGATCAGCATGTCGTGAATACGCGGCCGCGGCTTGGCAAATTCGCCTTCGCCATCGGCGCTGTGACCGTGTGGATGCGCGTGACCGCCGTGATTCCCGTAAGCACCGCTTTCCGGCTCGAATGGGGCTTCGCATTCGCTGACGACCAACCCGAGGCCGCGCACCATTTCGCCCAGCACATGATCCTGTCCGAAGCGAAGTAATCCTGTCGCAACCTGCACCGGCACATGCCGGTTACCCAGGTGATAGGCGGCGCGGGCGAGCCGCAGCGGATCGTCGCTGCGCGCTTCGATGACCTTTTCCGGCGCGGCGACGACTTCGACGATGCGACCGTCCTTGCCCAGCAGCTTGTCGCCGGCACGCAGGATCGCGCCGCGTTCCAGAAACAGACCGGCTTCCTCGCCGGAATCCAGCCTGGTGCGCAGACGGGATTTGCAGCGCAGCTCGAAAGTCAGCGTCAGGCGCTCGGTTGCGGGCGCATCTGCGGGAGCGGAGGATTCAATCAGCAGCATGGTCGTTTGCGAAGAAAGGAACTCACTGGGAGCGCTGGCATCCTGCCGGCATCTTTTGGTTGAAAAGACTGGGCCGGCAAGATGCCGGCGCTCCCAGAGCCGTAGGGTGCAATAAGCGCAGCGCATTGCACCGGGGCAGTCCATGCGGCGGAATACGCTGCGCTATTCCGCCCTACGTTTGGTTCGACGCGGTGCATGGTCAAAACAGGAAATACCGCTGCGCCATCGGCTGCACCGCGACCGGATCGCACACCAGCAGCTCGCCATCGGCGCGCACCTGATAGGTTTCCGGATCGACGTCGATCACCGGCAGGGCGTCGTTGTGCAGCATGTCTTTCTTGGAAACCTGCCGTGTGTTCTTCACCGCGATCAACGGTTTCGACAGGTTCAGTGCGGCGACTTCCGGGTTGTCCAGCGCGGCTTGCGAGACGAAGGTGACCGAGGTTTTCAGCGCACCCGCGAAGCTGCCGAACATCGGTCGGTAATGCACCGGTTGTGGCGTCGGGATGGAGGCATTCGGGTCGCCCATCGCCGCTGCCGCGATCATGCCGCCTTTCAGGATCAGACTGGGTTTGACGCCGAAGAAGGCCGGTTTCCACAGCACGATGTCGGCCAGCTTGCCCGGTTCCAGGGAGCCGACGACATGGCAGATGCCGTGCGTGATGGCCGGGTTGATGGTGTATTTGGCGATGTAGCGTTTGGCGCGGAAGTTGTCCGCCGCTGAGGTCGCTGCGCTCCCACGCGGCCCCTCTCTGGTGGAACTACCAGCCAACCGACTAGGCCGCCCAACGTCGTCGGCCAAGTCTCTGGCTGCCCCTGCCCCTCCCCCAGAGGGGGAGGGGTGCAATACCCCGCGCTGCAACTTCATCTTGTGCGCGGTCTGCCAGGTGCGAATGATGACTTCGCCGACCCGGCCCATCGCCTGCGAATCCGAACTCATCATCGAGAACGCGCCAATGTCGTGCAGGATGTCTTCGGCGGCGATGGTTTCGCGCCGGATTCTGGATTCCGCGAAGGCGATGTCTTCGGCAATCGACGCATCCAGATGGTGGCAGACCATCAGCATGTCGAGATGCTCGTCGATGGTGTTCACCGTGTACGGCATGGTCGGGTTGGTCGAACTGGGCAGCACGTTGGCCATGCCCGCCGCCTTGATGATGTCCGGCGCGTGGCCGCCGCCGGCGCCTTCGGTATGGAAGGTGTGGATGGCACGGCCCTTGAACGCGGCCAGCGTGGTTTCGACGAAGCCGGATTCGTTCAGCGTGTCGGTGTGGATGGCGACCTGCACGTCCATTTCATCAGCCACGCTCAGGCAGTTGTCGATGGCGGCGGGCGTGGTGCCCCAGTCCTCGTGCAGCTTCAAACCCATGGCGCCGGCGCGCACCTGTTCGCGCAGCGGTTCCGGCTGGCTGACGTTGCCCTTGCCGAGAAAACCCAGGTTCATCGGGAAGGCATCGGCCGCCTGCAGCATGCGGTGGATGTGCCACGGCCCCGGCGTGCAGGTGGTGGCGAAAGTGCCGGTGGCCGGGCCGGTGCCGCCGCCGAGCATCGTGGTGATGCCGCTCATCAACGCTTCCTCGATCTGCTGCGGGCAGATGAAATGGATGTGGCTGTCGATGCCGCCGGCGGTGACGATCATGCCTTCACCGGCGATGATTTCCGTCGCCGCACCGATGTTGATGGTCACGCCGGGCTGCACGTCCGGATTGCCGGCCTTGCCGATGGCGGCGATGGTGCCGTTCTTCAGGCCGATGTCGGCCTTGACGATGCCCAGCACCGCATCGACGATCAGCGCGTTGGTGATGACGGTATCGGCGACTTCCGCTGCGACTTTCTGGCCCTGGCCCATGCCGTCGCGGATCACCTTGCCGCCGCCGAACTTCACTTCCTCGCCGTAGAGCGTGTAGTCGTGCTCGACCTCGATCCACAGGTCGGTGTCGGCCAGACGCACGCGGTCGCCGGTGGTGGGGCCGAACATTTCGGCATAAGCCTGACGGCTGATTTTCATAGCGCCCCCTGTACCTGGGCCTGGAAGCCGAACACCTTGCGCTCGCCGGCATAGGCCACCAGTTCCACCGTGCGACTCTGGCCCGGCTCGAAGCGAACCGCGGTGCCGGCAGCGATGTTCAGGCGATAACCGCGCGCGGCGGCGCGGTCGAACGCCAGCGCTTCATTGGTTTCGAAGAAGTGGTAGTGCGAGCCGACCTGGATCGGTCGGTCGCCGGTGTTGGCGACGCTCAACGTCAGCGTCGGACGGCTGCCGTTGAGCTCGATCTCGCCGGGCTGGATGGCGTATTCACCTGGGATCATGGGGTGCTCCTGGAGGATTCCCCCTTTGCAAAAGGGGGTAGGGGGATTTAGCGGAGGTGGACAAGGGTGAGGTCGCAGAAATCCCCCCCAGCCCCCCCTTTTCAAAGGGGGGAGCAAGTTGTGCTTTGGCGGGCCGCATCACGGTCGGTCAAACGATGGGATGGTGGACGGTCACCAGCTTGGTGCCATCGGGAAAAGTCGCTTCGACCTGGATTTCCGGAATCATCTCCGGCACGCCCTCCATGACTTCGTCGCGCCGCAGCAACGTCGTGCCGTAGCTCATCAGGTCGGCCACGGTGCGGCCGTCGCGGGCGCCTTCCAGGATGCCGGCGGTGATGAAGGCCACCGCTTCCGGGTAATTGAGCTTGAGGCCGCGTGCCTTGCGGCGTTCCGCCAGCAGCGCGGCGGTGAAGATCAGCAGCTTGTCTTTTTCGCGTGGGGTCAGTTCCATGTTGCGATTCCTTTTTGTTCCGTCATTCCCGCGCAGGCGGGAATCCAGTCCTTTAGTTTGGTGAGTCCTCTGGATTCCCGCATTCGCGGGAATGACGCTGTTTCATGTGTTCCATATTCTTGGCGTCTGCGCCGGCCGTCCGATCACCGCCGGGCGCAGCACCCGCCACAGCGCGGCGAACCAGTGTCGTGCGGCTTCGGATGAATGCCCCAGGTAACGCGCCACCAGCAAGTCCGGCAGCAGCGTGATGCCGATGCGGGCATCCGTCTCCGGGCAGGCAATTTGCCGGCAGGCGGCGAGCAATGCCGTATCCAGATTCGGGCCTGACGCCAGCAGCGTGGCGCTGACACTGAAACCGGCGAGTCCGGCCGACGAGGTCAGCAAATCCGAGTTGCCAACCAAGCCGCCGCGTTCCAGCCAGACCGGACGGCCCTCGCGTTCGATGCGGGTATGCAGCCGAATCTCGCCACGTTCAAAGCATTCGCCGGCCGCGCGCCGGCCCAGGCACAGTACCTCGCAGCCGATGAAGCGCGCCTCCGCCGCCAGCTTCACCCGGCACTGCATGTCGGCGCGTGCGCCGTCGAACACGATGCTTTCCTGCGGCAGCCATTCCAGCGCGGCGCCTGTCGAAACACTGAAATCCAATCGCTGCCCGGCCCAGGCGCCGGCGCTGCGATACCACTTGCCGGCGCCTGGCGTGGTCAGCAGCGCCTGCGCATCCGGCCCGACATCGACCGAGATTTCCAGTTGATCGCCGCCGGCAATGCCGGACGGCGGATGCAGCACGATGGCATGGCAGACCGCCTCGCCTTCCGGGTACAACGCTTTCTGCACGCGCAGCGGGCCGAAGTGTTCGCGCCGGGTCAACACGCTGGCCGCGCCGCGCTGTTCGAAGCCGAGCGCGAGGCGGGCGCGCCAGGCGGTTTGCTCCCTCTCCCGCAGGCGGGAGACAGCCAGAGACTTGGCAGCGGGTTCTGGGCTGCCTAGTCGGTTGGCTGGTAGTTCCACCAGGGTTGGGGAGAGGGGCTTTGCTTCTGTGTGGCGTAACAAATCTCCCTCTCTGATAGGACTCCCAGCCAACCGACTAGGCCGCCCAACATCGTCGGCCAAGTCTCTGGCTGCCCCGGCCCCTCCCCCGCAGGCGGGGGAGGGGAGAAAAGCGGCTGGTGTTGCGTTTGTCCTCATACGGCAATCATACCGACAGCATTTCCCGCACCCCATCCTTGTCCATGTCCGCCCCGGCGCCGCGTTTGATGAACTCGCCGCGTTCCATCAGCAGGTACTGGTCGGCCAGCGAGCGGGCGAAGTCGTAATACTGTTCAACCAGCAGGATCGCCATGCTGCCTTCCTCCGCCAGCGCGCGGATGGCGCGTTCGATGTCCTTGATGATCGACGGCTGAATGCCTTCGGTCGGTTCGTCGAGGATCAGCAGTTTCGGTCCGAAGGCCAGCGCGCGGCCGATGGCCAGTTGTTGTTGTTGGCCCCCGGACAGATCGCCTCCCCGCCGCTTCAGCATCTGTTTCAGCACTGGGAACATCTGGTAAATGCGTTCCGGAATCGGTGTGCCGCCGGGTTTCGTCGCCAGGCCCATGCGCAGGTTTTCCTCGACGGTCAGACGCGGAAAGATTTCGCGGCCCTGCGGCACGAAGCCGATGCCGGCCTTGACGCGGGCATGCGACGGCGCGGCGGTGATGCTTTGGCCGCCGAAGGAGATCGAGCCGGTCTTTGCCGGCACCAGGCCCATCAGCGTTTTCAGCAGCGTCGTCTTGCCGACGCCGTTGCGTCCGAGCAGACAGGTGACCTGGCCGGTCGGCGCTTCGAACGACAGGTCGCGCAGGATGTGGCTGCCGCCGTAATACTGGTTGAGGTTTTCGACTTTCAGCATGGCTTACCAGAACCCCTCTCGTAGGATGGGCCAAGCGATAGCGGGCCCATCCTACGGATTACTACTACCTGCACCATGGCCAGGTCGTAGGATGGGCCAAGCGCAGCGGGCCCATCAATCCGCTGCGACGATGGGCCCGTTATCACTTGGCCCATCCTACGGATTCCTCGAACTTCAGCGCCCAAGGTACACCTCCACTACCCGCTCATCCGCCTGCACCGTGGCCAGGTCGCCTTCGGCCAGCACTGCGCCTTCGTGTAGCACGGTGACCTTGCCGCCGAGTTGTTCGATGAACGCCATGTCGTGTTCGACGACGACCAGCGAGTGTTTCCCGGCCAGTGACTTGAACAGTTCGCCGGTGCGTTCGGTTTCGTCGTCGGTCATGCCGGCGACCGGCTCGTCGAGCAGCAGCAGTTGCGGTTCCTGCATCAGCAGCATGCCGATCTCCAGCCACTGTTTCTGGCCGTGCGAGAGCAGGCCGGCCTGACGCTCGGCCTCGCCATCCAGCCGGATCAGTTTCAGCGTGTCGGCGATGCGGTCGCGGCCTTCGCTGGACAGCCAGGTGAACAGGCTGGTAAGGGCGCGCTTGTCCATTTTCATGGCCAGTTCCAGGTTCTCGAACACCGTGTGGTGCTCGAAGATGGTCGGTTTCTGGAACTTGCGGCCGATGCCGGCATGGGCGATCTGCGCTTCGGTCATGCTTGTCAGGTCGATGGTCTGGCCGAAGAAGCAGGTGCCGCAATCCGGTCGCGTCTTGCCGGTGATGACGTCCATCATCGTCGTCTTGCCGGCGCCATTGGGGCCGATGATGCAGCGCAGTTCGCCGGCGTCGATGGCCAGGGTCAGGTTGTTCAACGCCTTGAAGCCGTCGAAGCTGACCGAAATGCCGTCCAGATACAGGATGACCTTGTGCGTCGTGTCCAGGCCGGCCTGCAACACGTGCGCGCCGGGCGCAGTGCCTTCCCAGTGTTGCAGGCCGTTGCTCGCGTTGCTCATGCCGTCCTCCGCGCCTGGATGCGTTTCCACAGACCGGTCACCCCTTCCGGCAGCCACAGCGTCACGCCGACGAACAGCGCGCCGAGGAAGAACAGCCAGTATTCCGGGAAGGCGACGGTGAAATAACTCTTGAACAGGTTGACCAGACCGGCACCGATGACCGGGCCGATCAGCGTGCCGCGTCCGCCCACCGCCACCCAGATGGCGATTTCGATGGAGTTGGCCGGCGACATTTCGCCCGGATTGATGATGCCGACCTGCGGCACATACAGCGCGCCGGCAATCGCGCAGAGCATGGCCGAGAAGGTCCAGATGAACAGCTTGTAATGCAGCGGGTTGTAGCCGATGAACATCACGCGGCTTTCGGCGTCGCGGATCGCGGTCAGCACGCGGCCGAACTTGGAAGTGACCAGATAGCGCCCGGCGAGCAGGGTCAGCATCAGCATCAGCGCGGACAGGGCGAACAGCGTCGCGCGCATTTCCGGCGAGGTGATGTCGTGGCCGAGGATGCGTTTGAAGTCGGTGAAACCGTTGTTGCCGCCGAAGCCGGTTTCGTTGCGGAAGAAGAACAGCATCGCGGCGAAGGTCATCGCCTGCGTGATGATCGAGAAGTAGACGCCCTTGATGCGCGAGCGGAACGCGAAGTAGCCGAAGATATAGGCCACCAGCGCCGGCACCACCAGCACCAGCAGCGTCACCCAGAGGATGGAGTCGGAGCCGAACCAGTACCAGGGCAGTTCCTTCCAGTCGAGGAAGACCATGAAATCGGGCAGATGCGAATGGTAGGAACCGTCCGTGCCGATCTCGCGCATCAGATACATGCCGAAGGCGTAGCCGCCCAGCGCGAAGAACAGGCCGTGGCCGAGACTCAGGATGCCGGCGTAACCCCAGATCAGATCCATCGCCACCGCGACGATGGCGTAGCACATGATCTTGCCGGACAGCGTGATGACATAGGTGGAGACATGCAGCGGACTGCTTTCCGGCAACAGCAGATGCAACGCCGGCATCAGCAGTAGCGTGATCGCGGCGAAAAGGCCGAGCGCGATCCAGCCGGCGCGCGGCGTGGCGTTGAGGACGCGGATGAGGAAGGGCGTGCGCATGGTTCAGAGAGTCCCGTCATTCTCGCGAATGCGGGAATCCAGTTCGTAGGGCTGATTGAATTTCGATGTACTTCCTGGATTCCCGCATTCGCGGGAATGACGGTGGATAAGTGGCGATTTATTCATGGCGTCAGTTCTCCACAAACCGGCCCTTGAGGGCGAACAGTCCCTGCGGCCGTTTCTGGATGAACACGATGACGATGACCAGCACGACGATCTTGGCGATCACCGCGCCCCACCAGCCTTCCAGGAATTTGGTCACCACGCCCAGGCCGAGTGCCGCCCACACCGCGCCGGCCAACTGGCCGACACCGCCGAGCACGACAACCAGAAAAGAATCAACGATGTAGCCCTGGCCCATGTCCGGCCCGACGTTGGCGATCTGCGACAACGCCACGCCGCCGAGGCCGGCGATGCCCGCACCCAGTCCGAACGCCAGCGTATCGACGCGGCCGGTCGGCACGCCGACGCAGCCGGCCATCGGGCGGTTCTGCGTGACGGCGCGGACGAACAGGCCGAGCCGGGTTTTCTGCATCAGCAGCCACATCAGCGCCAGCACGAACAGCGTGAAACCGACGATGACGATGCGGTTCCACGGCAGCACCAGGCCGGCCATGATTTCCACGCCGCCGGACATCCACACTGGGTTGGCGACTTCCACGTTCTGCGCGCCGAACAGCACGCGCGCCGCCTGGATCAGGATCAGGCTCAAACCCCAGGTGGCCAGCAGCGTTTCCAGCGGGCGGCCGTACAGGCGGCGGATCACCGTGCGTTCCAGCGCCATGCCGACCAGCGCGGCGGCGGCGAAGGCGGCCGGAATCGCGGCGAGCAGATACCAGTCGATGAACTCCGGGAAATACACGCGGAACAGCGTCTGCACGAAATAGGTGGAGTAGGCGCCGACCATCAGCAACTCGCCGTGCGCCATGTTGATCACGCCCATGACACCATAGGTGATGGCAAGGCCCAGCGCCGCCAGCAGCAGGATGCTGCCGAGCGACAGGCCGGTGAACATCTTGGCCAGCGTCTCGCCCACGGCCAGACGCGATTCGATTGCGGTGATCGCCAGGCGGGCTGCATCGCGCACTTGCGCTTCCGGCTCGTTGGCGGTTTCCAGCAGCGGCAGCAACAGACCGCGCGTCGTCGCACTGGCGCTTTCCGCCAGGGCGCGCACGGCGGCCAGGCGCGCCGCGACATCGGGATTGCCCAGATTGGCCTGGGCATGTGCCTGTTGCAGCAACGCCTTGATTTCCGCGTCGCTCTCCTTGCCCATCGCCTGCGCCAGGATCAGCACCAGTTCCAGGCCGGCATTGCTTTGCAGTTCGGTCGCCGCCGCCAGACGCACGGCGCGATCCGGGTCGAACAGCTTCATCGCGGCCAGCGCATTGCCCAGCGCCGAGCGCACCCGGTTGTTGACCGAGATGGATTCGTAGGATTCCGGGGGCGGGGTGATTACCGCGCCCGTGGCGGCATCGATGGCCTTCTCGCCCTCCAGCATGAACACCGTTTCGCCGGCCAGCAGCAGCGCGTCATCGCCCATCGCCTTGAGCACCTTGGCGGCTTCCGGCGTGGCGGATGCGCCCAGTTGTTGCAGGGCGGCGATCTTGGCATCGGAGTCTTCCGCCGCCAGTTGCTTCACCAGGGCCGGATCGAGCGCGGCGCAGGCGGGCAAGGCGAACAGCCAGAGGAGGAGGGGGAGGAAGTAGCGTTTCATGGATGGGGTGGTTCCGTCATTCCGGCGCGGGCGTAAGTTGAGATTGGAGCGCCGGCTTCCAGCCGGCATTCGTAGGCCTGATCGGATTTACGAAGCCGGCTGGAAGCCGGCGCTCCCGGACACCTCTCGCGGGGCGCCCGCGGCCGGATTACTTGCTGTCCGGCACGTCCTTCTTCTTGTCGTTGCCGGGGATGAACGGGCTCCACGGCTGGGCGCGGACCGGACCCTTGGTCTTCCACACCACGTTGAACTGGCCGTCGCCTTTCACTTCGCCGATGAACACCGGCTTGTGCAGGTGATGGTTTTTCTCGTCCATCTTGGCGACGAAGCCGGACGGCGCCTTGAAGGTCTGCCCGGCCATCGCGGCGATGACCTTGTCGACGTCGGTGGACTTGGCCTTTTCGACGGCCTGCTTCCACATGTGGATGCCGATGTAGGTGGCTTCCATCGGGTCGTTGGTGACCACGCTGTCGGCCTTGGGCAGCTTGTTCTTCTTCGCCCAGTCCTTGTACATGGCGATGAACTTGGTGTTTTCCGGGTTCTTGATCGACTGGAAGTAGTTCCACGCCGCCAGGTGGCCTTGCAGCGGCTTGGTATCGACACCGCGCAGTTCCTCTTCACCCACCGAGAACGCAACCACCGGCACATCCGAAGCCTTCAGGCCGGCGTTGCCGAGTTCCTTGTAGAACGGCACGTTGGAGTCGCCG
>JASJPK010000066.1:0-3722 GCA_031426735.1 Hydrogenophilaceae bacterium | reverse complement strand
CGCGCACCTGCGGCTTCGAGGTACGCGACAGGTAGAGCGACAGCGACAGCAGCACGCCGATGATGATGGCTTCCTCCAGGGTCAGGAACAGCGTCGCGGCGAAGGTGGATAGCAGGATGGCCGATTCGGCGCGGCTGCTTTTGAGGACGTGGAAGATTTCGTCGAAGTCGATCAGCCCCCAGGCGACCAGGAACAGGATGCCGGCCATCGCCGCGTTGGGCAGGAATTGCGCCCAGGGCGCGACCAGCAGCACTAGCACGAGCAGGAATACGCCGGCCAGCATCGCCGCAATCGGCGTCTTCGCGCCGGCGGCATAGTTGACGCCGCTGCGGTTGAACGAGCCGGTGGCGACATAGCCGGAGAAAAAGCTGCCGAACAGATTGGACAGGCCCTGGCCGATGAATTCCTGGTTGCCGTCGACGTGCTGGCCGGAACGCGCCGCCAGCGCGCGCGCGATGGACACCGCCTCGGTCAGCGCCAGCAGGGTCACCGCGACGACGCCGGAAGCCACCGCGCGGATGTCCTCGCCGCTCAGGCTGGGCGCGGACATCGGCGGCAGCACGTCGGGCAGGGCGCCCACCGTCGCCAGCGCCACGCCCTTCCATGCGGTCAGCACGGCGGCGAGAGCGGAACCGGCGAGCATGGCGACGATCATGTAGGGCCATTTCGGCAGCCAGCGTTTCACCGCGATGCCGATCAACAATGTGGCCAGGCCGACCGTGAACACGCCGACCTGCACATCGCCGGCATGGCTCAGCGCCATGCTCCAGGTCTCGGTGAAGGAACTGCCGCGTGGGATGGCCAGGCCGGTGAAGTGCTTGACCTGGTTGGTCGCGATCAGGATCGCGGCGCCTGCGGTAAAGCCGGTCACCACCGAATGCGAGATGAAATTGACCAGCGTGCCCAGCTTGGCGAAGCCCATGACGATCTGGATCAGGCCGACCAGGAAGGTCAGCGTCAGCGCCAGGCTGACGTAGTGCGCGCTGCCCGGTTCGGCGTGCGGCGACAGCACCGAGAACAGCACGATGGAGGCCGCCGTGGTGGGGCCGGAGACGAGATGCCAGGACGAGCCGAACAGCGCCGCGATCACCGCCGGAATCATGCCGGCGTAGAGGCCGTACTCCGGCGGCATGCCGGCGATGGTGGCGAACGCCACACCTTGCGGCAACGCCACCAGCGCGCCGGTGAGGCCGGCCATCGCGTCGGCCTTGACCGTGCCGCGCGTCACGCGCGGCAACCAGTTCAGAAAGGGCAGCAGCGGGCGCAGCCAGAGGGGGAAGTTTTCGATGCGGGGCAGGGTCATTTGAAGGGCGGAAAGTTGAGCAGCAGATCGTGGTTGAGCCAGAACAGCACGCAGAGAAACAGGCCGAGGGCGAGATAGAACAGGCGCACCGGACGCAGACGGAAGCGATTCATGTCCGTGCGACTTGCATGCGGCCGGCTGCAACCGCGCCGGCAGGTTTCGGGCTGACCAGCACCAACGGCACCGGCGCGCGGGCACCGCGGCGGGCGCGCAGCAACGGTCGCAGCGGATCGTCGTCGGCGCCGGAGACGGCAAACAGCACGCCGCGATGCAGTTCCAGCGCCTGCACGACGTGTGAGGCGGAGGCGCCGGCCAGTTCCTCGGTCTGGCAAACGATGCCGCGCAGGTCGTCGAGATAGTCGGCGAGCAAGCTGCGTACCTGCATCGCATCGGTCGACAGCAGCAACAGATCGGCCTGCATGCGGCGGCACGCGCCGATGACGTAAGCCATGACGTGCGGCGGCAGCGTGTCGCCGACGCCCAGCGCGATCCATTTGTGCGAGGCGGCGGGCGTTTTTGCGCGCGCGGCGGGGGCGTCGCCGGGGAACAGGGCGGCGTATTTTTCACGGCGTCCGATGCGTTCGCCGATATCGGCGAAGGCGAGGCCGTTGAGAGCTTGCTTGATCTGGTCGGCCAGATTTTTCATGGGAAATGCTCCGGGAAGGGGTGCCTTCCCATTCGCAAGCCCCATGCCATCCCGGCAGTCGCGCCAAGTCCTTGTTTTTATTGTGAACTCTCTGCATGTTGCGATTTTTAATTTGTTTCTATTCTGAAACATGGCGCCGATTAACTAAGATAAGTACCTGATTCGGTGTAAATCGGCCGCAATGTTTATTATTCGAAACATGTTTCTGGATTGAAACGCAGCATGGACAGCATCCGCAGCAAGATCATCCTTATCTACCTCGCGCTGGCGCTCGGCGTCGGCGCTTTCGTGCTGTTCGCCTCGGCCAGCCTGCGTTTCCTGGAACAGCGCGTGAACGAAGGCGTGGCGATTGCCGCGTTTCAGGAAACCGCGCAGGAAATGCGCCGGCATGAAAAGAATTTCTTCCTCTACCGCGCTGCCGCCGACCTCGCCGCCGCGCGCACGCTGGCGAGCGAACTGGCGCAGCAACTGGAGCAGGATCGCGGCATCCTGGCGGCGTTGGCGCAGGGCGACGAACTGCCGGCGCTGGGCCGCGCGCTGGCGCGCTATCGCCGCCAACTCGACGGCGCCGCGGTGGACGACGATGCGGTGCGCGCCACCGGCCATGAAATCCTCGCCCGCAGCGAAAGCCTGGCCGAGCGCGAGCGCGCCAGCCTCGGCGGCAGCGTGCGGCAATCGCGCCATGCCCTGCTCTGGTCGGTCGGCGTGCTGGTGTTGCTGGCGCTGGCCGGCGGCCAGGTGCTGTACCGCGTCGTCGGGCGGCCGTTGCGGCAGCTGGAGGAACAGCTCGAACCGCTCGCGCAGGGGCGTTTCCGCGCCTTCACGATGGTGTCGAAGGATCGCGAGATCGTGTCGTTCACGCAGGCGCTCAATCGCATGCTGGAAGAACTCGAATTGCGCCGCCGCCAGGTGCTGCAATCGGAAAAGCTCGCCTCGCTCGGCACGCTTGCTTCCGGCGTCGCGCATGAACTCAACAATCCGCTCGGCAATATTTCCGGCGCTGCGCAGATCGCGCTGGAAGAAATCGAAAACCTGCCGCCGGATATTTGCGCGGAGTTGCGCGGCTGGCTGCGGCAGATCGACGACGAGACCGAACGCGCCCGCCAGATCGTGCACATCCTGCTCGACTACAGCCGTCGGCCCGGCCATGCCAACCAGCCGACGCCGCTGCTCGAAGTGCTGGAAAAATGCCTGCTGCTGCTGCGCCCACGTCTGCCGCAAGAAGATACGGTCGGCATCGAAGTGCCGCCCGAACTGAAGCTGTGCATCGATCCGCAACGCATGCAGCAGGTGTTCATCAACCTGATCCAGAACGCGCTCGCGGCCGGCGGCGCCGGCGTGCACATCCGCATCGAAGCCGCCGCCGCCGCGCCGCACGACTGGCCGCCGGCCGAGGTGGCCAATGCGCTGGCGGCGGGATCGGCGCAGGTGCTCGGCACGCCCGGCGATGGCGTTGCAACGCGCGGGGTGATCGTCCGCGTCCGCGACGACGGCCCCGGCATCGCCGGCGAGCGCATCGGCCAGGTGTTCGACCCGTTCTTCACCACGCGCGCGCCGGGCGAAGGCACCGGCCTCGGCCTCTACATCGTCGGCGAGATCGTGCAGGAACACGGCGGCGCCATCGCCGTGACCAGCCCGCCCGGCGGCGGTGCGTGTTTCACGTTGTGGTTGCCGTGTGGAGAGGTCAAATGAACCTGAAAACCGTAGTTGCGGATTGCCGTAGGAGCGCCTTCCAAGGCGCGATGGCCGGAACGATCGCGCCTTGGAAGGCGC
>JASJPK010000065.1:0-87337 GCA_031426735.1 Hydrogenophilaceae bacterium | reverse complement strand
CTGCGATCGATATCGACGACGCGCCAGTCGTCAAGTATCTGCAAAAAATGTTGCTGGATGCCATCAACAGCGGCGCGTCGGACATCCACTTCGAGCCTTACGAAAAGAGTTACCGTATCCGCTATCGCATGGACGGCATGCTGTACGAAATTGCGCAACCGCCGCTGGCGATTAAGGACAAGATCGCATCGCGCATCAAGGTGATCTCCAAGCTGGATATTTCCGAGAAGCGCGTTCCCCAGGACGGTCGCATGAAGCTGGTGTTGTCGCGCAGCAAGTCGGTGGATTTCCGGGTTTCCACCTTGCCGACCATTTACGGCGAAAAAATTGTCATGCGTATCCTCGATTCCACGTCTGCGACGATGGGAATTGAAAAGCTGGGGTACGAGCCGGAACAACTCAAATTGTTGCTGGATGCGGTGCAAAGACCTTACGGCATGGTATTGGTGACCGGCCCGACCGGTTCCGGCAAGACCGTTTCGCTGTATGCCTGTCTCAATATTTTGAACAAGCCCGGCGTTAATATCTCCACGGTAGAAGACCCGGTCGAAATCCAGTTGCCCGGCATCAACCAGGTCAACGTCAACGAAAAGGCGGGCCTCGATTTCTCGGCGGCCATGAAGGCTTTTCTGCGTCAGGATCCGGACATCATCATGGTCGGCGAAATTCGTGACCATGAAACCGGCGATATCGCCATCAAGGCTGCCCAGACCGGCCACATGGTGCTGTCCACGCTGCATACCAACGATGCCCCGGCAACGCTGACTCGGCTGATCAATATGGGCATTCCCAGCTACAACGTGGCGGCTTCCGTGCAGTTGATCACGGCGCAGCGTCTTGGCCGCAAGTTGTGTCCGAGCTGCAAGACGCCAATCGATATCCCGCCGGAAGCCTTACTGAATGCCGGCTTCGGCGAAGCCGATCTGGACGGTTCCTGGCAGCCTTATGGCGCAGTGGGCTGCGACACCTGCAAACATACGGGTTACAAGGGGCGCCTGGGTATTTACCAGGTCATGCCGATCACCGAGGCGATCAACCGCATCATTCTGAAGAACGGCTCGGCCGTGGATATTGCGGAACAGGCCAAGCGGGATGGTGTCCTCAACCTGCGCGAGGCCGGTCTGCTCAAGGTTAAACAAGGCCTCACCTCGCTCGAAGAGGTGCTGGCCGTGACCAACGAATAACGCGTAGCAGTCAAAAGGACAATTATTCATGGCGGTGGCTCAAGGTTCTGCGACCAAGCAGGCTCCCTATATTTGGGAAGGAACCGACAAGGTCGGCAAGAAGGTCAAGGGCGAAATGCTGGCGCCTGGCGAGGCGTTCGTACGCCAGGCTTTGCGGCGGCAGGGCGTCAATGTCGTCAAAGTCAGCAAGCAGGGCTTGTTCACTCGGGGCGGCAAGATCTCGTCGAAGGACATTGCGCTGTTCACGCGTCAGCTGGCCACCATGCTCAAGGCCGGTGTGCCTTTGCTGCAGGCCTTCGATATCTCGGCGCGTAGCCACTCCAATCCTGCCCTGCAACGACTGCTGGGCGAAATCAAGGGGGATGTGGAAACCGGTTCCAGCATGAGCGTGGCGTTCCGCAAGTACCCGAAATACTTCGATGGCCTGTATTGCAATCTGGTTTATGCCGGCGAACAAGCCGGTATTCTGGATACCGTGCTCGACCGCATCGCGTCTTATCAGGAAAAGATGCTGGCCATTCAAGGCAAGATCAAATCCGCCCTGTTTTATCCCGCCATCGTGCTGACCGTGGCTTTTATCATCACCGCAGGCATCATGTTGTTCGTGATTCCCGCCTTCAAGGACCTGTATGGCAAATCCGGTGCCGATCTGCCGGCATTGACCCTGTTGGTGATGACGATTTCCGATGCCTTCGTGAATTACTGGTATCTGATCTTTGGCGGCATCGGTATTGCGGTCTTTGCCATTTTGCGTGCCTGGAAGCAGTCGCCCGCGTTCCGCAACAAGATGGATGTCCTGATATTGAAAATGCCGGTTTTCGGCCCATTGATCGAGAAGGCCACGGTTTCGCGTTGGGCGCGCACGTTCTCGTCGATGTTTTCCGCCGGTGTGCCCATGGTCGAGGCGCTGGATTCGGTGGCGGGTGCTGCCGGAAATCATGTTTTCATGGAAGCCACGATGAAAATCAAGAGCCAGGTCTCGACCGGTTCCAGTCTCGCGGTTTGTCTGCAGGGCGCCGGGGTGTTCCCGAACATGCTGATTCAGATGGTTTCCATCGGCGAGGAATCCGGTGCGCTGGATTCCATGCTGTCGAAAGTGGCGGATTACTACGAACGCGAAGTCGACGATGCCGTCGCCGGTATTTCGAGTTTGATGGAACCATTCATCATGGTGATTCTGGGCACACTCATCGGTGGCATCGTTATCGCCATGTACCTGCCTATCTTCAAGATGGGGTCGGTCGTCTGATTCTCGATCCGGTCGTTTCTCCCGTGCTTGAAGTACTGCTCGTTCAGCCCATGCTGTTTGTGGCGTTGGCAAGCCTGCTGGGTTTGCTGGTGGGCAGTTTCCTCAATGTGGTGATCCATCGCCTGCCGCACATGATGCAACGCGACTGGCGGGAGCAATGTGCCTGGATCGAGGGGAAGTCTTTCAATGACGAACCACCCTACAACCTGGTCGTCCCGCGTTCGGCTTGCCCGAGCTGCCTGCATCCGATTGCCTGGTACGAGAACATTCCGGTTCTGAGCTGGCTTGGACTCAAGGGGCGCTGTTCGGACTGTGGTGCCGCCATTTCGCTGCGCTATCCCCTGGTGGAAACGCTGACTGGCGTGTTATTCGGTTACGCCGCGTGGCATTGGGGAGTGAGCTTGCAGACCCTGGTCGTATGGGGGTTGCTGGCCAGTCTGATCGCCTTGAGCTTTATCGATCTGGACACCCAGCTATTGCCCGACAACATCACCCTGCCTTTGGCCTGGGTGGGGTTGCTGGTCAATCTGAATGGAATGTTCTGTCCGCTCGATGAAGCAGTCGTCGGTGCTGTGGCCGGATACGTCGCGCTCTGGTCGGTCTATCACCTGTTCAAATTGCTGACCGGCAAAGAGGGCATGGGATTCGGCGACTTCAAATTGCTGGCTGCGTTAGGCGCTTGGTTGGGCTGGAAAATGCTGTTACCGATTGTTCTTGCAGCCAGTTTTGCCGGCGCACTCGTCGGTATCGGTTGCATCGTGTTTGCCGGCCGCGACCGCGCCAAACCCATGCCTTTTGGCCCCTGGCTGGCGCTTGGCGGTTTGATTGCGCTGTTTTGGGGTGAAGACATCCTGCATCTCTGGTTAGGATGAGGAAAGTCGGCAGAAGCGTGGTGTACCCTTTTTGCGTCGGACTCACCGGCGGCGTTGGTTGCGGAAAAAGCACGGTTGCAGCGCGGTTCGAGAAATTGGGCGCTGCTGTCATCGATACCGATCGCATCGCGCATGAGCTTACTGCAGCTCATGGCGCCGCGATGCCGGCAATCGCCGCGGAATTCGGTGCCGAAATGGCAAGCGCAACCGGAGCGCTGAACCGTGCCGCCATGCGTGCGCGTGTTTTTGCCGATGCTGATGCCCGCAAAAAGCTCGAAGCCATTCTGCACCCGCTGATTCGCGCCGAATCGAGGCGTAGGGTGGCGGACGCGACTGCGTCCTATGTGCTGCTGGTCGTGCCCTTGCTGGTGGAAAACCTGAGCGTCTATCGGCCCTTGCTGCAGCGAATCGCAGTCGTGGACTGCGACGAAGCGCAGCAGCTGGCAAGAACCGCCGCACGGCCGGGGCTGAGTTTCGAGCAAGCCAGTGCAATCCTGGCTGCCCAAGCCAGCGCTGAATCGCGGCTCGCGATTGCCGACGACTTGATCGATAACCGGGGTGAACTGGACGCTCTGGACCGACAGATTGAGCATCTTCACGTCCTGTATTTGAAACTGGCTGCGGCTTTATCCAGGTCAACTTAAAACAATTCATTGCACTAAGCATGGGCAATCCTGCAAAATCGCTGCCCATTCAAGCTCTTGCGTTGAATTTCTCACCTAACTCGTCGGATTGACCCGGTGACCGTCTACGAATTCCCTCTGAGCGAGCGCATCCGCACCTGGCTGCGCCTGGAAGATCTCTTTGACAAGGCCATGTTTTTTGCCCGGGCGGAAGACGCACGTTCGCATCATGCGGCCTTGTTGGGTATCTTCGAAATCGTCGATGTGACGACGCGATCAGAAATGAAGAGCGAGCTGATTCAGGAACTGGATCGGCAAAAATCCAGCCTGGAGGCGCTGCGCGCCAATCCCGCGGTCGACTCGACCCGTTTGAACGACATTCTTGGCCGCATCACTTCTGCGTTGGCTGAAATCCATGCCATGACCGGCAAGATCGGCCAGCATGTCAGGGAGAACGAATGGCTGGCCGGCATAAAAGGTCGCGCCGGTATTCCCGGCGGTGCCTGCAGTTTCGATTTGCCGGTGTACCACTTCTGGCTGAGTCAGCCTGCCACGCAGCGTTATGCCGACCTGATGGAGTGGCTGGGGCCTTTGCTGCCGCTGAAGAGCGCGGTCGATGTGGTCTTGCGCATCCTGCGCGAGAGTGGTCACGTCAGCCAGCACACGGCGGTGCAGGGCATGTTCCAGCTCATGCTGGGCGGGCGTACCGCGCATCTGTTGCGTGTGGCACTGAATGCGCCGTGTGCGCCGGAAGTCAGCGCCAACAAATACGCGCTCAATATTCGACTGTTGACACCGGATACCGCACAGAAACCGCGGCCTTGCGACCGCGATGTGGTGTTTGAACTGACCTTCTGTAGCCTCTGATCCTGACGGGTCCGCTTTCCAGAAGTTAGCCTTGCGACAGGCGAGGGCGATGTGCCCCCGGCCTGTTTAATCCAGTTTCGACAAATTGGTGTTGCGCAACAATTCCAGTCTCGCCGTGAGCGGTTGTGCATACGCCGCAAACTGTGCCCGGTAGCGGTTTTCCAGCGGATAGGCAGTCGGCAGTTTCATCGCCAGCGGATTGCGTTGCGTGCCACTGACGCGGAACTCGTAGTGCAGGTGCGGACCGCTGGCGAGTCCGGTGGCACCGACATAACCAATGACCTGGCCCTGGCTGATCCTGCTGCCGCGCTTGATGTTCTTGCCGAAGCGGGACAGGTGGCCATATGCCGTGCTATACGGCGACTGATGGTTGAGTACCACCAGATTGCCATAGCCGCCTTGCCTGCCGACGAAACTCACCACTGAGTCCGCCACCGCGCGCACGGGTGTGCCGGTGGGGGCAGCATAGTCGACGCCCTTGTGGGAGCGCCAGATCTGCAGAACCGGATGTAAGCGTGCCAGAGTGAAGCCGGAGGAAATCCGGTCGAACGGCATCGGCGACTTGAGGAACGCGCGTTTCAAACTTTGTCCTTCGGCGCTGTAGTAACCGTCGCGGCCCTGAGGATCCTTGAAATAGACCGCGCGATACGACTGGCCCTGATTGACGAACTCCGCCGCCAGCAACCGACCGGTTTTGACCAGTTGCCCATTGAAGTAGAACGCTTCGTAAACAACCGAGAAATGATCGCCGCGGCGCAAGTCTCTATGGAAATCGATGTCGCCGGAGAATGCATCGGCCATTTCGGAAGCTATCCGGTCCGGCACATCGGCCGCGTCGGTAGCGCCGAACAACGACCCCTGGACAGAACCCGAGCGCATGACCGGGCGCATTTCGGCCTGAATCGGCTGTTGCGTGACCTGGAAGCTGTCCTTGTTCCGGTTGATGCTGACCAACGAAGTATCGGAAACCAGGTAACGCAGCAGCAGCAGGCGGCCGCTCGAACTGACCCGCGCCAGCACGCTGTGACCGGGAATCAGGCCATCAATGGACTTGGACTGGCGCGCGGCGGAGATGATTTCTTGCCGATCTTCTGGATTGATTCCCAGCCGTTGCAGCAGGCTGGACAGTGTTTCGCCGCGCCCGATGCGTTCTTCGCGCCAGAAATCGAAAGTACCGCTATCGCTTGGTTGGGCTTCCGGCAGCGTCAGCAGCTCGACCACGGTTTCGCGGGCAATGGATTCGGTCGCCGTGTCCGGGGCAATGCCGAAGGCCGCGACGACACCGAGAAAGGGCAGGGTAGCCAGGGCCAGGAAAATGCGCTTCTTGAGCAGATTTTGCGAGAAATTCATTGCTTGGAGACTCCCTGATAAGCCGCGAGAGGGTAACAGGATTGCCTATCGGCAGAAAGTGCTAAGTGCTTGAGGCTAAAGTTAGCAAGACGGGTGCCGATATCGGCCTCGCAACCCGAGCCCCAAGCCATGCCCGTACCCCTATTCAACACACAGACCAACGAACAAACCGTATTGCTGCGGATACAGACGGAAATGGACCGTCATTTGCTGGAACATGACGCGCCGGAAGAAATTGTTGGATTCCTGCACCAGAATTGGGCGCGACTGCTGACCGGTATTTTCATCTCGAAGGGGAATCGGAGCGCCGATTGGCAGGCGGGCTGGGATACGGTCAATGCGTTGTTGTGGAGCCTGGCGCCGAAATTGTCGCGTAGCGAGACCGAAACGATGCTGCGCATGTTGCCGACGCTGCTGGCGCGTTTGCATGAAGGATGCGCCGCGTTGTCGATCCCGATGGCAGAGCGCGATGCGTTGTTCGAACGGCTGGCCATGATGCATGCCGCCGTTGCACGAGCCGGGTTGCGCTGTCGCAGTGAGGCGGAAGCCGCAATCACGCATCTTGCCGCCATTTCGGAGCCGGACGAAGAAGTCAATCTGGCGACGTTGACGCCGCCCAAAAATGCCTCGATCGAATTCGAAGCGCCGCCATCCGCCAACTCACCGTTGCCGATGCCGAGCCTGAAAATCGGCGATCGCGTGCGCTTTCGCCAGCAGGATCAGACGCGGACACTGCATGTGAAATGGATCAGTCCGGCGGGCGGTATGTACCTGTTCGGCAACGAGCAGGGACTCGATGCCATGACCTTGACGCGGACCCGCCTGTCCGACCGGTTTTCACAGGGGCAGGCCGCGTTGGTCTGCGATTGAGCACGCGTACCGGTCAGGGCCGAGTTTCCTGCTGCGCAGGCAAGGCGGCTGCAGAATCCCAGCTGCCGCCCAATGCTTTGAACAAATCCGCCGTCGCCGCGAGTTGTGCGCGGCGCGCATCGATGCCGCCTTGCTCCGCCTGGAACAGATTGCGCCGCGCATCGAGCGTTTCCAGGTAATTCGAAACACCGTTCCGATAGCGCAGGTCGGCCAGTTCCGCGGCACGCTTCAAGGCGCCGACACGATGGGCTTCGGCAAGGGCGGTTTCCCGTGCCTGACGATGTGTCACCAATGCATCCAGCACTTCCTTGAAGGCAACCTGCAAGCTTTGTTCGTAGGCAAGCAAGGCCTGCGTCTGGCGCGCGTCGGCGGCTTTGAGGGCGGCTTCGGTGCGACCGGCATTGAACAGGGTCTGGCTCAAGCCCAGCGCCATCCCCCAGATGCCGGCCGGGCCGGAAAACAGGTCGGCCAGTGCTTTGCTCTCCGTGCCCAGATGCGCCGTCAGCGACAGATTCGGATAAATCGCCGCGCTCGTTTCGCGAATGCGGGCCTGTGATCCCAGCAGTTTCTGCTCGGCCTGGCGCAGATCGGGGCGGCGTTTCAGCAAGTCGGCGGGCAGGCCGGCCGGCACGGCAGGCGGCAGGGCGAGTTCGCTCAGGCGCAAACCGCGCGCGACTGAAGTCTCGACGATCTGACGCGGTTCGCGCCCCAACAGCACTGCCAGTGCAAGTTCCTGCTGGCGGACCTGCTGAGCGAGTTGCGCCAGGCTGACCTCGACACTGGCCAGCTCGGCTTCGGCCTGACGCAAAGCCAGCTCGGAAGCAACGCCGCCTTCGAAGCGCAAACGCTGCAAGTCCACGGCTTCGCGCCGGTTGACCAGGGTGTCTTGCGCAAGTTTCATCGAAGCATCGAGTGCCGTCAGCGCGAAGTAGCCTTGCGCCACCGTACCGGTCAGGCTGGAGCGCACCGCCTGGCGGGCATATTCCGTCGCCAGGAGATCGGCGCGTGCCGCAGCGCTGGCAGCGCGATAGCGACCCCACAGATCGACCTCCCAGGCGGCTTGCACATCAAGCTTGAAATTGTTGCTGATCAGCTGCGTGCCGGCGGGCATGGTGCCCTTGCCGGTGACGCGGGAGCGGCCGACATTGCCCTCCAGGTTGACTTCCGGATAACGGTCGGCGTTGGCCAGCCCGAGGTTGGCGCGGGCTTCCTCGATGCGCGCGGCGGCCAGTTTGACGTCCCGGTTGTGCGCCAGCGCCTCTTCGATCAGTCGGTCCAGCGCCGGATCGCGGTAAGCCTTCCACCAGTCGGCGGCGACGCTGGCCTGGCCGTTGCCTTCCGGCCAGGCCGCCGGAAGATCGGGTTGCATCTGTTTCATCGATGGCAAGCTTACGCAGCCCGCCAGCGCTAACAGTGAGAGAAGCAGCAAGGTCTTACGCATGGTCGTCTCCCTGCACGGCGGCGCCGTGATAACGAATCGGGCCGGGGAACAGGCGGCGCACGACGAGATAGAGCACCGGCACGATGAACACCGCCAGCACCGTGGCGGCGATCATGCCGCCCATGACGCCGGTGCCGATGGCTTGCCGGCTGGCCGCGCCGGCGCCGCTGGAAATGGCCAGCGGCAGCACGCCGAAAATGAACGCGATGGAGGTCATGATGATCGGCCGGAAGCGCAGCTTGCAGGCTTCCGTGACCGCTTCCAGCGTCGCTTTGCCTTGCGCCTCCAGTTGGCGCGCGAATTCGACGATCAGAATCGCGTTCTTGGCCGACAGGCCGATGATCGCGATCAGGCCGACCTTGAAGTAGACGTCGTTCGGCAGGTCGCGCAGCGTCACCGCCAGCACGGCGCCGAACACGCCCATCGGCACCACCAGCAACACCGCCAGCGGCACAGACCATGATTCGTACAGCGCCGCCAGGCACATGAACACGACGACGATCGACAGCGCGAACAACACCGGTGCCTGCGCGCCGGACAGGCGTTCCTCGTACGACGTGCCGGACCATTCGAAACCGATGCCGGGCGGCAATTTGGCGGCGATCTCCTGCATCGCCAGCATCGCCTCGCCGGTGCTGTGACCGGGAGCGGGGCTGCCGGCGACCTTCATGGCGGGAACACCGTTATAGCGATCCAGCTTCGGTTGTCCCACCACCCAGCGCGGTGTGGCGATTTCGGAAAGCGGCACCATGCCGCCCTTCGCCGTGCGCACGCGCAGGCTGAGCAAGCCCTCCGGCGTGGCGCGGGCACCGGCATCGTTCTGCATCACCACGCGCAGCACGCGGCCCTCGCGGATGAAGTCGTTGACGTAGGCGGAGCCGAGCGATACGGCCAGGGTCTGGTTCAGTTCGGCCATGTCGATGCCGAGGCTGCTGGCTTTCAGGCGGTCGATATCGAGCAGCAATTGCGTCGCCGGTTCCTTGCCTTCCGGCCGCACACCGGCCAGACGCGGGTCTTGCGACGCCATGCCGAGCACCAGATTGCGCGCTTCCAGCAGTTTTTCGCGGCCGAGGCCGCCGCGATCCTGCAAGCGGAAATCGAAGCCGCCGACCGCGGCAAGTTCCGGAATCGGCGGCGGATTCAGCGCGAAGATCATCGCCTGCTTGACGCTGAACAAGGCCATGTTGGCGCGCTGTACCACCTTCAGCGCGTGGTCGTTGGCACCGGTGCGCTCGTCCCAGTCCTTCAGCCGGACGAAGGCGATGGCCGCGTCCTGGCCCTTGCCGAAGAAGGAGAAGCCGGCGACGCCGACCACTTTGGCGACTTCCGGCTGCTTCAGGAAATGCTGTTCCATCGCGGACAACACTGCGACCGTACGTTCCTGCGTGGCGCCCGAAGGCAGTTGCACGATGCTGATCAGATAGCCCTGATCTTCATCCGGCAGAAAGCCGGTGGGCAGACGCAGGAGCAGGATCGCGGCGGCGCCGGCGATGGCCAGGAACAGGAGCAGGGCGCGCAACGGCCGCTTGACGATGCTGCCGACGCCATTCATGTAGCGCGTCGTGGTGCCGCTGAAGAAGCGGGTGAACCAGCCGAAGAAGCCGCTGTGATGCTCCATTTGTTCGCGCGTCATGCCCTTGAACAGCGTCGCGCACAGCGCCGGCGTCAGCGAAATGGCGAGCAGCGCCGAGAACCCCATGGTCATTACCAGCGTCACCGCGAACTGGCGGTAGATCGCACCGACCGAGCCGCTGAAGAACGCCATCGGGATGAACACCGCCGATAGCACCGTGGTAATGCCGACGATGGCGCCGAAGATCTGGCGCATCGCTTTCACCGTCGCCTCCCGCGCCGGCAGGCCTTCCTGCGTCATGATGCGTTCGACGTTTTCCACCACGACGATGGCGTCGTCCACCACGATGCCGATCGCCAGCACCATCGCGAACAGCGACAGCACATTGATCGAATAGCCGAGCAGATACAGGCCGACCAATGTGCCGACCAGCGAAATCGGTACGACGATGGTTGGAATGATCGCTGCGCGCAAACTTTGCAGGAACAGCCACATCACCAGAAACACCAGCAGGAACGCCTCGGCCAGCGTGAAAACGACCTCACGGATGGAGATTTCGACGAAACGCGAGGTGTCATAGGGCACATCCCAGCTGACGCCCTTGGGAAAGAATTTGGCCAGTTCGGTCATCCGCGCTTTCACCGCGGCGGCGGTTTCCAGCGCGTTGCCGTCGGGCGCCAGCTTGATGCCAACCGCGGCGGTGGGGCGTCCGTTCAACCGCGCCTGCACGCTGTAGTCCTGCGCGCCGAGTTCGACCCGCGCCACGTCCTTCAGGCGCACTGCCGCGCCTGTGGAGGCGGTACGCAGCAGGATGTTGCCGAACTGTTCCGGCGTCGACAGGCGACCCTGGGTGATCACCGTGGCGGCCAGTTCCTGACCGCGCAGCGCCGGCAACTGGCCGAGTTCGCCGGTGGCGAGTTGCACGTTCTGCGCCTGCACCGCTTTCAATGCTTCGCCCGGCGTCATGTTGAAACTGGCCAGCTTGAGCGGGTCGAGCCAGATGCGCATGGCGTATTCGGTGCCGAACAGTGTCGCTTCGCCGACGCCCGGCACGCGGCGCAGATTCTCCAGCACATTGGCGGCAGTGAAGCTGCCCAGGTCGATCGCGTTGCGGCTCTGGTCCGGCGAATAAATGGTCAGGAACATCAGGAAGTTGCGCCGCGCCTTTGCCACGGTAATGCCTTGCCGACGCACTTCTTCCGGCAGCCGCGCCTCGACGCGCTTGACTCGGTTCTGTGCTTCCACCGAGGCGATATCCAGGTTGGTGCCGGACGCGAAAGTCAGCGTCAGCGTCAGCACGCCGGAGGCATCGCTGTTCGATTCGAGGTAGAGCAGATGCTCCAGCCCGTTCATTTCCTGTTCGATCAGCGTGGTGACCGAATCCTCCACCACCTGCGCGCTGGCGCCTGGATAGACGGCGGTGATCGCCAGGGCCGGCGGCGCGACTTCGGGATATTGCGAAATTGGCAGCTTCGGCATGACCAGGGCACCGGCCAGCAGAATGGAGAGGGCAATGACCCAGGCAAAAATCGGCCGGTCGATGAAGAAGCGGGGCAGCATGCTGGGCTCCTACTTGGCTGCCGGGGCGGCAACGGCCTTGACCGGCATGCCCGGTCGCGCCTTCTGCACGCCGTTGACGATGACGCGCTCGCCGCCCTTGAGGCCTTCCGCGACGATCCAGTCCGTGCCGGACAGGCCGCCGGTCTTCACAGGTTGCGCCTGCACCTTGCCGTCGCCAGCCACGACCAGCACGGCCTGGCCCTGCGGCGACACCTGCACGGCGCGTTGCGGCACGACGATGACGTTTTCGGCCAGCGCCACCGGCAGGCGCACGGTGACGAACTGGCCGGGCAGCAGGCTGCGATCCGGGTTCGGGAACTCGGCACGCAGGCCGACCGAGCCGGTGGTCGGATCGACCGCCAGATCGTTGAACAGCAGCTTGCCTGGATGCGGGTACTCGCGGCCGTTTTCCAGCACCAGTTTCACCGGCGCCTGGCTGGCTTTGGCATGACCGCTTCGTGTGTGTTCACCCCGCGTTGCCTCGCGCAGATTCAGGAAGTCGGCGCTGGATTGCGAGAAATTGACCCAGATCGGATCGTATTGCTCGATGCTGGCCAGCGGCGTCGCCTCGCCCTTGCCGACCAGCGCACCCTCGGTGACCTGCGCGCGGCCGATACGGCCGGAAATGGGGGCCGTTACCGTGGCATAGGACAGGTCGATCTCGGCTTTCGCCAGAGCCGCCTGGGCCGCCGCGACATCGGCGTTGGCCTGCGCCTTGGCGGCCATGGCTTGATCGAACTCCTGTTTGCTGATCGCATTGCTGGCAACCAGCGCCTGCATGCGATCCAGATTCTGGCCGGCGATCAGTTTTTGTGCCTGATTGCGCGCCAATGTTGCTTTGGCGGCTTCCATATTTGCCGCCAGACTGCGCGAGTCGATGCGGAACAGGACCGAGCCGGCCTTGACCTCGCTGCCTTCGGTATAGGTACGCCGTTCCAGAATGCCCTCGACCCGCGCCCGTACTTCCGCCGTGCGCACCGCCTGCATGCGGCCGGGCGCTTCCATCGTGCGCGGCACATTGCGCGGCGCCACGTCGATCACTTCAACCTCCGGCGGCGGCATGCCACCACCGGGACCGGCGCCGGTTTTACCATCGCCGGCCGGAGCGGATTGCGGCTTGCAGGCGGCGAGGGATAACAGCGCAACAACAGGCAGAACGACGAGGATGAGATGGGCGGGGCGTTTCACGGTGGCTCCTGGCGGGATCGGCTTGACGGGACGCGGGCATTTTATATACATACGAGAATGTATGTAAACGAGCTTGGTTGCACAGGTATTACACTGAAACTGAAGTGAGAAAGTTCCCTCAAACTCAACTGAAACGATTTTTCATGGCTAGACGCACCAAGGAAGAAGCCCAGGCAACCCGCACACTCCTGCTGGATACGGCAGAGGTGGTATTTCGGGAAAAGGGCGTCTCACGTACCTCTTTAGCGGACATCGCCAGCGCCGCAGGCGTCACGCGCGGCGCCATCTACTGGCACTTCGAGAACAAGGCGGATCTGTTCGTCGCCATGTGCGACCGTGCCACGCTGCCGCTGGAAACCATGTTCGACTGCGTCGCCGACCCGGAACTGGCCGATCCGCTCGCCAAATTGCGCGAAGGCTGCATCGAGGTGTTGCGCCAGGCGGAACAGGATCAGCGCTGCCGGCGGGTATTCGAAATCCTCAATTTCAAATGCGAGTTCGTCGACGATCTGGCGCCGACCATGCTGCGCCGCAAGGAATGCCGCCAGGGCGCCAAGGACATCATCGAACGCAACCTCAAACTGGCCATCGAACGCGGCCAGATCCCGCCGCAAACCGACACCCGCCGAGCCGCCATCGGCCTGTTCTCCTACATCGACGGCATGATCATCAACTGGAGCATGGAACCGGATAGTTACTCGCTGGCGGAACAGGCCGGGGCGCTGATCGATATCTTTCTGGATGGGTTACGGCGGTGAGGTAGAAGACTGCGAAGCTCTCGTAGGATGGGCCAAGCGCAGCGGGCCCATCGGTCACGCCCGTTGATGGGCCCGCTGCGCTTGGCCCATCCTACTAGTGGTTCCCAGGCGCAAACCGCAACATTCCGGGCTTGCGAGAAGCGCCGGCGCGCGCCAGCATGGGTTCTCGGCAGAAAAATTATGGAGACCAGTAAATGATGGAACAGCCCGTTACCCTGCATTGGCAGTCGAAAGAGGGCTATTACACCGCCGTCCTGACGCCCGATCTGTTCGGTGGCTGGGTGCTGATTACTGCCAGCAACAAACGCGATGGACGGCCTGGACGGGTAAACCACAAGCCTATGCCCGACTATTCCAGCGGGATGAAGTCGCTCGATGATGTCCGCAAGAAGCGGCGCAGCGAGGGCTACACGCTGTGCACGACCGGTTTCATGGAGCTGGATGACCTCAATCCGCGCAGCTCGGCCAATCGCAGCGCAGAAACCAGCGCGGTACTGCGCGCATTCCGCAATCTGACGATTCCGCCGGAGCAACAGGCCGTACTGCTCGATGTCGATGCGGCGACGATCAATGCCTACCTGGACGGCAAGCCGCTGGCCGACAATTTGATGTTGTTGGCGCGGGTCCGCCTCGTCATGGCGATACACAAGGCGCTGCACCAACTTTTCGCCGGCGCGCCGGAGCAGGCCAGGGCGTGGCTGCGCGCGCCGAATCCCCGTTTCGATCAGGCGCAACCGCTGGATCTGATGCTGGCCAGCCTCGACGGCCTGAAAATCGTGCGCAGTTACCTGGAAGGCGAAGTCGATGCCCTGTTCGAGCAGCCGAGCGCCGTCATGCTGCCGCCGGATCGGGGTTGCGCGGGTGGCCGCGCTCCCTGAAGTTCCCGATTTGGCCCTATTGGCCTGAACCGCCTGCCAGCCGCGGGTCAAACGGCCAGTGCAGAATCTCGACGATGGCGATATTCCGGGCATCCGGGTGCAGCGGATTGAGCAGATAGTTTTGGCCGGGAACCAGCACGCTGGGCACGCGCAGCAGCGCGGACTCTGCCGCCGCCAGCCAGGTGTCGCCGCTGTTTCGGCTGAGCGTGGCGTTGGTTTGCCAGCCCAATGTTGGCGTCGATTGCGTGATCGCCAGGTTGTCCGGCACCGCGACACGCAGCAGTTTGTAGGTTTCCGGCAGATCTTCCAGCGTGCGGATTTCCAGATGCACCAGCGTTTCCAGCAGCGCCAGCGCCGGATGTTCGGCCAGGTAGACGACGGGCCGACCGGCGTGGTGCCAGCGACCGGCGACCTTCAGGCCGCCATTGCCGCGCAAATCCTCGTAGTTGCTGATCCGCCAGAGGATCAAGCGAAATAGCCCGCGTCGATCTGTCCCAGCGCTTCTTCCACCAGGCGTGCGCCGATGTCGGTGTCGAGCACGTCGAGCGGGCACTGGCCTTCCAGACGGCGTAGTGGGTTGTGCAGCCAGCGCATGCCTTTGGCGTGATCGCCGAACACCCGATCGGCCAGCGCGATGATGTTGGCGATGCGATAGGCGCGTTCGCTCTCCGCCGGAGTCATCCGTTCGCCGTTCTTGACGCGGTGCTGCAGGGTGCGTTCCGGAATGATCTGGATGCGGTATTTGCGCTCGACGCCGGCCTCTTCCAGGCTGCGGATGATGCTGGTGGGGAGTCCGGCGCGGATGATTTTCATGGCATTCAACGCAGCGGCGCTGTCGTCGCCGGCATCCTGCAGGTAGGGCATGTTCAAGGCCGATTCTTCCGCGCGGAAGGTGGGCGGGGGCTGAACTGCTTGGCTGTAGGTGATCATGATTGTTCTCCGCAATATGCCTTCAGTCTATTGGCATATTGCGCAAAAGCCAACCTGGATGTTATTTCGACTGCTTCAACATCGGCGCCAAGTCGCGCCAGACGGTGTCCAGCAAAGTCGTTTGCGCCTGCGCCGTGGGGTGCAGGCCGTCGGCCTGGAAGCGGTCTGGATGTGTGGCGATGCCGGCCAGCAGAAAGGGAACCAGCGGCACCTTTTTCTTGCGCGCGACCTCGGCGAACAGCGTCTGGAACTTGCTCGTGTAGGCCGTGCCATAGTTCGGCGGCAGTTGCATGCCGACCAGCAAAACCTGGCTGCCTTGTTTCTTTGCCAGTGCGATCATGTTTTCCAGATTGCGCGCGGTCTGCAGCAGCGGCAGGCCGCGCAGGCCGTCGTTGGCGCCGAGGGCCAGGATGGTCAGCTCGGGGCGATGCGCGGCAAGCAATGCCGGCAGTCGGGTCAGGCCGCCGGCCGTGGTTTCGCCGGAAACGCTGGCGTTGACGACTTGGTACGCTGGATTGCCGTTCTGCAGTCGCTGCGCCAGCAGCGCGACCCAGCCGGATGCGCGCGGGATGCCGTAAGCGGCGGATAAACTGTCGCCATAGACCAGCAAAGTCGGCGCAGCCTGGACGGCGCCGGCCAAACCAGCAGACAACAGTAACCAGAAAAATCTCATGCGCATCGACATCGAAAACCTCGGTAAATCCGTGCAGTTAGGGGCGGAGACGCTCGACATCCTCGCCGAGGTCTCATTCTCCGTGAACAGTGGCGAGACCGTCGCCATCGTCGGCAGTTCCGGTTCCGGCAAATCGACCTTGCTCGGCCTGATCGCCGGCCTGGACACGCCCAGCGCCGGCCAAGTGCGCCTGGATGGCGTTGCGCTGTCCGATCTCGACGAGGACGGTCGCGCCGCCCTGCGCGGGCGCAACATGGGCTTCGTGTTCCAGTCGTTCCAGTTGCTGCCGGGCCTGACCGCGCTGGAAAACGTCATGCTGCCGCTGGAACTGGCCGGCCGCCGGGATGCCGCAGTCGTCGCCGGCGAGCATCTGGACCGGGTCGGCTTGTCGGCGCGGGCGCGGCATCGGCCGAACCAGCTTTCCGGCGGCGAACAACAGCGCGTCGCCCTGGCGCGCGCCTTCGCCGTCGCGCCGCGCATCCTGCTGGCGGACGAGCCGACCGGCAATCTCGACGCCCATACCGGCGCGCAAGTCATTGAGCTGATGTTCGAGCTCAACCGTGCGCAAGGCGCCAGCCTGATCGTGGTCACTCACGATGCCGCGCTGGCCGGCCACTGCGGCCGCCAGTTGCGGCTGGATGGCGGCAGGCTGGTGCAGCCATGATCCAGCTTGCCCTGCGCTTGCTGCTGCGCGAATGGCGCGCCGGGGAAATGCGCGTGGTGTTGCTCGCCGTGGCATTGGCCGTGGCCAGCCTGACCGCCGTGCGCTACTTCGCCGACCGCGTCGAACAGGCGCTCGGGCGCGAGGCCAACACCCTGCTGGCAGCCGATCTGGCGCTGGTGTCGGATCACCCACCCGACCCGGCGTTCACCCGGGCGGCGCAGGCGCGCGGCTTGCGCGTCAGCGACACCAAGACCTTCCTGAGCATGGTGCTGGTCAAGGATCGCAACCTGCTCGTCGGCATCAAGGCGGTCTCGCCCGGTTACCCGTTGCGCGGCACCTTGCGCATCGCGCCCGAGGTCTTCGCCGACGATGCGCCGACCCGCGCCGTGCCGCCGCCCGGCCAGGCCTGGGCCGATGCGCGCCTGGCCAGCGGCCTCGGCGTCAAGCCGGGCGATTTCGTCGAAGCCGGTGCGGCACGTTTGCGCATCGCCGCGATCCTGACCTTCGAAGGCGAGCGCGGCGGCAACTTCATGGCGCTGGCGCCGCGGCTGCTGATCAACGTCGCCGATCTGGCCGCAACCGGCCTGGTACAGGAGGGCAGCCGCGTCAACTACCGCCTGCTGGTGGCGGGGGAGGCGGCGCCAGTCGCCGCGTTCCAGGCCTGGGCGAAGCCGCGTCTGGCGCGCGGCGAACAGTTGGAAGACGTGCGCGACGCGCGCCCGGAACTGCGCCAGATCCTCGACCGCGCGCAGCGCTATCTCGGCCTCGCCGCCTTGCTCACCGTGCTGCTCGCTGCCGCCGCAACCCAGATGGCCTTGCGCCGCTATGTGCAGCGCCATTACGACCAGTTCGCGCTGCTGCGCTGTTTCGGCGCCAGCCGGCGCCGCCTGCTCGGCCTGTATCTGTTGCAGTTGGGAGGCCTCGGCCTTTTTGCCGGCGCGCTCGGCAGCCTGCTCGGCTGGCTGGCGCAGGCCGGCATGGTGCATCTGCTCGGCGACGCGATCCGGCTCGGCTTGCCGCCGCCCAGCTACCTGCCGCCGTTGCTGGGTGTCGGCGCCGGCGTGCTGCTGGTGCTGGCGTTCAGCCTGCCGACGTTGTTGCGTCTGGCGCGCGTGCCGGCCTTGCGCGTGTTGCGGCGCGATCTCGGCGCACCGCCTGCTGGCGCCTTGCTGGCGCATGGCATCGGCCTGGCGCTGGTGGCGGGATTGCTGTTCTGGCAAGCCGGCGAGATCAAGCTCGGGCTGATCGTGATCGGCGGCGTGCTGGCGTTGATGCTGACCGCCGCCGGCGCGATCCAGTTGCTGCTGTGGCCGCTGCCCTGGCTGGCGCAGCGCTTGCCGACCAGTGCGCGCCTCGGCTTGCTCAATCTGCGTCGGCGGCGGTGGGAAACCACGTTGCAGGCGATGGCGCTGAGTCTGGGCTTGCTCGCCTTGCTACTGCTGACGCTGGTGCGCGGCGACCTGTTCGACAGTTGGCGCAACCAGGCCGCCCCCGGCGCGCCGAACCGCTTCGTGATCAACATCCAGCCGGAACAGGTCGCCGGCGTGCGCGACTATCTGATCGGCCAGGGCATCGCCGATGTCACCCTCTACCCGATGGCGCGGGCACGCCTGACGCATATCGGCGGGCGTGAGGTGAGTCCGGACGATTACGCCGGCGATGACCAACGCGCCAAACGCCTGATCGAACGCGAGTTCAACCTGTCGTCGCTGGCTGAGTTGCCCACGGACAACCAGATCACCGCCGGACGCTGGTCGAGCAGCGACGGCTTTTCGGTGGAGGCGGGGTTGGCCAAAACGCTGGGCATCCAGTTGGGCGACGAACTGGTGTTCGATGCCGGCGGCTTGCCGCTGCGCGGCCGCGTCGCCAGCCTGCGCAAGGTGGACTGGGATTCCTTCCGGGTCAATTTCTTCGTCATCGTGCCGCCGGGCGCGCTGGATGCGCTGCCGCAGAGCTTCATCACCAGTTTTTATCTGCCGAAAGGGCGGCCGGCCGTGCTGTCCGGGCTGGTTGCGGCGTTTCCCAACGTCACCGTGATCGATGTCGAACAGGTCATGGGCGAGTTGCGCAGCCTGCTCGACCGGGTCAGCGCGGCGGTGCAACTGATCTTCCTGTTCAGCCTGGCGGTTGGCGTGCTGGTCTTGCTGGCGGCGTTGTATGCCCGCCGCGACGAACGTGCGCGCGAGATCGGTCTCTGGCGCACTCTGGGTGCATCGCGCAACCGCGTCATGCTGGCGCTGGCTACCGAGTTCACCGCCCTGGGCCTGCTCGCCGGCGCACTGGCCGCGGGTGCGGCGGCCGTGGTGGCGTGGGTGCTGGCGGAACGTGTGCTCGAATTGCCGCACACGCCCGATCCCGCGATCTGGCTGGCCGGGTTGGGCGGCGGCTGGCTGCTGGTCGCCGGCGCGGGTCTGCTGGTTACAAGGTCACTCCTGCAAGCGCCGCCGATGCGCGCACTGCGCCGCGATTGAAGCGTCGGCATGGCAGCGTATTTGCTGGCATCATCGCTGTAGGAGGCCCGCGAGCGGGCCGAATTACGCTTCGGTCCGCGAGCGGGCCTCCTACGGTATTCCACGCAAATTGACGACGACATGAGCCAAACACAGTCCATCAAGCTGATCGGCATCGGGCAGCTGCGTCCCGGTATGTACGTCCACGACGTGAATTGCTCATGGATGGATCACCCCTTCGTGGCCAACCACTTCCTGGTGCACGACGCCTATCGGGTCGATGAAATCAAGGCGCTGGGCGTGCACGAGTTGTACATCGACACCGCCAAGGGGCTGGATGTCGAAGGTGTGGCGTTGAGCCGGGACGCTATCCGCCAGGACGTCGATGCGCGCATGGCGCAGATCGCCCAGGAAGTTCAAGTCGAGCCGAAACGGGCCGCTCTCGCCAGGGAAGTCGAGCGCGCCCGCCAGTTGCACGGCGAGGCCAACCGCATCGTGCGCCATCTGATTCAGGATGTGCGCCTGGGCAAACAGGTCGAGATGGAACAGATCGAACCGGTGGTCGAAAACATGATCGACTCCGTTTTTCGCAACCAGGATGCCTTGCTACCCCTTGCCCGGTTGAAGGACCACGACAACTACACCTTCCAGCATTCCGTCTCGGTCTGCGCCCTGCTGGTGTCGTTTGCGCGCGGACTCAAGCTGGAACGGCCGATCATCAAGCAGATCGCCATCGGCGGCCTGCTGCACGACGTCGGCAAGGCCAAGGTGCCGGACGAAATCCTGAACAAGCCGGCCAAGCTGACCGAAGCCGAATTCGCCAAGATGAAATCGCATGTCGTGCAGAGCATCGTCATCCTGCAGAACACCCCCGGCATCAGCCAGATCGCCATCGACGTCGCCGGCCAGCATCACGAACGCTTCGACGGCACCGGCTACCCGAACCAGCTCAAGGGCGATCAGATTTCGCTCTATGGCCGCATGGGCGCCATCGTCGATGTCTACGACGCGATCACCTCCGACCGCGTCTACCACAAGGGCATGGCGCCCACCGCCGCGCTCGGCCGCCTGCTGGAATGGAGCAAATACCACTTCGACCCGGAACTGGTGCGCGCCTACGTCAAATGCGTCGGCATCTACCCCACCGGCTCGCTGGTGCGCCTGAACAGCGGCCGCCTCGGCGTGGTGCTGGAACAGCATGAAGACAAGATGATGCAACCCAAGGTCCGGGTGATTTTTCACGCCGAACACAAGCGTTACCTGCCGCCTGAAGAGATCGACCTGGCCTGGTCGGGTTGCCAGGACAAAATCATCGGGCATGAGGAATTCGAAGCCTGGAACATCGATCCGAAACGCTGGGTGGGGTGAGGTTCTGCCCGTAAGACAGGTGCGCAGGTTGGGCAAAGCGAAGCGTGCCCTACATTGTGGCTGCTATCCTTCGCGCATTCGCATTCCCCAACTTTGGGAGTACCCCATGCAAATCTTTGTTGAAGTCCCCGCCAGCTTGCCGGACGCCTTGCAGCGCACTCCCCAGGAGTTTGCCCAAGAGGCCAAGATGGCCATGGCCGTCAAACTCTATGAGATGAAACGCCTTTCATCCGGCATGGCAGCCAGCCTCGCCGGACTCAGCCGCGTCGCTTTTATTGGGGAATTGCACCGATACGGCGTTCCGGTCATCGACTTGAGTGCGGATGATCTGGAATCGGATGTCGCCAATGCCTGATTCGGCTCGGACTATCGTTACCAACACCACACCGTTGATTGCCTTGGCGGTGGGGGTTGGCAGCCTCGATATTCTGAAAGTCCTCTACGACAGGGTAGTGGTGCCGAGGGAAGTCGACGAAGAACTCCATGCCGCCGGAAATACTGCACCGGGTGTCGCGGTTTTCGACCAAGCACATTGGCTGGAACGCCGCAGCGAACCCGCCGCAATTGCGCCCTATTTGCGCAATACCCTGGATCGAGGCGAAGCATCAGTTATCCAGACCGCTCTGGATTCGGGAATTTCGCTGGTCTGTATCGATGAAAGTGTGGGGCGGCGCGTTGCGCGTCTATCCGGACTCACCCTCACCGGTTCCATAGGCGTATTGATCAAAGCTCGACGGCTGGGTTACGAAGTGTCCATTCCTCAGACCATCGAACGCATGCGTGAACACGGTATCTGGCTGAGTGACGAGGTCGTGCGCTTCGCGTTGGCGCAGCAAGATTGATTCGGTCGATATTCCAATAATCACAAACGCTACCGGCAGACCGGGTGCATTGAATATTTCGCTGGCCGTGGGCTGGGCGGCAAGGATGGTCAATACATTTATGCAGTCCCGATAACCTGTGAATCAACCCATGCCCATTCATTTCGATTGGCTGCGTTACTGGCTTCCCAGAGCGGAACCCCTTGATCTAAGCGGTGGCTTTCTGCCTGATCCGGAAGGTGACTTCGATCGTTTCCGGAATACGGCATTACGCACCTTGGATTCTTTGCAAGAGTCACCCGTCTTGGTGTTGCTGGGCGATCCCGGCATGGGGAAAACTACCGCATTGGCCGTCGAGGCCAAGCGCCTGCGTGTCGCGGGGATGATGGTTCACCACTGCCAGCTCAATGAATATGGGTCCGAGGCCGAGCTTGATAAAGCGGTATTTCAGAACGAAACGGTGCTGAACTGGGCTGACGGGGATGGGCAACTGCATCTGCTTCTGGACAGTCTTGATGAATGCCGTCTCAGCATTCCCAAGGCAGCGCAGGCTTTGTTGCGGGGGCTGAAGTCGTTACACACAGATCGGCTCTCGCTCCGTATTTCCTGCCGCACGGCGGATTGGCCGGAAAGCCTGAGCAGAGAATTGCAGGAGATTTGGGGGAAGCACCGCCAGGGTGCGAAAGACGAAGGCCGGACTCAACTTGTTTCCGAATATGAACTTGTACCCTTGCGGAAACGGGATGTTTCTGAAGCTGCGCGTGTTCGCGGAATTGACGCTGAAGCATTTCTCGATGTAGTCCATGACAAGGATATCGAGACATTCGCCTCCCGCCCGGCCAGTTTGCGCATGTTGTTTGAAATCTGGCTCCAGGATGGTCAGCTTCCTGATCAGCGCGCAGGTATCTACGAACGTGGGTGCGATCTGCTGGCGGCAGAAAGCAGCGAAAGTCGCCATGAAGCCGGTTTCAAGGGAGCGTTGACTCCCGGTCAGAGGATGGCTTTGTCTGGCCGCATTGCCGCCATGATTCAACTGAGTGGGAAATCATCGATCTGGCGGGCCGGGGATGAATGGCGATCCAAGGAAGGCGACCTGATACGTCGCAAGCTGCTGGGCGGCCAGGAGACGGGCGACCAAATAACGTTTTCCGTGGATGAGAAAGCGCTTGCAGAAACCCTGGGCTGCGGTTTGTTCACCGGTCACGGTCCGGAACGTATGGGGTTCGGCCACCAGAGTTGGCAGGAATTTCTGGCCGCTTGGTATCTGAATCGGCGGTTGCGCGATCCGAAGCGTCTGTTGGCACTGCTTCATGTTGGCGAGGAAAAGCGTATTCCGCCAAAACACGCGGAATTGGTTGCGTGGTTGGCCGAACTTTCTCCAGTTGTTTTCAATGCCTTGCTTGAGCGTGAGCCTACAATTTTGTTGCGTGCAGACATCGGAGATGTCGGCGCAGAACACAAGGCAAAGCTATTAGACGCCTTGCTGGCCGGATGCGAGGCGCATCGTTTCAATCACTGGGATTGGGGATTGCGGCGCCACTTGCGCAAACTTCAGCAGACCGGGCTTGAACAGAAGCTCCGGCCTTGGATTGCGAATTCCCGGATCAACGAAGGCACGCGTCATTTGGCGCTGGAGATTGCCCTGGTTTGCGAGTGCCCGGCCTTGAGCGCCGACGCAGCCGACCTTGTCTTGGACGTGCATGCTCCGAAGAGTCTGCGCGTGGTCGCCGCCCACTTGGCTGCATTGGATGTTGCGCAACTGGCCCGTTTGAAACCTCTGGTGTTGAGCGCCCAGCCTGATGGAGCAAAGAGCGAACTCCACGACGAATTGAGTGCCGCACTTTTGACTCGCTTGTGGCCCGAGCACATCGGCACTGCTGAGCTGTTTGACCAGATATCTGCGGGAAGCAGTCTGAATTGCCTGGGCGAATATCGGTACAAGCCGAAGCGGCTGATCGAGCGTTTCCGGCCGGAAGACATGCTAATCGCGCTGGCCTGGTTGGAAATTCACGCGCCTGCCCATTATGAATTTGCCAAGTTTGATCTGGCCGATGCGATTTGTCTGCGCGCCTGGGCCATGCTGCGCGAGCCGGGAATGCTGGTAGCTTTTGCCCGTGTGGTGCGGCGGAGCTATCTCGACTTCTGGCGATTGTTCAATTTACGCGGTCGGCGTGAAACGGGCATCCATCCCTTTGCGGAAGATGCGGACAAGCGGCATCAGTTGATAGATGAGGTTTTTTCTCTGATAGAGGATGTGGATCGGGAAACCCCGAGTCTGCTTTATGGCGAAGATTGCCTGATCCTGAAGGAGGATTGGCCGTGGCTGCTGGCGCGATATGCGGCTGCGGAGGCGGAACGCGATAAACGCATCCTGGCGAAGTGCCTGTATCGGAATTTCGATAGGCAGGATCAGGATGCGGTGCATCGCATCATCGAGGCGGTCCACGCGGAGGCACATGCAGCATCCCATCCGTTGCTGGACGAGATGGCCCCCGAACTTGGGCCGATTTGGCTGGGTTCGCCGCAAGAGGAAGCCTGTCGCAAGTCGCTTGAAATGCACAAGCAAATCGTGAGTCGCAGCCGCCCGCCTCTTGATCCCCCGCCTGCCACTAGAGTTGCCGAATCTCTGGCGCGTTGCACAACTGGAGAGGCACTTTCTTGGGATCGTCTGTTGTGGGAATTGACGCTTCCTGATGGCGCTACCAGATACGAGATCGACTATCAGCCGGTTATCGATATGCCAGGTTGGCAGCGCCTGAATGACGACGAGCGCGAATCAGTGCTCCAGTGCGCTCAAACCTGGGTGTTTGACTATCCGCTGTCCGAGGCCGAGATGCGGCTTGCAGATGGAAAATTGGCTTACGCCCATATCGCCACGTATCTGGCGCTCTGTTTTCTCGCCGATCTACGTCCGGACTGGCTGGCGGAGGCTGACGAGACGCTTTGGCGGCGCTGGCTTGTCGCCACCGTGGCCTATCCCTATCGCCATGACAATAACAAGCGGGTGTCTTTGCTGATCCTGGCCCAATCCCGCTACCCGGATGCCGTGTTGGAATTGCTGCGCGCGGAGCTTGAACGAGAAATCCAGACAGGAGAAACGTGGTTGCGTGCTTTGGATGATCTGCTTTCCATCTGGAACGACCAGGTCGCCGATTTGGTTCGCGGTTGCCTGGATGGCAACATCACCTTTGCCCAGCGCAAGCGGTTACTAACCGTACTGCTGGATCGACAGGATGCAACCGCGATTCGCATGGCGCTGGAATTGTTGGCGCTGCCGGAATCGGTTGAACGGCCGAGGAACGATGTTTTTGATTTAGCCCAACGGCTGTTTTCCCAAGCGTCCCGCGAAACCTGGCCGGTGCTCTGGTCTAGAACCCAGAATGACGAAACCTACGGCATTGCTTTGTGGGCGTACATTGCCGGGCATTTCGGCTTTCAGTTTCCCATGCTTAAAGAACTGGATGCATCTAGCTTGGCGGATTTCTACCGTTGGCTGGAGGCTCGGTATCCTGAGGCTAACGACCCGCCGCACCGCAATGGCGAGGGTTACTCGCCCACTAAACTTGATGACATGGCCCACCTGCGATCGGCGACGGCGAATGCACTGGTCGAGTTGGGAACCCAAGACGCCATTTCAGCCCTGGAAACGTTATCCAGTGAATTCCCCGAAAGGAACTGGCTGCGCAATGCTTTGGCAAGCGCCAGGGCTGTGCAGCGGAACCGCGCCTGGAAAGGCATCGAACCAGATCAGCTGCTGACCCATCTGGAGCGGGCTGACGCGCGTTTTGTCCGTGATGGCGATGAATTGATGGATGCTGTCCTGGCGTCGCTTACCGGGCTGCAAACGCTGCTGCAAGGCGACAACCCCTTGGCGCCGTTCTTGTGGAATGTCGCCAAAGATGATCATTCAGGCCGCCCAAAAGGCGAGGAGAGGTTGTCCGATTTCGTGTTGCAACATTTGCGGCGCGATTTGCCGTCGGCGGTTATCGACCGGGAAGTCCAGGTGCGAAATATCCGGGAAAGTGGCATCCCGGAGCGGACTGACATCAAGATCGAGGCGCTTGCTGAGGGCCTGTCTCCTATCAAACTGATCATCGAAACTAAGGGTTGCTGGAATGGCGAGTTGATGACTGCCATGCAAAGCCAACTAAAGGAGCGGTATTTACGTCGGCTTGGCGCATGTCATGGCCTCTACCTGGTGGGTTGGTACGTCTGTGATTTCTGGCAGGGCCAAGACGCTAAACGGCGCCACTGTGAACGCGCCGCGTCCGGCTCGCTTGACCTCCAGGTGACATTGTCGGGGTTGGCTGGCGAACTGTCTGATAACGAGTTCCGGCTTGCCGCTTATGTTCTGGATGTGCGTCACCCGGTTCGAGCTAGCACGTAGTAACTTGTAGGCCTGATCCGTGTATCAAGGCATTTCCGCTGGGGAACATGGAGCCGAGACTCAAAATGCCAACGCTGAAACTCAGCGTTGGCTGAATGCAAGGAGGTATCGCATGTATGAATCCCACACGTTGGCGCCGCCAGACAGTCTGATCAAGGTATCGCACGTCATCTACGGCCTGCATGCCTTGACCGTGGTGACCGGCTTGATGACGCCCGCGTTCATCGTTACCGCGTTCATTACCGGCTGGCCTTCGTTGATCGCGGTAGTGTTGAGTTATGTGAAGCGGGGCGAGGCGCGCGGGACGTTTCTGGAATCGCATTTCCGCTGGCAGATTCGGACGTTCTGGTTTGCGTTGATGTGGGTATTGCTGGCGCTGCTGCTGGCTTTCAGCCTGATCGGCATTCCGCTGGCGTTCGTGTTGGTGGCGTGCGCGGGTGTCTGGGTGCTTTATCGGGTCGTGCGCGGCTGGCTGAATCTGAATGAACGCAGGCCGATGCCGGTTTAGCCACGCACCTGTAGCGGCATCGCCAGGCAATGCTCACTAATGAAGCCCGGTAGGATGGGCCAAGCGCAGCGGGCACATCACTTGGCGGGTTGATGGGCCCGCTGCGCTTGGCCCATCCTACGTCGTGTCTTGGGGGCAATGGGCAATCCCGGATAACCTGGCCGGATCAATAAAGCAGGCAATACACACTATTGAAGTAAGTAAAGCCCCCGAGTTTGACAAGCATATAAGCAGATACTAACGTCCAGTTATAAGTATCTCGCCGCCGACTTCACGACAGCCGAATCCCGCCGCGATTTTTCCGGCGACGGTGTTTTCCTCTTCTCTGGAGGATTTGATCGTGAGTGCGGCAGCTGTTTCAGTCTCTGGCCCGAAGGACTTCCTTGCCGAAGTCATGGCGGCCACGCCGGGTGACAACCGGCTCAACCATTGCATCCAGTGCGGTTCCTGTGGCGGCTCCTGCCCTTCCGGGGCGGAGATGGAGCACACGCCGCGCCGGCTGTTCGCGCTGATCAACGCGGGGCAGCGTGAAACGGTGCTGAAGAGCAACGCACCTTGGTATTGCGTGTCCTGCTACTACTGCACGGTGCGTTGCCCGCAGAACATCCACATCACCGATGTGATGTATACGTTGAAGTCCATGGCGATCAAGGCCGGGCTGTATCACGACGCGGCGATGCCGGGCTTTTCCGAAACCTTCGTCGATTACGTCGAGAAATACGGCCGCAGCTTCGAACTCGGCCTGGCCACCCGCTTCAACCTGCGCCACCACCCGCTGTCGCTGGCCGGCATGGCGCCGCTGGGGCTGGGTATGTTCAAGCGCGGGCGCATCGATCTGATGCCGCACCGCATCGAAGGCATGGCGCAACTCACCGCCATCCTCGATAAAGCCAAGGCGCTGGAAGGGGGGACGGCATGAGCAGGGAGCAGGGGCCCCGCCCGGCGGGGATGCGACCGGCCGCGAATGCCGCCAGTCGCCGACACGATGCCCGTCGTCATGCCACCAACCTTTCGGAGGCGACATCATGAAAGCGCTTTTTTATCCCGGCTGCTCGATGCAGAAGAACGCGCGGCCTTATCTGGATTCGCTGCTGGCGATCCGCGACGACATCGATCTGGAATTGCAGGAAATCGACGACTGGAACTGCTGCGGCGCGACCGAATACATGTCGGTGCACCGCGTCGCGGCGCACTCGCTGATCGGCCGCAATCTGGCGCTGGCGCAGGATCAGGCGGCGGGGACTGATGTGCTGACCGCCGGTTGCAGCGCCTGTTATCTGAATCTGGCCAAGACCGACGCGCAGATGCGCGAGGATGCCAAGCTCGACAACACAGTCAACACAGCACTGGCGGCGGGCGGTCTGCATTACGACGCCGGCAGTCTGAAAGTGCGCCATCTGCTCGATCTGGTCTGTCACGACATCGGTTACGACACCGTCAAGGCCAAGGTGGTGAAGCCGCTGCACGGCCTCAAGGTGGCGGCCTATTACGGCTGCCAGGTGGTGCGCCCGGATTACGACAGCCGCTGGGACAGCCATGAACATCCCACTTCGATGGACAAACTGCTGCGCGCGCTGGGGGCGGAAGTCGTCGAGTGGTCGCTGAAAACCCAGTGCTGCGGCGGCCACATGAGCGTGATCGGCCCGGATGTCGCGTTCGGTCTGATCCGTCGCCTGATCAACGGCGCGACCGAAGCCGGCGCCGACATGGTGGTGACGCTGTGCCCGATGTGCCAACTCAATCTGGATGCTTATCAGGTCGAGATGAACAAGCACTTCCACACCGACTATCACATGCCGGTGCTGTATTTCACCCAGCTCATGGGCCTGGCCTTCGGCAGGAGCGCGAAGGAACTGGGCATCGGCAAGGAGTTCGTCGATGCCGCCCCGGCGCTGGCGAAGATCCAGGCCGAGGCGCCGAAAGTGGCGGAAGCCAAGCGCAAACGGCGTCCGAAGCCGGGCGACGGGTTGCCGATGCCGGGCATGGGGTGAGCCATGACGATGCAATGTTCATGCTGTATTCGTCATTCCCGCGAAGGCGGGAATCCAGGTTGCAGGTGTGATTGCTGTTGCCAGACAAGTTTGATGGACGAACTGGATTCCCGCCTGCGCGGGAATGACGGGTGAGGTTCGATATGGACACTCAAAAGGAAAGAGTCGGCGTCTACGTCTGCCACTGCGGCAGCAACATCGCCGGCGTGGTGGATGTGGAAGGCGTGGCGAAGTTTGCCGCCGAGGAACTGAAGGATCGCGGCGTCGTCCTGGCCCGCGATTACACCTTCATGTGCTCGGTGGCCGGGCAGGAATTGATCGAGCAGGACATCCACGAACAGCGCCTGACCCGCGTCGTGGTCGCCGCCTGTTCGCCACATTTGCATGAAAAGACGTTTCGAGGCGTGTGCGAGCGTTCCGGCCTGAATCCGTATTTGTCGGAAATGGCCTCGATTCGCGAGCAGGTCGCCTGGGTGCATACCGACAAGGTTGCCGCGACCGCCAAGGCCAAGGCCATCGTCAACGGCACGGTGGAACGTGTGCTGAAAAACGAGCCGCTGGAAGCCATCCGAGTGCCGATCGATGCCGCGACGCTGGTGGTCGGCGGTGGCATCGCTGGCCTGCAGGCCGCGCTGGAAGTGGCGGATGCCGGTTACGACGTTTACCTGATCGAACGCGAGGCCTCGCTGGGCGGCCACATGGCGCAGTTCGACAAGACCTTCCCGACCCTGGACTGTGCCGCCTGCATCCTGACGCCGAAGATGGCCGCCGCCGGCGCGCACCGGAAGATTCATCTGTTTACCTGGAGCGAGGTCGAGAAGGTGGAGGGCTTCGTCGGCAACTACACGGTGACGGTGAAGAAAAAACCACGTTACGTCGACGAGGACATCTGCACCGGTTGCGGCATCTGTGTCGAGAAGTGCCCGATCATGGTGGTGGATGACAACTTCGAAGCTGGCATCGGCTACCGCAAGGCAATCTACTGGCCGTTCGCGCAGGCGGTGCCCAATCTGCCGGTGCTCGATCCCGATACCTGCACCTACTTTATTGGTGCGAAAACGAAGGACAAGGGCGGCGGCTGCAAGGCCTGCGAGAAATTCTGTCCGACCGTGCCCAATTCCATCCTGCTCAACCAGAAGGAGGAACGGGTGACGCTGAAGGTTGGCAACATCGTTCTGGCCACCGGCTTCGACATGTTCAACGCGCGGCGCATCCCGCAATACGGCTACGGCCGCCTGCCCAACGTGTTCACCAGCCTGGAACTGGAGCGCATGTGCAACGCCGCCGGCCCGACCGGCGGCAAGGTCGTGCTGCGCGATGGTGTCACCGCGCCGAAAGCGGTGGGCATCGTGCACTGCGTCGGCAGCCGCGACCGCAACTACAACCCGTATTGCTCGTCGATCTGCTGCATGCAGAGTCTGAAAACCGCGCATCTGGTGAAGGAGCGCACCGGCGCCGAGGTCTACAACTTCTACATCGACATTCGCACGCCGGGTAAGGACTACGACGAGTTCTACCAGCGCGTGATGGATGAGGACGTGCATTTCATTCGCGGCAAGGTCGCCGAGGTGAGCGATGTGCCGATGGGGCCGCGGGAAGAGGCCGGGAAATTGTTCATCCAGGTGGAAGACACCCTGGCCGGCCTGCAACGGCGCATTCCGGTCGACATGGTGGTGCTTTCCGCCGGCCTGGAGCCGCGCCACGACAGCGCCGAGGTGGGCAAGACCTTCGGCATTGCCTGTTCGACCCGCGGCTGGTTCATCGAGAAGCACGCCAAGATGGACCCGATTTCCACGATGACCGAGGGCGTCTTCGTGGCCGGCTGTGCGCAGGGGCCGAAGGACATCCCGGCCAGCGTTTCGCAAGGCGCGGCGGCGGCGGCGCGGGTGCTGAACTACATCCGCCAGGGCGAGCTGGCGCTGGAACCGGTGCGCGCCAGCGTGAACGAGGCGCAGTGCTCCGGCTGCCGCATCTGCAACGGCCTGTGTCCGTTCAACGCGATCAGCTTCATCGAAGCGCGCAAGGTCACCGAAATCAACGCCGCCCTCTGCCAGGGCTGCGGCACCTGCGTCGCCGCCTGCCCGGCCGGCGCCATCCAGGGCTCGGGCTTCAGCAACGAACAGTTGTTCGCCCAGATCGAGGGTTTGTTGCGCGACGTGCGCCAGCCCGCAAACCGGGTAGCGGAGGTTGTATGAGCGATGCCGCAGTGACTCCCTTCGAACCCGTGATCATCGGCTTCACTTGCAACTGGTGCAGTTACCGCGCCGCCGATCTGGCCGGCACGGCGCGCATCAAGTACCCGCCCAACGTGCGTCTGATCCGCGTCATGTGCAGCGGCCGCATCGACCCCACTTTCGTGCTTAAGGCCTTGTCCGACGGCGCCGACGGCGTGCTGATCGCCGGCTGCCATCCGGGCGAATGCCATTACCTTGAGCAGAACTATAAAGCCCTTCGGCGGCATCGCCTGCTGCAAAAGACCCTGGCCCAGTTCGGCATCGAACCCGCGCGGGTTCGTCTGGCCTGGGCCAGCGCCGCCGAGGGCGCCAAATTTGCCGAGGAAATCGGCGCGATGGTGGATGAAGTGAAGAATCTCGGGCCGCTGAACTGGCCGGCGCGGCCGGTGCCTGTGGTCACGGCGCCCGCCGAAATTCCCGTTTTGAGCGAGGTGGCGGCATGACAAGCACCGTCATTCCCGCGCAGGCGGGAATCCAGATTGTCCAACTGATTGATTTCAAAGAAATCAGCCCTGTGCACTGGATTCCCGCATTCGCGGGAATGACGGGTTGCTCGTGCAACAGGGGAGCCAAGGAGTCCGCCCCATGAAACCCAAATTTGCCATGTACTGGGCCTCAGCCTGCGGCGGCTGCGAGATCGCGGTGCTCAACATCGACGAGAAGGTGCTCGATCTGGACGCCAACTTCGAGGTCGCATTCTGGCCGGCGGCGATGGATGTGAAGTACGCGGAAGTGGAGGCGATGGAAGATGAATCCATCCTGGTCACCCTGTTCAACGGCAGCATCCGCACCGACGAAAACGAGCACATGGCCAAGTTGTTGCGGCGTAAATCGAAGCTGCTGGTGGCTTTCGGTTCCTGCGCCAACGAGGGTTGCATCCCCGGTCTGGCCAACCTCGGCACGCGTGAGAGCCTCTTCGATTGCGCCTTCGACACCCCCAGCACCGTGAACCCGGACCATCTGCGCCCGCAAACCGCTTGCCAGGTGCCGGAAGGCGTGCTGACCCTGACGCCGCTGCAGGCAGTGGTGCGCACACTGGATCAGGTGGTGGAGGTGGATTACCACGTCCCCGGTTGCCCGCCGGAATCGCACCAGATCGCCGCCGTGCTGGATGTGCTGATCGCCGTGGTGAAGGGCGAGGCCGAACTGCCGCCGAAAGGCGCGGTGCTCGGCGCCGGCAATTCCACGGTGTGCGACGAATGCGCCCGCAAACGCGACGTGAAGCTGATCGACAAGATTTCCCGCATCCAGGAACTGCCGCAACTGAACATTACCGATTGCCTGCTGGAACAGGGTCTGATGTGCGCCGGCCCGGCCACCCGCAGCGGCTGCAATTCGCGCTGTCCGAATGTCGGCGCACCCTGCATCGGCTGCTACGGCGCCGCCCCCGGCGTGGTGGACCAGGGCGCGCGGCTGATGACCGCCATCGCCTCGGTGGTGGACGAAAACGACCCCGACGCCATCGACCGAGTGCTGGACGGCATTCCCGACCCGGCCGGCACGTTCTACCGCTTCAGCCTGGCGCATTCGCTGCTGCGGGCGAGTCGGGAAGCATTCGAAGAGCAAACGTAGTGACTCCCCTCCCCCGCAAGCGGGGGAGGGGCCGGGGCAGCCAGAGACTTGGCTGACGTTTTTTGGCAGCCTAGTCGGTTGGCTGGTAGCACTATCAGAGAGGGGCATTTGACGGCTTTAAGACCTCCCTCTCCCTAACCCTCTCCCGCTTGCGGGAGAGGGGATACACGGAGAATGAAATGCAACGCATCACCATCGACCCCCTGACCCGGCTGGAAGGCCACGGCAAGATCGAAATATACCTCGACGCAGCCGGTGATGTTGCCAATGCTTACCTGCAAGTGCCGGAACTGCGCGGCTTCGAGCGCTTCTGCGTCGGCCGCCCGGTGGAGGAAATGCCGGTGCTGACCAACCGCATCTGTGGCGTCTGTCCGGAAGCGCACCACATGGCCGCCGCCAAGGCCGCCGACGCGGTGTACGGCGTGACGCCGCCGCCGGCCGCCAAGAAACTGCGCGAACTGCTGTACTCCGCCTTCTTCTTCGCCGACCACACCACCCACTTCTTCATCCTGGGCGGGCCGGACTTCATCATGGGGCCGGACACGCCGGTGGCCGAGCGCAACATTCTCGGCGTGATTAAGAAGGTGGGGCTGGAGATCGGCGGCAAGGTGATCCAGGCGCGCAAATTCGGCCACCGCACGGTGGAAATCATCGGCGGGCGCAAGGTGCATCCCTGTACCGCCGTGCCGGGCGGCATGACCAAGGCGATCTCGGAAGAAGAGCGCAAGGAGATCGAAACGATGGGCCGCTGGGCGGTGGAATTCGGCCAGTTCGCGTTGCAGGTATTCCACGACCTGGTGCTGGGCAACCCGGAATATCTGGACATGATTCTGGGCGACGCCTACACCCACAAAACCTATTACATGGGTTTGGTGGATGCCCAGAATAAAGTGAATTTCTACGACGGCCGCGTGCGCATCGTCGGGCCGGACGGCACGCATCACGGCACCTACGCGCCGAACGAATACACTGACTGGATCGCCGAGCGGGTGGAGCCCTGGAGCTACCTGAAATTCCCGTATCTGAAGAAAGTCGGCTGGAACGGCTTTACCGACGGCGCCGATTCAGGCATCTACATGGCCACGCCGCTCTCGCGACTGAACGTCGCCGAAGGCATGGCCACGCCGCTGGCCCAGGCCGAGTACGAGAAGTTTTTCGCGACGCTGGGCAAACCGGCGCACAGCCGCCTGGCCATCCACTGGGCGCGCCTGATCGAACTGCTCTACGCCGCCGAACGCTGGATGGAGCTGGCAACTGATCCGGAAATCACCTCGCTGGACGTACGCGCCCTGCCGACCGCGACGCCGAACGAAGGCGTCGGCATCGTCGAGGCGCCGCGCGGCACGCTGACCCACCACTACCGCACCGACGAGCGCGGTTTGCTGACGATGGTGAATCTGGTGGTCGGCACCACCAACAACAATGCGGCGATGAGCCTGTCCATCAACAAGGCGGCGAAGAGCTTGATCAAGGCCGGCACGGTGGTCTCGGAAGGCCTGCTCAACCGCATCGAAATGGCCTACCGCGCCTACGACCCCTGCCTGGGCTGCGCCACGCATTCGCTGCCGGGCAAGATACCGCTGGAAGTGACCATCCACGGCGCCGATGGCGAGATCGTCGACGTGGTGCGGGGATGAGCAGAAGCGCAACTGGGAGCGCCGGCGTCCCGCCGGCCACTCCCGACCAATCTGGAACACCTATCGCCACCACCTTGGTCGTCGGCCTCGGCAATCCCATCCTCGGCGACGACGGCGTCGGCTGGCGCGTCGCGGAAGCCGTCAAAGCCTGCCTCGAAGATCCCGCCATCGACGTGATCTGCCTCTCGCTGGGCGGTCTATCCCTGATGGAACACCTGGCCGGCTACCGGCGCGTGCTCATCGTCGATGCGATGAACACCGGCGCCGCGCCTGGTGTGCTGCATCAGATGTCGTCCCGCGAGCTGGACGAACTCAGCGTCCAGCACACCGCCTCCGTGCACGACCTCAGCCTGTCGTCCGCCCTCGCTTTCGGCCGCGAAATGGGCCTGGATCTGCCGGAGGAAATCTGGCTGGTGGGCGTCGAAGCCCAACCCGAGTTCGACTTCGGCGAGGCGCTCAGCGCGCCGGTCGAACAGGCGCTGCCGGCAGCAGTCGGCGCCGTGCTGGAATGGCTGCATTAGCGCTCAGGCCGAACTTTCCAGTTTGCCGCGCAGCCAGGCGAACGCCGCCGCCAGGTTGACTGCCGCACCTGCGCTCAGTGCCTCCAAGAAACAGTAGGGTGCGCCGTGCGCACCAGCCGCAAGCGCGATAGGGATTGGCGAACAAAAAAACGGCGACCGAAGTCGCCGATCAAGACTGGAATCCTGGAATCGACTTATCAGGCCTTGTGTCGGCGTGCCATTCCGAGACCGATCAGGCCAAGGCCCAGCAATGCCACGGAGGCAGGTTCTGGAACACGGAAAACTTCGACCGCAGTGCCCTGCACGCCAACCGTAAAACCGTTCCAATACTCATTGGAACTGCTGCGCCAGGTCACCTCATCGAATGCGCCGGTAAACCGAATGGCGCCGTGCGGCTCAGTTCCACCGACGTTCGTGCTGTTGAGTTGGTACTCGAAATTTCCACCGCCAAGGTCGACCACGACCTTCTGAGCTCCGCCGCAGCCCCAATACCCGCAGTCGTTACCATCGACCCCACCCAGGCTCAGGATTTCGAAATCCTGGTCGAATGCATAGCCGTTGCCATTGAGGCTGACGAATGCGAATACTGGATTGGCGATCCGCTCCGAGAATTGCAGCGTCTGAGTGCCACGGTACGCCAATGCAATGATGTCAGTGCCGGTCGGCGCGTTGTCGACCAGAGTACTGGTATAGGGCGAGTCGGTATCGTCGCGGCCGGAGCGATTGTTTTGCCAATAGTCGGTACCGCCGGAGGTCTGGTAGAAGCCGATTCCGTTCGGGTTGGAGTAAGTCACCCCCACGGCCGACGTCGTCGTTGTGATCGTTCCCTGGCCCTGAAAAGCCGTACCAGTTGCGGTATCGGTGCCGGTCCAGTCGGTCCAGTAAATCGGGGCTGCCGAGGCAATGCCAGCCGCGAGGGAGGAAAGCACGGCCACAACTAGTTTCAATTTCAAGGTTTTCATGATGTTTCCTTTTGATCCCGTTCGCGTAGGGAAACTGGGGTAGATAAACGATGACAGCGCATTGGCTACGCTGTTTTGCTTACTGGATCATAAGCAATTGCCATGCCTATAAATACAGACCCGCATGGCTATTCGTTTACTTACAAGGCGTTATAGGTAGCTATGAGCTCCCATGCCGTGATCGCACGCTGGCTCGCCGGTCCATGCGTAAAAAATATCGACAGCGAGCAAGCCGGCCTTGCGCTAAAGCAGCCTATTGCGCAGCCAGCTGAGCGCAGCATCCAGATTCGTTGTCGCCGCTTCGCTCAGGCTTTCTCCCAGTTCGAACGCGGTGCCGCGTATCGCCAGGACATGGGCTGGCGGTGGTGGGCCGTAGAGTTTTTGGTAGGCGTGCAGCACCGCGCTGGGCGACAGTGCGTGGCTGCTGTAGCTGCTGTCTGCTTCGGCGACGACGGGCGTGAACTCGAAGGGTGGGGCGGCGTTCAGGCTGGCGTCGATGAAGATGACTAGCTGCCGGCCTTGCAGGTCGAGGGCGAATTCGACCTGTAGCTGGAAGTCGGTGAGCAGTTCGACATCGGGAATTTGCAGCGCTTCCAGTCGTTCGATCAATAGCGGGCCGAGCGCGTCGTCGCCGCGGCTGGGGTTGCCGATGCCGATGATCAGGATGGGGGCGGGGGTGTTCAAAGCGAATCGAAGTTGTAGGAGGCCCGCTTGCGGGCCGAAAAATTAATGGAAATGGTGTTCGGCCCGCGAGCGGGCCTCCTACCGCACCAATTGGTCGATTTGCGTGCCTTCGGCGTCGAGCAGTTCGACTTGCAGCGGCATCTTGCCGAGCGCGTGGGTGGCACAGGACAGGCAGGGGTCGAAGGCACGCACGGCGACTTCGATGTGGTTGAGCAGGCCTTCGGTCAGTTTGCGGCCGTCGAGATATTGCCGCGCGACCTGGCGCACGGCTTCGTTCATGGCCTGGTTGTTGTGCGTGGTTGAGACGATCAGGTTGGCGCGGATGACCTGGTCGTGTTCGTCGACGCGGTAGTGGTGGATCAGCGTGCCGCGCGGCGCTTCGATCATGCCGACGCCGCGTTCCTGGCGCTCGCCCCGGTCGGCCGCCGCGACCACCAGTTCGTCGCCTTGCAGGTCGGCATCGTGCAGCAGTTCCTTGATCGCCTCGGCGGCATGCAGCATCTCGATCATGCGCGCCCAGTGGTAGCCCAGCGTTGAGCCGGCAGAATTGCCGGCATCGAAGGCGAGGAAGTCCTGGCGTTCGCGGTCGGCCAGCGGGGTCGGGATGAAATCGCACTGCGTCACTCGCGCCAGCGGGCCGACGCGGTACCAGCCGGCTTCCGGGCCGAGCGTGCGCAGGAACGGGAATTTCATGTACGACCAGGGCTTCACTTCTTCGCTGATCTGTTCCCAGTAGCGGTTGTAATCGACGTGGTCGAAGATCGTCTTGCCGTTCATGTCGCGCGCGCGCAAGCCGCCGTGGAACAGATCCATCGCGCCGTCGGCACGGATCAGGCTCATCGTGTGGGCGTCGAAGCGGCCGAAGGCGTTGTACTCGGCCAGGTTCTGTTCGAACAGTTGCCGCGTCAGATGCACCGCGCCGCGTGCCCAGCCGATCATCTGGTAGATGTCTTTGAGCAGTTCGTCGCGTTCGGCCAGGCTCAGGTTCTTGTTGACGCCGCCGGGCACAGAGCCGGTGCCGTGGATGCGCTTGCCGGCGGTGTGGCGAATCACTTCCTGACCGTACTTGCGCAACAGCACGCCCTGGCGCGCCACTTCCGGGTTGGCGGCGGCGATGCCGACAATGTTGCGTTGGGCGACATCGGAACCGAAGCCGAACAGCAGGTCGGGCGAGGACAGGTGGAAGAAATGCAGCGCGTGCGATTGCAGGATCTGGCCGTAATGCATCAGGCGGCGCAGTTTCTCGGCGGTCGGCGTCAACGTGTGCGCGCCGACGATCTGATCGAGCGCCTTGGACGCCGCCAGGTGATGCGATACCGGGCAGATGCCGCACAGGCGCTGCACCATGACCGGCACTTCCCAATACGGCCGGCCCTGGATGAATTTCTCGAAGCCGCGAAATTCGACGATATGCAGGCGCACTTGCTGGACATGGTCGTCTTCGTCGAGCAGCAGCGTGACCTTGCCATGACCTTCGACGCGCGAAATCGGGTCGATGGCGACGCGGCGCAGGGTTTCGGGATGGGCGGCGGTTTCGAGATTGTTTGATAAGGTTGTTTGGTTCATGGTGAGTCCCTCATAAACCGGCAAGAAAATCGGCGACCGTCTGAATCAGCAAGCCATCTGCCTTTGTACGGTCGTTCATCAGAAAGCCGAAATCGCGAATGTCGCCGGTGAGCAGTATGTCGGCTTTGCAGGCGATGGTGGCGCGATAGATTGGGCAATCCTTTTCCACCAGCCCTGGCGGGCAACCCACTTCTGGGTCGGCTGGCGCCAGCGCCAGGTTTTGCGTCATTGTTCGCAGCCGCTGCAAGCGGTCCGGATATTTGCGGGCGATATTGCGCCGCGCTTCTTCTACCGCATAGGCGCTGCTGACCAATTGCCATAAACCCGCCTGACCGAGTTCGATGAGCAGGCTGGACTTGCCCTCGGCGTTGTGTGCTGCCGTGAACAGGATGTTGGCGTCCAGGAACAGACGCATTACTTGCGCTGCAACCTGTCCAGAATGCGTTTTCTTTCATCGGCATCAAGCGTGTCCTCGCTGTCCCAGCGAGCAATCTGCTCGTCGCTGTAGTGTTCGATTTCGAGCACGGCGGCGGGCTTCAGCGTGAGGGTGCCGTCGCAGGCTTCGATGATCAGCGCCGCACCCGGTTCGATGCCCAGTTGTTTGCGCATGCTGGCAGGTAACGTGATCTGGCCGCGATTTGAAACAAGCAGGGTTTCCGGCATTTTTTCTCCGTAATGCAGAAATTCGGTAATACCGATTATAGGTTGGTTGAATTTGTATTTCCTGGCCCGGACTCAGTCATACCGCGTCAGCGCGACACTCAGGCTCGGCGTGCGTCCGGCGAGCAGGTCCGTGAAGAATTTCCACAACGTATCGGCGGAAGGCGGGCAGCCGGGAATGAAGTAATCCACCTTCACCACTTCGTGCAGCGGATGCACTTTGTCGAGCGGCAGCGGCAGTTCCGGGTCGTTCGGGATCATGCCGTTGGTGAGGCTGATCTCGGTGACGTAGACCTCCTGCAGGCAGTCGGCCAGGCTCAGGTGATTGCGTTGCGCCGGCAGGCCGCCGGTGACCGCGCAGGCGCCGACGGCGACCAGGATCTTGCAGTTGTTGCGGAACTCGCGCAGCACATGCACGTTTTCCGCGTTGCAGATGCCGCCCTCGATGAAGCCGACGTCGCAGGGGCCGCAATGTTTGATGTCGGTCAGCGGCGAGCGGTCGAACTCGACCAGTTCGAGCAGCGTGAACAGGCGTTCGTCGATGTCGAGCAGCGACATGTGGCAGCCGAAGCAGCCCGCCAGCGAGGTGGTGGCGACGCGAATCTTGGGCGGGGTGGGCGTGCTAGTGGGCAAGTTCATGGCGTGCTCCCCAAGGTGGATGCCGGCGTCGCAAGCGCAGAAGCAGTTACGGCTACGGCGCCCTCGCAAGCGGCGCAGTGGCCGCTGCCGCTGGCGCTGGCCGGGCGCGGCGCGTCGTCGAGCGCCTGCGCGCTGATTGGGCGCTGGTCGTAGCGGCGCTCGCCGATGGGCACCGCGAAGCCGACACGCTTCTTCAGGATGACGCCGACCGGGCAGACCTGCATCGCCTTGTCGCTTAGCGCGATGTCGGTATCGGCGAGTTGGCCGGAGGCGGCGTTGACCACCAGATGCTTGGCGATGCCGCGTCCGGACAGCGAAAACACGCATTTTCCGTCGACCTCGCAGGAGGCGCGCACGCACAGTTCGCACAGGATGCAGCGGTTGAAATCGAGCAGGATGTCCGGGTGCGAGGCGTCCACCGGTCGGTCCGGGTAGAAGTGGCGGAAGCCGGCGGTCATCACGCCGAGGTCGGCGCCCAGCGCCTGCAAGGCGCAGTTGCCGCTCTTCTCGCAGGACGGGCAGAAGTGGTTGCCCTCGGCGAACAGCATCTGCACCAGCGTGCGGCGCAGGGCGTTCATCTCATCGCTGTCGCTTTCGACTTCCAGCCCGGCTTGTGCCGGCAGGGTGCAGGACGCGGCGGTGCGCGTGTTGCTGCCCGCGCCAATCTTGACCGTGCACACCTTGCAACTGCCATGCGGCTTGAACTCAGGGTGGTAGCACAGGTGCGGGATGTAATGGCCGGCGGCGAGCGCGGCTTGCAGCACGGTCTGGCCGGAGGTGTAGGGGATGTCTTCGCCGTCGAGTTGGAAGGTGTCGGTCATGGGTGACTCCATTTCCCACTTTGTAAAAGGGGGAGCAAGGGGGATTTGACGGCGGTGGTCTGAGCGTATGTCGCAGAAATCCCCACTGCCCCCGTTTGCAAAGGGGGGAAAGGCAAGGCGGGGCAATGTTTCATTTCTCCATCTCCACACTCAGATGCGCGCCGGCATCGTCGCGGCCGGTCATCCGGCGGGCGGCGGCGAGCGCGCCGTCGAGATCGAAAGCCGGTTCGAAATCGAGCGATTTCAGGCGGCGTTCGTAGGTCGGGCGGAAGCGTTTCAGCGTGTCCAGCGTCGGGTTGCAGGCGGTGTGGCCGAGGCCGCAATGCGCCGACTGATGCAGGACGCGGTCAAGTTTGTCGATTTCGGCGAGGTCGTACTGGGTGCCGTGGCCGGCGGCGATCTTGTCCATCGTCGCCTTCAGCATGGCGGTGCCGACCCGGCATGGCGTGCAGAAACCGCAGCTTTCGTGCGCGAAGAAATGCGCGAAGTTGCGCGCCACCTCGAACATGTCGCGGCTGCTGTCGAACACCATGAAGGCGCCGGCGGTGGCCAGATCCTCGAACGCGATGCGGCGGTCGAACTCGTCGGCGCCGATGCAGACGCCGGACGGGCCGCTGATCTGCACCGCCAAGGTATCGTGTTTGCCCAGCCCGGCGCCGCAATCGGCCAGCACCTGGCGCACTGTGACGCCGAACGGATATTCGTAGATACCGGGGCGGGCGCAGTCGCCGGAGACGGAGAGGATTTTCGTGCCGGCGGATTTCGCGGTGCCGATGGCGCGGTACCAGTCGCCGCCATTGAGCGCAATCAGCGCGGCAGCGCAGAAGGTTTCGACGTTGTTGACCGTGGTCGGTTTCTGCAGATAGCCGTGCGTGACCGGGTAGGGCGGCCGGTTGCGCGGGATGCCGCGTTTGCCTTCGAGCGATTCGATCAGCGCGGATTCCTCGCCGCAGACGTAGGCGCCGGCGCCGACGTGAATTTCGATGTCGAAATCGAAACCGGCCTGGCCGAGGATGCCGCGGCCGAGCAGGTTGGCGGCGCGGCGGCGTTCAAGCACAGAGTTGAGCGGTTCCAGCAGATAGCGGTATTCGCCGCGCAGATAGAGGAAACCGTGGCGGGCGTCGATGGCATGGGCGCACACCGTCATGCCCTCGAACAGCAGATCGGCCTGGGCGGTGAGCAGGACGCGGTCCTTGAAGGTGCCGGGCTCGCCTTCGTCGGCATTGCATACGACGTAACGCGGCCCGGTCGGGGTGTTGCGGCAGGCTTCCCATTTCAGGCCGGTGGTGAAGCCGGCGCCGCCGCGGCCGCGCAGATTGGAACGCTTGATTTCCTCCAGCGTGGCGAGCGGGCCTAGCGCGGCCGGGATGTTGGCCTCGCGCCAGGAACGTTCGTTGGCGGCCGCTTCCGTGCCCGGTGTGCTGCCGCGTGCGATCGCGGCGCGTAGCGCATCGCCCGGCTGCAGCGTGTTGCCGAGCAGAATGTCGGCGCGGCGGATGTTGTCGTCGATGGCGAACAATTCACGCGGCCACTGCGGCACCGGCAATTTCTGCAGCACCAGTTCGGCAATCTGGTCGAGCCGTTCGCGGCTCAGGCGCGGGATCGCCCAGCCGTTCGCCAGCATGGCCGGGCCCTGGTCGCACAGGCCGGTGCAGGAGGTGGTCTCGATGGAAACCAGGCCGTCCTCGGAAACATGGCCGCGCTCCGCCCATAGTTTGTTGCACAGGTAGGCGAGCAGATCCTGGTTGCCCAGCATGCGGTCGGTGATGTTGTCGGAGAACAGCAGGCGGAACTGGCCGACCGGTTCGGCATGCAGGAAGCTGTAGAAGCCGACGACGCCCTCAATGCGGGCGCGCGGCAGGTTCAGGCATTCGGCCAGCGCATCGACGACATCCGGCGCGATCCAGCCCTGGCTTTCCTGGATTTCGCGCAGGATTTGCAGCAGGCGCGTCGGATCATGCGCATGCCGCTCCAGCAGGTTATCCAGGTCGATCGGTAATTGATTGCGAGACATCCGATTCTCCTTCTGCCGGGCGCTGCACCATTTGCACAGACGCCGTCAGGTTAGCGTTGCCGCATGCCTCAGCGTGCGGCAGGTGTACTGGCAGTGACTGGCGCCAGCTTGTCGATGGCGCCGAGCAAGGCATCCGCCCAGCGACTGTCGTTGAGCCAGGCCTTTTGCATGTCGAGCAACTTGGTGCGGGCATCCTCATAGCGCGCCTCGTTGAAGTCCTGCGCGATTTCGCGCTTGCGCTCAACCATTTCCTGCTGGCAAGCGCTCAGTTTGGGTGCCGCCGGCGTGGCGGCGACTTCCTGCAGCGGCGCGACCGGAGCGGCGACGACCGGTTCCGGCGCGAAGACTTTGATGGTGACGGCCAGGTCTTTCAGGTTGACGTTGGCGGAAACTGTGCCGGTGCCGGCGGCTATCGCCTTGATCTTGGCGCCGGTCCGCCCGGCGGAAATCAGGCTGAATTGCGACGAAACGTTCCATTCCTTGGCATACACCGGGATCATCGAGGAACCGGACGAAGCGTCGATCTGGATGGTTTCACCCACCGACACCTCGCTTGCCGAGACCTTCAGTTCCGGCGCGGCCTGAGCTGTCGTGCCGAACAGCAACGCGGTCAGACTGAGCAGGGTGGCGGCGAAAGGTTTGTACAGTCCGGTCATCTTGTGTCTCCTGGGTGGTGAGGGGGAAGGCGTATGTTAGCCGGAGTACCGGCCTCCGGTCGGCTGGCCGGCGGGACGCCGGCGCTCCTAAACGCGGCGACACTGGCGGCGCCGGGGAAAATGGGTATGTTAGCCGGAGCGCCTGCCTCTGGTCGGCTGGCCGGCGGGACGCCGGCGCTCCAAATGGGGCGACACTGGCGGCGCCGGGGAAATTGGGTATGTTAGCCGGAGCGCCGGCCTCTGGCCGGCTGGCCGGCGGGACGCCGGTGCTCCTAAACGCGGCGACAGCGGCGGTGCGGAAGTAGCCGCCTTCAACGCTCGGTATTGAAGGCGGCAACGATTTCATCGATATCACTATTGGCGCCCCAGGCTTCGATGTTCAGCTTGAGTTTGCGCTGCCAGTTGGGATGTTGTTCGACGGTGCCGGGCAGGTTGGCTTGTTCCTTCTGTCCAAGCAGGTCTTCGGCCTGCAGCATGGCCAGTTTCGACGGTGTGCGGGCGAGGTAGCGCTGGATGGCGCGCAGCAGGGCCGGCGTCATTTCCGGCACTGCGGCCGGGTCGCGCGACATGCCGTCCGGCAGCAATCCCTCGTTCGCCAGGGCTGCCAGCAGGCGTGCCTTGTCCTGCGCACGTTCTTCGATTTGCCGGGTGCGTTGTTCGTCGCTGGGGTAAAGCCCGAGCGTGGTGCGCAGATCGATATCGGCGCCTTGCCAGAAGCCGGCCAGTGTCGGCAGATCGTGCGTGCTGCCGGCAACCAGCGCCTGCTCGGGGTATTCGTGCGGCTGTTTGAAGGCGCCGTGGTTCTCGTGTCCGTAATTGCGCTCGAAATAGAACAGGCGATACGACAGCACGCCGAGGTCATGCAGCGCACCGCGCACTGCGTCGGGCACGGTGCCGAGGTCTTCGCCGACGATCAGGCAGCGGTTGCGCCGGCTTTCCAGCGCCAGGATGCCGAGCAGGTCCTGCAACGGATAGTTCAGGTAAGCGCCGCTGCGCGCATCTTCGCCGGGCGGCGCCCAGTACAGCCGCATCAATCCCATGACGTGGTCCAGGCGCAGTGCGCCGGCACCGCGCATGTTGGCGCGCAGCATGGCGATGAACGGCGCGTAGGCCTGTTCGTGCAGCCGTTCCGGAATCCACGGCGGCAGGCCCCAGTCCTGGCCCATCAGGCTGAAGTCGTCCGGCGGGCAGCCGATGCGCGCGCCGATGGCATACAGCTCGCGGTTGGCCCAGGTGTCGGCGCCGCCAAGATCGACGCCGACGGCGACATCCTGGTACAGGCCGATGCCCATGCCCAGCTCCCGCGCCAGCGCGCCGGCTGCTTCCAGTTGCGTGGCGGCGAGCCATTGCAGGTACTGGAAATATTCGATGCGATCCCGATGTTCGGCGGCGAAGGCAGTCACGGCAGGGGAAGCCGGGTCGCGCATTGCATCCGGCCAGACCGGCCAGCCCCAGTTGTTGGCGTCTTGCGCGTAGAGATGTTCCTGCAAGGCGTGGTAGAGCGCAAAGCGGGCCAGATCGGTACCGCCTGCTGCCTGAAAGGTGCGGAAAGCCTGCGCGCGCGGGGTATCTTCAGCGAGGTGACGCTTGCGGAAGTGGCGATACAGGCGGTCCAGCATGGTCGATTTGAGTTGCGCGACGCTGGCGTAATCGACCAGCTCGGCATCGCGCAGCGCGCGCAGGCGGGCCTGGAAGTCTTCAGTTTCGACAATGACGCGTGTGCCGGCGCATTCGGCGTATTCCGGCACAGCTTCGACATCGATGTACAACGCGTTGAGAAATTCGCGGCTGGACGGACTGTACGGGCTGGCGTGGCGCGGGTTGTGCGGGAACAGCGCGTGCAGCGGGTTGACCCCGACCAGCGCGGCGCCGGCTTGCGCCGCCCATTCGATCAGGCCGCGCAGATCGGTGAAATCGCCGATGCCCCAGTTGCGACCGGAGCGCACGCCATAGAGCTGTACCGACAGGCCCCAGACACGCTGCTCGCCGTCCAGCGCCGGCGGTTGGTGGCAGCGCGGCGGATGCACGATCAGGCTGAGGGTTTCGTTCGACTCGCCAATCTGCAGGTGGTGATAACCCGGTGTCGACAGCGCCGGCAGATCGAGGCCGACGGCGTGCCACGGCATGCCGTCGATTTCGGTCGATTCCAGATGCGTCAACTCGGCCGGCTGGAACTCGGCGCCGTGTTGCTCTCCGTTTTCCAGCGTCAGCGTCCAGCGCTGGCGCTGCGCCATTTCCTCTTGCGGCAGTTGCAGGCGGACTCGTAGCGGCTGTTCGGCGGGCGCGACCTGCACCGGCGCCAGGCGTCGATGCCAGTGCCGCATCTGCCAGCGGTGCAGGGAGGCGGCGATTTCCGCGTCGTCGCTGCAGGCGATGCCCATTGCCTGCAGCAGGCCGCGCCGCGTGGCATCGGAGGCGGCATGGGGCGTGCCCCAGATGTCGTGGTATTCGGCGACGATGCCGGCCAGGTCGGCCAGTTGGCGTAAGGAGGATATGGAATTCATGTCTTTTTCGAGGTCCGGTGCGGACGGGTCAGCAATGCCAGCGAACGGCCGCGCAGAGGGAAGGCTTTGCTGCGGGAATAGCGGCCATCGGTTGCGAGGCCGTCGGCATAGGCGGTATCCAGCACGCAGAGCCAGGCGGTATCGCCTGGGTAGTCGGGCAAGGTGAACGGGATCGTTTCGTAATGGGCGTTGATCAGCAACAGGAAGTCATCGTCCTTGATCGGTTGGCCATGGCGGTCGCATTCGTCCAGCGCGCTGCCGGACAAGTAGACACAGAGACTGCGCGCGAAATGTTGGTTCCACTCTTCCTCGTTCATTTCGGTGCCGTTGGGGTTGTGCCAGGCGATGTCCTTCACCGCGCCGCCGTGGATCGGGCGGCCTTCGAAAAACTTGCGGCGGCGGAAGATCGGGTGGTCGTGGCGCAACTTGATCATGCGCCGCACGAATTCGAGGAAATGCCGGTCTTCTTCGTCGAGTTGCCAGTTCACCCAGCTCAACGGGTTGTCCTGGCAATAGGCGTTGTTGTTGCCGAGCTGGCTGCGGCCGAGTTCGTCGCCGGCCAGCAGCATCGGCACGCCTTGCGAAAGCAGCAAGGTGGCGACCAGATTGCGGCGCTGGCGGGCGCGCAGGGTTTTGATCTTGACGTCGTCGATGGGACCTTCGGCCCCGCAGTTCCACGACAGGTTGTGCGATTCGCCGTCGCGGTTGTCCTCGCCGTTGGCGGCATTGTGTTTGTCGTTGTAAGTGACCAGATCGCGCAGGGTGAAGCCGTCGTGCGCGGTGACGAAATTGATGCTGGCGTAAGGGCGCCGGCTTTCGCGGCCGTACAGGTCGGATGAACCCGTGAGCCGATAGGCCAGTTCGCCGATCCTGCCACCCTCGCCTTTCCAGAATGCGCGCACTGCATCGCGGTATTTGCCGTTCCATTCGGTCCAGCCCACCGGGAAGTTGCCGACCTGATAGCCGCCCTCGCCGAGATCCCAGGGTTCGGCGATCAATTTGACCTGCGAGATGATCGGGTCCTGGTGAATGATGTCGAAGAACGCGGAGAGGCGGTCGACTTCGTGCAGTTCGCGTGCCAGTGCCGAGGCCAGGTCGAAGCGGAAACCGTCGACGTGCATTTCCAGGATCCAGTAGCGCAGCGAATCCATGATCAGCTGCAGCACGCGCGGATGCAGCATGTTGAGCGTGTTGCCGCAGCCGGTGTAGTCACGGTAATAGCGCGGTTCGTTGGGCATCGGACGGTAGTAGGCGGTGTTGTCGATGCCGCGGAAACAGAGGGTCGGGCCGAGCTGGTTGCCTTCGGCGGTGTGGTTGTAGACCACGTCGAGGATGACTTCGATGCCGGCCGAGTGCAGCGTCTTGACCATGGTCTTGAATTCGCTGATCTGGCCGCTGGCGAGATAGCGCGCATCCGGTGCGAAAAATCCGACCGAGTTGTAACCCCAGTAATTGCGCAAGCCTTTTTCGACCAGATGGCGGTCGTCGACGAAGGCGTGTACCGGCATCAGTTCAACCGCCGTCACCCCCAGTTGCTTCAGATGCGTGATCACCGGCGCGGTGGCCAGGCCGGCATAGGTGCCGCGCAGATTGGGCGGCACCTCCGGATGCAGTTGGGTGAAACCCTTGACGTGCAGTTCGTGAATCACCGTGTCGTGCCAGGGAATCGCCGGCGGGCGGTCGTCGCCCCAGGTGAAGGCCGGGTCGATGACCTGGCATTTGGGCATGCCGGCAGCGCTGTCGCGGCGGTCGAACGACAGGTCTTCGCGGCGATGCCCGACGCGGTAGCCGAAATGCGCGTCGGACCAGGCCATGCGGCCGACGATGGATTTGGCGTACGGGTCGATCAGCAGCTTGTTCGGGTTGAAACGCTGGCCGGCTTCCGGCTCGTACGGGCCGTGCACGCGGTAGCCGTAGAGCTGCCCCGGCCGCGCTTGCGGCAAATAACCGTGCCAGACCTGGTCGGTCTGTTCCGGCAAGGTGATGCACTCGATTTCGCGGCGGCCCTTGGCGTCGAACAGGCACAACTCGACTTTTTCTGCATGTTCCGAAAACAACGCGAAATTGACGCCCTCGCCATCCCAGGTCGAGCCCAGCGGATAAGGGCGGCCGGGCCAGACGGTAAACTCCGCCATCAGGTTTCTCCGCTGTAGGAAGTGCGCGCGGTCTGGAACGGTTGTCCTTCCGGAATCACGACGATGCCGTTGTCGGTGACTTTGTAGCGGGCGAGGTCGGCGGCCGGATCGAAGCCGATGCGGCTGTCTTCCGGGATTTCGTTATAGCGGTCGACGATGACACGCTTGAGCTTGGTGCCGCGCCGGATCACGACGTAATCCATGATGATGCAGTCCTCCACCTCCACGCCCGGTTCGAGCACGACTTCGCGCCGCAGGATCGAGTTCTTCAGCTTGGCGCCGTTGATCAGGCAGCCAGCACTGACGATGCTGCGCTGCACCTGGGCGTCGATGAAATTGGCCACCGGTCCCTGGTAATTGCTGGAAAAAATCGGCCAGCGCGAGTTGAACGCATCGAACCGCGCTTCCAGGCCGAGCACGTCCATGTGGGCGGCGTAGTAGGCGTCCAGCGTGCCGACGTCGCGCCAGTAGGCGGGCTCTTCATAGGCACGCACGCCGGGCACCTTGTTGCTGCTAAAGTCGTAGGCGAACAGCTTGCCGCTATCGAGCAGGCTGGGCAGGACATGCTGGCCGAAGTCGTGGCCACCGGCAGCGTTGCAGCTTTCCAGCGCATTCAGCAACACCTGCGTATCGAACAGGTAATTGCCCATCGAGGCATAGGCATGACTGGGCCGGTTCGGCATGGCGGGCGGCTTGGCCGGCTTTTCCTGGAAGCCGCGGATACGGCCGTTGGCGTCGGCGTCGACAATGCCGAAACCGGTTGCCTGATCCAGCGGTACCGGCAGCGCCGCGACGGTGGCGCCGGCGCCTTTTTCCAGGTGGAAATCGACCATCTGCTGGATATCCATGCGGTAGATATGATCGGCGCCGAATACCAACACCAGATCCGGGCTGTGTTGCCGGATCAGGTTGATGTTCTGGTACACCGCATCCGCCGTGCCCTGGAACCAATCCTGTCCGCGCCGCATCTGCGGCGGTACCACGGTGATGAAGTGTTCCTGCAGCAACGGCGGCAGCACCCAGGCCTTGCGCACATGTTCGATCAACGATTGCGACTTGTATTGCACCAGCAGGTAGATGGCGTGGATGCCGGAATTGACCAGGTTGGACAGTACGAAATCGACGATGCGATAGCGCGCGCCGAACGGCACCGAGGGCTTGGAACGCTCCGCCGTCAACGGATGCAGGCGCGAACCTTCGCCTCCTGCGATGACCATGGCCAGGATCTTTTTCTTGCTACTCATGGGGTTCCTTGTGCGGTGAAAATGGGGACGACGCCGGACACAAAGACGCCCGCCGGATCAGGGCGTGCGCGCTTGCGGCAGGTTCTTATTTCTGGAAGTGGGTGCTCGCCTTTTCGAAGGCTTCGCGCATTTTCGCCCAGGCTTCGTCGGCGCCCTGGGCCAGATCCTGCCAGGCGTCACCGGCCGATTTTTGCAGCGCTTCCAGTTTTTCCCGTGCTTCGTCGCGTTGTTTCCGTAAAGATTCCAGATGCATTTCGTAGTCGATGCGCAGATCGGTCTGCGCGAGCCGGGCTTTGGCTTCCCATTTGGCGATCTCGACATTCCACTGGTCGAGATGGGTTTTCAGGCTTTCGACATATTCGTTACGTGTGGTCATCGGTTTGCCTCTTTGTCGGTTGTGGTGCGGAAAGTTTGTTCCCGCTTCAATTATCGGTACGCATCCGGTTTTTTGCCATTTGAGATGCATGCGTCGCGGCACCAAATCAGGCGAAAATGCGCGGCTGTTCTGCGCCCATGATGTTCGCACAAGGAAATTCGCACATGACCGATGTTTTACCCGACCCCGCTCGACTTGACCCCGTGATTGCCATCGATGGCCCGTCTGCTTCCGGCAAGGGCACCGTGGCCGCGCTGGTGGCGCAGGCCCTCGGCTTTCATTACCTCGACAGTGGCGCGATCTATCGCGTCACCGCTTTTGCCGCGCAGGCCGCCGGCGTTGCACTGGAGGACGAGTCTGCCCTCGCGGCATTGGCGCGCGGCCTGCAATTGCGCTTCGACGGCGGTGAAGTGTTTCTAGATGGTAGCCCAGTCGGCGATGCGATTCGCAGCGAGGAAGCCGGCCGCGCCGCTTCGCGCATCGCCGCGCTGCCGGCCGTGCGTGCAGCGCTGCTGGAACGGCAACGCGCGTTCCGCATGGCGCCCGGACTGGTGACCGACGGGCGCGATATGGGCTCGGTCGTTTTTGCCGACGCGACGCTCAAAGTTTTCCTCACGGCGAGTGCTGACGAACGCGCCAAAAGACGCTATAAGCAGTTGATTGACAAAGGTTTCGATGCTAACCTCGCCGCGCTTTTGCAGGACTTGAAGGAGCGCGATGCGCGCGATGCCGCACGTAGCGCCGCCCCCCTGCAACAGACAGCGGATGCCGTTTTGCTCGATACCACCGGCCTGAATATTCAACAGGCCGTGCAGCAGGTGCTGCAATGGTATGCACAGGCAAGCAGTGCTGCTTGAACTGCCGTATGGCTACGCTCCGCCTCGCCCTGATCGAGTGCAAAGCTACCTTCCGGTATTTGTTTTTAACCAACCCCGTGGCAACACGGACTTAACCAGGTTTTTTCATGACCACCGCTAACCTTTCCCAACCCGAAGAGTCGTTTGCCGAATCATTTGCCGCCATGTTCGAAGAGAGCATTTCCAAACAGGAAATGCGCCATGGCGAAGTCATCACCGCCGAGGTGGTGGGCATCGACGATAACTTTGTCACCGTTAACGCCGGCCTCAAGTCCGAGAGCCTGATCCCCGTCGAAGAATTCAAGAACGACCGTGGCGAAATCGAAGTCACCATCGGTGACTTCGTGCAGGTCGCCATCGAATCCATCGAAGACGGTTATGGCGCCACCAAGCTGTCGCGCGATCGCGCCCGCCGCCTGGCCGCCTGGCTGGATCTGGAAGCCGCGATGGAAGAGGGCCGCGTGGTCAAGGGTCTGATCAACGGCAAGGTGAAGGGTGGCCTCACGGTCATGTGCAACGGCATCCGCGCCTTCCTGCCCGGTTCGCTGGTCGACGTGCGTCCGATCAAGGACACCTCGCCGTTCGAAGGCAAGGAATCTGAATTCAAGGTCATCAAGCTCGACCGCAAGCGCAACAACGTCGTGGTTTCCCGCAAGGCCGTGCTGGAACAGAGCATGGGCGCCGAGCGCGAAAGCCTGCTGTCCAATCTGAAGGAAGGCGCCACCGTTAAGGGCGTGGTCAAGAACATCACCGAATACGGCGCGTTCGTCGACCTGGGCGGCATCGATGGCCTGCTGCACATCACCGACCTGGCCTGGCGTCGCGTCAAGCATCCGTCCGAAGTGGTCACCGTCGGCGACGAAGTCACCGCGATGGTGCTCAAGTTCGACCAGGAAAAGAACCGCGTTTCCCTCGGCCTCAAGCAACTCGGCGAAGATCCGTGGGTGGGCCTGTCGCGTCGTTACCCCACCGGCACCCGCATGTTCGGCAAGGTTGCCAACCTCACCGACTATGGCTGCTTCGTGGAAATCGAGCCGGGTATCGAAGGTCTGGTGCACGTCTCCGAAATGGACTGGACCAACAAGAACGTCAACCCGTCCAAGATGGTTTCCCTGGGCGATGAAGTCGAAGTCATGGTGCTGGAGATCGACGAAGACCGTCGTCGCATCTCTCTCGGCATGAAGCAGTGCAAGTCCAACCCGTGGGACGATTTCGCCATGAACGCCAAGAAGGGCGACAAGGTGCGCGGCCAGATCAAGTCGATCACCGACTTCGGCGTGTTCATCGGCTTGCCCGGCGGCATCGACGGTCTGGTTCACTTGTCCGACCTGTCCTGGAGCCTGCCCGGCGAGGAAGCCCTGCGCAACTACCGCAAGGGCGAGGAAGTCGAAGCCGTGGTTCTGGCGATCGATGTCGAGAAAGAGCGTATCTCCCTCGGCGTCAAGCAGATGGAAAACGACCCGTTCAACGCCTACGTGGCCACCCACGACAAGGGCGCCATCGTCAAGGGCACCGTCAAGTCGATGGATGCCAAGGGCGCCGTGGTGACGCTGGATGGCGAGGTCGAAGGCTACCTGCGCGCTTCCGAAGTCTCGCGTGACCGCGTCGAAGACATCCGCACCCACCTGAAGGACGGCGACGAAGTCGAGACCGTGATCATCAACATCGATCGCAAGAATCGTCAGATCAACCTGTCCATCAAGTCCAAGGATGCGGCGGAACAATCCGAAGCCCTGCGCAAGCTGGCTTCCGAGCAGTCTACCGGCACGACCAATCTGGGCGCGTTGCTCAAGGCCAAGCTTGATAACAAGAGTGCCGAGTGACAGACCAGGAAACCGATCTCGCGGGTGCAATGACCAAGTCGGAGCTTATTGCCCGACTGGCCGAGCGCCATCCCCAACTGGTTGCGGCGGATGCCGAACTGGCGGTGAAAACGATCCTCGATGCAATGACCACCTGTCTGGTCGAAGGTGAGCGCATCGAGATTCGCGGATTCGGCAGTTTCAGTCTGAATTTCCGGCCGCCGCGAGTCGGGCGCAATCCCAAGACGGGCGATAAAGTCCATGTCGCGGGTAAATATGTGCCCCACTTCAAGGCCGGCAAGGAATTGCGCGATCGGGTGGATTACGAGGGGTAAGTCTGGCTTTGCCGGGATTGTCCCGAAAATGGAAAAAGGCGCTGCAGTTCGGGCGCCTTTTTCTATGGCGCCTTCGATTTCAACCGCGCTGTCTGTAGTTGCTGGCAATGCCTGCCGCTACAATCGCTGCGGTTCCAATCCCCATTTCCCCTGTGCATTCGCTCTCGCTGGTCGTCAAGATCGTCCTGTTCCTGTTGTTGCTCGGCTTCACCGCCCGCAACAGCGATAACGTGACGTTGCGCTATTTCCTCGGTCTGGAATGGCAGGCGCCGCTGTCGCTGGTGATTCTGGCCGTGTTCGCGGTCGGGCTGGTGACCGGGTTGTTGGGTTGTTCCTTGCGTCTGTGGCGCAATCAACGCGAGTTACGCGCTTTGCAACGCAAGATCGACAGTCGTCCCACCAATACGCCTTGAACCTTGAAACAGCAGTTGACCGCTTCTTATCCCTCGGGAGGCCTCATGCAATCTGACATCTTCGGCTTTGATGACGCTCACCAATTGGGTGAGTCCGCTACCCGCCCGCTGTCGGGGCGGAGAAGCCGTCTGGCTGCGTTGCTCCTGATGAAACTACTAAGCGAAGGACTAAGCCGCCAAAAGTCGGCGGCCAAGTCCCTGCTTATCCTTGCCATGCCTCGGCATGACTCGTCGTCGCGCACCCGCAAGGGGTATGCCGGATTCGTACGCGCTAAAGCGCTACGACTCCGCTACCTTGCCAGCCAACTTCTCCACCCCGCCCTCGGGCGGGTTCAACTGCCGTTTCAAGGTTGAACATGGAATTCGAAGCCTGGTATCTGCTGGTCATTCCCCTCTTCTTCGGTCTCGGCTGGATTGCGGCGCGGGTCGATATCCGCCATGTCATGGAAGAGTCGCGCGCTGTTCCGCGCTCCTATTTCAAGGGCCTCAATTACCTGCTCAACGAACAGCCGGACAAGGCGATCGAAGCGTTTCTGGAAGTGGCCCGGATGGACCCGGATACGCTGGAGCTGCATTTTGCGCTCGGTGCATTGTTTCGCCGCCGCGGCGAACTGGATCGCGCCATCCGCATCCATCAGAACGTGGCCGATCGCGCCGATCTGTCGCAGGACCATCGCATGAAGGCGCTGTACGAACTGGGTGAGGACTTCCTCAAGGCCGGCTTGCTGGATCGTGCCGAAGCGGTGTTCCGGCGCTTGGAAACCGGTGTGCATGCGCTCGATTCGTTACGCAACATTCTCGACATCCAGGTGCTGACCAAAGCCTGGCGCGAGGCCATCGTGACTGCCGGCCGCCTGGAAAAGCTGGGTTGCCCGGCCCAGAACGCCGATACCGCCCACTACCATTGCGAACTGGCTCTGGGCGAGATGCTCAAAGGCGACGATGCTCAGGCGCGCGTCGACCTGGAAGCCGCCCTGCAGGAAAACAAGCGTTCTGCGCGTGCCTGGATGTTGCTGGGCGACCTGGAGGCCAAAGCCGGCGCGGATGACGCCGCCATTGCCGCCTGGCGCCGGTTGGAGGAAGTGAACCCGGCTTACCTGCCGAACGTGGCCGAGCGATTGACTCAGGCCTATGGCCGCTGCGGTAAACAGGACGAGGCCATTGCCTTGCTGAAAGCCTATCTGGAACGGCGTCCGAGTCCGGATCTGTTGCATTTCCTGTTCCAGACCGTCGCTCAATCGCGCGGCTGGGATGCGGCCCGGCAACTTGCCGCCGAGGAACTGAAGCGGCATCCCAGCTTGCGCGCGCTGGACGATTATCTGCAGGCCAGCAATGCCGTGCAGCAGGCCGAGTCGAGCGTGGAAGGGCGGCTGGCGCAGGATCTGGTGCATCGCCAGGTCAGCCGCAGCGCCTATTATTTGTGCGGCAATTGCGGCTTCAAGGCGCGCCAGTATTTCTGGCAATGCCCGGCGTGCGCCCGCTGGGAAAGCATTGCACCGGAACGGGAAGAACATGATTGAACGAAGAATTGTCGTTGCCCTCGATTACCCCGATGCCGATGCCGCGCGCGCATTCGTCGCAAAAATTCGGCCTGAACTGTGCCGGCTCAAGGTCGGCAAGGAATTGTTCGTCGCGGCCGGGCCGGCCTTCGTGCAGGAACTGGTCGGGGAGGGCTACGACGTCTTCCTTGACCTGAAATTCCACGATATCCCGAATACCGTCGCGCAAGCCTGCAAAGCGGCGGCGCGACTCGGTGTCTGGATGATCAATGTGCATGCCTCCGGCGGCCCACGCATGCTTTCAGCCGCGCGTGAGGCGCTGGAAGCCCTGCCGCAACGACCGCTGCTGATCGCGGTGACGGTGCTGACCAGCATGGGCGGCGACGAGTTGAAAGCCATCGGCGTCGAAGCGGATGCCGAGCAACAGGTGTTGCGTCTTGCCGGGCTGACGCACGCGGCCGGCCTGGACGGTGTCGTGTGTTCCGCGCTTGAGGCGCCCGCCTTGCGCCAGGCCATCGGCCCCGATTTTTGTCTGGTCACACCGGGCATACGTCCCGCCGGCAGCGCCTCCGGCGATCAGACCCGCATCCTTACGCCGGTGCAGGCGTTGCAGGCCGGCGCCGATTATCTGGTCATCGGTCGGCCGATTACCCAGGCTGCCGATCCTTTGGCTGTGCTGGAATCCGTCGCACAGGAATGCGAGCAAACAAACCCATGAAAATTGCCATCGCCGGAACCGGCTACGTCGGTCTCTCCAACGCCATCCTGCTGGCGCAGCACAACGAAGTGGTTGCGCTCGACATCGTTGCCGAAAAGGTTGAGATGCTGAACCGCAAGGTTTCGCCGATTGTCGATAACGAAGTCGAAGACTATCTAAGCAATCGGCCGCTCAATTTCCGCGCCACGCTCGATAAACAAGAGGCCTATGCCGGTGCCGACTTCGTCATTATTGCGACGCCGACCGACTACGATCCGGAGACCAACTACTTCAACACCCGTTCGGTCGAGGCGGTGATTCGCGACGTCAAGGCGATCAATCCGCAGGCGGTGATGATCCTCAAGTCGACCGTCCCGGTCGGTTACACCGCTAAACTGAAGGCGCAGTACAACTGCGAGAACCTGATTTTCTCGCCGGAATTCCTGCGCGAAGGCAAGGCGCTGTACGACAACCTGCACCCTTCGCGCATCGTCATCGGTGAACGTTCCGCGCGCGCGGAAACCTTCGCCAACCTGCTCAAGCAGGGCGCGATCAAGCAGGACACGCCGGTGTTGTTTACCGATTCCACCGAGGCGGAGGCGATCAAGTTGTTTGCCAACACCTACCTTGCCATGCGGGTGGCCTACTTCAACGAACTCGATACCTATGCGGCTACGCACGGACTGGATACCAAACAAATCATCCAGGGCGTCTGCCTCGATCCTCGCATTGGCGAACATTACAATAACCCTTCGTTCGGTTACGGCGGTTATTGTTTGCCCAAGGACACCAAGCAGTTGCTCGCCAACTATCAGGATGTGCCACAGAACCTGATGCGCGCCATCGTCGACTCCAACACCACGCGCAAGGATTTTGTCGCCGACAGCATCCTGAAGCGCAAGCCCAGGGTGGTTGGCGTCTATCGGCTGATCATGAAGAGCGGTTCGGACAACTTCCGCGCCTCCAGCATCCAGGGCATCATGAAGCGGATCAAGGCGAAGGGGGTCGAGGTCATCGTCTATGAACCGGTGTTGACCGAGCCCGACTTCTTTCACTCCAAAGTCATCAACGATCTGGCCGAATTCAAGCGGCGTTCCGACGTCATCGTCGCCAACCGCATCACCGAAGACATCCGTGATGTCGCCGACAAGGTCTATAGCCGCGATCTGTTCGGGAAGGATTGAGTATGTTCAAAACCATTGAAGATTTCGTCGGCAATACGCCGCTGGTGCGCTTGAAAAAGCTGCCCGGAGAGACCTCCAACATCGTGCTGGTCAAGCTGGAAGGCAACAACCCGGCCGGCTCGGTCAAGGATCGGCCGGCGCTGGCGATGATCGCGAAAGCCGAGGCGCGCGGCGAGATCAAACCCGGCGACACCCTGATCGAGGCCACCAGCGGCAACACCGGCATCGCGCTGGCGATGGCTGCGGCGATCAAGGGCTACCGCATGGTGCTGATCATGCCGGAGCACCTGTCCATCGAGCGCCGCCAGACCATGCGCGCCTATGGCGCCGAACTGGTGCTGGTGAGCAAGGCCGATGGCATGGAAGGCGCGCGCGATCTGGCCGAAAAGATGCAGCGCGACGGGCGCGGCAAGATCCTCGACCAGTTTTCCAACCCGGATAATCCGGCCGCGCATTACGAATCCACCGGCCCGGAAATCTGGCGCGATACTGCGGGCAAGATCACCCATTTCGTCTCCAGCATGGGCACCACCGGCACCATCATGGGCTGCTCGCGCTACCTGAAAGAACAAAACCCGGCCGTCCAGATCGTCGGCGTGCAACCGGAAGAGGGCGCGCAGATTCCCGGCATCCGCAAATGGCCGGACGAATATGTGCCGTCGATCTGCGACTACGACCGCGTCGACCGGATGATCTACGTCGGCCAGCCGGAAGCCGAGGACACCGCACGTCGCCTGGCCAGCGAAGAGGGCATCTTCGCCGGCATCTCCTCCGGCGGCGCGCTGTATGCCGCGTTGCAGCTATCGAAGGAAGTCGAAAACGCGGTCATCGTCTCCATCGTCTGCGACCGGGGCGACCGCTATCTTTCCATCGGGGTGTTTCCGGCCTGACGCCAAGGAGACAAGGTGCGGCTGGCGTTGTGCTGCTTCCTTTGGCTGTTTGCCACGCAATTTGTCAGCGCTGACGAACCTCGCGCCGCGCCACCGTTGTTGCTGGCCAACGTGCTGCGGGAAAGCACGGATGTCACGCAATACTTGGTCAGCGAAAAGCTGGATGGCGTGCGCGCCCTCTGGAACGGAAAAGAACTGCGTTTTCGCAGTGGCAACCGCGTCAACGCCCCAGCCTGGTTCACCGAAGCGTTGCCAGCGCAACCGCTGGATGGCGAACTCTGGCTCGGACGCGGCGAGTTCGACCGCCTTTCCGGCATCGTGCGCAAGGCGCAACCAGACGACACGGAATGGCGGCAGGTGCGTTACATGCTGTTCGAACTGCCCGACGCACCCGGCACCTTCAGCCAACGTATCGAACAGATGCAGACCCTCGTCGCCCAAGCGCAGATTCCCTGGCTGCAGGTCGTCGAGCAATTCCGCGTACGTGATCGCGCCGAATTGCAGACCCGGTTGGAGGAGGTACTGAAACACCGCGGCGAAGGCCTGATGCTGCATCGCGCCGACGCGGACTACGCCACCGGCCGCAGCGACGACCTGCTCAAGTTGAAACCCTGGCTGGATACCGAAGCAAAGGTGATCGAACACCTGCCCGGCAAAGGCAAATATAGCGACATGCTGGGCGCGCTGCGCCTGGAAATGCCGGACGGCAAACGCTTTAACCTGGGCACCGGCTTCAGCGACGCGGTGCGGCGCAGTCCGCCGGCTATCGGCGCGCTGGTGACGTATCGCTACCGCGAACTCAACCCGAATGGTTTGCCGAGATTTGCCAGTTATCTGCGGGTGCGCGAGGCGTATTGAGTCAAGAGCCGACCGACTGCGGATTGTGCTGTTGAATCTGCGGATTCATCCACCCGAACCGGGCAAGTTGTCAGTAGTGAACTCACGGTATATAAACAGCACGTATATACGTTTTGAAATGGGAGTGCACATGCAACATGCCCGCGTTTTTCAGTCCGGCAACAGCCAGGCAGTACGTTTACCCAAGGAATTTCGCCTGGATGTCGATCAGGTCGAGATTTTTCGGCGCGGCGATGAAATCGTCCTACGCCCCATTCCTGAGAGCGCCGTGCTTATTTTTGACGCACTGGCCGAATTGCCAGCCGATTTCATGGCAGAGGGCCGCAACGACACATCGCCACAGGAACGGGAGCCGATTTGATGGCCGTGCGTTATCTGCTCGATACCAATACGTGTATCTACATCGCCAAATACAACCCGCCCGCCGTCCGTGAGCGCTTCGCCCGCCACACCGCCAGCGAGCTGGCCATGTCGGTGGTCACCTTTGGCGAGTTACGCTTTGGCGCCGAAAAGAGCCAGTCCAAAGAAAAGGCACGCACCGTCATTCAACAACTTCGCTCACGGATTGAGGTTTGCCCTCTGCCGATAGCGGCTGCGGAGCATTACGGTGAAATCCGCGCCGAACTGCAAAAAAATGGACAACCCATCGGCAATAACGATCTATGGATTGCCGCGCATGCCCGTGCAGAAGGCTGGGTTGTGGTCACCAATAACGAACGTGAGTTTCAACGGGTGCCAGGATTGGTTGTGGAGAATTGGGTGGTTGCATGATTTTGCGGTGAATTCAAAGGGGGGCGGTACGTTGATTTGTGCGAGAAGATCGGGGCGAAAAAACGGCCTCAGTATTTAGAGACTATTTGACTCTTGGGCTGGTGGTGCGAATGACTTGTTTTCGGCCACTGCGGCCATTGGGGAATGTGGCCCCCAACGGCAGCAATGAGTCGGTCAACGGTCGTAGCGCGAAGCTCATCAGACATAAAAAAGTAGCAGAACTGGTCATCGGCCAATACATGACAGCCCATACTGTTTTATGGAAGCTCATTCCAGTACTCCCCATCGCTAAAGCCCGTCGGAACAGGCTCAGAGCGGCTGTTCCAGGAAAGCTGGTGCTTCCAGCGCAGAATCCAAAGCGCTTCGAGGCCGGCGGCGATATCTTTGTCTGGAAGTGCCTTTACGTGCGCAGGCAGTTTCTCTTTGATCTCCTGGACGGAAACCGACCAAACGGCGATCGGCCCTAGGCCGGCGTCCAAGTCTGAGATGTAGAAGTTCCTCGCCCGTTCCTGATGGTGAATGGTGTCGTGGCGCAACCAGCGTCCGTAGAGCGCGGTCGCTCCTTCCCACTTGCCAAAGTAGCGTACTGTCCCGCTTGCGTCGGTTACTGCATAAAGAAGCGGGCCGCTGATTCTTTTCCAGCGCTTCTCGTCTACGACGCGGTGGACGATGATCCGCTTGTGCTTCTGGCGGTAATAGAAGGTTTCCTTACTGGCACTGGTGAGTTCGATTGTCTTTTCCATGCCAAGCATTGCTGTGATGCAAGAGTCCGCTGTTGTTGTGACGCTTATTGTCTTGGTGGTATCCATCTTCTTCCTTTTTCCTCCCATTGGGCTAGCAGATACGGTACTAGGCTCCACACGTTCGTGGAAAATTTGGAAATAGGCTTCCGCCAAAAGCGACGCATCCTCGAGAGCCGAATGCAGTCCCCGTTCCACACTAATACCGGCACGCCGCACAAGGGCGTCCAGCGTCACACTTTCCCCGGGGTAACGCGCTTTGGCTAGGCGCATGCTGCAGATAATCTTGGCGACCGTTGCGAGTCGTTCGTGATAACCCGCGCGCTCAAGTTCGGAGTCAATAAACGCCGTGTCAAATGCGGCGTTGTGCATGATGCATTCGGAACCCCGGACGAATTCGAGCAGATTACCTGCGAAATCCCGGAATTTTGGCTTGCCGCGCAGAGCAGAGCTGCACAAACCGTGTACCCGTTCCGCTCCCAGGTCGACGGGGCGTTCTGGATCGAATAGTGAGTGCAGTACGCGGCCTGTCGCCTTGCCACAGATGACTTCAACTGCAGCTAATTCCACAATGCGGTGGCCGTGGCGGGCACTGATGCCGGTCGTCTCAGTGTCGATGAATACGAGGCGTTCGCTCATTGTTTCTCCTCCTTCTCGTTCCCGTCAGGCGTGGTTGATACGTTTTAGGCGGATACCTACGGTTACAACCTTCTCGCCCGCGACGATGGCGTATGCGTCCAGGGCCTCACTGATTTTTCCGAGGAGAGTCCCTGCGTAGCTTTCTAGGCGTTTCTTAGCTCGGCGGTCGAAGTAACAAATCTCAGCACCCTTGCCATCAAGCTCACGGGTACCGAACTCCAGGAGGAGATCGATAACCATCGGGGCAATCCCTCGTTGCTGAGTACGGTCTATCGCGTGTTTGCTTAAGTACATTACAGACTACCTCCCGCTGGTCATTGATTGGACGAAGACGCGCGCAGTGACTTCATTAACCTTTCGAAGTGCTCGCGGGATTCAGTGTCGAGAGCAGATAAAAATGGACCTCCAACGCTGGCTCGGAGGGAGGCCAGGAGCCGCCGTTCGTCCTCAGTCAGTACCGTTTCCATGAACGGGGCAATGGCTTCCCATGTTTTGGGTTGGTACTCCTCCAGGCACATTTGCAGGAGAGCAACTGGGTCCGTTTCGAGGGCCATGGCCATGGGTCCGACCTTATCCAGGGGCAGACGCGACCTACCCTGCTTGATCATGGTGATCATGTTCGGCTTGTCAAATCCGGCTATGGTCGCGACATCTTTTTGCAGTTTGGCTGTAGCCTCGATACGTTCGGTAATGAAACGTGCAACTCGGGAAGTGGTTTCCATCGTTATTCCTTATTTCGGCATGAAGATGAGTTCATATGTGCGATCACCGGTCCGTTTGATGCGGATGACATCACCCGCTTTGGCGGAATGCGCCGTAAAGTACGCACTGAATCGCTTTCGTGGGCTCACGAGAGCTTGGCTCTTCACCCGGAGATCAGTCTCGTACGGAGAACCTTTCGAGTCGTGAATCAATGAAAACGTCTTACCGGGCTGATCGCCATTGCGGCTACCGAAGCTGTCAGAGGGGAAGAACCGGTCGGCGTACCGGCGTTCTATGTCGAAATAACCGTTGCGAATACCAGCATCCTTGAGCGTGATATCTATCGTCCCGGCCGCCTCATCCAGTGGTGAGGCCGTGGTTTTTTGAAAACCTGCAGTCGGCTTCAATTCTTGCATCGCGCCTGGGAAACGGGCACGCAGCACCTGCTCGGTCAACCATGCTGTATCCAGGTACAACAGGCGGGAAATGAGCGGGCAATCGTCGGGTGAAAGAGCGTCCAATGGTTGGGTGAGCGTCTCGTGGAGACGTTCCTGCGTCCAGCCGATCATCATCGCGGCATTAGCGAAGTTTGAATCTGCCGCTTCCTCATCGGTATTGCCATAGCCGCCGTTATAAAACGCATCGAAGCGGCTTTTTAGGAATGGCATGAGTTCCTCGCGGGACAACTGGGAAGGCATGTTTGTCTGAAGGCTTCCGATTTGGACTGTCTCTTGGAAGTTGTGGCGACCCTTGAGCCAGCGGAGCGCTTCCGAACAGTCGACGATCAATTCGCCCTCCTCTCCACGGTAGGCGGCAAGCATTGCGCTTCCTTCGGCATAGAGCGCGTTGCGGATACTGCGCTCGTTGATCTTGGCGAGCATGGCGATATCGCTGAGGGAAATTGTGCGATTCGAGTCGAGCGCAAAGCGGGCGCTTGCTAGCTTAACCATGAGCGACAACGCATGGTAATAGGCAGGTTCTGGGCCGACGTTCTCGTCCTCGAAGTCATGCATGTTGCGACTGAATTGGCCGTATCCAGCGATCTCCTCGATGGACCGGAGGCGACCAAGGTTGCCCTCCTCGGAATCGTCGCAGATCCCAATCCTGCCACGAGTACCCACCTCTCCGTGGAAAGCGTAGCGGTAGATTTCGTTCAGATCGCTGTCAAAGCTGAACTGGGAAAGATCGAAGTCGGCATACCTCGGCCAGTTGTTAATGGGGGTGCCTTCTGGCAGGCAGAGCATGGCTGCTCCTGCACCTTCGCGTACCTGGATGTCCAAAGTGGCTGCGATACCATAGAGGATAGCGATGAGATCATTGCGGACTTCTTCAAGAGTGGGCTGCTGGTTAATGTTCATTTCGTGTGTTCCATATTATGTAGTACGACAACATTGTATGAAACACATTTTATAAATGCAATAGAATTTTGTCGTCCTTTGAGTTTTTTTCCGGAAACCAAGCTTCGCTCAGAGGGCTGGCTACTTGCGCGTCATTCAGTCTGGCGTCGTCGTCAGTGCATGTGAACAAGACGCTCAAATGATGACAATGCCGGATTGATGAAGGACTGCAGATGGCTGGGAGCGCGTATTAGGGGCATGCCAGAAAGCGGTCGCACGGTGTATCTGCCGTTGAGCCGGTTTCTGCTTGATACCAATATCCTGATACCGCTTCAGGACTCCATGGTGGTGTTGCAGCCCAGCCTTACGAATTTTGCGCGGTTGTGCAACGTCCACGGGCACGAGTTACTTTATCACCCAGCGTCACTTGCGGACATCAGACGAGACCAAAACGAGAATCGTCGCAACCGCACGCTTGCCAGGCTCGGTCAGTACACACAGCTACAGGCTGGTCCGCCCTGCCCATGGAACGCGCCGCAGACACCGGTCAACGACGCTTGCGACAACGAGATCTTGTATGCCTTGGATCGTAATGCCGCACATGCACTCGTTACGGAAGACCAAGTCTTACATCGAAAAGCACGCAATCGTGGCCTCGGCAATCGGGTGTATTTCATCCAGTCAGCTAATGAATGGCTCAGAAGACTTCATGAGCCTGGTGATGTTCAACTACCAAACATCAGCGACGTAGAACTGCACACGCTGAACGACCAACTTGCCGGACCTTTCTTCAACAGTATTCGAGCGGCCTACAACGGGTTCAACGAATGGTTTTTTCGCAAGGCCAGGGAGGGACGTAGGGCATGGGTTTATCGTGATGGTGCCAATGAGGAAATCGAGGCCATCTGCATTTACACAGTCCAAACGAACGAGCCGGTTACGGATGACAGGGACGTGTTGAAGGGAGACTCATTGAAATTGAGCACCTTCAAGGTGGGTGAAACCGTTCGAGGCCGCAAGATCGGCGAGTTGTTTTTGCGCGCTGCCTTTCAACACGCAACCAACCACCGATGCGAGTCGATCTTCCTGCACGCGAATGACGAACAACAGGTTCACCTCACATCGTTGATCGAGGACTTCGGCTTCCGACATTTCGGCACCTACAATGGTGACGGCGTCTACGTGAAAGATCACCCGATTGAGCCACCAGCGCTCCAAATGGATGCATTCGAGTATGTACGGCGCTATTACCCTCACTATACGAGTGGCATCGAAGTTCAGAAATTCCTGGTGCCGATCCAGCCGCACTTCCATAACATCTTGTTTCCAGATTATCAGACCCCACGACGTGCCCTTCCTGCAGCGCATCCACGCCGGCATGTTGGGAATGCAATCAAACTCGCCTATCTCTGCCGCACGCCCAACAAACAACCCCGTCCTGGTGATGTTGTGTTGTTCTACCGCAGTCGCGACATGCGAGCCATCACATCGCTCGGAGTTGTCGAGAGCTACAACTGGTCTAGGTCTGCTGACGAGATCGCGCGAATCGTGAGTCGTCGGACAGTGTACTCAGACCGGCAAATTGTTGAGATGGCACAGGCCGAGACGAAGGTAATGCTTTTTCGATTGATTCACCACTTTGAGAACCCACTGCCGTACGCCGAATTGCGAAACCTACGGGTTGTTTTTGGCCCACCTATTTCCATTACGAAAATTACCGATGAGTCTTTTTCAAGAATCCTTCGAGCAGCCGAGCGGTAGGGCGGTCCTACTCTCGATAAAGCCAAAGTACGTCGACCTTATCCTCGCCGGCACTAAGCGCGTTGAACTACGTCGTAGCTGGCCTTCCAACGATATCGGGGTGATGGTGTTGTACTCATCGGCCCCGGTCCAAAAACTGGTCGGCGTGGCATTTGTTGATCGCATCGAAGAATGCGATTTTGAGAGGTTGTGGCCACTGGCTGACGCCAATGGCGGCGGGGTGACATATGACGAACTCAAAGCTTATGTTGCCGGCAAGAAAACAGCTTTCGGCGTCATGATCAATCGCGTCAAGATAGCCGAGGCCCAAGTCGACCCGAAGGACTTGTTCCCAGATTTCACACCACCGCAGTCGTTTCTGTACCTCAGTCCAGTCGATTTCCACCGTGTGATGCATGTCATGTTCCCCTCAGAGAATTCGATATGAACATCTTCGTCGCGGGCGTGCATGGTGTTGGGAAGACCTATTTGGCCTCAAGACTTCCATCGACTCTTGGTCTTATTCATACCTCAGCAAGCAAGCTGATAAAAGAAGAGCGAGCGATGCCCAGCTGGGGAGTGGACAAGCGGGTTAGTGATGTCGACGCTAACCAGATTGCACTCGCAGCCGCAGTCAAGCGCCACAATGACGCAGGCGTACAGTTACTGCTTGATGGACATTTTGTACTGCTAAATAATAATGGCAGACTTTCTGCGCTTAGGGACTGAGGTGTTCGGGGCGCTGAATATCACTCGTGTGGTGTTGATAGAGTCAGAGCCGCACGTTATCGCAGAGCGCATCCTAGAGCGTGATGGGCGCAATGTAGGCAGGGATCATCTGGCAGAATTCATTGCGATAGAAAGATCTCAGGCCAAACTAATTTGCGGCGAACTTGGATTTCCCCTGCGGATTCTTGTGGATCCTAGTGCGGATGCGTTTGCCGAAGCGATCTCGGAGTGAGGCTGGCCCGGCTTTGGTGGAGGCCATTTGGTTTAAGTCAGGCCGGAATGGCTTTCTCGGCAAGGCAACACTAGGAATTCTCCTCAGCTTCAGCGGGGGGTGTGAAATGTATCCAATACACCCCAACCGATGATAGCGAACTTGCCAACCCATCTAACGTGACCAGCTCCATCTCTTCCCGCTTCTTCAAGGGGCAGCTACTCCCTGAAATCTTTTCGTGTGGCTGTGCCTCTACACAACATTCACCGAGAAGCGAAGCCGCCCCAAATTAATGTGGTGATACCTGGGGAAGGTCGCTGGTCTTGTGCCTCTGCCGTGGGAAACGATCAGCGAGGCCGAAGCGCTTGCACTGGTCAGCGGCGAAGACTGAATTCGTGGTGGTGCTGCAGGGTTGAGCTGCGTGGTTGCCGGTCGTCGGATTGGCATGACCAGGTCGTCGGCCGGAACCACCATTCGCTGCCGCCGGGGAATTCCTGGTGAATGTTCGCAAAGTGGAAATCAGTTGAATTCACACTTCCGGCCATAAGCAGACTGTCAGGAGTGCAACCCCTAAGAGGTCGTACAAAGTGGTTTTGGTTTACCTTTGCAAAAACGCCAACGCTTTCGACATAGTATGATTGGCGTATTGACTACGAAGATTCTGAATCAGCCTATCCCATGCTAATTCGTCCCCGCCTCACCGATCATTTTGGCATCCACAAGTCTCAGAGCGAATTGGATTTCGTTATTCAGTTTTTAGACGAAGATTTGCCGCTGTATGTTGATCCGTTCCTGCTTTGGAAATCACCATCACAACAAGATCAAGCCCTCCATACATCGATCACTAACTCCTTCAATTACCTGAACTTCTTGTGTAAGAAGAAAAAGAAGGATGTTGCCGTCGAGATGCTCGTTGAGCTGTCCGAGTGCAGCGAGGTAGGTTTAGGGCTATCCAAGTCGAGGCGGGGAGTTCGCATTGGAAAAGAACAGGCCGCAGAAGTCTTGAGTCTATTTGAGACGATTCCGGAGTATAGCCAATTTGGTTTTACACACTTTGAGGTGATACAGCTGTATGTTGCCGGGATATCCAAGGATCGTATCAGCGACATCTCTTGCAATTACCTCAAATCTTTCTTGATTGATTTCACAGTCGAGCAGTGCGAAACGCACGGAATTCCGACGCAGCTTGTTAAGCTCGATTCGATCTACAACTATCGCTCAAATTCGTTTGATCGTGGCGTCAAGCTCCGCCTTCCTGTCAATCCACACAATGGTGAGCCATTAATCTTTACGCCTAAGCGTTGGCTCAGGTTCTCGCCTTGGATTAACTTTGAGGACTATTTCAAGACGGCTTGCCCGCAAGATGAAATATTCAACCCAGATGAACCTATCGATCGAGTCAAAATTCTTCAATACAACCGCGACCACTACGATGCCGTCGAACGCTACATTCAACTGAAGAACAAGACCGCAGCAGATTGCAGAAACGATCCTCTCTTTTCTCAGATTCCAGTGCTATCTGCCCGACGTAAGCTGGCAGATCTTTTAAAACTTCCCTCTGGAAAGGATGATGGTGCTGACGCCAAGTACGAATCGATATGCACCGACCTGATGGCGACTCTGTTGTACCCTCACCTTGATTTTGCACAGGCACAGAGTCGCACGGAGTCTGGACGTCACATCCGTGATTTGATTTTCTATAACAATCGGAGCATTGACTTCCTTGATGAGATTTTTACCGACTACGGTAACCGGCAATTGATTTTCGAGATGAAAAACGTTGCGAAGATCGATGCTGATCATCTGAATCAACTAAATCGCTATCTACAAACTGGCATAGGAAACTTTGGAATCTTTCTGACTCGACATCCCCTTCCGTCGGCGATGTACAAGAACACCGTTGACCTCTGGTCATCTCAACGCAAGTGCATAATTGCGGTCACCGATCCTGATGTCCAACTCATGGTCGATGTCTACGAGAGCAAGCAACGCACGCCAATTGAAGTTTTAAAGAAAAAATACGTGGAGTTTCGCCGAAGCTGCCCATCGTGAAAGGACATATTTTGAATTCATCAGACGTAGACAAATTCGAGAAACTGGTCGGCCAAGTTCAAGGGCTCTACGAGGAGATGTCGATTCTCTCTAAGAAAAGCCCGAACGACGCTGTTAACAAGTTCAAGCTGAAGTTCATCAATCGCCAATTAAGCGAGAGTAATGCACTCCTGGCTGAGCGCTATAAGCCGTTTGATGACTTCGAGATATTTTCCGAGGATGACATTCCTCAGAACAGTGACGTTGTGTTTATCCTCTCTCAGTATTTGCAATGCATGGAGAAGCTTCGAGGAGATAACGTCGTCTTCCGAAATGGATCTTGGAACTGGCACGTAGAGGGTGGAGAAGCCGACAAGGTCGACGAGCATGGCTATACGCTAATTCGCACAACTAAACCCAAACATCTCAGGGACTGATATGAAACGACCTCAAAGCGCGACCACATCGAAGAAGGCATCGACCCATGACGTCACGATGCCCCTACTTCACGCAATGTTCGAGGAGTTCAAGGAACTTGCAAAAAAAAAGCCGGAGGCGGCGGTAAGCAAAAGCAAGCTCGTGATCGCAAATCGTCTCTTGCAACGAGTTCGGGAGGTGCTTGCAGACGAAGAGTCAATCGAGTTCCTTGACCTGCTTGATGAAGACGATGTGCCGCAAGTGAGCGATGTGACACTAATCTTCTCGCAGTACGTCGCCGCCATGCATGCGTTCAAGACGAAATATCACGGTTGGAATGGCACCGAACACGCTTGGTATTTGAAATAATTCAGACGTTGAAGGGCCGATTTCCCGTTAGCGTAGGACCGCAATGGGTCGGATCCAGCTATAGACTGAAGGCCGGAGCGGTCACTCGATCAGTATTTCAGGGCTACGACTGTTGATCAGCATATTGCGGCCGTTCGTGGAGAAGAATGCCACTGACCGCTTCGGCCGAAAACCCCGCCAGTCACAAAACCCTGCCGACCGCCTCTTTCAAAATCATCCCGCCCGATACAGCAGGAAAACCGTCGGTCGTTTCTGGATGTCCGGCAAGTGGCCTTGCCATTCGGCAATCTTGCGGGTGGTGAGGAATTCGCTGTCCAGCGTGAGATCGCAGGCGATGGTGAGCAGGGTGTCCGGCTGGCAGGCGGCGAGCAGGGTTTCCAGCATGGCCTGGTTGCGATACGGCGTTTCGATGAACGCCTGGGCGGCGTCTTCTTTGTGTGAGCGTTTTTCCAGTTCGCGCAGGGACTTGGCGCGTTCGTCGGATTTTGCCGGCAGGTAGCCGTGGAAGGCGAAGCGTTGGCCGACCAGGCCGGAGCCCATCAGGGCGAGCAGGATCGACGAGGGGCCGGTTAATGGGCGGACGCGGATGCCGTGGCGGTGGGCGAGGCGGACCAGATTGGCGCCGGGGTCGGCGACCGCCGGGCAGCCGGCTTCCGATATCAGGCCGACGTCGGTGCCGGCCAGCAACGGCGCGATCAGGCTTTCCAGCGCGCTGGCCGGGGTGTGTTCGTTCAGTTCCAGCAGGGTGAGTTGCTGGATCGGTGTGGTCGTAGGTAACTGCTTCAGGAAGGCGCGCGCGGTTTTGGCTTGCTCGACGACGAAGGTGGTCAGTCCTGCGGCGATGCGCCGGGTTTCTTCGGGAAGTACGTGGGGCAGGGGGGAGTCGCCGAGCGGCGTCGGGATCAGGTAGAGGATGCCGGCCACGTCAGCACATCCAGTCCTTCGTTGGCGAGCATTTCGGTCAGCTTGATTAGCGGCAGGCCGACCAGTGCGTTCGGGTCTTCGGTCTCGAAGCGGGCGATCAACGCGATGCCGAGCGATTCGCTCTTGGCGCTGCCGCAGCAGTTGTAGGGCTGATCCTTGTTCAGATAAGCCTCGATCTGGGCGTCGCTGTATTCGCGCATGACCAGGCGCACCGGCACGTTGGCGGTTTGCGTACGGCCGGTCTTGGCGTTGAGCAGGGTCAGCGCGGTGTGAAATTCCAGCGCCTTGCCGCGCATGCGCTGGAGCTGGGCGACGGCGTTGGCGAAATCGCCGGGTTTGCCGAGTTGCTCGCCTTCGAGCAGGGCGACCTGGTCGGAGCCGATCACCAGTGCGTCGGGAAATTTCTCCGCGACGGCGCGGGCTTTCAGTATCGACAGGCGCTGCGCGGTTTCATCCGGCGACTCACCGGGCAGCGGCGTTTCGTCGACATCCGGCGCGGCGACTTCGAATGGCACGCCGAGGCGGGCGAGCAGTTCGCGCCGGTAGGGGGAAGTCGATGCCAATACCAGCTTCATATCAACTTCATGCCAGCTTCATACCGCGTCGGATTCCGGCTGGATTTCCACCAGCACCTGATCCGGCGTGACCTGATCGCCCTTGGCGACATGGACGGCGACCACCGTGCCGGTGACCGGCGACTGGACTTCGTTTTCCATCTTCATGGCTTCGATGACCAGAACGCCGTCGCCGGCCTTGATCTTGTCGCCGACCTTGACTTTGACATCGACGATGGCGCCCGGCATGGCGGTGGTGACACAGCCGGCATGGGTCGGACGCGGACGCGATTTGGCGCCGCCGGCCATGTCGGCCTTCTTGCTCGATGTCTTGCGCGGCGCGCTGCTGCCCGGGGTGACTTCGACTTCGTCCAGCGCTTCCAGCAAGACTTCCTCGGCAACGCCATCGACGTGCACGTAGAACGGGCGCTCGCCATCGCCGGCGTGGCCGGTGCCCTTGATGCGGATGTGATAGGTCTCGCCATGCAGCGTGACGTTGAATTCGCTTGGGGCGTAAACCGCCGGGCAGGACATCGCCAGCATCGACTCAGGCGGCAGCAGCGGTTCCGGGGTCAGCGCGCCGCCGGCGCGTTCCTGCAGGAAGGTGCGGCCGATATCCGGGAACATGGCATAGGTCAGCACGTCCTCGTCTGACTTGGCCAGGCCTTCCGCCTCGCCGCGCAACTTGTCGAGCTCGTCGCTGAGCAGGTCGGCCGGACGGCAGGTGATGACTTCCTGATCGCCGACCGCCATCTTCTTGACTTCGTTGTTGACCTGGCCCGGCGCGGCGCCATAGCGGCCCAGCAGGTAGTTCTTGACCTCGTTGGTGACCGATTTGTAGCGGCCGCCGGTCAGCACGTTCAACACGGCCTGGGTGCCGACGATCTGTGAGGTGGGGGTGACCAGCGGCGGGAAGCCGAGGTCTTCGCGCACGCGCGGAATCTCCGCCAGAACGGCGTCCATGCGGTCGAGCGCGCCTTGTTCCTTCAACTGGTTGACCAGATTCGAGATCATGCCGCCGGGCACTTGCGAGACCAGGATGCGGGTATCGACCTGCTGGCCTTTCATCTCGTACTGCCAGTATTTCTTGCGCACTTCCTTAAAGTAGGCGGTGATTTCCTGCAGTTTGATCAGGTCGATGCCGGTGTCGTATTCGGTGCCGGCGAAGGCCGCGACCAGGCTTTCCGTGGTGGGATGGCTGGACCCTTCCGAGAAGGCGGAGATGCAGGTGTCGATCATCAGTGCGCCGGCTTCGACGCCCTTCATGTGCGCCATGCTGGCCAGGCCGGAAGTGGCGTGGCTGTGCAGGTGGATCGGCAGCGAGACGGCTTTCTTCAGCGCCTTGACCAGTTCCGCCGTGGTGTAGGGCGTGAGCAGGCCGGCCATGTCCTTGATCGCGATGGTGTCGCTGCCCATGGCTTCGAGCTGGCGCGCCATCGATACGAAGTAGTCGATGTTATGGACCGGGCTGGTGGTGTAGGACAGCGTGCCTTCGGCATGCTTGCCGGCGGCTTTCACGGCTTCGATGGAGACGCGCATATTGCGCAGATCGTTCATCGCGTCGAATACGCGGAAAACATCGACGCCGTTGTCGGCCGATTTCTGCACGAAGGCCCGCACCAGATCGTCCGGGTAATGCCGGTAGCCGAGCAGGTTCTGGCCGCGCAGCAACATCTGGATGCGCGAGTTGGGCAGGGCGCGGCGCAGCTTGCGCAGGCGTTCCCACGGATCTTCCTTGAGGAAGCGGACGCAGGCGTCGAAGGTGGCGCCGCCCCAGGCTTCGAGCGACCAGTATCCGGCGTTGTCCAGTTTGCTGCAGATCGGCAGCATGTCTTCGGTCCGCATGCGGGTGGCGATCAGGGACTGATGTCCATCGCGCAGCACCAGTTCGGTGATCTTGACTTGAGTCATCGTGGCTTCCTTGTGTGTCTAACGATGCGAACGGCGTTCAGGGCGCCGCTCAAATGCCCAGGTGCGCGGCGATCGCCGCCGAAATTGCCGCTGCCTTCATCTCCGGCGGCTGGCGCACGGCGTAGTTGAGCAGTTCCGGATGCGCCTCGACAAAACTGGTGTTGAAGCGGCCGGTGCGGAATTGTTCGTTCTGCAGGATTTCCTGGTAGTACGGGATGGTGGTTTTCACGCCGTAGACCCCAGTGTCGTCGAGTGCGCGACGACCGCGTTCGATGACGCCTTCCCAGGTCAGCGCCCACACGGTCAGTTTGGCGCACATGGAGTCGTAATAGGGCGGAATGGTGTAGCCGGAATACATCGCCGCATCGGTGCGCACACCGGGGCCGCCCGGCGCGTAGTAACGCGTGATGCGGCCGAAACTGGGCAGGAATCCGTTCTTCGGGTCTTCCGCGTTGATGCGGAATTCCATGGCAAAGCCGCGATGGCGGATGTCTTCCTGCTTGTACTGCAGGGGGAGACCGTCGGTGATGCGGATCTGTTCCTGCACGATATCGATGCCGGTGATGGTCTCGGTCACCGTGTGCTCGACCTGCAGGCGCGTGTTCATTTCCATGAAGAAGAACTGGTTGTCGGCATCGAGCAGGAATTCCACCGTACCGGCGTTCTCGTAACCCACCGCCTTGGCGGCGCGCACCGCCAGCTTGCCGATGTATTCGCGTTGCGCTTCGGTCAGTTGCGGCGACGGGGCGATCTCGATCAGCTTCTGATTGCGCCGCTGGATGGAACAGTCGCGTTCATACAGATGCACACAGTTGCCGTGGCTGTCGCCGATGATCTGGACTTCGATGTGCTTCGGGTTGACGACGCACTTCTCCATGAAGACTTCCGGTTTGCCGAACGCTTTGCTCGCCTCGGAGACGACGCGGACATAGTTGTTGACCAGTTCCTCGTCCGAATCGCACCGCCGAATGCCGCGTCCGCCGCCGCCGTTGGTGGCTTTCAGCATGATCGGGTAGCCGATTTTTTTCGCCAGTTCGAGCGCTTCGTCGGCATTTTCAAGATTGTGGTCGGAGCCGGGAATGACCGGAATGCCGGCCTTGATCATGGCCAGGCGCGCCTGAATCTTGTCGCCCATCTGGGTGATGACTTTGGCCGAGGGGCCGATGAACTTGATGCCGCGGCGGGCGCACACTTCAGCCAGCACCGGGTTCTCGGACAAGAATCCGTAACCGGGATGCAGCGCATCGCAACCGGAAGCGACCGCCAGATTGACGATGTTGTGCGCATTCAGATAGCCCAGTACCGGATCGGAACCGATGTTGTAAGCGGCGTCGGCTTTCTTGACGTGGAGGCCATGCCGATCCGCATCGGTGTAAATGGCCACCGCCTTGATCCCCATTTCCTTGCACGCACGCACGATGCGTACAGCGATTTCACCCCGGTTTGCGACGAGTATTTTCCTGATCACGCTTTGACCCTAGAAAGTGGCGTTGCACCCGCAAGGGGTGCGCCGGTTTCGTATTCCGCCGAAGCGGCAACGATACCGCTGCCTTTGACAAAAACAGCCGCGCAGCTTAACATTTACGGCTTATGTCTGCACGGAGCCCCTTCGATAGCCTGCAATTTGCCAAGTCCGGCGAGAGCCTGAGTGGGCAGTTACGCATCGAAGAGTTGCCGCGTTTGCGTGATAGTTTGAGGCCAGATGATGCTGCAGTGCAATACCGGCTTTCCGGTTGCCTTGCGGCGGGACGCCCGGCTTTGCGGCTTGAGGTGGAGGCAACGGTTTGGTTGATCTGTCAGCGCTGTATGGCGGCGTATCCCGAGGCGTTGAGCCTCGATAGCCTTCTGCCGGTGGCCAGAAATGAGGCCGAGTTGGAGCGTTGGGAGCGGTTGGATCCCTTGTTGGATGCACTGGTTGCCGATCCGTCGCTGGATCTGGCGGCCTTGGTTGAAGATGAGATTCTGTTGAGCTTGCCGCCAGTGCCGCTTCATGCCGAGGGTCAGTGTGATCCCGATGCCTTGGCTATCATGGGCAGGGCTTGATCGGGATTGGGTTCCGTCAAGTAATTTTGAATTTTTGTATTTGGTATTTAGGAGATCGTCATGGCTGTTCAGCAGAACAAGAAATCCCCCTCCAAGCGTGGCATGCACCGTGCGCACGACTTTCTGACCACCCCGCCGACCGCTGTCGAGCCGACCACCGGTGAAATGCACCTGCGTCATCACATCAGCCCGAACGGTTTTTACCGTGGTCGCAAGGTACTCAATACCAAGGCAGACAACAGCTGATTTTTGCTTCGACCCTGCCCGGGAAGATGCCTGACAGGCTGAACTGGTATTGCTCGGGCTGATTGGTCATGCGAGAAATCACAATCGCGATTGATGCCATGGGGGGCGATCACGGCCCTCATGTGACGATCAAGGCCGCGCTCAACTTTCTGCGCATGGAGCCGGACGTCAATATCGTTCTGGTTGGCCTGGAAGATGCGATTCACGCCGAGTTGAGGGCAAACAAGACGGCGGCAGGCACTCGCCTGCGGGTTCATCACGCCAGTGAAGTCGTGAAGATGGACGACCCTTTGCCAGTGGCCTTGCGCACCAAGAAAGATTCATCGATGCGCGTCACCGCCGAGCTGGTCAAGCGCGGTGAGGCCGATGCCGGTGTTTCTGCCGGCAATACCGGCGCACTGATGGCCGTATCCCGTTTCGTTCTGAAGACGCTGCCTGGTATCGACCGCCCGGCCATCGCATCCACCTTGCCATCCCGCAACGGCAGAACCTACATGCTTGATCTGGGGGCAAACGTCGATTGTTCGGCCGAGCACCTGCTGCAATTCGGCATCATGGGTTCCGCGCTGGTTGCCGCCATTGAACACAAGGATCGGCCGAGCGTCGGTCTGCTCAATATCGGCGAGGAAGAGATCAAGGGGAATGATGTGGTCAAGCAGGCCGGTGAATTACTCCGGGCCAGTGGTCTCAATTTTCGGGGCAATGTCGAAGGCGACGATATCTACAAAGGGACCGTGGATGTCGTTGTCTGCGATGGTTTTGTCGGCAATGTCGCATTGAAAACATCCGAAGGCCTTGCCAAGTTGATCGGCGATCAGTTGCGCAGCGAGTTCAAAAAGAGCGTTTTCACCCGTCTCGCCGGTGTTTTTTCTCTGCCGGTGTTGCGCGCCCTCAAGCGCACGCTCGATCCGCGCCGATACAACGGCGCCAGTTTGCTGGGCCTCAACGGCGTCATCATCAAGAGCCATGGCTCGGCCGATGTGTTCTCTTTCGAGCAGGCGATACTCAAGGCTGCAGAGGAAGTGCGCGGCGGTTTGCTGCGCCGAATTGCCGATCAGGTCGGCGCACATAACGACACCCAACTCGGTTCGTTGGAAGAAGGAGAGCTGGCATGACTCAGCCTGCCAGGATTTATTCCCGCATCATCGCTACCGGTAGCCATTTGCCGGCTCGTGTGCTGACCAACGCCGAACTCGAAAAGCAGATTGAAACCACCAGCGAGTGGATCGTCGAGCGGACCGGGATTCGCGAACGTCACATTGCCGCCGAGGGCGAACTGACCAGCGATCTTGCCCTGCAAGCAGCCGAGAAGGCCATCGAGGCGGCGGGCATCGACGCCGGCGAGATCGAACTGATCGTTGTCGCCACCACGACGTCGGACCGGATATTTCCCAGTACTGCTTGCGTGTTGCAGGCCAAATTGGGCATCACCAACGGCTGCCCGGCAATGGATGTGCAGGCGGTTTGCAGCGGTTTCGTTTACGCAGTGTCCGTCGCGGATCAGTTCATTCGTTCCGGCCAGATCAAGACTGCATTGGTGGTCGGTGCCGAAACACTGTCGCGAATTACCGATTGGAGCGACCGGAGCAACTGCATGCTTTGGGGCGATGGAGCCGGCGCTGTCATCCTGCAAGCTTCCGAGCAGCCTGGGATCATTGCAACGCATCTGCATGCCGATGGCCGTTATCAGGATCTGCTGTTTGTCGATGGTGGGGTCTCCCTCAAGAAGGAAGGCGCCTGTTACATGCGTATGTCCGGCAATGCCGTATTCAAGATGGCGGTCAACACGCTGGATGCGATTGTCGACGAAACGCTGGCGGCCAATGGCCTGGAGAAGAGCGATATCGATTGGCTGGTGCCGCATCAGGCCAACATCCGCATCATTCAGGCCACCGCCAAGAAATTGGGCATGAGCATGGACCATGTCGTGGTCACGGTCGATCGTCATGGCAATACCTCAGCCGCGTCGATTCCACTTGCGCTCGATACGGCGGTGCGCGAGGGCAAGATCAAACCGGGTGAACTGGTCTTGATGGAGGCCTTCGGCGGCGGCTTCACCTGGGGATCGGTGCTGGTCCGGTTCTGACAAATACCTGCACCGGAGAGGGGCGGTACAAGTCGCTGTCCTGACACGGTGTTTTATTGCGGAGATTCTTGATGAAATTCGCCCTCGTTTTTCCCGGTCAGGGCTCGCAGTCGGTCGGCATGTTGGCAGCATACGGCGACGCCGCACCGATTCGCGACACCTTTGCCGAGGCCTCGGAAGCCTTGGGCCAGGACCTTGCCGCGATGGTTGCCGCTGGCCCGGCCGAACTGCTCAATCAAACCGTGAATACCCAGCCGGTCATGCTGGCGGCGGGGGTGGCGGTCTATCGCTTATGGCAAAGCCAGGGCGGAGCGGTGCCGGCCTTTATGGCAGGCCACAGCTTGGGTGAATACACCGCGCTGGTCTGTGCCGGTGCGCTCGACTTCGCCGACGCGGTGAAGCTGGTCCGTTTGCGCGCCGAGGCGATGCAATCTGCCGTACCGGAAGGCGTCGGCGCGATGGCCGCCGTGCTCGGCCTGGATGACGCCGCCGTGCGCGCGGTCTGCGCGGAGGCGGCACAGGGTGAAGTGCTGGAGGCGGTCAATTTCAACTCCCCCGGTCAGGTGGTCATCGCCGGCAACAAGGCGGCGGTGGAGCGTGGTTGCGCGCTGGCGAAGGAGAAGGGAGCCAAGCGGGCATTGCCGTTGCCGGTCTCGGTGCCTTCGCATTGCGCTCTGATGCAGCCGGCAGCCGACAAGCTGCGCGTGGCGCTGGGCGCAATCGAGGTGAGGACACCCACGGTGGCAGTCCTGCATAACGCGGACGTGGTCAGTCATGGCGATCCGGACGCCATCCGCGATGCCCTGGCGCGCCAGCTATTCAGCCCGGTGCGTTGGGTCGAAACGGTGCAGTACATGGCGACGCAAGGTGTTCAACTGGTCGCCGAATGCGGTCCCGGCAAGGTCCTGGCCGGCCTCAACAAGCGCATCGTCGATGGCATGCTGGGCGTTGCGCTGGCCGATGCCGCCGCGCTGGCCGATACGATACAAAAGATCAAGGCTTAAGGAGACAAGCATGGAAGTACGTGTTGCACTGGTTACCGGCGCCTCGCGCGGGATCGGCAAGGCCATTCTGCATGCCTTGGCGCATGCCGGTTGTTACGTGGTGGGCACCGCCACCAGCGATGCCGGCGCAGCGGACATCGGTGCGGCTTTGGTCGCGGCCGGTTTGCAGGGAGAAGGTCTCAAACTCGATGTCAACGACGCCGTCCAGGTCGATGCCGCGATCGATGGCATCATGGCCCGGCATGGCCGCATCGATATTCTGGTCAACAATGCCGGCATTACCCGCGACAACCTGTTGATGCGCATGAAGGACGAGGAGTGGACTTCGATCCTCGATACCAACCTCACTTCCGTATTCCGCCTGTCGCGCGCTGTGTTGCGCCCGATGATGAAAGCCCGCTTCGGTCGTATCGTCAGCATCGCCTCCGTGGTCGGTGTGTCCGGCAATGCAGGCCAGACCAACTATGCTGCCGCCAAGGCAGGCATGATCGGTTTCTCCAAATCGCTGGCGCAGGAAGTCGGCAGCCGGGGCATTACGGTCAATTGCGTGGCGCCCGGATTCATCGATACCGACATGACCCGGACGTTGCCGGAAGCGGCCCGCGGCAAACTGCTGGAACGCATCCCGCTCGGCAAATTGGGGACGCCGGAGGATATCGCACACGCGGTTGCTTACCTGGCCTCGGATGCCGCGGCCTATGTCACGGGCGCCACCTTGCATGTCAACGGCGGCATGTACATGGATTGAGGCGCAAGCCGCCAGCTGTTCAAATCAAACTTTTCATGGCGGGCCAACCTACAGCCGGTTTCTTCGTGTTGGACAGGCTGGTAGAATGCCCCCGCTTTTTTGCTACCTGTAATTTTTCTACCCTTGTGGGAGTTATCTGATGAGTGATATCGAACAACGTGTCAAAAAGATCGTCGCCGAACAACTGGGCGCCAACGAAGCCGATGTGAAACTGGAGTCTTCATTCGTGGACGACCTGGGTGCCGATTCTCTCGACACGGTGGAACTGGTGATGGCTCTGGAAGAAGCTTTCGAGTGCGAGATCCCCGACGAAGAAGCCGAGAAGATCACCACGGTTCAACAAGCCGTCGATTACGTCAACGGCCACCTGAGCAAGTAATTCTTTTTTCGCAGAGCGGCCGGGCATTGCCCCCGCTCTGTAGCGAACATCTGCATTGACGACCGGCTTGGCCCGGTTTCCCCGCACCTTCCCGCACCAGGAGTTTCCTTTGTCCAAGCGTAGAGTCGTGGTTACCGGGCTCGGCATCATTTCCCCTGTCGGCAACAGTGTTGACGACGCATGGGCCAGCCTGATGGCCGGCCGTTCCGGTATTACCCGGATTGCCAAGTTCGATCCTTCCGCCTTTGCCTGCCAGATCGCCGGCGATGTGAAGAATTTCGATCTGGCCAAGTATCTGACCCCGAAAGATGCGCGCCGCATGGATACCTTCATCCATTTTGGCCTGGCTGCGGCAATCGATGCTTTCAAGGACTCCGGCCTGGAAGTGACGGACGCCAATCGCGAACGCATCGGTGTCAACATCGGTTCCGGCATCGGCGGCCTGCAGATGATCGAGGAAACGCACAAGACCTACCTGGCCGATGGCCCGCGCAAGATCTCGCCGTTCTTCATTCCGGCGACCATCATCAACATGATCTCCGGTCACCTGTCGATCATGTACGGTTTGCAAGGACCGAACGTGGCCATGGTGACGGCGTGTACCACCGGCACGCATGCGGTCGGCGAAGCGGGGCGGATGATCGAGTATGGCGAGGCGGACGTGATGATCGCGGGCGGTTCGGAATCCTGCCTTTGCCCGTTGGCTATCGGCGGATTCTCCGCCGCGCGGGCCTTGTCCACCCGCAACGACGATCCCGCCACGGCCAGTCGTCCCTGGGATAAAGGCCGCGATGGCTTTGTCATGGGCGAGGGTGCCGGCGTCTTGGTGCTGGAAGAGTACGAGCACGCCAAAGCACGTGGCGCCCGTATCTATTGTGAGTTGATCGGTTACGGCAAGAGTGCGGATGCCAATCACATGACCGCGCCGATCGAAGACGGTTCGGGCGCTGCGCGTTGCATGGATGTGGCGCTGCGCAATGCTGGGATCAATGCGGATCGGGTCGATTACATCAACGCGCATGGCACTTCCACGCCGTTGGGCGATCTGGCCGAAACCAAGGCGGTGAAGCGCGCACTGGGCGAGCACGCCGGCAAGGTCATGGTGAGTTCCACCAAATCGATGACCGGCCATTTGCTGGGCGCTGCCGGTGGCATCGAAGCGGTGTTCTCGGCATTGGCCATTGCGCATCAGGCGGTGCCGCCGACGATCAATCTGTTAGAACCCGACGAAGGCTGCGATCTCGACTATGTGGCCAACATCGCGCGCGATGCCAAGGTCGATGTGGCGCTTTCGAACTCCTTCGGCTTCGGCGGCACCAACGGTACGATCATCTTCGCCAAGCTTTGATCACCGCCCGACAGGGCATCCATTGACCATGGACGCGCAGAGCATTGTTCTGGTCGATGGCGCTTTCACCGAAGTCCTGCCGGTCGACGATCGCGGTTTGATGTATGGCGATGGCGTCTTCCGCACGCTGCGGGTCGTCGCCGGAAGGCCGCGCTGGTGGGATGAACAGCTTGCCACCCTGGCCGATGACTGCGCCCATATCGGATTGGTTTGCCCCGATCTGGCGCAATGGCAGGCCGATCTCGAGCGGATTGCGCAGTGTTTGACGGACGGAGTGCTGAAGTTGGTGGTGACGCGGGGCAGCGGTCCGCGCGGTTACCTTCCCCCCGACTTGGCGCAGCCGCGACGGATCATGCGGTATGACGCGATGGCATCGCACATGACTTTGCCGCCACCCGACGGCATCACCGTCAGGCTGTGTTCGCTTCGACTCGCACAGCAACCCAGACTCGCCGGTATAAAGCATCTGAACCGGCTGGAGAATGTGCTGGCTCGCGCTGAATGGACTTCCCCCTATATTCACGAAGGCCTGCTGCTGGATCAAACCGGACAGGTGATTTCCGGGGTGATGAGCAATCTGTTTATCTGGCGGCGGAGCCGCTTGCTGACGCCGCGTCTGGATCAGTGCGGCGTCGCCGGTGTCGCCCGCGCGCGCTTGATGCGTTTGGCCGCCGCGCAGGGGATGGAGGTCGCGGAAACGTGTTTGAGTTTGCAAGAGGTGCTCGATGCCGATGAAGTCATGTTGACCAACAGCGTCATGGGGTTGCGGCGCGTCGCCGCCCTCGACGCAAAAACCTGGCCGCAAGCCTTGATCAGTCCGCGCCTGGCGGCATTGCTCGATGCGTAGATGGATCAATCGTTTTCTCCTGCTGGGTTTTCTTGCCGGCATGGGTTTCGGCGGCTGGCTGCTCTGGTATGGCAAGCAGCCGATGCAGACGGTAGGCGTGACCTATCCGGTCGATTTCACGGTGCAGCGCGGGGTTGCCTTGAAGACAGCAAGCGCGAGCCTGCATCGCGACGGCATCCTGGTCAAACCCTGGGCCTTCGTGCTGATCGCACGTCTCAAAGGTCTCTCAGGCGAGATCAAAGCGGGCAGTTATGCATTGGAGCGCCCGCTCACGCCGCTGGAACTGCTGCGCAAGATTACCGAGGGCGATACCGTACTCGGCAAGCTGGCGTTGATCGAGGGCTGGAGCTTCCGCGACATGCGTCGCAGCGTCGCGGCCAATCCGGCACTGCACCATGACACACAAGCGATGAGCGATGCGGAGTTGCTGCAGGCCGTCGGAGCGGTCGAAGCGCATCCGGAAGGTTTATTCTTCCCGGACACCTACTTCTTCGACCGGGGCAGTTCCGAACTGGCCCTCTACAAACGTGCTTACAGTGCCATGCAGGAAAATCTGAACGCCCAATGGGCGTTGCGCGCGCCGACCGGCTTGCCTTATCGCACGCCTTACGAGGCGTTGATCATGGCTTCGATCATCGAAAAGGAGACCGGAGTGGTCGAGGAGCGCCCGCAGATCGCCGCCGTCTTCGTCAATCGCTTGCGCATCGGCATGCGCCTGCAGACCGATCCCACCGTGATCTACGGCCTCGGCGCCCAATTCGACGGCAACCTGCGGCGCGACGATCTGCTCACCGATACGCCCTACAACACCTACACCCGCGCCGGTCTGCCACCGACGCCGATCGCCTTGCCCGGGCTGGCGGCGATCCAGGCCGCGCTGCATCCGGACTCCAGCAAGTTCATGTATTTCGTCGCGAAAGGCGGCGGCCGGCATGTGTTCTCCGAGTCGCTCGATGCACACAACCGGGCCGTCGTCCGTTACCAGAAAGGACGCTGATGGCCGCCCTGTTCATTACTCTGGAGGGCGTCGATGGCGCCGGCAAGAGCAGTCACCTGGCCTGGCTGGAAGACTGGTTCAAGCAGCGCGGGCAGCGCGTCCGCATGACGCGGGAACCGGGTGGCACGCCGATCGGCGAGCGTCTGCGTGAACTGGTGCTGCACGAGCCCATGCATGCCGAGACGGAAGCGCTGATCATGTTCGCGGCTCGGCGCGAGCATATCGAGCAGGTCATCCGTCCCGCGCTGGCCGCCGGCGAGGTGGTCATCTCCGACCGTTTCACCGATGCCAGTTTTGCCTATCAATGTGGCGGTCGCGGCTTGCCAGAAGAACGTCTGGCGGTGCTGGAAAGCTGGGTGCATGCCGATCTGAATCCCGATTTGACCTTGCTATTCGATCTGCCGACTGAAATTGCCGCACAGCGTCTGGCTGGCGCTCGCGAGCCTGACCGCTTCGAACGCGAACAGTCCGATTTTCATGCCCGCGTGCGTGCCGCCTATCTGCGCCGCGCCGAACGCTATCCGCAGCGCATCCGGGTAATCGACGGTAGCCGCAGCCTGGAACAGGTGCGCCTGCAACTGGCCGCAGTGCTGGCAACTTCGTTGGAGACTCTGGCGTGATCCACCCCTGGAACCGCGCGCTGTTCCGGCAATTGACCGCAGACCGCGAACGCATGCCGCATGCCTTGCTGCTGCATGGCCCGGCCGGCGTCGGCAAGCGCGATCTCGGCCTCGCCCTGGCGCAGTGGGCGGTGTGCGAAGCGCCCGGCCCGGAGGGGGCGTGCGATGTGTGCGACGCCTGTAACTGGTTCGTGCAAGGCAATCATCCCGACTTCCGCTTCCTGGAACCGAAGGAAGAAGAAACCGACGAAACCGGCAAGGTCACCAAAAAGGCGAGCAAGGAGATCAAGGTCGAGGCGGTACGCGAGATCACCGAATTCCTCTACTTGAGCGCGCATCGCGGCGGTTGGCGCTGCGCCGTGATTTATCCGGCCGAGTTCATGAATACCGCCGCGGCCAACGCGTTGCTGAAAACGCTGGAAGAGCCGCCGCCGCGCGTGTTGTTGATCCTGGTGGCGCACCAGCCCGGTCGCCTGTTGCCGACGGTGCGTTCGCGCTGTCGCAAGGTGGCCATCGGCTTGCCGCAAGCAGAAGCCGCGCTGGCCTGGATGCAGCAGGCGGGAGTCGATCAACCTGATTCCGTGCTCGCCGAGGCGGGCGGGGCGCCGCTGGCCGCGCTGGGCTTTGCCGAAAGTGAACGCAGCGAACGCCGCGAGACCTTCCTGGAGCACCTGGCGAAGCCGCGTCAACTCGATGTCTGTGCCGTCGCCGAGGCCTACAAGCCGCAAATGGCGGAAGCCTGGGGCTGGCTGCTGCGCTGGGTGCACGACGCGTTGTCGCAGCGTCTCGCCGGCGTCTCGCGTTATTTTCCAGCGCGTGCGGAGACCCTGGCGCGCCTTGGCCAGCAAGCCGATCTGGCCGGACTGCTCGCGTTCGAGCATGAATTGGCTACGGCCGGGCGCTGGTTGCGGCATCCGTTGAACAACCAGTTGTTGTTAGAATCCTGGCTGATCCGCTATGTTCAGGTTTCCATAAAATCATGATTCAAAAGGAAAAGGCATGAGCGAAATCGCAAAACAGCCGGCTGGGCGTGCCGGCATGCTTTCCTTGGCGATCAAGGAGCGGACGGCGCTGTTCGCGGCGTACATGCCGCACATCAAAGGCGGCGGCCTGTTCATCCCAACCAATCGTCCCTACCAGATGGGCGATCAGGTCTACATGCTGCTGACGCTGATGGACGATCCCAACAAATTGCCGATTTCGGGCCGCGTCGTCTGGATCACCCCGGCCGGCTCGCAAGGCAACCGCCAGCAAGGCATCGGCGTGCAATTCGACGACAACGAAGGTGCGACGGTGGTGCGCCACAAGATTGAAGGCATTCTGGGCAATGCCCTTAAATCCACCCGGCAAACTCATACCATGTAATTCCCGGTGCGCCGGTATTTCTCAGATCGTAGCCATGTTCGTCGACTCCCATTGCCATATCGATTTTCCTGATTTCAGCGAAGGCGTGCCTGCGCTGCTCGCCAACATGCAGGCGGCCGAGGTCGATGCCGCGTTGTGCGTATCGGTGAATCTGGAAAACTTTCCGCGTGTCCTCGCGCTGGCCGAGGCGCACGCCAACCTGTTCGCCTCGGTCGGCGTGCATCCCGACCATGACGAAGGGCGCGAGCCCGACGTCGACGAGTTGGTGGCCCTGGCCCGCCACCCGCGCGTCGTGGCGATCGGCGAAACCGGACTGGATTACTACCGTTTGCGCCGCGAGGATGTCGATTGGCAGCGCGCCCGTTTCCGCACCCATATCCGCGCCGCCTGCCAGGCCGGCAAGCCGCTGATCATTCACACGCGCAACGCCGCCGAGGACACCCTGGCGATCATGGTGGAAGAGGGGGCCGAGCGGGCGGGCGGCGTCATGCACTGTTTCACGGAAAGCTGGGCGGTTGCCGAAGCGGCGATGGCGCTGGGCTTCTACATCTCGTTCTCCGGCATCGTCAGCTTCAAGAGCGCCAAGGATCTGAAGGAGGTCGCCCGGCGCGTACCGCTGGAGCGGATGCTGATCGAAACCGACTCGCCCTATCTGGCGCCGATGCCGCATCGCGGCAAACGCAACGAACCCGCCTATGTGCGTCACGTCGCTGAGGAAATCGCCGCTTTGCGCGGCATTCCGCTGGAAACGGTCGCGGCGGCGACCAGCACGAACTTCTTCGAATTGTTCCGGGCCAGACTTTGAACCTATTTCGCGCAGTTGCCGGTGTCGTAGGAGCGCCTTCCAAGGCGCGAAATCCGGAACAATCGCGCCTTGGAAGGCGCTCCTACGAGCGATATACACATGACCAACCGAGGTTTCCAGGTTGAAGCGGTTGAAGCCGTGAACCTAGAAACGACAACGGGCGCCAGTGGCGCCCGTTGTCGTTTGGTCGGTCAGTGTTCAGGCCGGCACCAGCACCTCACTGAAAACAAGCTGCACTTCGTCGTTCTCGCCGACATCCACGGTGATTTCGCCGCCTTCGCTGAGGCGTCCGAACAACAGTTCGTCAGCCAGGGCCTTACGGATCGTGTCCTGAATCAGGCGCCCCATCGGGCGTGCGCCCATCAACGGATCGAAGCCCTTGCGGCCCAGCCACAGCCGCAACGTATCGGTGAAGTGGACTTCCACCTTTTTCAGATGGAGTTGCTCTTCCAGTTGCATCAGGAACTTGTCGACCACGCGCAGGATGATTTCCTCGCTCAACGCAGCGAATGAAATCGTGGCATCGAGCCGGTTGCGGAACTCCGGTGTGAACATCCGTTTGATGTCGGCCATTTCATCGCCGCCTTTTTTCGGCAGGGAAAAACCGATCCCGGTCTTGTTCATCGCTTCGGCGCCGGCATTGGTGGTCATGATGATGATCACGTTACGGAAGTCGGACTTGCGGCCGTTATTGTCGGTCAGCGTGCCGTGATCCATGACCTGCAACAGCACGTTGAAGATGTCGGGATGCGCCTTCTCGATTTCGTCCAGCAACAACACCGCATACGGGTTCTTGGTGATGGCTTCGGTGAGCAGGCCGCCCTGTTCGAATCCGACGTAGCCGGGCGGCGCGCCGATCAGGCGGGAAACGGCATGGCGCTCCATGTATTCCGACATGTCGAAGCGAATCAGTTCGACGCCGAGGACATAAGCCAGTTGTCGCGCCACTTCGGTCTTGCCGACGCCGGTGGGTCCGGAGAAAAGGAATGAGCCGATCGGCTTCTGCGGATTGCCGAGGCCGGACCGGGTCATCTTGATGGCGGAAGCCAATGCGTCGATGGCGCGGTCCTGGCCGAACACCACGGCGCGCAGATCGCGGTCGAGATTCTTCAACGCATTGCGCTCGTCGTTGGCGACGGTCTTGGCCGGCACGCGCGCGATCTTGGCGACGATGTCCTCGATTTCCTTCGGCGTGATGATCTTCTTCTGTTTCGACTTGGGCTGGATGCGTTGCGCGGCACCGGCCTCGTCGATCACGTCGATGGCCTTGTCCGGCAGGTGCCGGTCATTGATGTAGCGGGCCGAGAGTTCGGCGGCGGTGGACAGCGCGCCTTGCGTGTATTTGACGTTGTGATGCGATTCGAAGCGCGATTTCAGGCCCTTCAGGATGGCGATGGTTTCTTCCACCGAGGGTTCGTTGACATCCACTTTCTGGAAACGCCGCGACAGCGCGTGATCTTTTTCGAAGATGCCGCGGAACTCGGTGTAGGTCGTGGCGCCGATACAGCGCAACTGGCCCGAGGAGAGCGCCGGTTTGAGTAGATTGGAGGCGTCCAGTGTGCCGCCGGAGGCCGCACCGGCGCCGATCACGGTATGAATTTCGTCGATGAACAGGATCGCCTTCGGATTGCCGGCGAGCTGCTTGATGACCGCTTTCAGGCGCTGCTCGAAATCGCCACGGTATTTGGTGCCGGCCAGTAACGCGCCCATGTCGAGCGCAAACACCGTGGCGCCTTCGAGTACATCAGGCACGCTGCCTTCGACGATACGGCGGGCGAGTCCTTCGGCGATCGCGGTCTTGCCGACGCCGGCTTCGCCAACCAGCAGTGGATTGTTCTTGCGGCGCCGGCAAAGGGTCTGGATGACGCGTTCCAGTTCGTGTTCCCGGCCGATCAAGGGATCGATCTTGCCGGCTTGTGCCTGCACATTCAGGTTGCTGGTGAAGGAGTCGAGCGGCGAGGCGGTTTTCTCTTCGATTTCCTGCTGTTCGCCGGCGGTCTCGCCGCGACCGCTCGGGGTCGCCTCCTGCGGCGTCTTGGCGATACCGTGCGAAATGAAGTTCACCACATCGAGCCGGGTGAGGCCTTGCTGGGTCAGAAAATGCAGCGCATGCGAATCCTTCTCGCCGAAGATCGCGACCAGCACATTGGCACCGGTGACTTCCTTCTTGCCGGACGATTGGACATGCAATATGGCGCGCTGGATGACGCGCTGGAAACCCAGGGTGGGCTGTGTATCGACATCCGCTTCGCCGGGTACTCTCGGCGTATTGCGTTCGACGAAATCGGCCAGTTTCTTGCGCAGATCTTCGACATTTGCCGCGCACGCCCGCAGCACTTCGGCGGCGGAAGGGTTGTCGAGCATGGCAAGAAGCAGATGCTCCACTGTAATGAATTCGTGCCGCTTCTGACGTGCCTCCATGAAGGCCATGTGCAAACTGACTTCCAACTCCTGTGCAATCATTTGTTTTCCTCCATCACGCATTGCAGCGGATGCTGGTGGTTACGAGCGAAATCTCTTACTTGGTGCACCTTCGTTTCGGCGACATCGCGCGGGTAAATTCCGGCCAGACCAGCGCCTTCATTATGCACTTTGAGCATCACCGTCGTGGCTTGTTCACGTCCCATCAGAAAAAACCTTTCAAGTACATGAATGACGAATTCCATTGGAGTGAAGTCATCGTTCAGAAGCAATACCTTATATAACGGAGGCGGTGCCGTGACAGGGCGTTCCGTTTGTACTGTCGATTCCTCTTGATGCCTTGCTGCCATTGGGGTGAAGGGAAACTCGGAGTAGGTCATTGTGGTGATTGCCAGTTTTTTTTCAAGCCGATTGACGACAGGGGGATTAGGCGAGTAAAAAGCCCCCGTTTGCACTTGCTCGACCTTAATTGGAAGGCTTTAGTTCAAACGTTTTATCTGGTTTTTTTATTAAAGTTGCGTCGGTTTTTGTTTAGGAGCAGTTTCAATGGCCACTGGCACTGTTAAATGGTTTAACGACTCTAAAGGCTTCGGCTTCATTACCCCTGATGGCGGTGGTGATGACGTGTTCGCCCACTTTTCCGCGATCAATTCCAAAGGCTTCAAAAGCCTGAAAGAAAATCAGCGTGTTTCTTTTGATGTGGTGGACGGCCCCAAGGGCAAGCAAGCCTCCAATATCGTGCCGATGTAATTCGGTTTCAAGGAAGACGGGGATATTGCCGTCTTCCGGCAGGGCTTTTCGTCCAGGTCCCCTGCGTCCCGCGCCCCGTGTGCTATAGCTTAGTCACAAGATCAGGCGTTGGGCGCAGGAGCGGCCAAGATGAACATCGAAAATCGGTTTTATGAAGCAGCCAACGAATCGAACAATCCCGATTCGGGCAGTCGGATCATGCATTTGCTTGCGGGTCTGGAGCGGCAAAAGGAAGAACTCGGCCCGATCGCGGTCGAATTGATCGAACTCCTGCACCGACTTGGGGTAGGCGGTTCCGTTCAATCCCTGCCACCCCAAGTCAAGCGCAAGTCTTAATCCATCCAGCGGATCATTTCCGTGCCGAATTCCGAGCACGAGATCTGCGTCGCACCTTCCATCAGGCGGGCGAAGTCGTAAGTCACCTTCTTGGCGCGGATCGCGCCATCCATGCCCTTGATGATCAAATCGGCCGCTTCCAGCCAGCCCATGTGTCGCAACATCATTTCGCCCGACAGGATGATCGAACCCGGATTCACGTAATCCTTGCCGGCGTACTTCGGCGCGGTGCCGTGTGTGGCTTCGAACATCGCCACCGAATCCGACAGATTCGCGCCGGGGGCGATGCCGATGCCGCCGACTTCGGCCGCCAGCGCATCGGACACATAGTCGCCATTCAGATTGAGCGTGGCGATGACGTCGTACTCTTCCGGGCGCAGCAGAATCTGCTGCAGGAAGGCGTCGGCGATCACGTCCTTGATGACGATGCCGTTCGGCAATTGCATCCACGGACCTGCATCGATCAGCGTCGCGCCGAACTCGCGCGCGGCCAGTTCGTAGCCCCATTTCTTGAAGCCACCCTCGGTGAACTTCATGATGTTGCCCTTGTGCACCAGCGTCACCGAGCGGCGGTTGTTGTCGATGGCGTACTGGATGGCACGACGGATCAGGCGCTCGGAGCCGTCGACCGAAACCGGCTTGATGCCGATGGCGGAAGATTCGGGGAAACGAATCTTCTTGACGCCCATTTCCTTCTGCAGGAATTCGATGACTTTTTTCACCTCATCGGAGCCGGCTTCCCACTCGACGCCGGCGTAGATGTCCTCGGTGTTCTCGCGGAAGATAACCATATCCACTCTTTCCGGGTGCTTCACCGGCGACGGCACGCCTTCGAAATAACGCACCGGACGCAGACAGACGTAGAGGTCCAGCATCTGGCGCAGCGCCACATTGAGCGAGCGGATGCCGCCGGAAGTCGGCGTGGTCAGCGGACCCTTGATCGAAACGACATAGTCGCGAATCGCCGCCACGGTTTCGTCGGGCAGCCAGCTATCCGCGCCATAGACCTTGGTGGCTTTCTCGCCGGCGAAGACTTCCATCCACTCGATCTTGCGTTTGCCGCCATAGGCCTTGGTCACGGCGGCATCCAGAACTTTGCGCATCACCGGGGTGATGTCCACGCCGGTGCCATCGCCCTCGATAAACGGGATAATCGGGCGCTCCGGCACATTCAGCGAAGCATCGGCATTGACGGTGATTTTTGCGCCTTCGGTCGGCGTCTGGATGGGGCTGTTAATGGCAAGACCGCTCACGGTAACTCCTGATCAAAAATAAAAGCCTGGAAAAAATCTGATGGCCCGC
>JASJPK010000064.1:0-92038 GCA_031426735.1 Hydrogenophilaceae bacterium | reverse complement strand
ACCGACAGCTTGGCGTGGCTGGGAAAGGTCGCGCCGCCGAGGCCGACCATGCCGCTGTCCTGGATGGCCTGGATGATTTCCTTTGGCGTAGCGTTATCCAGGTCGAATGGATTGGCCCAGCCGATCTGCTGTGTCGAAGCTTCGTAGACGCGCAGCACGATGCATTCGACCCAGGGGCCGCGCGCGCTGGCTTTCAACTCGATGGCTTCGATGACGCCATCGGCCGGGGCATGAATGGGCACCGACAGGAAACCGTCGGCTTTTGCGATGGGCTGACCCCGAACCACCTCTTCACCGGCCCGGACCAGGGGCACTGCCGGCTTACCGATATGCTGCGCGAGGGGGAGGATCATGCGTGACGCAAACGGCATCCGACGAATCGGACTGCCGGCAGTGCTCTTGTTCGCGTCGGGATGCACCCCGCGCGCGAAGGTGTTGCGATGTAGGAAAGAGAGGAAGTTCATGCTCTGCGCACTGCCGCCCTTCCCCCCTCTCCCGCAAGCGGGAGGGGGGCCGGGGGAGAGGGAGGGACGCGCGACGACTCCGCGCCCAGATCCAAGCTACGGCTTTCCCTCTCCCCAACCCTCTCCCGCTTGCGGGAGAGGGGGCCACGATGTCCGAGCGTTGACATGGTCATTGCATCAGTTGTACTTCGCCGCCCGCGCAATCAACTTGTCGACGCCGGCCTCGCCCAGGTTCCAGGGCGTGCCGGGATGCAGACAACCGGCCGTGCATTTCTCGGCGGCCTTGACCAGATCGGCGTACTTGCCGCCCTGCGGGTTGATCACGATAGCCTTCTTGTCATCGTTGTAGGCGAACACCTTCGGCGCGAGCTTGGTGCACTCGTCGCAGGCGGTGCATTCCGGCGTGTCGATGTAGACCGGCTCGTAACCGTCCGGGCCGGCTACCGGAGCAGCCGCGACCGGCATGCCGGCAGGACTGGCAGCCGGAATGGCGCTACCGAAGTTGGCCAGGCTGGCGCTGATCTTGCCGAGCAGTTCGGCGCGTGCCTTTTCAGCAATGGCCGCTTCGTCCACCTCGGGCTGGTTCAGGCCGGCGATATCCTTCAACTGCTGCCAGAAGTTCTGCCGCTCATCGCAGGAGTTGACCAGTTCCTGCGACACCAGCACGCGCATCAAACGATTCTTCTTGTCCACTGCCCAGATGAACGGGAACTTGCCTTCGCGCTCGTCGCTGGCGAGTTCCAGGAAGTCGGCCAGCAGCATCATGTCGTCGTTCCAGGTCTCCGGCGGCGCCTTGCGGAACTGCTTGGCGAAGCGGCCTTCGGTCAACGCGAAGTCGGCGAAGGTCATTGGCAGTTGCATCTTCTGCTCGGCACCGTCCTCGTCCTTGTAGGCCAACGTGTAGGTCGGCCACTTGGCATCCATGTCCGGATTGCCTTCCAGGCTGACGCATTCGCTGAACGTCACGCCCAGGTCGGGGTTGTAGCGGAACAGCGGATAACCGCGCGATTCCACCGCCAGCTTCGACTGCTCGACCGCCATGTCGTCGCCGACGCCGTGTTCCGGCGGGCAGACGGCATAGATGTTGAACAGTGCCGGACGGCGGCTGTTGAGGCCGTCGACATAGCTTTCGATCAAATGCGTCGGGCTGGAAATGGCGCTCTGTGCGACGTAGGCGGAACGGTGCGCCATGCCGATGACGCTGATTTCCTTGCGGATTTCCTTCTTGCCGTGATCGCGCTTGCCGTACGGCGACATGTCGGCGACCTGGCCGATGAAGCCGGACGTGCAGGCCTGGCCGCCGGTGTTGGAATAGACCTGCGTATCGACCACCAGGATCTTCACCGGCATGCCGGTCATCAAGGCGCGCGACAGGTTCTGGAAGCCGATGTCGTACATCGCGCCGTCGCCGCCGACCGCGACCACCGGCGGGCTCAGGTGCCACTCTTCTTCGCTGAATTTTTCCCAGTTGAAATAGGTCAGTTCGGCATCGTGCTCGGCCGGGTTGTAGCCGCCGTTCAGTTCCAGTTCGGCCATGCGCACGGCCCGGAAGCCATCCGCCATCTTGGCCATGTGGCCTTCGAACACGCCCATCGCCACCGACGGCGAATCTTGGAACAGGTGCGACGTCCACGGGAACGGATACGGATTGAACGGGAAGGTGGAGCCCCACACCGAGGTGCAGCCGGTAGAGTTGACGATACCCATCTCGGCGCGACCGCGCTTGGTCGGGCCTTCAACATAACGCCACCTGAGGTCCTTCAGGCGCGCCAGCAACTGCGTCACCCACTTCAGCCACTGCGGATCGATCGGTTGCGCCGCGCGGTCGCTCATCAGGCTTTCCGACAGATTGGCCAGGGTCAGATCGCCGCCCTGGTGCGCCGCCACGGCGCGCATCACGGCGCTGGTGTCGCCCAGATTGACGCTCTCGGTCAATTTCATGCGCAGATGCTTTTCGAGGCCGTCGACGAGACCGTCCAGCTTCTCGACGAAGGCGGCGACGCGCGGCTGCATCAGCGCGGTGACCGTGCTGGTGAAGATATGAATCGCGGTCTTCTCGCCGCAGCCCAGGCAGGCGCCGTCGCCGCAGGCCATCGAGCTGTAGTTCTTCTTGTCCAGCAGCAGGGTTTCCAGCGCGCCGATCTTTTCATTCAGATCGTCGATGCGGTTGTATTCCTTCGGTGTGGTCGGCAGGTCGAGCCAGAACTTCCAGTCCTGGCGCAGTTGCGCGACGGTGTCGTCGGTCTGCTTGACCATCTTCAGCGCGTCGTCCTCGCAGACGTCGACGCACAGCGCGCAGCCCTTGCAGGTGTACGGATTGACCGTGATCGAGAAGAGGCCGCCGGCACCCTTGGCCTTCTTCTCCTTGTTGGTCCAGTACGGCTTGGTGGTGGCGAACTGGAATTCGCCGATCTGCTTGCCGAGCAGGTGGTATTCCTCTTCCATCGCCGCGTTGCCCTGATTCGGGTCTTCGTGCATGGCGTCTTCGATTGAGCGCTTCAGCAAGGCACGCACGTCGAGGCCATCCTTCTCCAGCACGCCGCGCAGCTTCTTCTCGATGACGCGGGCGCCCTTGCGCAGGAAGCGGGTCGGCCGGCCACTCATTTCGATGTTGCCGATGGCACTGTTGAGCACATCGGCGACGGTCGAGACCAGGCCGGGGATGGCGGAGTCCGGGCACTGCGTGTAGCAATTGCCGCAGGCGGTACAGTTCTCGGCGAGCCAGACCGGATGCTCGAAGCGAATCTGCGTCATGTCGCGGTAGACGCCGGTGACGGCGGGAATCAGCGCCATGCCCATGAACGGATCGGCGAGGTTGTCGGAGCCTTTGCCGGAAATATAGAAATTGCCGGTCTGCTCCCAGAAACGATGCGTGTCGGCCGCTTTGGGCAGGCCGCCTTCGTTTTCCGGAATGCGCTTCAGCATGATCGGCAGCGCCGGGGCCAGCTTGAAGCCGGCCGGCTGGCGCACGCCGATCTTTTTCACCTCGGCCGGAATCTCGTGGATTTCGGTGTAGCCGCGCTTCACCACGCGCAGGTTGTCGTCGACGATGCGCTTGCCCTTCTTGCCGAACTTGTCGTTGAGCTGGTTCTCGATCGCCTTGAACAGGGCTTCTTCGGTCAGGCCGGCGCGCTGCTGCACATCGGAGGCATGGAAGAAGGCGCCCTGGAAGGCGTTGCCCTGCATGCGCAGTTGCAGGTCGGGGTTGGAGGATTCCTCGCGCGCGATGCTGAACGCATCCAGATAGAACACATGGATATTGTTGTCGGCGATGTACTTCTGCGTGTGCACCGGGAAGGTGGCCCACAACGCAGCGGCGTCCGGCAGATTGCTCTGAATGATGAACACGCCATCCTTCTTCAAACCGGCGACTGCGTTGGTGTGCAGGAACACCTGCGGGTCGGGCGACAGTACGACGTCGACCTGGGAATATTCGCAGTTGACGCGGATCGGCTCCGGCGCGGCGGACAGGTAATAAGTGGTGGGCTGGCCCTTCTTCTCGGAACCGTATTTCGGGTTGGCCTTGATGTCCCAGCCGAGCAGTTCGAACAGGGTCATCGCCAGGTTCTTGCCGGTGGTCACCGCGCCCCAGCCGCCGACCGAGTGCATGCGCACGGCGATGGCGCCCTTCGGCATCAGGTTGGGATTCTCGGAACCCTTCAGCGCCATCTCCTTGATCTTGGGATAGGCGGCGAGGATGTCCTGCTGATGGATTTCCTGCTTCGGATTGGCGGCCTGATCGCGCACGAAGTCGATCGACAGGTAGAAGAATTTCTTGTGCGCACTGTTCGGCAGCATGTTTTCGACCGCGGCAACCAGCCCTTCCGGTTGCAGGTCGCGCGAGCCGAGGCCGTAACAGCCGGAATACAGGCGCGGCATGTCGGCCACCTTGGCATAGCTGGCGTAACCGGGGTAAGGCTTGCTGCCGGCGGTCTTGTCGTTTTCGACGGCGCCGTTCTCCAGGCACTTGCTGACCGTGGCGCGGACTTCACGCATCAGCGGCAGGTCTTCCGACAGCGGCTGGTCGGTGCGTTCCAGCACGGCGACGCCCTTCTTGCCTTTCAGAATCTGGCCGAGCAGATCGCCCGGGAAGGGCCGGAAGCAGGTCAGATTGACCACGCCGACCTTCAGCTTGCGGTTGTCGCGCAGCCAGTCGGCAACGGCTTCGGCCTGCACGCACATGGAACCCATGCCGAGGATGATGTAATCGGCATCGGCGCAACGGTAGGCATCGACCCGGCTGTACTTGCGGCCGGTCAGTTCGCCGTACTCGGCCATGCACTGTTCCATCAGCGCCGGGATGTGTTCGAAGAAATACGGACGTTGCGCGGCGGTGGCCTGCATGTGCGCGTCCTGGTTGGCGACCGCGCCGGACACCATCGGCGAATCGACGTCCCAGATCGCCGGCACGCGGCGGCGATGCGGCCCGTAGATGATTTCCTGCGCCGGCGTCGGCGTCGGGATCAGGTCGTCCGGGCGGCCGAGGAATTCGCCGACCAGTTCCTTCTCAGGCACCAGCACCGGCTCGATCAGGTGGGTGGTGAGGAATCCGTCCATCGCCACCATCGCCGGCGTCAGGCTGAGTTCCGCGGTCTTGCGCGCAATCAGGTTGAGGTCGGCGGCTTCCTGCGCGCTCTTGCCGAACACCTGGATGAAACCGGTATCGTCGGCGCAGTGGTAATCGTCATGCCCGCAATGCACGTTCAGCGTGGCCTTGGTGATCGCGCGGCAACCCAGGTTGAGCACATAGGGCAGACGCTTGCCGACCGCGCCGTAGAGCGATTCGTGCATGAACGCCATGCCCTGGGCGGAGGTGAAGTTCACCGCGCGCAGGCCGGTCATGGCCATGCCGGCGGTGACGCCGGCGGCGGCGTGTTCGGATTCAGGTTCCAGAAAGATCAGCGGCCGGCCGGACTGGTTGACGTGTCCGGCGGCGACCGCTTCGGCCCAGTATTCGCCCATCTGCGTGGACGGCGTGATCGGGTAGGCGCCGGCGGCATCGGAAGCCTCGCGCTCAACCAGGATCACGGCGGTGTTGCCGTCGATGGCGTCGCGCACACCGGGATACTTCACGGTCTTGGCCTCGGCTTTTGCGGCGGTGCTCGGCTCGATCAGATGCATGCTGCCGAGGAGTTTGGAAATGGGGTTCTTGATCATGGTGGTATGCCTCTCAGACAACGTTCGCGCTCACCGGGAGCGACTCTTTGCGGATGATCTTCTTGGCCTCGCGCCCTTTCATCGTCCGACTGTCATCCAGCCAGACGATGGCCCCGGTGGGACAGCGCTCGATTGCCACGGGCGACGCCAGGTTGTTCCTGGTGTAGTCGATCACCGCCAGGTTGTTGTCCAGGCGGATCAATCCGGGCGCGGCGTCCATCACGCATTTGCCGCAGGCGGTACACGCCACGTGGCATTGCGCTTCGGCGGTGTCGCCGTCCGTCCGGCTCTTGCAAGCCACCCAGAGCTTGTGGCTCACGGGCTGCAAAGAAAACAGGTCCTTCGGGCAGACATCGACGCAATCGCCACAGGCGGTACATAGATCGACGTCCACTTCCGGCAGACCGTATTGGTTCATGCTGATGGCGTCGAAGTCGCATTCGACCTCGCAATCGCCCAAGCCCAGGCAGCCCCAGGCACAAGCCTTGCCGCCACCGGACACCGTCGCCGCTGCGCGGCAAGTGCCCAAGCCCTGATAACTGGCGCGCTGCCAGGCGACATGGCTGCCGCCGGCGCAGGCCAGGCGCGCCACCTGTTTTTCCACTTCGCCCATCGCCACGCCGAGGAAGCTGGCGATATAAGCATTCATTTCTGACGTATTGACCGTGCATTTGGCCGGGATGATCTCGCCCGCCACCACCTGTTCGGCAAAGTTGCGGCAACCGGCCGTGCCACAGGCGCCGCAATTGGACTTGGGCAGCATTTCCTCGACCTCGCCGATGCGCGGGTCTTCATAGACATACAAACGCTTATTGGCGAACGCCAGCATCCAGGCCAAGGCGCTGCCCAGGACCGCCATAAAGGCCCCTGCCATCGCCACGCCTGTAAGCATCTCCATCTGCACGCCTTTACTTGACAAATTCAGTCGGGAACCTAAGGACCATTAAGTCCTTAAATGCTGCAGTGCACAGTGTATTGATATGACACCGCGATGAAGGCCAATAATTTCAATCTTGAACATTGGGCTTTTTAATGATGCAATGCAACAGACCCTTCAAATTACTCATCATGCCCACCGATTCCCAGCTCTATTACAAGAACAATCGCCTGAAGCAACTGCGTGCTTTCTATCAGGTCGTGCGCTGCGGCAGCATCTCCAAGGCGGCGGAAAAACTGTTCCTGTCGCAGCCCTCGGTTTCACTGCAAATTCAGGCGCTGGAACGTGAGATGGAAGTTGTGCTGTTCGAGCGGCGCGGCCCGCATCTGAAACTGACGCCGGAAGGTGAAGTGCTGTTCCAGTTGGCGGAACCGCTGGTCGATGGCATCGACAAGCTGCAGGAAACCTTCTCGGCGCATTTTGGCAAGATGGAATCCGGCGAACTCAAAATCGGCGCCGGCGAATCGACCATCCTCTACATCATGCCGGAGCCGGTGCGCCGTTTCGTCTCGTCCTATCCCAAGGTGCAACTGAAAATACTCAACGTCACCGGCCGCGACGGTTTGAAGATGCTGCGTTCGGACGAGATCGACTTCGCGGTCGGCTCGATGCTGGAAGTGCCGGAGGACATCGAATACAAGCCGGTGGTCAACTACGACCCGATGCTGATCACGCCGCTGGGGCACCCGCTGGCCGAGAAGGCCGCCTCAGGCGAGGAAGTCACGCTGGCGGACGTCAGCAACTACGGCCTGATCCTGCCGCCGTCGCACCTGTCGACCTGGCGCATCGTCAAATATGTATTCCAGCAGAACAACCTGACCTTCACCGTGACGCTGGAAGCTGGCGGCTGGGAAGTGATCAAGAAATATGTCGAGCTGGGCATGGGCATTTCCATCGTCACCGACATCTGCATGACCGGCAGCGAGAAGCTGGTCAGCATCCCGTTGACCAAGTATTTCCCGCAACGCAGCTACGGCCTGGTGCTGCGCCGAGGCCGCTTCATGTCGCCGCAAGCGCGACGATTCGTCGAAATCATGGAGAGCGTGCACGCTGGCTGAGCCGCGTTCACATGAACATCGGCGTGCGCGGATTGATGATTTCGAGCAATTCGAATGACTGTATCAGCGAGTTCTGCATGATCTCGGCCAGCACGCTCCGTTCCAGATCGAGCGATTCCCAGGCACTTTCGCGGAAAGTCAGGTTGTACTCGCCCAGTTGAAAGCGCGCCTTGATATCGGGCGCCATGTGATACGCGATATCGCCAGCCACATGCACGATGGCGGCCTCTTTCGGCAGATTCGGCGCCTGCAGCGGATCCAGCTGATACGCCACCACCTCATCCAGCGCCGCCGGCACACGCCAGGCCTGCAACAGCGCCGCACCGAGCTGCGCATAGTTGAAGCCGAACACGCGTTCCTCGGCCGCAACGATCGCCGCTTCGCCATTGGCTTGATCCTGCAGCACCTGCCGGTATTGCACGGGTCGGCTGGCATAAAAAGCCAAACGGCCGACCTTGTGCAACAAGCCGGCCAGGAACATGCGTTCTGCATCGCGCATGCCACATTTCTGAGCGAGATTGCGCGTCACCACGCCGCAGGTGACGCTGTTGTCCCAGAAATCGCGCATATCCACGAACTCGGAAGAAATCCCCTTGAACGTCGTGATGACCGAAGTGGACAGCACCAGATCGCGCAAGGCCTTCTGGCCGATCAGGGTAAGGGCGCGCGAGATGGTGTCGACCTTGGATGGCAAGCCATACCAAGCACTATTGGCCAATCGCAAGACCGTGGCGGCAATCCCGGCATCGAGCTGCACAACCTCGACCAGTTCCTGGATCGTGGAATCAGGCTGATCGATCAGGTTGTTCAGTCTGATTGCCACATCGGGCAAGCTGAAAAGATTCTCGACTTCCTGGGCTAGCTGCTGGGGTGACATCGTCGTCGCTCAAAGATATTCGGATGAGACACAACATGAATCTGCCCTGTGCGGAGAGATCGAACGCCGTGTCTTGGTGCTTTGAGGATAACGCCAGAGCGCAGCTTGTCAAAGCCATGCTCAAGGATAGTTGGGGCGATGGATGGGGATCGAACCCACGACCACCGGAATCACAATCCGGTGCTCTACCAACTGAGCTACCACCGCCATTAAACTGGCCTGCCCGACAGGGATCGAACCTGTAACCCCCAGCTTAGAAGGCTGGTGCTCTATCCAATTGAGCTACGGGCAGTTTCCCGCGGGCGTTCGGAATTTATAGCCGGGAACTATCTGGTCGGGGTGAGAGGATTCGAACCTCCGACATCTTGCTCCCAAAGCAAGCGCGCTACCGGGCTGCGCTACACCCCGAAGGCGCAGAAATATAACCGTGCAAGGGGGAAAAAGCAACGCTGCGGCATGTCCATTCGCTAGAATTACCGGCTTTATTTCTGATCGCACCTCACCATGACCGCACACTTGATTGATGGCAAAGCCATCGCCGACAGTTTGCTCAAAGACATCAAACGCCAAGTTGACGAACGGATTGCCGCCGGACTGCGCGCGCCCGGGCTGGCGGTCATCCTGCTGGGCAGCGATCCAGCTTCCAGTATCTACGTGCGCAACAAGCGCCTGGCCTGCGAAAAATCGGGCGTTATTTCGATTTCGCATGACCTTCCCGCTTCGACTTCACAATCCGACCTGCTGACTTTGATCGACCAATTGAATCGGGACCCGGCTGTCGACGGGATATTGGTACAGGCGCCGCTGCCTGGCCATATCGACGCCGAAGCGGTGATCGAGCGCATTCTGCCGGGCAAGGATGTCGATGGATTCCATCCGTACAACGTGGGTCGACTCGCAGTGCGCAACCCTCTATTGCGCTCCTGCACCCCCTACGGCGTCATGCACTTGCTGGCGAGTACCGGCGAGCCATTGACCGGCAAGCATGCGGTGGTGGTCGGCGCATCCAACCATGTCGGGCGACCGATGGCGCTGGAATTACTCATGGCCGGCTGTACGGTAACCATTTGTCACTCGGCGACGGTCGACTTGCCTGGCCATGTTGCCCAGGCAGATATCGTGGTGGCTGCGGTGGGCCGGCCGGAAATGGTGCAGGGCGAATGGATCAAACCCGGTGCCATCGTTATCGATATCGGCATCAACCGTTTGGATGATGGACGCCTGACTGGCGATGTGGCATTCAAGTCTGCACAGGAAAGAGCTGGCTGGATCACGCCGGTACCGGGCGGCGTTGGGCCGATGACGGTAGCAACCCTGCTGCAAAACACCTTGGAAGCGGCGCTGAAGCACTGAGGCGATGGCCTCAGCACCCAGCGATGAAACCACAACTCAAGCCAGCCAGCGCTTTATAAGGGCCAGATCCACCACTCCCCTCTCGCCCAGCCCGGCAGTATCCAGACGTTCGCATGGTGCGTCGGGTTCACCCAGATCGGACAGGACCACCAAAGCGCCGCTGAAGTCGTGCTCGCGTGTGTAGTCGTTGATCGTGACCACGGTGCGCAGATTCGCCCCCAGCGAAGCGCGAATGCCGTTCTCCGAATCCTCGAAGGCAAGGCACTCTTCCGGCTTCAATCCAAGCTGCTGCATGGCCCAAACGTAGATATCCGGCGCAGGCTTCTTGGCCGGAACGACATCTCCGGCGGCAATCACCTGGAACCATGCCGGGCCATCCGGCGCCAGACTATGGCGCAGTAGTTCGGTGACATTTTCCGGCGTGGTTGTTGTGGCAATACCCAGCAACAGACCTTGACCCCGTGCCTCCTGCAGCAAGCGTTTCACGCCGGGACGCAACGGAATGCCGCCCTGCGCCAGCATGCGGGTGTAATGCGCCGTTTTCGCCTTATGCAACGTTGCGACCATCACATCGAAATCGGCTGGCTTGACGTAATCCGGGCGGAAGTTGTCGACGTAGTACTTCATCCGCTCCTTGCCACCTGTGACTGCAAGCAGCTTGCCGTAAAGCTCGACATCCCATCTCCAATCCAGCCCGAACTCCTCGAAAGCTGCATTGAAAGCCGGGCGATGGCCGTCCCGTTCGGTATCGGCCAAGGTTCCATCCACATCGAACAGCAGTGCTTTGATCATGAGCGTCCTTAAATGAAGCGTTTATTCAATTGCTTAGCGGCAGGTAGAATGTCCATTTTACCCTGCATGCAGGATCGCTAATGAACACCGCCACTCAAGAAATCGATGAGTTCGAAACCGTTTTCAACGGCATGCTTTACAGCCTGCTGTCCTGGAATCAGCTCAGCACCTTCTGGTCGAAAATCGATCCGGATGCTGGCTGGTATCTCTACGCCGTTGGCGAAGAACGCCCACTTTCCCCTGCCGACGGCGCACATGTTGCGGCCTTTATGCGAGAGATCGATGCGCTGTTGCACAAGGAGCATCACGAAGATTATTGCGGCATTGTCTATGCCGACAATCTGGACAATCCGCGCCTGATCAAGATCTACGACCCCAATCATCTCGGCACCTCGTGCGGCTCAAGCAAGAACCGCATTCTGCCCGGCTGGATCATGTCGCTGATGTCGCCCTGCGACCTGACCCCCAGTCATTCTGTTCCTCAGAATCGTAAGCGCTGGTGGCAAGGCTTCCGTTCTCTGATTGGTGCGAATTGATCGGCTATTCGCACAATGAAAAAGCGGCCCGCGGGCCGCTTTTTCATTCCGATCTGAAGCTTACTCGGCGGGAGCCGTCGGCACTTCGGCGGCCGGCGGAACCGGCACTTCGATCAGCGCTTTCATGGACAGACGCATGCGACCCTTCTCGTCGGTCTCCAGCACTTTGACCTGCACGGCCTGACCTTCCTTGAGGTGGTCGGTCACCGCATTGACGCGCTGGTGGGCGATTTGAGAGATATGCAGCAAGCCATCCTTGCCCGGCAGCACGTTGACGATGGCACCGAAATCGAGAATCTTGAGCACGGTACCGTCATAGACGCGGCCGACTTCGACTTCGGCGGTGATGTCTTCGATGCGTTTGCGAGCCAGCTCACCGGATTCAGTGGTGGTGCAAGCGATCTTGATATTGCCGCTTTCGTCGATATCGATCTGGGTGCCGGTTTCCTCGGTCAGGGCGCGAATAACCGCACCGCCCTTGCCGATCACATCGCGAATCTTCTCGGGATTGATCTTCATGCTGATGATGCGCGGCGCAAAAGCGCTCATCTCGTGCGGCCCGGCTTCAGCCTGTTCCATGATGCCCAGGATATGCATGCGAGCTTCACGCGCCTGCGTCAAAGCCACTTGCATGATTTCCTTGGTGATACCCTGAATCTTGATATCCATCTGCAAGGCATTGACACCGTTCTTGGTACCGGCAACTTTGAAGTCCATATCGCCGAGGTGATCTTCGTCGCCCAGGATGTCGGTCAACACGGCGAAACGGTTGCCGTCCTTGATCAGGCCCATGGCGATACCGGCAACGTGATCCTTCATCGGCACGCCGGCATCCATCATCGCCAGACTGCCGCCGCACACGGAGGCCATCGAAGACGAACCATTGGATTCGGTCACTTCGGATACGACGCGCACGGTGTAGCCAAATTCTTCCTTGCTCGGCATACAGGCCGCCAAAGCGCGTTTAGCCAGGCGGCCATGGCCGACCTCGCGACGCTTGGGGGCACCCATGCGACCCGTTTCGCCGGTAGCGAAGGGGGGCATGTTGTAGTTCAGCAGGAAATGGTCGCTGTAATTGCCGGTGAGCGCTTCGACGATCTGCTCGTCGCGGCCGGTACCCAGGGTGGCAACCACGAGCGCTTGCGTTTCGCCGCGGGTGAACAACGCGGAACCGTGCGTGCGCGGCAATACGCCGGTACGAATGGTGATCGGACGCACGGTGCGGGTGTCGCGACCATCGATACGCGGCTCGCCGGCGAGGATACGGCCACGCACGACCTTGGCTTCGAGCGCGTGGAACATATCCTTGATCGTGTTGGCCTGCGTGGTGTCCATGTCCGCAGTAATCAGCTCGCCCAAAACCCGGCTGCGGATGGCATCGATTTCAGTCACGCGCGCCTGCTTCTGCTTGATCGAGTAGGCGGCGGAAAGGGCATCGGCGCAGAGGCCGCGCATTTTTTCGAGAAGAACGGCGTCGGTTTCCGGCGCGCTCCATTCCCAGGCATCCTTGCCGGCTTCATCGGCCAGATCGTTGATCGCGTCGATCGCCGCCTGCATCTGTTCGTGGCCGAACATCACGGCGCCCAACATCACGTCTTCCGGCAACTGATCGGCTTCCGATTCGACCATCAGCACGGCACTTTCTGTGCCGGCCACGACCAGATTCAGCTTGCTGGTCTTCAGTTCGGTGGTGGTCGGGTTGAGCACATACTGGCCGTCGATGTAACCGACGCGCGCAGCACCGACCGGGCCATCGAAAGGCAGACCGGACAAGGCCAAGGCAGCAGAAGCGCCGATCAGCGCGGGGATGTCGGAATCGACTTCCGGATTGGCGGAAACCACCGTGGCGACAACCTGCACTTCATTGAAGAAGCCATCCGGAAACAGCGGGCGAATCGGACGGTCGATCAGACGGCAGATCAGCGTTTCCTTGGTCGAGTTGTTCGACTCGCGCTTCAGGAATCCACCCGGAATACGGCCGGCGGCATACGCTTTTTCCTGGTAGTCGACAGTCAGCGGGAAGAAATCCTGGCCGGGCTTGACCTCGTTTTTTGCCACCACGGTAACCAGAACCACGGTGTCGTCCATGTTGACAACGACGGCCCCGGTGGCCTGGCGAGCTATTTCGCCTGTTTCCAGGGTGACTGTATGACGTCCATACTGGAATGACTTCTTGACTGGATTCACGCTGCTCTCTTCCTAATCTGTCTGCTTACGAATACCGCGCTGTTTGCGATGCTGGCTTGACGCAATGGATGGACTGCAACATCCCTGCGGGGATTGCTTGCGTAATTACTTACGCAGACCCAGACGCTTGATCAGATTGGTATAGCTTTCGGCGCTTTCGCCCTTGAGGTAGTCGAGCAGACGACGACGACGGCTGACCATCTTGAGCAGGCCGCGACGGGAATGGTGATCTTTGGCGTGGGTCTTGAAGTGACCGGTCAGATCGTTGATACGTGCGGTCAGCAGGGCGACCTGAACTTCCGGAGAACCAGTATCTGCGGCGGCGCGCTGGTAATCCTGGACGATCTGGGCCTTCTGGGTGGTGGTAACGCTCATTTGGGATACTCCAACGAAAAACGCGGATTTTACTCGCGCGGGGTTAATTTTCTCAAGCAATTCATGGGGGTAAATCAGGTAACGACCAAACGTTTGGGCGCCACCTTGCCTTCCTGATCGACCTCGCCGACGCCTAGGAAGCGGGCGTCCGGCGCATACAGCCGATACTGTTGACCAACCGATAGACGCGGCAGCCATATCGCCTGGCCATGGCAAATCTGCCAGGCCGCCTCGATATCAAGCGGCAATTCCGGCAATGTCCGCGCCATGATGTCGGCTGGCAGCAAGCAATCATCACGCCGCATCTCATCCAGTTCCGCCAAGTTTTCGAGCGACAAGGCCTGTTCGATCTTGAACGGACCTGCGCCAGTGCGGCGCAAACCGATGAGGTGCGCGCCACAGCCCAGCACTTCACCCAGATCGTCGGCCAGGGCGCGCACATAAAACCCTTTGCCGCAATGCACACGCAACATGCACACGTCCCCGGAAAAAGAGTCGACGACGAGTTCATGCACCGTGACGCGGCGCGCCTTGCGTTCGATTTCGATACCTTTGCGGGCATATTCGTACAACGGCCGACCGGCATGTTTGAGCGCCGAGTGCATCGGCGGCACTTGCTCGATTTCACCCATGAAGCGCGCCAAGGCGGCCAGCAGATCGGCCTCGCTGACATTGACCGGGCGCTCGGCGATCACATCGCCTTCCGGGTCGCCACTGCTGGTCCGTACGCCGAGTTTGACCCCCGCCAGATATTCCTTGTCGGCTTCCAGCAGGAATTGGGAAAACTTGGTCGCCTCACCCAGACAGAGCGGCAACAACCCTGTCGCAAACGGATCGAGCGTACCGGTGTGCCCCGCCTTTTCCGCCCGGAACAGGCGTTTTGCCTTCTGCAGCGCAATGTTGGAACTGAGCCCGGCCGGCTTGTCCAGCAACAGGACGCCGTCCACCTTACGCTTCATCGGGGCCGCGATTCTCGGTAACGTCTTCGGAATCGTGCGGACGCAGACGGTCTTCTGCCACCGCCTGATCGATCAAGTGCGACAGGTGCGCACCGCGCTCGACCGATTCGTCATAGTGGAAATTGAGCTTGGGCACGGTACGGATGCTCATCCGCTTGGCCAGTTCGCTGCGCAGGAAACCGGCGGCGCTGGCGAGTCCCTTCAACGCGGCTTGATGATCCGGATTGAACGTGGTGAACCAGATTTTTGCGTGCTCAAGATCAGAGGTCACATCGACAGCGGTGAAAGACACGCCGACAACGCGCGGGTCTTTCATCTCACGCATCAGAATGGAGGCCAGTTCCTGACGGATCTGCTCGGCAACGCGGCGAGAGCGGGGATTGTTATTGGACATGCCTGTGAGTCGATGTGCAGAAGCGGGTGGACAGTACGGAAAGCGAAACGTTCGGCTGCAAGGTATGGCAAAAAAGACGGCGGATACTTGCAATATCCGCCGTCCGGCTTACATACGTCCTCGAATCAAAGCGTGCGGGCCACTTCGACCACTTCGTAGCATTCGAGTTGGTCGCCTTCTTGAATATCGTTGAAGTTCTTCAGATTCAAACCGCATTCAAAGCCTGCCTTGACTTCGCGTGCGTCGTCCTTGAATCGCTTCAGAGAATCCAGTTCGCCGTCGTGAACCACCACGTTGTCGCGCAAGACCCGGACACGGGCCGAACGCTTCAGCATGCCGTCGAGCACGTAACAGCCCGCCACCGCGCCGACCTTGGTAATCCGGAACACCTGGCGAATCTCCGCCAAGCCCAACGCAACTTCCTTCTTCTCCGGCGAAAGCATGCCGCCCATCGCGGCTTTTACATCATCGACGGCTTCGTAAATGATGTTGTAGTAGCGCAGGTCGACATCGGTCGCCTCTGCGAGCTTGCGTGCCTGCGCATCGGCCCGCACGTTGAAGCCGATGATGACCGCGCCGGAAGCAATGGCCAGGTTGACGTCCGATTCGGAAATGGCGCCCACGGCCGAATGGATGATGTTGACCTTGACCTCGTTGGTGGAGAGTTTCTGCAAGGCATGCGCCAGGCCCTCGTAAGAACCTTGCATATCGGCCTTGAGGATGATCGGCAAAGATTTCGCTTCGCCACCCTCGCCCATCTTCTCGAACATGTTTTCCAGCTTGGCGGCCTGCTTGCGAGCCAAGGTGACGTCGCGGAACTTACCCTGACGGAACAAGGCGATTTCACGCGCCTTGCGCTCGTTCGGCAATACCAGCACATCCTCGCCGGCGCCCGGCACATCGGACAAACCTTGAATTTCCACCGGAATTGCCGGACCGGCGCTATCCACCGCCTTGCCGGTTTCGTCCAACATGGCGCGTACACGGCCAAAGGCAGAGCCGGCCAGCACGACATCGCCACGCTTCAGCGTGCCGGACTGCACCAGGATGGTCGCAACCGGGCCGCGTCCCTTGTCGAGGCGAGATTCGATCACGACGCCTTTGGCGGGCGCATCGACCGGCGCTTTCAATTCCAGCACTTCGGCCTGCAACAGGATCGCATCCAGCAGCGCGTCCAGACCGGCGCCGGTCTTCGCGGACACGTCCACGAACATCGCGTCACCGCCCCAGGCTTCCGGCACCACGCCTTCATTGGAGATTTCCTGACGGATTTTCTCGGGATTGGCTTCCGGCTTGTCGATCTTGTTGACGGCCACGACGATAGGCACCTTGGCCGCCTTGGCGTGATGGATCGCTTCACGGGTTTGCGGCATCACACCGTCATCCGCGGCAACCACCAGAATCACCAGGTCGGTTGCCTTGGCGCCACGGGCACGCATGGCGGTAAACGCCTCGTGACCCGGGGTATCCAGGAAAGTGACCATTCCTTTGGCGGTTTCCACATGGTAAGCGCCGATATGCTGGGTAATACCACCGGCTTCGCCGGCAGCCACTTTGGTACGGCGAATGGCATCGAGCAGTGACGTTTTACCGTGGTCGACGTGGCCCATCACGGTCACCACCGGAGCGCGCGGCAACTGCACCACTTCCAGCTGTTCGCCGCTTTCCTCCAGATAGGACTCGGGGGTATCGATCGGCGCCGGCTTGGCAATATGGCCCAATTCCTCGACCAGAATCATCGCGGTATCCTGATCCAGCACCTGGTTGATGGTCACCATCGAGCCCATCTTCATGAGCGCCTTGATCACCTCTGCCGCCTTCACCGACATCTTGTGAGCGAGGTCGGCAACGGAAATGGTTTCAGGCACCAGCACTTCGCGCACCACAGCCTCGACCGGGGCTTGCTGCACATGCTCGTGGTCCGATTTATGGCGACCCTTCTTGGTGCGCCAGCCATCGCCGCTATCGGTTGCGCCGCGTGTCTTGAGACCCGGACGCTTGCCGGCAACGGGTTCATCCTTGCCTTTCTTGGCAACGGTCTTTTCGGTTTTCGGCTTGACCGAAGGCTTGACGCTCGGACGCACCTCGGCCGGTTTGACTTCAGCCGGTTTGACTTCGACGGGGGGCGCATCCTTTGCCGCCTTGGCAGCCTCTTCAGCGCGTCGCCGCGCCGCTTCGCGATCTTGTTTGGCCTTGTGCTCCGCTTCCTGAATGGCGCGCAACGCCGCATGCCGCTTGGCTTCCTGCTCGCGTACCTGCCGTTCAGCCGGACTCAAAATGGAAGGGCGCACGGCAGGGGCGGGAGTGACGGGCGCTACGGGTTCTTCAGCGACCGCCGCAACTTCTGCGGTGACAACCGGCGCGGCCTCGACCACCTCCGGCTCGACGGCAACGGGCTCAACTTCGACGGGGGCTAGCGCGGGTGGCTCCACGACGACTTCAGGCACAGCCTCAACCTCAACCTCAACCGGCGCTTCGGGCACCTGAATCGGCATCTCGACTTCGGCCTCCACCTGTTCGTCCGGCGCCAGCGTCGACGCCGCAAGCATGGTTTCCTCCGAAGCGGCGACATCGGCCTGCGCCGCTTCATGCTGCGCAGCTTCATGACCGACGCCTTCGCGCTTGATCAGCACGCGCTTTTTGCGTACTTCGACCTGAACCGTCCGGGTACGTCCGGAACTGTCAGCCGTCTTGATCTCGCTGGACTGCTTGCGCGTCAGGGTAATCTTGGTTTTCGGTTCTTGCGCACCATGCTTACCGCGCAGGTAATCCAGCAACAAGGACTTATCGGTATCACTCAGCGCATCACCGGCGCCTTTAACGGTAACTCCAGCTGCCTGCAACTGCTTTACCAGCAGCGCAGGTTCAACTTTGAGTTCATTGGCGAACTGTTCGACGTTCATGCTTTTCCTCGTCAGGCCCCCGCCAAGATTGGCGCACGCGCGGTCATGATGAGCGCCTTGGCCCGCTCATCTTCCATGCCGATCAGCTCAACCAGCTCATCGACGGCCAGATCGGCCAGATCATTGGCATTATTAATGCCCTTGGCGGTAAGCGCGGCCGCGGTTTCTTCGTCCATACCGGACACACTCATCAAATCGGCGGAAGCACTTTCGACAGCTTCTTCGCGCACGATGGCATCGGTCAACAGGGCATCGCGAGCACGCGAACGCAGCTCATTGACCGTTTCCTCACCGAAAGCTTCGATCTCCAGCATCTCAGCCAGTGGCACATAGGCCACTTCTTCCAGACTGGTAAACCCTTCTTCGACCAGAACTTGGGCGACGTCCTCATCGACATCCAGCTTGACCATGAACATCCTGATCAACCCGGAAGACTCCTGTTCATGCTTCTGCTCTGCCTCTTCAACAGACAGAATATTGATATCCCAACCGCAAAGCTCCGCGGCCAGACGCACATTCTGACCATAACGACCGATCGCGACCTCGACCTGCTCAGGCTCGACCACGACATCCATCGCATGTTTATCTTCGTCGACCACGATGCTGGACACCACCGCCGGCGACAAGGCGTTGATCACGAACTGGGCGGGATCGGGAGACCACAGCACGATATCGACCCGCTCGCCATTGAGTTCATTGGTCACCGCCGTGACGCGCGTGCCACGCACGCCGATACAAGTCCCTTGCGGATCGACACGGGGGTCATTCGACTTCACCGCAATCTTGGCACGCATGCCCGGATCGCGGGCCGCCGCCTTGATTTCCACGATACCCTCTTCGACTTCAGGCACCTCCAGGCGGAACAGTTCCATGATGAATTGCGGCGCAGTACGCGACAACATCAACTGGGGACCACGACCGCCGCGCTCGGCACGCATCAGATAGGCGCGCACTCGGTCGCCCACACGCAGATTCTCTTTCGGGATCATTTGATCCTTTTCGAGACGGCCTTCGATACGACCCGACTCGATTACCGCGCTGCCGCGCTCCATACGCTTGACCGTACCGGAAACCAGCGCATCGTTACGTGCAAGAAAATCGTTCAACACCTGCTCGCGTTCGGCATCGCGAATCTTCTGCAGAATCACCTGCTTGGCGGCCTGCGCGCCGATGCGTCCGAAGTCGACAGCCTCGATCGGCTCTTCGATGAACTGGCCGACCTCGATCTCCGGGTCGATTTCCCTGGCCTCGAACAGAAGGTACTGCTGATCCGGATTTTCCAGACCAGCCTCGTCTGGCAAAACTTCCCAGCAACGGAAGGCGTGGTACTCACCGGTCTTGTGATCGATTTCAACGCGCACATCGGCATCTTCCGTGAAGCGCTTCTTGGTGGCATGAGCCAGCGCCGACTCCAATGCGCCAAAGACGACTTCCGGCGCCACATTCTTTTCACGCGCCAACGCATCCGCCAGCATCAAGATTTCCCGACTCATTGCTTCCTCCGGGTCATTTCCATGGTTGAACTACTCTCAATTTGCGCAAAGCGGCACACGAGGCGAATCACGCTGGACACTGTTGTTGCTGTCATTTTTTTCCACGCACAGGTTTTTTGACAGGCTTCTCGAATTCCGGTGCCAGACGGGCCGAGTCCACCTCGGCAAGCGGTATTGCAACCATGACGCCATCCACCTCCAATTGCAGCACGCCATCGACCAGATCGCGCAGCACGCCGTTGAAGCGTTTGCGTCCATCCAGCGGAGCATGCAGCCGCAGATTGGCGCGCTCACCCGCGAAACGGACAAAATCGGCCGCTTTGACCAACGGCCGATCGATGCCGGGAGATGAAACTTCAAGGCGTTCGTAATCGACATTTTCAACCAGGAACATACGAGTCAAATGATTGCTCACACGTGCACAATCTTCAACAACGATGCCCTCCGGCTTGTCGATATAAAGTCGCAGCAAGCCACCGCCGGCGCGCTCCAACGCGACCAGTTCGTAGCCCATGCCCGCCAAAATCGGTTCGATCAGTGTCTGTAAATCCATGATATGAAATAAAAAATGGGCCGAAGCCCATAGAAAACTTGTTGAGTATATACGAATTCAACCTGTTTCAGCTAGAAGGCCTCGAGGAGGACTCAACAAGTCGATTACTCACGACCCAAAGCGCGCTCGAACACGACACGTTCATCGCCATGTTGCAACGTCACTGTAGCCAACCATTCACCCGAGGCAGGCAGCAAAACACGGGTTCGATAACTGCCATCGGCGGCAGGTAAAAACTTGAACAAATTCTGCGCCGGCTGGCCAGGACGACCAAGAGCCATGCTGACTTGAGCATCGGCGACGAATTGGCCCTGACTGTTCTTGACGATAACTTGCACATCGCCGGAAAGATCCGGTCGCAGCGCATCCAGGCCAGCCACCTCCACGCTCCATCCCATCCTGGCCAACTTGCTTTCCATGTTCCTATGATGCGCAATGCTCTTGCTTGCTTCGTCGCCATGCGCCACCACGCCCGCAAAACCGGTATACACGGTCTTTCCTTTGATATCGGGCAATAACCACTGCGCAACTGAAGGCGGCACACCTTTACCAGCGATATAAACGAACCCTCCCAGAATGACCGTGATGATGACGAAAAATCCGATGATCAATTTGGGGGCCCAATGCACTTTCACATAAGGGCCATCCTTTGCTCCTCCGATCTGAAACAGCAGTAGCGCTACCGTCGGATAGGCAATGACGTGCATCGTCAGGACATCGAGACCTGGCCAGTCCGCAATCGAGTAGGCCATATAGGCGAAACTGGGCAAACCCGCCGCGACAGCCGCAGCCCAGAAGTTTGACAATTTCGCCGCCCTTGCCACGCCAAACACGATGACGGTAAGCAACATGCCGCCAAATATCGAAACAAACAAATTCATACCGACTCCATTAAGCCTAAGGCCGTTGAACGCGGGTTGACGCGCCAGCGGATTCGGGGTGCCGCATTTTTCTACGATTAGTGCTGGGTAAAGAAGTGCACCGGGTCGACCACGGTTTCTCCGGCACCGGTCCGGATCACGAACTCGAAGTCATGCACCTGTTTCGCCCGCGCCGGATCGAGCATGACACTGGCCTGAATGATCACGCTCTTGCCATTCTTGATGCTGACCTCATGGAAATTACCCAGTTCGAGCGCTCCATCCGGAAGCCCGCGCGACTCGATGCGGTAATGCTCCTCGGCACCGGAAATATTGGTGAGGCGGATCTGGTAGCGATTTCGTATCGTGCCATCCGACAACGTGACGAACAGCGGTTGGCGTATCTGCTGAATACTGTGTTCGAAGCTGTTGCGATTGCCCATGTCGTAAACCAGATATGCCGTCATCAGAACCAAAGAAATGCCATAGCCCAGCACCTTGAGGCTCTTCCAGTGCAACTTCACAGGTTCCGGAACAGGTTTGATCAGGTTCACTTCGGAGTCATAGCGTACCAGACCGCGCGGCCAGCCCATCTTGTCCATGATCGTGTTGCAGGCATCGACGCAAAGTCCGCACGAGATACATTTGTATTGCAAGCCATCGCGAATATCGATGCCGACAGGACAAACCTGAACACATAGTCCGCAGTCGACGCAATCGCCATGCCCCTGGGCTGCCCTGTCCGGAAGCGCACGCATCCCGGCACGAGCCGCGATTCTTCCGCCGGCACCTTCGCCGCGGCGGCGGTCGTAGTGCACCGCCAGGGTTTCGGGGTCATACATCACGCTCTGGAAACGTCCATACGGACAGATGAACGTACAGACGTGCTCACGCAGCACGCCGGCTGCGAAATAGGTCGTCAACGTCAAGGCCAGGGTGGTGATGTACGCGGCGGCCGCAGCCTCACCGCTGAGGAAAGTGCCCAGCATTTCAGGTGCGTGCGCGAAATAGAGCACGAAAGTGAATGCCGTCCAGAAGGACAAAATCGCCCACACCAGTTTGGTGCCGCCCACCTTGAGCAGTTTTTCGCGATGGCTCCAGGGTTCTCTCGCCAGACGCAATCGGCTCGGTCGCTCGCCCTGGATCAGGTGTTCAATCCAAATGAAGGCATCGGTCCACAAAGTCTGGAAACAGAAATATCCGCAAAATGCACGGCCGACCAATGCAGTCGTAAAAAACAGCAAGACGGCAGCCATGAACAAGAGCATGGACAACCAGAAGATGTCCTGCGGGAATACGGTCAGATCGAACAGGTAATAGCGCCGCCCCGGGATATCGAACAGGACCGCCTGAGATGGCGCATCCGGCCGCGACCATGGCATCCAGGGCAGCAGGAAATACACCGCGAACCCAAGCCAGAGAACCGCCGACTTGAAACGACGAAACGCCCCATTTACCGAGCGCGGTACGACAGGCGTACGTTTGAAATAGGGTTCGTTTCCAACATGTTGATTGTCCACACGATCACCTGCAAAAAACTATCCGGCAAAGCCGTTGCATCAACGTACTTTCCAGCACATACAAAAGAAAAACCCCGGCATGCCGGGGTCATCCCCAAACTGGTTGGAGAGCATTTCTAACCGAGACGGCAGCGGCTTCGCTTACACCCCGGTGTTAGAGAACTATTTTCCGCCACCCAACTCATGCACGTACACCGTCAGAAGCTTGATCTGCTCGGCATTCAAGCGACCTTCCCAGGCTGGCATGACACCCTTGTTCAGACCGCCGACAATCACTTTCTTGATCGCACCAATCTTGGCAGCATCATCGCCAAGACCCGGCACATCAGCCCACAACCAGACTTTATCGGTCAAGTTAGCCGAGCCGACAATCTGACGCCCCTTGGCGTCGTCGCCGTGACAGTAGTAACAGGCAGCGGTCTGCGAATGGAACAGCTCCTTGCCTTTTCCTGCTTTTGCCGGATCGGCCTTGCCGCCGGAAAGCGAGTAGACATAATGCGCCAATTCATCGATTTGCGCCGCATCCAGGGCTTCACCGAAAGGTGGCATGTAGCCCCGGCGACCTTTGCTGATGGTCTGGTTGATCTTGTCGAAATCACCGCCATACAGCCAATCGTCATCCGTCAGATTGGGGAAGAAACCAACCTTGCCCTGGCCACCGGCCTGGTGACAGCCTGCACAGTTATCGGAAAAAACCGCCTTACCCGCCGACACGACGAAGCTGCTCAACTCCGGATCTTTGGTGATTTGCTCGTAAGGCAACCCGGCAACCTTGTCGTAGTAAGGCTTTTGCGCAATGACGGCATCCTGGGTTTCCTTCAGGAGCTTTACCCGCGTATTCCAGTGCCATGACTCTTCCTGACCATCGGCATTCAGATAGGTAACCGCATTAATGCCGGGCAGGAAGCCTTTGCCGATCGGCCAGGAGGGATAAACCACCCAGTAGACCAAGGCAAAAACCATGGTTGCGTAAAACGTATAGGTCCACCAGACCGGCAACGGATTATTCAATTCCTGAAGATCGCCATCCCACACGTGACCCGTAGTTTGCGCACCTGTGGATTGCGCTTGGCTATGAGTGTTGTCAGCCATTGGTCTTGTCCTTCACATCGTCTTCATCGTCAAGAAACGGAATGTTCTTGTGCTCTTCCAACTTTTCGCTCCGCTTCCTGCTGCCGTACACCCAAAGCACTATCAAGCAAAAGGTGACAAAAAAAATCAGCAGGCCTAGCGGCTTGGTATTTTCAGCGTGCGCAAACCAATCCATCAACGGAACTTGACCAGATCTTCAGGTTTGATTTTGCTGAAATCGACCATGGTACCCAGTACTTGCAAATAGGCGACAACCGCATCCATTTCGGAAACGCTGGTGCGATCACCGTCGAAATTGCCTTCCTGTGCCTGGGCAACCAGAGTCTTCAACGCATCCGGAATGTGCAGCGTCTTCGCCACCGCTTCACCGAACTGCTTGACGTTGCGTTGATACTCCGCGTCGTTGGCGGAATACGGCACGCCGGTTACCCGCAACGCCCGCAAGCGATCGCCCACATCAGACACGTCCAGTTTGTTTTCCTGTAGCCACTGGTAGTTCGGCATCACCGACTCCGGCACCATCGAAGTGGGCTTGATCAAGTGCTGCACATGCCATTCGTTGGAGTACTTGCCGCCCACCCGTGCCAGATCGGGACCGGTGCGCTTGGAACCCCACTGGAACGGATGATCGTATTTGGATTCCGCGGCCAGAGAATAATGGCCGTAGCGCAACTGTTCATCGCGGAACGGACGAATCATTTGCGAGTGGCAGGTATAGCAACCCTCACGGATATAGATATCACGTCCACGCGACTCGAGCGGGGTGTAGGGACGCACGCCCTCCACATTTTCCACAGTGTCCTTGAGAAAGAACAACGGCGCGATCTCCACCAGACCGCCGATGCTGACCGCGAACATGGTCAACACCAGCAGCAAACCGGCATTGGTTTCGATCTTTTCATGTTTGAAATTCTTGAACATATCCTGACCTCTTCTCGTCTTATGCCGTCGCAACCGCTGCACGTGCCTGGGCCGAGTCGGCCTCACGCACACCCTGGCGGATCGTCACGAAGACGTTGTAAGCCATGAGCACCATGCCGGTCAGGAAGAACATCCCGCCAATCGCCCGCATCGCATAGAACGGATGCATCGCGGCAACCGACTCGACAAAGGAATACTGCAGGTTGCCGAAGTCGTCGAATGCGCGCCACATCAGACCTTGGGAAATACCGGAAATCCACATCGCGGTGATGTAAAGCAGCGTACCGATGGTCGCCAACCAGAAGTGGGCGTTGATCAACTTCACGCTATAGATCTGGGTATTCCACAACTTGGGAATCATGTGATACAGCGAACCGAAAGCGATCATTGCAACCCAGCCCAGTGCGCCGGAGTGAACATGGCCGACGGTCCAGTCGGTGTAGTGCGACAACGCATTGACATCCTTCAGCGACATCAACGGACCTTCGAAGGTGGACATGCCGTAGAACGACAACGCGACGATCATGAAGCGCATGATCGGGTCGGTGCGCAATTTATCCCAGGCGCCGGACAGGGTCATGATGCCGTTGATCATGCCACCCCAGGACGGCAGCAGCAGCATGATGGAGAAGGTGGCGCCCAGCGTCGAGGCCCAGTCGGGCAGCGCGGTCCAGTGCAGGTGATGGGTACCCACCCACATGTACATGAACGACAGCGCCCAGAAGTGGACGATGGACAGCCGATAGGAATAGATCGGGCGGCCGGCGTGTTTGGGCACGAAGTAATACATCATGCCGAGGAAGGCGGCAGTCAGGAAGAAACCGACTGCGTTGTGGCCGTACCACCATTGCGTCATGGCGTCCTGTGCGCCGGAGAACAGGCTGTAGGACTTCATGCTGAACAGATCGACCGGCACGGCGATGTTGTTGAAGGTATGCAACAGCGCGGTAACCAGGATAAACGACAGGTAGAACCAGTTCGCCACGTAGATGTGCGGCTGCTTGCGCTGCATCAAGGTTCCGATGAACACCGCCATATAAGCTACCCAGACGACCAGGATGAGCAGATCGATCGGCCATTCCATCTCGGCGTACTCACGACCCTGACTGAAACCTGTCACATAGGACAGCGCAGCCAACACGATCACTGCTTGCCAACCCCAGAAGGTAAAGGTAGCCAGACCGGGCGCAAACAAGCGTGTCTGACAAGTCCGTTGCACCACGTAATAGGACGTCGCAAACAGCGCGGAACCGCCAAAACCGAAAATCACTGCGCCAGTATGCACAGGTCTAAAACGGCCGAAGGATAGATACGGACTATCGAAATTAAGAAACGGCCAAGCCAGTTCGGAAGCGATGTAAACCCCCGCCAACATCCCGACCACAGCCCAGACGATGGCCATGATGGAGAACTTCTTGATGATCTCGTAGTCGTACTGATCGGCCGCAGCCACGCTGGTTGCAGACATAAAGCCTCCTAAGTTACTGCCGCCCCGGAAACGTGCCGGGAGGTTGTTTCAATGCCGGGAAGCCGGCGGAAAAGACGCGGGAGTATAGTTCGCAGCAATACTCTCCCGCAAGATTACACGTCACTTCAGACTGCCCTCAACAACAGGGAAAGATCGTGGGCAATATCTGCCGGCGGCAACGCAAATGGCAGATAAAGACGCAAGCGCCCCGCCGGATCGAGAACATAACTCCCGGCCGAGTGATCGACCAGATAGCCTGTTGCACCGGGTTCGACGTGTTTCCGGTACACGATCCTGAATTCGCGCGCGGCTTGCGCGACCTGTTCCGGTGTACCGTACAAACCCAGAAAATCCGGGTGAAAGTAAGGCACGTAGGCTTTCAATGTTGCCTGGGTATCGCGTTCCGGATCGACCGAGACGAACAGTGTTTGTACCTTCCCGGCATCTTCCGGCCGCATCAACTTGAGCGCCTGGGCCATATCGGAAAGCGTGGTCGGACAAACATCGGGGCAATGCGTGTAGCCGAAGAACACCACCACCAACTTGCCCTTGAACGTTGCCAGCGTGACCGGGCGACCAGTGTGATCGGTCAATGCCAAACGACGTTCGCCGGTCTTCGCCGTCGACTGAAATTCTGCCGAGTTGGTTATATCCGTACCCTTGAGATCCAGGGGTGCATCCGCACCGCAAGCCGTCAGCAGCAATACCAGGGGAATACAACGGAATCGGCGCAGCAACATCGATCAAGCCGGCATTGCGGCGGCTGGAAGGTCGGCCAAACGATATTTGCCGGTCAATACGGCTTTCGCCAATTCTTCCAGATTCATTTCGTTGAGCAGCCCGATAATTTTCTTTTTCACCGGTGTCCACTTGAAGTGCATCGGACATGCCGTCGCATCCGAGCAATCCTTCAATCCCAGAATGCAGCTTTTGGTGAAATCCGGCCCCTCAGTCAACAGCAGAACCTGCATCAGCGTCGTGCGATGCATGCCCTCACGCAAACAGAACCCGCCCAAGCGTCCGCGGAATGAATCGAGCAGACCGTGCTTGCACAGGTTTTGCAGAATTTTGGCCAGATAAGCGGCAGGGACATTCAGCCGACTCGCGATATCGCGATTGAGTACAGGCTCGCCGACCGGCTGCGTGGCGATGTAAATCAAGGCCTGAACGGCATATTGGCTGGTGCGGGAAAGGACCATCACTCACTCCACAAAATCTTTTGGCTCAAGATGAACGACTCAATATTCGCATAAAAAATGAGAGATTCGGACATACAGGTAGCAAATTACCGCATACGAATCGACCGGCAATGTCTGCCTCCCGTTGCGCCGGACCATGCGTTCGACCGTTTGGTCAGCCCGCTAGCGCAGCAGAGCCGACAATTTTATCGGTGCCATCAACGCCGCCATTGCCCGCGCATCGGGCTGCTTTGCATACGGAAATTCGGCCAGCAACGGACACGACAGACGCGAACTCAACGCTGCCAGATTTTCCTCATAGGCCGCCATGTCCGGATCGAGCCGGTTCGCCACCCAGCCGGCCAGCGACAACCCTCGCGCAATGATCGCCTCCGCCGTCAACAAGGCATGGTTGAGGCAACCCAGCCGCATGCCGACCACCAGGATGATCGGCAAGCCAAGATATTGGGCCAGGTCGGCGCTATCCCGGGTCGCCGACAAGGGCACCTTGAAACCGCCGACCCCTTCGACCACAACCACATCGGCCAACGCCGCCAGATGTTCATACGCATCGCGGATGCGCGGCAGTTCGATGGTCACGCCCTGGCGATCGGCCGCGATATGCGGTGCCACCGCCATGCGCAACAAATAGGGATTCACCCAGGCCGCGTTTGTCACCACCTCGGCCGGCACATTGGTCGCAGCCTGCAACTGCACGACGTCTTCGTTGCACCGAACCCCATCGATCAGATCCGCACCCGCCGCTACCGGTTTCATGCCGATTGCGCGATAGCCGAGACCGGCAAAGGCATGCAGCATGGCCGCACTGACCAGCGTCTTGCCGACGCCGGTGTCGGTGCCGGTGATAAAAAAACCGCGCGCCTTCATCGTGCCGACCTCTTGTTGCGGAATTCGATGATCTGGCGACCGTCTTCGAGCTTCTGCGCGCGCTCGGCCCAGGCATGGCCGTACACCACCTCATAGGTCGCCGGCAGGCGCTCATTCTGGCGAAAAGTTTCATAGTTGAGCAGCAACTGCCGCCAGGCCGATTTGCCCATCAAGCCGGCGCGCCGCCCCTCCAGCACGGTATGCGCGCCGATGGCCTTGAGGTCGCGCAGCAATGCGGAGAGATCGGCGTAAGTCAACGTAATCCGCTCCATTTCCATGACCGGATTACTGAATCCGGCATGCACCAGCGCATCGCCCACATCGTGCATGTCAATGAAGCGATTGACGTGCTGATGGCCATCGACGTCAGCCGACGCCGCGCGCAATTCCTGCAAGGTATCCGGCCCGAAACTGGCGAAGATGAACAATCCGCCCGGCCGCAGTACGCGGTGCATTTCCTTGAAACTGGCCTGCAAACCGGCAACTCCGCCGCCCACCCATTGCAGGGCCAGGCTGGACCAGGCCAGGTCGAAGCTGGCGCGGGCCAAGGGCAAACGTTCGATATCGGCGCATAAGGGCGCGAAGTGCGGCACGCTGGGCATAAGACGGGCGCGCAATTTTTCCCAGACGCTGCCGCGCAAGCGTGCCGCCGCCTGCTGCAGCATGCTTTGCGCCAGATCGAGGCCGACCACGTCCGCGCGCGGATAGCGCGTGCGCAGCAGGCTGGTGCCGAAGCCGGTGCCGCAGCCGGCGTCGAGGATGCGTTGCGGTTCGATCTTGATGCCATCCAGATGGTCGTCGAGCCGACGCGCCACTTCCTGCTGCAGGAAGGCAGCTTCGTCGTAATGTGCCGCCGCGCGCTCGAACGAAAGCCGGATCGCCCGCTTGATGCCTTCATCCATGCAAAAAACCTTTCAATTCGGCCGCGAACCAGTCCGGATGCGACAGGAACGGCGCGTGAGCGGCGCGCGCGTGCAATGCCAGTCGCGCCGCCGGCAGGTGTTCCGCCAGCCAACGTCCCGCTTCTGGCGGACACAGCATGTCGTAAGCGCCATGCATGACCAGAACCGGGCTGCGCACTTGCCTCACCAACCCGCGCAAATCCACCGTGCGCAATAGCTCCAGGCCGGCGGCGAGCACTTCCGGCGTCGGCTCGCCGCGCAGGAACACCGTGCCACGCAGCCGCTCGATCACCGCCCGCGCCTGCTCGCCGCCGCGCGCCTGCAACGACAGGAAGCGCAGCAAGGTCACCTTGTAGTCTTCGCCCAGCGCCCGCGCGAACTCGGCCAGCACTTCTGGCGCCAAGCCATGTGGCCAATCGGGACGCGCGACGAAAGCCGGATTGGTCGCCACCAGCACCAGGCGCGCCACCTTGTGCGGATGCCGCGCCGCCAGCGCCAGCGCCACCATGCCGCCGAGCGACCAGCCGCAGACGTCGGCGCCATCCGGTAGCGTCGCCGCCAGCGCATCCGCCAGGGTTTCCGCGGTGTATGGCGCAACCGTCGCGACGCCGCCATAGCCGGGCAAGTCCGGCGTCAAGCTGGGCAAATGCGCCGGCACTTGCGCGGCGGTCTCGGCCCAGATGCCGCCATGCAGGCCCCAGCCATGCAGGAACACCAGCGGCCGTTCACACATGGCTGGCCAGATCCCGCAACGCAGCAATCAGCGCATCGACATCCGCCAGCGTATGCGCGGCGGAAAGGGAAATCCGCAAGCGCGCCTCGCCGTGCGGCACGGTCGGCGGCCGAATCGCGGGCAGCAGAATGCCGCGCGCGCGCAAGCCCTCGGCCAGACGCAGCGCCTCCGCATTGCCGCCGACCAGGACAGGCTGAATCGGCGTACTGGAAGGCATCAGTGGCCAGGGCAACGCGGCCAGCCCGGTTTTCAGGCGTGCGATCAATGCGGCCAGATGCTCGCGCCGCCAGTGGTCGTTCGCGATCAACCGCAGGCTGGCGCTTACCGCCGCTGCCAACATTGGCGGTTGCGCCGTGGTGAAGATATAGGTGCGCGCCTTATTGACCATCCACTCGATCAAATCGGCCGAGCCGGCGACGAACGCGCCGGCCACCCCGGCCGCCTTGCCCAAGGTGGCAAGGTAAATCAGGCGCGCATCGTGCGGCGTATCGAGCAAGGCCAGCGCGCCTTGTCCCCGCTCGCCAAGCACACCGAAGCCATGCGCATCGTCGAGATACAGCCAGGCATCGTAGCGCCGCGCCAAGGCCAGCAATTCCGGCATCGGCGCCAGATCGCCATCCATGCTGAACACGGTATCGCTGGCGATCAGCTTGACCGGCGCCGTGCTCGCCGCCAGACGCTGTTCGAGCGCGGCCAAATCGCCATGCGGATAGCGCGTCAGTTTGGCACGCGACAGCAACGCGGCATCGACCAGCGAGGCATGGTTGAGCTTGTCCTCGAACACTTCGCCATGCCGATCCAGCAAGGCCGGCAACACGCCCAGGCTGGCCATGTAACCGGTCGAGAACAGCAACGCCGCAGGCAGACCGACGAACTCGGCCAGTTCCGTTTCGAGTGTGTGATGCAGCCGATGATGCCCGGTCAGCAGATGCGCCGCCCCGGCACCGACGCCATGCCTCGCCGCCGCGTTGCAGGCAGCTTCCGCAAGCGCCGGGTGATTCGCCAGCCCGAGATAATCGTTGCTGGAAAAGGACAGATACGGCGTGCCATCTACCGTCACCTGCACGCCTTGCGGGCCGTCCAGCACGCGGCGCACCCGGCGCAGGGCCTGGGTGTCGAGTTCGGATAAAGCGGAGCAGAGTCGATCGGGCGTCATGGCGCTACTGGATGCTTACATGAGCCCGTCATTCCCGCGCATGCGGGAATCCAGTCGCTGACACTCACAAAATCTCCGGATACAAATCTCGCCATACTGGGTTCGTCGATTCGATGGTTTTGAGTTTCCATACGCGATTCCACTTCTTGATTGCCTTTTCGCGAGAAATGGCTGAATCCATGGTCTCGTGCTGCTCGAACCAGACCAACATATGGACATCGTATTTTTTCGTGAAACCTTCCGCGAGATTCTCTTTGTGTTGCCAAACACGCTTAATCAGATCCGAAGTCACGCCAACGTAAAGCGTTCCATTTCGACCACTGGCAAGCATGTATACGCAGGGCGATTTCAATTTGTGTGTAACGGCTGGATTCCCGCATACGCGGGAATGACGGAATAACTAATGCCCAGCGCAGCGCCGGCCGTGCACCGGTTCGGTATGCAGGCCCAGTTTGGCGAACAGGGTCGCGTCCGAACTGACGTCCGGGTTGCCGGTGGTGAGCAGTTTGTCGCCGTAGAACACCGAATTGGCGCCGGCCAGGAAACACAAGGCCTGCACGCCCTCGCCCAGTTCCTGGCGGCCGGCGGACAGACGCACATGCGAGGCCGGCATGGTGATGCGCGCCACCGCGATGGTGCGGACAAACTCCAAGGGATCGAGCTCGCCGCTTTGTTCGACCACTTCCGCCAGCGGCGTGCCCGGCACTTTCACCAGCATGTTGATCGGCACCGACTCCGGCTGCGGATCGAGATTGGCCAGTTCCAGGATCAGGCCGGCGCGCACCCGGCGCGATTCGCCCATGCCGACGATGCCACCGCAGCAGACATGGATGCCGGCGTCGCGCACCTGCGCCAGCGTATCGAGGCGGTCGGCGTGGGTGTGGGTGGTGATGACCTCGCCGTAGAACTCGGCAGCGGTGTCCAGATTGTGGTTGTAATAATCCAGGCCGGCGTCCTTCAACTGCTCCGCCTGGCCCGGCTTCAGCATGCCCAGGGTGACGCAGGTTTCCAGGCCGAGCGCCTTCACCTCACGCACCATTTCTGTCACCGCGCCGAGATCCTTTTCCTTCGGGCCGCGCCACGCCGCGCCCATGCAGAAGCGGGTCGCGCCGGCATCCTTGGCCGCCTTTGCCGTCGCGACGACTTCGGCGATATCAAGCAGTTTCTCCCGTTCCAGCCCGGTGTCGTGCCGCGCCGATTGCGAGCAATAACCGCAATCCTCGGAACAGCCGCCGGTCTTGATCGACAGCAGGGTCGAAAGCTGCACCGCGTTGGCATCGAAATTCGCCCGGTGCACGCTCTGCGCCTGGAACATCAGGTCATTGAACGGCAGCGCGTAGAGCGCCTCCACCTCGGCCTGCGACCAGCGCTTGCGGGATGTCGTAGCGGTAACCGGTTGAGTCATCTCGTTCATCAGTGCACTTCCTTGTGTGTTTCTTTCTCAACTTCAATATCCCGCCAATCTTCCTTGCCGGCTTTCCACACGTCATACAGCGCCCACGGCACCAGAGTCAGCAGCATCAGGGCCCAGACGCCGGCCCAGCCGGTCGGCAGATGTGCCAGATCGTTGGACAGCACGGTCAACGTGCCGACCACCGCGTAGTAGCGATAGCCGGCCCACTTGTTGTAATGGCGCACGGTCAGATCGGGGTGGTGCGCAATCGAGGCATAGACGAAGATGGAGGCCGCCAGCCAGATCATGATCGGCGGCAGCGACATCGCCATCGGCAGAAATGCCAGCTTCTTGTCGGCAATCAGATTACCGATGCCGAACAGGCTGGCTGACAGCAAGGTGGTCGCCACTGCGAGCAGATTGAACAAACGCGCGCTACGCAGACAGGACGCGGCGGTGATGAGCAGTTTCTCGGACATTGAAACGAATAACCGGCAAAAAAGAGCCGGGATGGTGGGGGACGGGCCAAACCTTGTCAAACAAACACGATTCATTCCTGAACAAGTGCATAAACTTTGCGCAGGCATGCCTGCCGCAAGCGTGTTTTCTGTGCGGCGCACGAGTCACCGGCAAACTGCTTTGCCCGGGTTGCGCAGCCGACTTGCCCGCCCTCCCCGCCGCGTGCTGTCCGCAATGTGCGCTGCCCAGCCCGGGCGGCGAACTATGCGGCGCCTGCCTCAAACATCCACCGGCGTTTGCCCGCACGCAGGCGGTATTCGCCTACGAATTCCCGCTGGATACACTGGTGCAGCAATGCAAATACGCCGACGCAACCAGCTTGACCGCATTCTTCGCCGAGCGCTTGGCGCACCGCGTCGGCACCGAAACGCAGCTCGACTATCTGCTGCCGATGCCGCTGCATCCTGCCCGCCTGGCGCAGCGCGGCTTCAATCAGGCCGCGGAAATCGCCCGCCGCTCGTCGCCGCGCCTGGGCATTCCCTGGCTGGCCGACGCCTGCCGGCGCGTGCGCGACACGCCGGCACAAGCCGGACTCGACCTGAAAGCCCGGCAACGCAATCTGCGCGGCGCGTTTGCCTGCGATGTAGACCTGAGCGGCAAACGCGTCGGCCTGATCGACGACGTGATGACCAGCGGCAGCAGCCTCAATGAATTGGCGCGCGCGGTGCACAAAGCGGGCGCGCTGGAAGTCCAGGCCTGGGTGCTGGCGCGCACGCTGTAAGGTAGGCTGCTTGCGCGCCTCCTACCGCGATTGACGGTAATGTCTCTGCCGCAACCCCCGCGCATCGCGGCCAAGATTCAGGCCGGCACCGCAATCACCGGCAAACGCCTGATCGCTGCTGCATTGCTCCAGGAAAAACATTGGTCTGCCGCCTGCCGGTAAGGCAACCAGATCTGATTCAGATGCTCGCGCGCCGCCAGTACGACCTCACGCTTGGTCGGCAAGCGCAAACCGAACACATGTTCGCTGTTGTGGGTCACACCGGGCGCATAGCGCTGCCGCCAGCGCGGAAATATCTCGAACCGATTGCACATCTGCCAGTCGGTCAACTGAAAAGCGCCGGCATCCAGACCGGTTTCCTCGCTCACCTCCCGGATTGCGGTTTCGCGCAACGTCTCGCCGGGATCCTGGCTACCGGTAACCGATTGCCAGAGACCGGGCGCATCGGCACGCTCGATCAGCAAAACCTGCAGGTCCGTTGTATGGATGACAACCAGAACGGAGACGGGAATCTTGAACATAGAGCCGCTCACGCCACCCCGTAATGGGCGATTTCGATCAGATTCCCGTCCGGGTCGCGCAAGTAGAGCGAAGTCATCGGCCCCAAGGCGCCGGTACGCGCAACCGGCCCGGCTTCCAGCGCAACGCCGCACGCCGCCAGATGCGCGATCCAATCGGCCAACGCGGTTTCGGTCACGAAACAGAGATCGGCACTGCCCGGCGTCGGCCGCAAGGCATGCGGTTGCAATGGCGCCGCAGCCGGATGCAGATTGATTTTCTGGCGGCCGAATTGCAGCGCGACGCGACCCGCGCCGAAAACCACGCGCTGCATGCCCAGCACGCGGCCATAAAAAATGGCCGAAGCTTCCACGTCGGCCACAGTCAGGACCAGATGGTCCAGCGCTTCAACCCGCATCAGAACAATTCGATATCCGAAGAACCGCCGGCCTCTTCCTGCTTGAGGTTCACATACTCATCCAGTGCGGCCTGTACATTGCCGGTTTCGAGCAGCTTGTCGAACATCAGCTTCTCGTCTTCCATCGTGTATTTGGAACGAATCTTCTGCTGCAGCGCATGCCAGGAAAACGGGTTATAGAGTCGCGCGGGATCGTTCACGATGCCGGTCAGTTCATCCAGGCTGCGGCAAGCATGCGACAAGCGCTGCGATAAGCGGTCATAGAACTGGAAAGCAACGATGGCATGCTGCATCTGACCGGAAACCACCACACCGCTTTCCTCGATGGACTGTTTAACCGGCGAATCGGGCAGTGCGTGCGCCGCTTCCACCAGCGCCATCAGGTTGCCGTACATGCCGGTAAAAGAGTTGGTCAGTACTTCGACCGAACCGCTCGATTCCTTCAGCGCCATCTCGATCTGCGCGATTGCCAGATTCAACATCATGATGGTTTCCCTGACCTGACTCCAATCCAGGTCAGGTTTTGCCGCTGTAGAAGGCGGCATTGCGTAATTCTGGGGGGCATCCATCCATATCTCCTCGGCAATAGGGTATTGCGGCTCGCCCGCTACTCCGCGCTCATCGGCGTCGAGTCAGAAATCTTTAGCCTGAAAAGGCCAACAGTTAGCACAAGCTCAAGGCAACGTACCCAGATAACTGACCAGGGCGGCAATTTCCGCATCGGTCAGCTTCTTCGCCAGCCCGGTCATCCGCGGGTCCGAACGCACGCCGCCGCCTTTGCGGTAGTTGCTCAGCGCCGTGACCAGATAACTGCTGCGCTGCCCGGCCAGACGCGCAATCTCACGCGTGCCATGCCCCTTGACGCCGTGGCAACCCACGCACGCCCGCGCGAAATGTTTGCCGCCCGCCGCTGCTTGACTCGGATTCTTTGCCGGCGTCGGCGGTACCGGCTGGCTGGCATAGAACACCGCGATATTGAAACGTTCTTCCGGCTTCAACACCTTGACCAGGCCGGACATGAAATCGTCCTTGCGCCGGCCATCGCCGAATTTGTCGATCTGCGTAAGAAGATAGAACGGATTCTGTCCAGCCAGATTGGGAATGTAGTCGAGAGAACTCACTCCGGTATCGCCATGACAATTGGCGCAGAAAAAAGCCGCGCGCTTGCCAGCCGCATTGGCTGCCTTGAGCGCAACGGCATCGCCCTGAACCCGAGCCAAGCGCGCCTCGATCTCCTGCGGCGGCGCGGATGGAACCCAGGTATAGGCAGCCTGAGCCGACGCCGAAATCAGCGCAGACAAGGCGCAAAGCAACAACCGGAAAGTACGCGAACGCATGCCAAGGTCTCCCGAAAAAAGGCAATTGAATCCAAATAAGCAAAAGATTGTATGCCGCCTGCAGGCGAACTGCCTGCAAGTAGAATCCGGCGAACTCATTCCCGACCCCTACCGCGTGTCCTCCGATTCCGCCCCCCACACCCCGATGATGCAGCAGTACCTGCGCATCAAGGCCGAACATCCCGGCATGTTGCTGTTCTATCGCATGGGCGACTTCTACGAGTTGTTCCATGACGACGCGGAAAAGGCCGCACGTCTGCTCGACATCACGCTGACCACGCGCGGCGCCTCGGCCGGACAGCCGATCCGCATGGCCGGCGTACCGTATCACGCGGCGGAGGCGTATTTGGCCAAGCTGTCCCGACTGGGCGAATCGGTGGCGATCTGCGAGCAGGTCGGCGACCCGAAAACCAGCAAGGGACCGGTGGAGCGCAAGGTGATGCGCATCGTCACACCCGGCACGGTGACCGACGAAGCGTTGCTGGACGACAAGCGCGATGCTGTGATGCTAGCGCTGAAACCGGAGCGCAAGACGCTGGCGCTGGCCTGGCTGACGCTGTCCAGCGGGCGCTTTGCCGCCAAGACCATCGCCGCCGACCGTTTGGGTGCCGAGTTGGTGCGGCTGAACCCGAGCGAAATTCTGCTGCCGGAAGGCTACCTTCACGCCGACTTGAACAACCTGAAATGCGCCCTCACCCGCCGCGCGGACTGGCAGTTCGACGCCGAGCGCGGACGCCGGTTGATGCTGGAACAATTCGGCGTCAACGATCTGACCGCCTTCGGCATTGAGGATCAGCCCGCGCTGCAGGCCGCCGCCGGCCTGATCCTGGAATACGCCCGCCATACGCAGCGCGCCGCGCTGCCCCACATCACCGGCCTAGCGCTGGAGCAGGACAGCGCCTACGTGCTGCTCGACGCCGCCGCGCGGCGCACGCTGGAAATCAGCGAAACCTTGCGCGGCGACCCCGCGCCGACGCTGTTCTCCGAACTCGACCGCTGCCTGACTTCGCTCGGCAGCCGCCGCCTGAAACACTGGCTGCACCATCCGCTGCGCGACCGCGCCACGCTGCGCCGACGCCATGCCGCGATTGCCGCGTTGCTGGCATCGCCGGAAGCGATACGCGGCGCGCGCGAAGCGTTGAAAGGCATGGCCGACCTGGAACGCATCGCCGCCCGCATCGCGTTGAAAAGCGCGCGCCCACGCGATCTTTCCGGTCTGCGCGACAGCCTGCTGCGCCTGCCCGCTCTGCAGGACGCACTGCTGGGCGCCGGCCCCGATCTGGCCGATCCGATCGAACGCCTGATCTTCCCGGCCGAGATGACCGAAACGCTGACCCGCGCGCTGAAACCGGAACCCGGCGTGGTGCTGCGCGAAGGCGGCGTCATCAATGACGGCTTCGATGCCGAACTCGACGAACTGCGCGCGCTGCAATCCGATTGCGGCAGCTTTCTGCTCGACATGGAAACGCGTGAACGGGCGCGCACCGGCATCGCCACGTTGCGCGTCGAATACAACCGTGTTTCCGGCTTCTTCATCGAAGTCGGCCGCGCCCAGGCCGACAAGATTCCGGCCGACTATCACCGCCGGCAGACGCTGAAGAACGTCGAGCGCTATCTGACGCCGGAACTGAAAGCCTTCGAGGACAAGTTCCTGTCCGCCGCCGAACGCTCGCTGGCGCGGGAAAAACTGCTCTACGACGCCCTGCTCGACCATCTCGCCGGCCACCTCGCCGCATTGCAGCAGGTGGCCGATGCCGTCGCCGAAGTGGACGTGTTGAGCAGCCACGCCCAGCTTGCCGGCGAACGCCGCTTCTGCGCGCCCGAATTCAGCCTGCAATGGGGCATCCAGATTCAGGCCGGCCGCCATCCGGTGGTGGAAACCCGCGTCGACGCGTTCATCCCGAACGATCTGCAGCTCGATCCGACCCGCCGCATGCTGCTGATCACCGGCCCCAACATGGGCGGCAAATCGACCTATATGCGGCAGATCGCGCATATCGTTCTGCTCGCCTGCTGCGGCCTCTATGTACCTGCGAAAGCGGCCGTGATCGGCCCGGTCGACCAGATCTTCACCCGCGTCGGCTCGTCGGACGACCTGGCCGGCGGCCGCTCGACGTTCATGGTGGAAATGACCGAGACCGCCGGCATCCTGCACGGCGCGACCGAGCACAGCCTGATCCTGATGGACGAGATCGGGCGCGGCACGTCTACCTTCGACGGCATCAGCATCGCCTGGGCGGTGGCCCGCCACATGGCCGAGAAAACCCGCGCCTACACGCTGTTCGCGACGCATTATTTCGAGCTGACGCAACTGACCCAGGAATACCGCACGCTCGCCAACGTGCATCTCGACGCGGTGGAAACTGCCGCCGGCCTGACTTTCCTGCATGCGGTAGAAGACGGCCCAGCCTCGCAAAGCTATGGCCTGCAAGTCGCCAAACTGGCCGGCGTGCCGGGCGCTGTAATCAACGCGGCGCGGCGCAAACTGGTGCAACTGGAAAGCCAGCAAGTCACCCAGGACGGACAAGGCGATCTGTTCGCCCCGCCGCCGCTGCCCTCGCCGGCCGAACCGGCCTCCAGCCCGGTATTGGAACGCCTGGCTGAAATCGACCCGGACGAACTCAGCCCGAAACAGGCGCTGGAGGCGTTATACGCCTTGCATCGGTTGCTTTAGGGATTGCTGTTTGGCTGGGTTGAACGACTTGCAGGTTTGAATTCATTCGCACCCTTGGTGCGGGTGCGATTTTGGTCGTGCCAGCGCAGGCGGGAACCCGTTGCATCGAAAAACAGGCCCTCGCTTGCGTCGGGATGACACTTCGCTTCAGCCTGTCATCGCTGTGCCGGCGGCGCGGCCGTTGCAGCCTGGGTCGGCTGCTGCCACAGCGAACTCCAGGCATTCGGATCGAACGGGTTGAACAGGACAGGCGGAGTTGCTGCGGGCGATCCCGGTACCTGGAACATCTTCGCCAGCGCATTCGGATCGAACGGGTTGTAGGGCGCGGCATAGCTGCTACTCCATGGCGTCGGCGGCGTGGCGGACGTAGCCGGGGCTGCGGCAGGCGTGGCAGGAGGAGCCGGTGGCGTCAGGAAACCTTTCCACAAATCCCCATACGAATTCGGATTCAACGACGCGCCCATCCAGCCCAGGTAGGCATTCGGATTCATCGGGGTAATCATGGCCTGCATCCAGCGCGGATCCAGCGGCGCCATCATCCACTTCAGATAGACCGCGGGATTGACGCTCTGCAAGGCCAGATTGAGCAATTTCGGGTCAGCCGGGGCCATTGCCCAGCGCATCAACTTGCCCGGATCGCTGAATTGGGAAAGCAGTGCGGTATAGAAATTGGGATCCATCGTCGCCGCCAGCCACTTCATGTACACATTGGGATCGGTCATCAAGGGCATCCAGGCGGAATACGCGTTGGGATGCATCATGCTGTTGGCCATCGTCGCCCACATGCCCGGGTCCAACATCTGCATGCCGAGGCCCGTGTAGAAACTGGGCTCAAGGGCCGCATTCGCCCACGGCACAAACTTCTTCGGATCCTTCAGATAGTCGGCGTTCCGAGTGAAATCCCACATCGTCGCCGCGATCGCTTCAGGACTCGACGGGATCTGAGCAGGTGGCGCATCGGCGGCAAGCGGCGCTCCGGAAACGCTCCACATCATCGCCAAACCAATAGATAAGAGACTGATTTTCATGGTAATTACCTCTAATTGTTTGTATGGCAAAAAAGCCATTCCAAATATAGACAATGCCATCCGAATTTCAGCCCGGAACGCTCGGCGGCGGCTCAGTCGAAGCGTCCCGCATCCAGCTTTGCCGGCAGTTCCCGCCTCGCTTCATCGAAGCGCAGAATGCGTTTGCCGTGATGGTCGCGCATGAATTCGTCGGCGTCGGCGCGGCTGGCGAGCGGGATCAACTCCTGCCCCATCGGCCCCAGCACGTCGGAACCGATGACGAACCAGGCCTGACGCGCGTCAATGCGCTTCACTTCGTAGTACTCGGTGACGCCGATGCGCGCGATGTCCTGCGCGCGATGGCCCTTGGCATAGTGCGGCACGTCGAACAGATACTTGAACAGATCCTTGGCGCCGTCGAAGTGATGCGCATGGCCGTCGCGATACACCACGCTGGCAACCCAAGCCGGATATTTCGACACCACCATGCCGCACACCGGACACAGCTCGCGCGGTTTCGGATCGGGAAACGACACGCCACCCGCCCCAGCCGGCAAAGCCAGGACGAGCAACATTGCGGCAAAAAATCGCCGCATCAGCCGGTCTTCTTCAGCATGTGCCGACGGCGCTCTTCGCGTTTCTTGCGGATCATCAGCGTGTCCTGCGCCAAATCGGCATAGCTGACCGTCAGTGCCGTCGCGTAGTCGCCGATCTCGCCGCCGGTCTGCGCCTGTGCCGCCAGCGCCGCCTCCTTGCTGCCGAACGACACCTTGCTGCGCTTGCTCATCACGCCGGGCGTGCTGCCGCCGATCAGGTAAGTGGCCTGATCGACGCCGATCATCGGTTTGATCGCGGCTGAACTGCTGTTGTCCGGCGCGTAGATGGCCTTCGGCTCGCGGTCCAGATTGATCGCCAGCGAGATCGACAGGCAATGGATGGAACAGGTGCCGTCGACCAGATCGTCGGCGTACTGCACCAGATGCCGGGCATGGTGGAACTGGGTGCGATCCATGCCGCAATACGGACATTTGGGATATTTCTGCAGCTCGTTTTCCAGCGGGTTGGCGTCCTTCGGCGTCTTCGGAATGAACTGGTTCGGTGTGCCCTCGCCTTCGCACCTGGCGGCGGCTTGTGCGGGAACGGCAGCCAACGCGACGGCGGCCAAAGGCAGTTTGAAGATATCGCGACGTTGCATGAACCTCTCCTTTGCGTGAACGCTGCTCACAGGTGCAGCATGACCTGAAAAAACTTGGCCCCGGCCCAGATGGCTTGCAGTCCCAGGGCGATCACCAGCAGACCGGCGGCGCGGCGCAGCCAGCGCAGCGATTGCCTGCCCAGCCAGTGCGCCAAGCCAGCCGCCAGCGCCATCGCCGGCACGGTACCCAGACCGAAGACGAACAGCCACGCCGCGCCGGTTGCGACGGACGGCGCAGTGGCCGCCTTCAGCGTCAGCGAAAACACCAGCGCACAGGGCATCAAGCCGTTGAAAAACCCGACAAGGACATGAAACGTAGGGTGCGCCGCGCGCCCCGATTCATTCGTGCCTCCGATGCTGCGCGCGGCGCACCCTACGGAACCCCGCATGGCCAGCGCTCCAGACGCCACCACCAGCCCCCCGGCGACGACATACAGCACCGCCTGCGCCAGCCCAACCTCGCCGGTCAGCACAATGGCCTGGCCGATGCCCGCCGCCAAAGCGCCGAACAGCGTGTAAGCCAGCACGCGGCCGGTGTGATAGCCCAGATGCGGCAACATCGGCCCGCCCGCCTGGCAACGGCCGCCGGCACAGCCGCGCCCGACGAACAGGCCGGCCACCAACCCGCCGCACATCGTCCAGCAATGCCCCGCGCCGGCCAGACCGGTCATGAACGCCAGCGGCAGCGTCAGTTCATCGTTCATCGAGCAGTTCCAAAACCTTGCGCTCGAACACTTCCGGCGTCGTTTCGCCGACGATCTTGCCGCGCACCACGCCGCGCGCATCGATCAGCCAGGTCATCGGCAAGGCCTTGACGCCATACGCGCGCGCGGTCGCGCCGTCGCTGTCGAGCAGGACCGGATAGGTGACACCAAGCGGCTCGACAAAACGCCGCACGGTATCGGCATCCTGCGCCACGTTGACCGCCAGAATCTCCAGGCCGCGCCCATGCAGCCGCGTATACACCGGCTGCAATTCGGCCATTTCCTTGCGGCAATACGGGCACCAGTCGGCCCAGAAACGGATCGCCACGACCTTGCCGGCAACGGCGCCCGGCAGGGCCAGCGTGCCGCCGGCCAGACGCTGCAACTGGAACGGCGGCGCCGCTTCTCCATTGCGCAATGTCGGTGCCTCCGGTCCGCCGCACGCGGCCAACAGCAGAATCAGGAGCAGGCCAGGAAAGCGCATCACAGCACCAGATTGGAACGTTGCAGATAGAACAGCACCGCCAGTCCGAACAGGCCGAGCGCCGCCACCGACAATTTCGCCAGACGCCTCGCCACGCGCGGCGCGGCCTCGCGCAGGCTGTCGGCGCGCGGGTCGGTTGCCAGCCCGGCGGCCAGCCCAGCGCCGATGCCGCTGGCGGTGCCGAAGAACAGCGGCAGATACAGCACCCAGCCGGCGTAGCCGTGCTCGGCCTGCAACAGGCAGAACGGGCAATGGTGATTCGGCTGTTCGTAGATGTAAGGCGCGATGAACGCAACCACGCCGGCCAGCGCCAGCGGCAGATGCAGCACCGCGAGCAGGCCGAAGCTGCGGCCGGAGCGGCCGCGCGCGATGAACAGCGCACCGACCGCCAGCGTCAGCAACTCGCCGCCGAAGAAGGCCGGCCGGGCAATGTTCAACGGGAGCGTCACGAGTTCATGCCCGACGCCTTCCGCCGCCGGCCCGAACAGGCTGCCGCAACAGGACGTGATGACCGCCGGATTCAGGTTCAGGTAATACAGCCAGAGCAACGCCGCCTGCGCCAGCGCCAGCGGCGCCAGCCACAGCAACAGCCGGTATTTGCCGCGCATCAACGGCGTATCCCAGCCCAGGTTGTCGAGATGGTTCAGCACCAGCCAGGCGGCGGCGACAAAGAAACCGGCCAGCATCGTCAGCAGCGCCGGCATGCCCCAGACATTGACCTTGAGGCTGCCCACGGCGCACATCGCGCCGGTGAAGAACGGCGCCATCGCATCGGCGTTATGCACGAACAGCGCCAGCGCCGGCAACCCGATCGACAAGGACAAGCCAACCAGCGTCGAAACCAGATAAGTGCGCCGTTCCAGCGCGATCTGGCGCTCTGAGCCGCTGCTCGGGTTCCAGTGCCGCAGCAGGTTCAGCGCGAACGCGCCAGACGCCAGCAGCAACAGCGCATTGAGACTGGAAGCCAGCAACAGGGCCAGCGCGGCGGGCTGGAAGATCATGACCACGTCATACCGGCGAAAGCCGGTATCCAGTTCAGTAAACGCAGCAATCCTGGACCCCGGCCTGCGCCGGGGTGACGTTGCCAATCATGTTCCGGCCGAATCGACTCGATCACGCTACCACCCCGCCATCGCGTATCTCCACCACCCGCTCGACCAGACCGAACTCGAACACCAGCGGATCGTGGCTGGACAGGATGACGCTGCGCCCCTGCGCGCGCAGGTCGGCGAAGATGGCCAGGATCTGGCGCGACAACACGCTGTCCAGATGTGCGGTCGGCTCGTCGGCGAGGATCACTTTCGGGTCGTTGATCAGCGCGCGGGCGATGGCCACCCGTTGCGCTTCGCCGCCGGACAGCCATTGCGCCTTGGCCTCGGCGCGACCGCCGAGCTCGAAGTCGTCCAGCAATTGCAGCGCCCGCGCCCGCACTGCGGCATACGGCCGTCCGGTCGGCGTCGCCGGCAGCATGACGTTCTCCAGCACCGAGAGACCGCGAATCAACTGAAACTGCTGAAACACGAAACCGAAGGTGGCGCGGCGCAAACCGGTCAGGAAACGCTCGGGCAGCGCGGAAATATCGCGCCCGTCGAGACGCACGCGGCCGCTGCTCGGACGCGTCAGACCGCCGATCAGACCGAGCAGCGTGGTCTTGCCGGAACCGCTCGGCCCGCGCAGCGCGGTCACCCGGCCCGGCTCGATGCTGAAGCTGACCTCGCGCACGGCGTGGAATGCGTTCGGCTGGCCGGCGTTGAAGGTCTTGCTGACCTGAACGAGTTCGATCATGACGGCCTCACTCCCGCATCACTGCGTCCGGGTCCAGCGTCGCCGCGCGCCAGACCGGCGCGACGGTGGCGGCGACATAGGGCAGCACGGTGAGGAAGAACAAGGTGGCGATCTGCGCCACGTCGATCTGCGGTGCCAGCGCGAAGCGGGGGTACAGCACCGACCAGCCCTTCAACACGGCGGTGAACAGCGGCGCGTCGGCATAGAACACATGCAGCCAGGCCAGCACGTAGCCGGCCAGGAAGGCGCAGAGCGACACCAGCGCGCCTTCCCACAACTTCATGCGCAGCACGTCGCCGGTATCCCAGCCCAGCGCTTTCAGGATGCCGATCTCGCGCCGCTCCTCGGCGGACAGGCCGGAGGCCTTGTCCCAGGCCAGCAGCGCGAAGGCGAGCAGGACGGTCGACAGAAAAGTCAGCAACACGCCCTGCCGCCAGTTGAATGCCGCCGCGTAGGTGCGCTGCATTTCCTCACGCGCAATCGCCCGCGCGCCGGGCAGCCGATTCAGCACTTTTTCCGCCACCTTGCGTACCTCGCGCGGGTTCGCCACGCGCAAGGCCAGATCGGTGTAACGGCCTGGCTCGATGCCGAAAAAAGCGCGGAAATCGGCGGCGTTGACCCGCATCAGATCGGCGCTGACCAGTTCGGATTCGGCCGCGAACACGCGGACGATGTTGAACGCATACGGATTGCCGTCGAAGCCGTGCAGCGACAGCACATCGCCCACCGCCAGCCCGCTCACCCGCGCCAGTGCGGCGCCGAGCTCGACCTGGCCCGGCGCGGGCGGCGCGTCGTTCGGCACCAGCAAGGTGTAATTGGCTTGCGCCGCCGGATCGTAGTGATAGCCCCACAAGCGCCCTTCCACGGACTGCACGCCGCGCAGGCTGCGCACCTTTTCCAGCCAGTCCTGCGGCAACAGGTCGTGGCGACCGGCGGTCAGACGCTGCACCACCAGTTCCGGCGCGTCGGCCAGCAGCAGACGCGCCTCGCGCCGCAGCGCATCGCCATACAACACGACGGAGGCCAACAAAAACACCAGCAGCGTGTAGGCCAGAAACAGGCCGAGATTGCGGCCGCGCCGACGCCCCAGATTGGCCACCGAAAAATCGATCAGACCGCGCTGGCGTTCGAACCAGGCGTTTTGCGAAAAACTCATGGCGGCGGCAGCAGCGAACCGGCGGGGAAGTGTTCCAGCGCCAGCGGATGATCCTGAAACGCGGCATGGCGGTCGGCCTGGCTGGCATGGCGGGCGTAACGCGCCTCGGTGAACAGCGCCGGATCGGTCAGTCGATCGCCGCCCGCCCGCGCCTGCCCCAGCCGCACCGCTGCGGCATGTTCCGCCGCCAGCCGGTCGCTATCGAACAAGACCAGCGCCAACCCCAACGCGCCTAGTCCCAACACCCATCCCGCCAGGGTGGAGCCGCGTCGCGTGCAAAATGGGGCCATGGGAACCTCGGTCACTACAGGTCAAGCGACCTGTTCATCGGCCGATGCTAATGCTCTGCTTGCGCCCCCAGCCTGCGACATTTTGTCGCACCCCGCACCCGGGAACGCGCGTCCGGGCTAATCCCCGAAACTGGTTCCCACGCCGCGCGCGCTTTCCACCCAGGGATGCTCCGGCGGCACAGTCTTGACCTGGCCGGCGACTTCTTCCAGCGGCACGGCGGCGCTCGCATCGCCGCGCGCGGCGACCATGCAGCCATATTGCTTGCGCTGGATCAGGTCGGCCGCCGCCGTGCCCAACCGGGTGGCGAGCAGGCGGTCGGCAGCGGACGGCGTGCCGCCGCGTTGCAAATGGCCGAGGATGGTCGGGCGCGCCTCCAGGCCGGTCAGCAATTCGAGCTGGCGCGCCAGTTTCAGCGTGCGTTCGGCATAGACCAGTTCGGGTTCGGCGACGACTTCACGCGATTTCTTGTCTTTCTTGCGCGCGGCGGCGGCCTGTTGCTCCGCGAATTCCTGTTTGCTGATGGCGCCCTCGGCGACGGCGACGATGGAAAACGGCTTGCCCTTGCGTTTGCGCGCCTTGATCGCATTGGCGACGACGTCGACGTCATACGGAATTTCCGGGATAAGGATCACGTCGGCGCCGCCACTGATGCCCGCGCCCAGCGCCAGCCAGCCGGCGCGGTGTCCCATGATCTCGACCACGATGATGCGGTGATGGCTGTGCGCGGTGCTGTGCAGACGGTCGATGGCGTCGGTGGCGATGCCGAGCGCGGTGTCGAAGCCGAACGTGGTGTCGGTCAGCGCCACGTCGTTGTCGATGGTCTTCGGCAAGGTCACGATGTTGAGGCCGGCCTGCATCAGGCGCAGCGCGTTTTTCATGGTGCCGCCGCCGCCCAGGCAGACCAGGCAATCGAGCTGATTGGCGTGGTAGTTGGCGACGATGGTTTCGGTCATGTCGAGGATCTTGCCGTTGACCGGCATCTTGTGCGGTTTGTCGCGGCTGGTGCCGAGGATGGTGCCGCCCAAGGTCAGGATGCCGGAAAGTTGTTCGCCTTCCAGCGCCATGGTGCGGTTTTCCATGAGGCCGCGAAAGCCGTCGCGAAAGCCGACGATGTGCATGCCGTAGTGCGTCAAACAGGCCTTGCCGACGCCGCGAATCGCCGCGTTGAGGCCGGGCGTGTCGCCGCCGGAAGTGAGGATGCCGATGGATTGGGTCATGTGGATGCGGCGTGCGGTTGTGGGTCGGCAAATTGTCGTGCCTACGCCGCCTGGAGGCCAGCGCACAAAATGACATTGATCATTTCGACGCGCCGACGTTCACAGCGGCGCGGCCTGGTCGAACAGGCGCTCGCTGGTCCTGTCGAGAACGTGGCAACCAGCGTGCCTTGCGCTTCTACAATGCCGCATTCGCCTAGGCCCTACCGCTCGCCTGTACATGCTCCTGCCGGCCACCATTCCGCCCCCAGCGCATTGGGCTGAGGGCTTCCCGCCCATCGAAAATGCGCGTGCGCGGGTACTCATCCTCGGCAGCATGCCGGGCATCGCCTCGCTGCGCGCCGGCCAGTATTACGCGCATCCGCGCAATGTGTTCTGGCCGATCATGGGCGCCCTGCTCGGCCTCAATCTGGCGGAACTGGCCTACCCGGCACGGGTGCAATGCCTGCGCGACGCAGGCGTCGCCCTGTGGGATGTGCTGCACGCCTGCCAACGGCCGGGCAGTCTGGACGCCGATATCGCGCCGGATTCGATTGTCGCCAACGACTTCGCCGCTTTTTTCCAGCGCCACCCGGCGTTGAGCCATGTGTTTTTCAATGGCGGCGCGGCGGAACGCCATTTCAATGCACGCGTGCGTCCGCAGCTCGCACAGCCGCAACTGCATTGCCAGCGCCTGCCGTCGACCAGCCCAGCGCATGCCGCGCTGACTTTCACGGCGAAATTGGCGGCCTGGCGCGCGATTGCCGAAGTTCTCGGGCAAACTGGCTGAAACCGACTGCATTCGATATGACACAAGAACCCGAAACCGATCATCGCATTCAGGCGATTCTGGCCAGCGGCATCAAGATTCCACCGATGCCGGAAATCCTGCTGTGCCTGAACAACCTGTTGCGCGATACCGACGCCGGACCGCAGGAACTGGCCGCGCTGATTCGCAATGACGGTGCGCTCAGCGGCGCGGTATTCCGTGTCGTCGGCTCGCCGGTGTTCGGACTGCGCGCCAAAGTCGATTCGCTGCCGCGCGCCATCGCCCTGCTCGGCATGAAGAACACCGCCGCACTGTTGCGTAGCGAAGTGCTGCGCGCCGCGCTGAGCGACCCGCTGCACGCCAAGGCGCTGCAACATCTGTGGAATCGGGGCGCGGCGGTCGCCGAGCTTTGCGTCGCCATCGTCAAACAAGCACGGCTGCGCGAAATCGGTCCGGATATCGCCTTCATGCTGGGCATGTTCCACGATTGCGGCCTGGCAATGCTGTGCAAGCGTTTTCCGGCTTACGCCGCGGCACTGAGCGGCGACGTCTGGCCCGACATACTTGCGCTGGACCAGGCGGAGCAGATCAGCCACACGGTCATGGGACAGATGGTGGCGAAAAATTGGGCGTTGCCGGAAGACCTCGTGCTTGCCATTCGCCATCATCACGAAGCCGCCAGCGCCGATTTGAACGATGCCGCGCAGAAACTCTGCGCCGTGCTGAATTTCGCCTGCCATCTGCACGCCACACGCGAGGGCGTCGACGACCCGGAATGGCCAGCCTGGCATGACGCAACATTGCGCGCGCTGAACATCCAGGCAGCGCAACTGGCTGAACTGGAAGCTGAAATCCTGGCGGAAAACGAAGCGCCCAGTTAGATATTTTTTTCGTGCCAGCCCACCCTCAATATGCTAAATATGCCCGATGGCTATCTTACCGAGTTGGCTCTATGAGCCTCTTCCCTATGTCTACGCAAGCGTAGGCGCCGCCGCTACGCTCAGCACAGACTCGATCATCGGCGTGATCAGCGGCGTCATGCTCATGTCTGCCGGCATCTATATCTGGTACCTGCGCTTCGACTACCGCAGCATCCTCAGAGCCCGGCAAGAGCGCGCGGACTGGCTCAGGCAACAAGCTGAACAACGAAAACGCGACAAGCAAACCTGGCTCAGGGATGAAGCCGATAAAATCCGCAAAAAACGGGAGCAGGACGACGATTTCTGACCGGTGTCCGGTTGCAACGTCACAGTCCGGGACGTTTGAGCGTAAACGCGGGAGTTCGAAGAGGCGACATCCCCTGTCTGGAAACTGAAATACTGCCGCCATTCGCGAAGACGCACCAAACTGCACAGCCGCCATGCAAACCCTGCACCTCAACGCCGATGAACTCGAACTGACTTTCGATCAGTCCCTCAAATTGGCCAATGCCGCCGCCGACCACGTGTTGGCGAAACAGGGCGGCGCGATGCTGCTGTCGTTCTATGATCGCGACCGCAATCTGGAATCGCCGCATGGCGTCTCCGAATGCCATTTTCAGTGCGCCATCCCGGGCTGGCAGGACTACGCCGAGAATCGCGGCGGCGCCTTGATGGTCAACTTCGAACAGGGCCGCTTCGTGTTCTGTTACCGGCCGCTGGACTTCTGAACATGTGCCCGCGCCTTTGTAGGTGCGCATTTATTCGCACCATGCGCTGTGCAAATAAATCCGGCATGAAATATTGGCTGACGATCTTCCTTGTCCATGCCCTGCCCGCTTGCGCCTGGGAAGCCAGGCCGATGCGCGAAATCGCGGTCTATCCGGAACGTTCGGCGCAGGCGCAGGTGGTCAGCCTGAACGAGAGCAGGGTCGCCGCCGAATTGACCGCGCGCATCGTCAAACTGGCGGTGGAACCCGGCCAGCGCATCGCCCGCGGCGCACTCATCGCGCAACTGGATTGCCGCGATTTCGAGTTGGCGAGCGAACGCGCCGAAGCGGCCCAAACGGCCAGTCAGGCGCAGGCAAAGCTGGCCGACCTGCAGCACGCGCGCACAGTCAAACTGGCCGCCGAAGGCTTCCTCAGCAAGGAGGCGCTGGACAGCCGCACCGCCGTACTGGATGTCGCCCGCGCCGACGTGGCGGTGAATGCGGCAACGCTGAAGACCGCGCGCGCGACGCAAGCCAAATGCAGCGTACGCGCGCCGTTTCCGGCCATCGTGCTGGAACGCCTGGCGCAGGAAGGTGAAATGGCGACGCCGGGCGCGCCGCTGGCCAGCCTGCTCGACACCTCCCGCATCGAGGTCAAGGCGGAAGTGCAGGCAGCCGACGCCGCCGGCATCGAATCGGCGCGAAGCATCGCGTTGCGCACCGACGCAGGTCACTATCCGCTGCGTCTGGCGCGCCTGTCGCCTGCGCTGGTGAAAAGCAGCCGCCTCGCCGAGGCGCGCCTGCGTTTCACCGCCAGCACCGCCGCGCCCGGCGCCAGCGGTCGCGTGGTCTGGGCCAGTCCGGAAATGCATGTGCCGGCGGAACTGCTGGTGCGACGACAGGGGCGGTTGGGCGTCTTCGTCGCGCTGGAAAATTCCGCCCGCTTTCACCCCTTGCCGGACGCGCAGGAAGGGCGCCCGGCGAAAGCGACCGGCTTGCCGGTGAACAGCCGCATCGTCTGGCGCGGGTTGGGCGAACTGTGAACCACAAGTAGGGTGCGCCATGCGCACCATCCGACGTGAATCGGTGCGCATGGCGCACCCTACTCAAGCGACGATTTATCGATGCGCTTCTATCAAGCCCTGATCCGCAACCACCCGCTCGCCAACATCACCTTCGTCGTGGTGCTGCTGATGGGCGTGCTGGCTTATCTCGCCATGCCACGCGAGCAGGACCCGGAGATCAACTTCAACTGGCTGATCGTCACCGCCATGCTGCCGGGTGCGGCCGCCGAAGACGTCGAAAAGAAGGTGACGCAACCGCTGGAGGAAGCGGTCGCCCGCATCGGCGACATCCGCTTCATCTCAAGTGTCAGCCGCGAGAGCGTGTCCACCGTGCTGGTGCGCTTCCGCGACATCCCCGCCGCCACCTTCGACAAGCGCGTCACCGACCTGCGCCGCGAAGTGCAGGCCGCCTCCGAGCGTGACTTGCCGCCGGAAGTGGACGACCCGAGCGTCGACGAAATCACCACCAACAACGGCTTCCCCAGCGCCATGCTGCTGTTGCAGGGTGCGGCCAACGACGAGACGCTGCGCGACGCCGCACGGCGCATCAAGGTCGATCTGGAACGCATGGCCGGCGTCGACAAAGTGTTCGCCACCGGTTTGTCCGATCCGGAACTGCGCGTCGCCTTCGATCCGCAAGCCGTCGCCGCACGCGGCCTGACTGCTGCCGACGTGGCCGATTCGGTGGCAAGCTGGTTTCAGGACACACCGGCCGGGCGCGTCCGCGTCGGCGACGCGGAATGGCTGCTGCGCGTATTCGGCCAGGACATCACACCGGATCATCTGGCCCGCTTGACCGTATTCCCCGCCGGCAACGCGGCGCGACCGGGCGTTTCACATATCCCGCTGGAAGACATCGCCACGCTGTCGCGCGCCCGCGAAAAACCCGCCACCCTCGTTTCCAGCCAGGGCCGGCCCGGCGTGATGCTGGCGATAACCAAGAAAAGCCGCGTCAACACGCTGGCGCTGCTGGAACGGGTGAACGCCTACCTCGCCACGCAAAACCAGGGCCTGCACGGCGCCGGCCTGAAGCTTTCGCTGCTCGACGACCAGACCGTGCCGACACGGCAATCCATTTCGATCATGCAGAACAATGCGCTGCAAGGTCTGCTGCTGGTGTTCCTGATCACCTGGCTGTTCCTCGGCAGCCGCCTGGCCGGTCTGGTCAGCCTTGGCATCCCCTTTTCACTCGCCGGCACGTTCTGGCTGCTGTCGCTGCTCGGCTTCACGCTCAATCTGACCGTGCTGCTCGGGGTCATCATCGCGCTGGGCATGCTGGTCGACGATGCCGTGGTGATCCTGGAAGACATCTATTACCGGATGACACGCGGAGCCGCGGCGGTCGAGGCGGCAACCGCGGCGATCGCCAGCGTCGGTTTGCCCGTGCTGGCCTCGGTGCTGACCACGGTGGCCGCCTTCCTGCCGTTGATCCTGCTGCCCGGCATCGTCGGCAAATTCATGATGGTGGTGCCGCTGGTGGTAACCATGGCGCTATGCATCAGCCTGATCGAAGCGTTCTGGATGCTGCCGGCGCACGTGCTGGCACTGAAACCCGACTTCACCCGCCCGAGCCGCCTGCATGGCTGGCGCACCCGCTTCACCCACGCCGTGCGCGTCAAATACGCGCGGCTGCTGCTGTTCTCGCTGCGCCACGCCTGGGCCACTTTGGTGTTGTTGCTGGCTGCCTTTGCCCTGGCCGTGTCCGCTGTGGCGGGCGGCTGGATCAAACAACAGTTCTTCGCCGCCGACCCGATCCGTATTTTCTACGTCAGCCTGGACATGCCGCCGGGCACCGCCATCGACGTCACGCTGACGCGCACGCAGCTGCTGGAACGCGCCGTCACCGCGCGCCTGCAGGCCGGCGAACTGCGTGGCGCGGCCAGCTATGCCGGCCTCAAATTCACCGAGACCGAACCGTTCTACGGCGATGCGTACGGCCAGGTCGCCGTATCGCTGTTGCCGCGGGAGGGCGACATGCGGGGCGCGGACACGATCGTCGCGGCCATGCGCAGCGAGGTCGAGAAACTGCAACTCGGCGGCCGCATCAGTTTCATCGTCCTGTCCGGCGGCCCCCCGGCCGAGAAACCGGTGAAGGTAAGGCTGCGCGGCGACGACTACGCTCACTTGCGCGCCGCCGCCGATGCCTTGAAGCAAGTGGTCGCCGGCATTCCAGGCAGTCACGACGTGGTCGACGACGATCTGCCCGGTCGCCACGAATACGTGTTGCGCGTCGATGCCGACGCAGTGCGCGCCGCCGGCCTCGACCCGGCGCTGGTGGCGCGCCTGGTGCGACTGCATGGCGAAGGCGAGATCGTCGCGCTGGCGCGCGATGCCAGCGAGAAGATCGAGGTGCGCGTGCGCGGGCCGGAACGCAATTTCGACGACATCCGCGCCGCGCTGGACGATGCCGTCGCCTTGCCTGGGGGTGGCACGACGACGCTGGCCAATCTGGTCGACGCCGAGGCGCGCACCGCCAAGGGCGTCATCAAGCGTTACGACCTGCGCCGCGCGATCACCATCGAAGCCGATCTGGACAAGACGCAAACCGACACGGTGGCCGCCAACGACCAGGTCAAGGCCGCCTGGGACGCAATGGCGGCGAACTTCCCCGATGTGGCGATCGACTATTCCGGCGAACTCGACGACATCCAGGAAAGTCTCGACGCCATGCTTGGCCTGTTCCTGCTCGGTCTGGGCCTGATCTATCTGATCCTGGCGGCGCAATTCCGCAGCTACTGGCAACCGCTGATGATCCTGGCCACCGTGCCGATGGCGTTCACCGGCGTGGCTTTCGGGCTGGTGGTTTCCGGCAATCCGCTGTCGCTGTACAGCCTGTATGGTGTCATCGCGCTGACCGGCATCGCGGTCAATTCGGCCATCGTACTGATCGACGCCGCCAACGAACGCCGCCGCGCCGGCATGGGCGTGCTGCATGCGGCGGTGTATTCCGCGCGCCGGCGCGTGGTGCCGATTCTGATCACCACCAGCACCACCATCGGCGGCCTGCTCTCGCTGGCGCTGGGCCTGGGCGGCAAATCGCTGATCTGGGGACCGGTCGCCTCCAGCATCGTCTGGGGCCTGACCGTGTCGACGGTGTTGACGCTGTTCGTGGTGCCGTTGCTCTATCGGCTGTTCATCGGGCGCGCCAAGATCGTCAAGAACGCTTCGTAGGATGGGCCAAGTGCAGCGGGCCCATCTTGTCGCCGCGTGTTGATGGGCCCGCTGCGCTTGGCCCATCCTACAAATTCAACCGCCCGCGGCGAGTTAACGTGTGCATGGCGCACTCGACCAAATACAGCAGGCGGCGCAGGATTACCGGGCATTGCTAGGCTGCTCCCTTTATAACGAGGCGCTACGTGTCCCCACGCGACATTCTGATTGGCAGCTTTCACGCAGCTGTTGCCGCTGTACAAGCCGAAGCGGTATTGCCGCCGCATCTGGCGGCACTCAAACCAGGCCGCTTGCGGGTGGTCGGCGCCGGCAAGGCGGCTGCCGCGATGGCGGCATGCGTCGAAGCCCATCTGCCCGACGCCGAGCTTGCCGGCCTGGTCATCACGCGGCACGGCCACGGCCTGCCGACCCGGCGCATCGAAGTGGTCGAAGCCGGCCATCCGCTGCCGGATCGCGCCGGTCTGGCCGCCGCGCAACGCCTGCTCGATCTGGTCAGCGCCGCCGAGCCGGACGAGCGGGTGCTGGCGCTGATTTCCGGCGGCGGCTCCAGCCTGCTCAGTCTGCCCGTCGCCGGCGTTTCCCTGGCCGACCTGCAAGCGGTAAGCGGCGCGTTGCTGAACAGCGGCGCGCCCATCGACGAGATCAACACGGTGCGCAAACATCTGTCGCAAACGCTGGGCGGGCGTTTGGCCGCAGCCTGCCGCGCGCCGGTGACAGCGCTGATGATTTCGGACGTGGCCGGCGACGACCCGGCGGTGATCGCTTCCGGCCCGTTCGCGGCGGACGCTACGACTTACGCCGATGCGCTGGCAATCCTGATGCAGCGCGGCATCGCCGCACCCGCCTCGGTGCGGCGGCACCTGCAGGCCGGTGCGGCCGGTCAGATCGAAGAGACACCGAAGCCGGGGGCAGCCTGTTTCGACCGCGTCGAACAGCACGTCATTGCCAATGGCCGCACGATGCTGCAGGCAGCAGCGAATTACTTTCAGAGCCACGGCATTCGGCCCATTGTGTTGGGCGACACCTACAGCGGCAAGGCGCGCGAAGTGGCGCAGACCTTCGCCGCGCTGGCGCGGGAAATCCGCGCGCACGGCAATCCCTGGCGGCCGCCGCTGGTGTTGCTGTCCGGCGGCGAAACCAGCGTCACGCTGCGCGGCCGGGGGCGCGGCGGCCGCAATGCCGAATTCCTGCTGGCACTGGCCCTGGCGCTTGACGGTCTGGCCGACGTACATGCGCTGGCCGCCGACAGCGACGGCATCGACGGCAGCGGGGACAACGCCGGCGCGCTGATCGCCCCGGACAGTCTGGCGCGCGCCGCCGCGCTCGGCGTAAATGCCCGCAGCCATCTCGCCGACAACGACGCCTATGGCTTTTTCACCACGCTCGACGACTTGCTGCTGACCGGCCCGACCCGCACCAACGTCAACGATTTCCGCGCCATTCTGGTCTTGTAGCGCGACCGTCTGGCCTGTTTGTACCGGGTCCAGCCGATTTATTGTGCAGCGCAAGATCGCAGCTATAATTGCAGCCGTTTTTTCAACTCATCCACCGCCATGCAACGCACTCTGCTCAAGTCCAAACTGCACCGTGTGCGCGTCACCGCCTCCGAACTGGAATACGAAGGTTCGTGCGCGATCGACGAGCTCTTGCTGGAAGCGGCGGATATCCGCGAGTACGAAAGAATCGAGCTCTACAACGTCAACAACGGCGAGCGTTTTGCCACCTACGCGATTCGCGGCCAGAAGGGCTCCGGCATGATTTCGGTAAACGGCGCCGCCGCGCGCAAGGCCGCCGTCGGCGACGTCCTGATCATCGCCACCTACTCGGTGTACAACGAAATTGAACTGGCCAACTTCGAGCCGAAGCTGGTTTACGTCGATGAGAAGAACCGCATCAAGCGCATCGGCGCGCAGATCCCGGCGCAAGCGGCCTGATCAGTTCGACCGGTCGACTCGGCTCCAATCGAAGCACGCTCCCGGATCGGTCTTGCGGCCAGGCGCGATCTCGGCATGGCCGGCAACATCGGTCATGCTCGGATAGGCTGCACGCAGCGACCGGATCAATCCATTCAGCCGGTCATATTGCACATCGGTGAACGGCTGATCGTCACTGCCTTCCAGTTCCACCCCCACGGAAAAATCATTGCAACGTTCGCGTCCGCGCCAACTCGATGCGCCGGCATGCCAGGCGCGCTGACCGCACGGCACGAACTGCAGCAGTTCGCCGTCGCGGCGGATGAAGAAATGGGCGGAGACCCGTAGTTCGTGGATCGTCGCGTAATACGGATGCGCGGTAGGGTCGAGACAATTGGTGAACAACTGCTCGACGCCAGGCCCGCCGAATTCGCCCGGCGGCAGGCTGATGTTGTGGATCACCAGCAGCGTGATGGCGCCATCCGGCGGCCGCGCGTCGCAATTGGGCGAGGCGATACGCCGGGCGGCGGTATGCCAGCCGGCGGCGTCGATAGGATGGTTCATCCTTGAAACAGCAGTTGAACCCGTCCGAGGGCGGGGTGGAGAAACCGGCTGGCAAGGTAGCGGAGTCGTAGCGCTTCAGCGCGTACGAATCCGGCATGCCCCTTGCGGGTGCGCGACGACGAGTCATGCCGAGGCATGGCGAGGATAAGCAGGGACTTGGCCGCCGTCTTTTGGCGGCTTAGTCCTTCGCTTAGTAGTTTCATCAGGAGCAACGCCGCCAGACGGCTTCTCCACCCCGACAGCGGGCGGGTAGCGGGCTCACCCAATGGGTGAACGTCAACGAAGCGCAAAACATCAGCCAGCATGAGGTCTCACAAGGGATGAGGAGCGGTCAACTGCTGTTTCAAGGATCATGGTTCTTCCTCGGCGGGGCGTTGCAGAGCGTACTCGATGGCGGCACGCAGCTTGGCCGGCGTCACCGCGCAATTCAGGCGGGCATGGTAATGGCCGTCGACGTAAAGAAACAACGTCGGCAGATGAAACACCTCGAACGCGCGCGCCAGGGCGGCGGCGACCTGGACATCGACCTTGAACAACTGCGCGTCAGGCGGCGCGCTCTCCGGCAATTGACGCTCCACCACGCGGCAGGTCCCGCAGGCCGGGCTGGTGAACAACACCAAGGCCAACGCACGCGTCTGCGCCAACTGGCGGTAATAGGTGGCTTCGTCGAGCAGGTGCATGGCGGACGGCTTAGGGTCGAAAACGCTGCCTCGATTCTGCGGGTTTTCCACATCGGCCGAAACTGCGAGCCGGTGGCGTTGCGCGACTGGCACTTGGCGATCAACGGCGCTGTTGTATGTTCTGACGATGGCAAGCGCTGATTTTCATGCGGGTTTTTTATTGCGGTTGGTACCTGATTGACCCTATATTGAAGACAGGTTTATCCGCATAAGACTCTTTGATGGGACCGACCATGTTCGCCCACTCGCTATTTCGAGCACTGCCTTTTTCGCTGCTCGCCTTGGGACTGCTCAGTCAGCCCGGTTTGACGGTTCGAGCCGATGATCTGAGCATCAGCACTCGCACCGACCTCCTCCACCAGAGCGTGACCGGCCCCAACAAGGCCGCCAGTTTCTACGACCCCGGCACGCATCTGTTGCATGAAACCGATGTGCGCTGGAACGGAATGGCGTTTGACGGCAAGTGGAACTCGCTGTTCAACAGCAGCCTGCGCTACACCGATAGCAACCAGTTCGACCCGGAACGGCTTTCCCTGCAAAAACTGGAATGGCAGCTGTTCGATGCCAGGACCCGGCTCAACCTGGGAGACTATTTCGCCAACCTTTCGGCCTACTCGATGACCAAGGGCATCAAGGGTCTGGCTTTCCAGCGCAACCTGAGCGACGACCAGAACTATGTCCGCGCCTTCTATGGCAGCTTCGACGGCCAATGGGCATTTCTCTACAAAGATCCGACGCTGGAGCCGATGAACACCCTGGGCGGCGGCGTCCGCCTGCAACGGGCCTGGGAGAAGTTCCGCCTGGGCCTGAATCTGGCCGAGGCGCATGACGATGCCGGCGACATCAATGTCAGCTACCCGGCCTACGAGCAGTTTCTCCCGGCAATTGACTGGGAATACCGCAATGCCGGCCTGGTGGTGACCGGCGAACATGCCTACAGCGACACCGATGAGATCGCGGCTGCCGGCGCGGCCACCGTCAACAAGACGGGATCGGCGCATAAGCTGGCGATGCGCGCCGCGCTGAAGTCACTGAATCTCGATGGCCAGATGGAACGCGTCGCGCCGGACTTCATCTCGCGCGGCGGCGGCGCCACCGCCGATCGCTGGCGCTATTACCTGAAGGCGGATTACAAGCTGACGCGCGATTGGCGCCTGTTTGCGATCCACGACTACTATGAAGACAACCTGGACAACCAGATCGCCGCGACAACCGAAGTCGCCACTTGGGAAGCCGGTTTCAAGCGCGCCCGCGCTTTCGGTCGCCGCCACATGAACATCGCCTTGTCCTGGCGCAATCGCCAGAAGGAAATCTCCGACGGCAGCAACGACCAGACCACCGACCGTATCAAGTTCAAGATCAACGATCGTGTGGCCGAGCATTACGACTGGCGCGCCGAAATCGAGCAGATACTCGACGAAGACCAGCTCACCCGCGCCGACGCCGTCAGCACGCTGTTCGACCTCGGCCTGGATTACCGGCGCCGCCTGAGAAACAACTGGGATATCCGCGCCGATCTCGCTATCGGCCGGCAAGAAACCGGCACGCTCAACAGCAACGGCAGCGATATCAGCGACCGCATCCGCGTCGGCCTGACCGCCGACAAGGGCAACGGCACCGCGATTGGCGCCAGCCTGGAGCGCAACAGCGCCGATGCGGTCACCGCCCTCGCCGACAACCGCCACAAGCGGGCGAGCATTTACTGGCAAAGCAAACCGGCCTGGCTCAAGGACGGCAGCGTGAAACTGGAATATGCCGACTACATCCACACTTTCACGCAGAACGCCGCCAACGATTACCGCGAGAAAATCGTGAAGCTGTCGCTGCAATGGAACTTTCAGAAAGAGATGAAAAAATGACCCACCGCACACGCATCGGCTCAGCCATCTGGCTCCTGCTCGTCGCCCTGCTGCTTACGCCGGCGGTCCAGGCGGCGTGGTGGGAATTCGGCCGCTCCGATAGCGAGCCGAGCATCACCGACCTGAAATTCAACCGCGTCGATGTCGCACGCGCCGAAGATCGAGTCGTGCTCACCCGCGAGGACCTGGAAAGCGGCGTCATCACGCTGCGCGGTCGCGCCGAAGTCCGGCGCGGCTTGATCGGCCTGGTCGAAATCAGCCTCGATGGCGGCCAGAAATGGGTCAAGGCTGCCCTGGGTGAACGCGGCGCATTCACGCATGAAATGCGGTTGGATCTGGAACGCGACTACGATTTCCGCATTCGCGCGATCACCACCACCGGCCAGAAAAGCGACGAGGACGAGCATGCTTTCCTGCTCAAGATCACCGCCAGCAACCCGCAGGAGGAAGTGCGCCAAGCCTTCCTGCAACTGCTGCAGGCCTACATGCAGGAAAACAGGTCGGCCTTCATGCGTCTGGTGTCCAAGGACTTCGAAGGCAATGAAGCAGCACTGGAAGATGCTATCTCCGACGACTTCCGCTATCTCGACAACATCCGCATCGAAGCGCAGATCAGCCGGGTGGCCCAGTTCGACCAAAGCTACGAGGTGTATTTCACGTTCAACCGGCAGGTTCAATCCACCCGTTCCGGCCAGATTCTGCGTGACTCCGCTGCCACCATCGCCGGTTTCGTGCGCGAAGGCGACGGCTTCAAGCTTTCACGCCTCGCCGCGCCACTGATCTTCGGCTTGTCGGGCGCAAGCGAGATCGCCACCTCGGTCACCGGCGAATCGGTGGGCAAAACCGTCATCACGCTGAATCCGGATACCGGCGCGGCGGACACCAACACCCAGGGTTCCCAGCCGGGCGGCAGTTCGGACAGCGTGGAAACCGGCTCGGCCACGCTGTTCGCCAGTAACAACCCGTGCACCGCGTTCAGCTTCGAAGGCGGCGACACCTTCCCCGGCCAGGACTGCCTGGGCGCTTTCCCGGATGGCGATCTCCGCGTCGAGTTCAATCTGATGTTCCTCCGGGCCGGCAACCAGGCACAACTCCTGGGCAGCAGCTTCAACACCACCACCCAGGCACCGCTAGCGGGCTATGGCGGCGGGCCGTTCGGAATCAGCGTCGGACAGGTCTATGCCTTCCAGTTGCTCGGCGGCAAATACGCCATTCTTGAGATTTCCAGCATCACACCGGTAGTTGGCGGGCAGAACATCGGTATCCGCTACAAATACCAACCCGACGGTTCGCGCAACTTCTAGCCCCGATCATGTCTCGCCGCCACATCATCCTCATCGTCAGCCTGCTGCTGCAAGCCGGCGTAGTGATGGCGATCGATGTGCCGGCGCAGGCGTTAACCGAAGCGGCCGTCGCCAAGGAGACGGCCCGCGAAACGGAAGCGCGCGCCTATTTATCCGGCGAAGCGGCGCGACTGGCTGCATTGCGTGCCGCGGATGACGGTTTGCGCGGCCTGGTTGCAAACGCCCTGCGCCCCGATGCGGTGGAAACGCCAACGGCTGCCGCGAAAAGGCTCGATATCGGCGCGATGAAAAACAGCATCGCCGCCTACGAGGACGCCGTGCAGCGCTTGCCGGCGGCGGCGGGTATCGAGGATGCAGGCAAGAAACTCAAGGCTGCGACCGATACGGCAAAACAGCGCATTTCCGCACTGGACAAGGAAGTGACTGCTTTCGTCCGGCTCGCCGAGAAAGAGGTGCAAAAACGGCTGCCGCGCCTGCTCTCGACAACGATGGAAACCCGCGGCGCGCTGCTCAACCTGCGCATGGCTGCCGAAACTTGCCGGACACAGGTCGAAAACCTGGTCCTCGCCAGCGACCGTGCCGCCAACGCGGCGCGCCGCCAGTTGCAACTAATCAAGCCGCCCGCCGCCAAGCCCGCTCTTCCCCAGCCCTCGCGCTAACAGGAGTCCGCCATGAGCCGAATTTTCCGGTTGGCATTAAGACTCGTTTTTCTGGCTCTGCCGGTGCTGACATTGGTCACGCAACCCGCCCGCGCCGAATACGACCAGGACGCGGAAATCCAGCGCCTGATCAAGCGCGCCCAGGATGAAAAACGCGACGTCCAGGCCGCGCTGGAAAAGCTCAAGGCCAGCCGTGAAAAAATGAAACAGGAGTTCCTGCTCATCAACCAGACCGAACTGGAACTCTCCAACAACCTGCGCCGTATCCGCATGATCGATGCGCGCAACAAGGCCATGATGGTGATCACCACCGGGCTCAACATTACTGCCGTCAACGCCCCCGAGAAGATGGCCGAAATCGGCACCAGCATCGCCGTCGACCTCTCCTCGGAGTATCTGCGCAACAACTACCCCGGCCTGTTCGACACCTCGGTCACGGTTGTTCTCCCCAAGCTGGGCCTGGATTCGGTCGCCGCCATGCGCGAGTTCAACAAGACGATGGCACTGAGCGACGCGGCGATCGAACAGCGCATCTTTGCCGAAAACCCCACCTTCGCTCAGGAGGTGGCTAACCGCGGCTGGCTGCAGAAGACGCTCTCGGGCGACAAACTCAGCGATCAACTGATTGCGCTCAAACGCGCGGAATTCATGCTCAAGGACGGCTCTCTGGCTGAGCAAGCCCTGGAAGCGCTGAAAAGGGAACTGCTCAAAAAGCAAAGCGCCATCCTCAATGCCATCGACGATCTGGAACAAAAGATCAAGGCACTGGACAGCGATATCGAGGCCTGGACGCGCAACCGCGAGGTTGCCCGAGCCTATCTTTTGCTGAATTCGCTGAAAGCGCCGCCACCGGTGCCGTTCAATCCCGAATCCATCCGTGGATTCGGACAGGCCCAACAAACCCTGCGCGATGCCTGGAGCCGGCTCAGCGCCAACGAACTCGACTGCGGCTCCTATGGCAACATGGTCTGGGGTGCCGATTACGCCGCTGAAAGGCTGTGGTACCAGCAGGCGGCCGAAGTGCTGCGCGCCTGCGGCAATAGCGAGTGTTATGCCACACGCATCAAGCCGATCTGGGATGCGTATCAGCAGGTGATCAAGGTGCGCGCCGAACTGGATCAGCAAACCCAGACAGCCAACGAAAGAGAGGTACGGCCCTTCATTCGTCGGCTGCAGGAACTGCGCAGCCGCGATATCCCGATTCAGGAATGGCCCGTCAAGAGCATGACCGTGAAGGTTGCCGATACGTCGGGAGAAGGCTTGGCCAACGCCCTGTACGGTTTTGTGCCGAGTGATCCGGAGTGGGTAGCGGCAGACTGGGCGCCGCCCAGGATAGGCGGATTAAGCGGCGATGCGATGCGCTTCCCGGAATACTCCATGTTGCATGGCGCGGAACAAGGCCTGGAAATGGCCCAGTATTTCCGCAGCCTGATCGAGAAAACGAAATACCTTGCTGAAAAGTCCACCAGCGACGCCAGCGCCGCCGCCGATGACGCGGACAAACTGGCCGGGGAACTGGAGCACAAGGTGTTCTACTGGGGCTGCATCTCCGATGGCGCGGTCGACTTGCAAACGCTGGGCTGGCTGAAGACCTACAAGGCTGCCTTCACGCCGCAACTGGCCATCAACGCCACCCTGTCGAATCGCTGGGCTATCGCCATACGCAAGCAGGAACAGCTATCGAGCCAGGTTGTTTCGGCGTTGAAGATGGAAAAGCCGCTGCTTGATCTTTGGGCGAAGGCGGCAGGCGGCGACATGCACGAACTGATCATGGTCAGCATCAACGAATATCGCCCCGGCAGCACGCTGGTGGACATGAACCGGCAAGCCGGCATTACCTCGGCGATGATCAAGACCCTGGAAGACATCGTCCCGAAGCTGGGTGACCAGGCATTTGCCGAGAAGTTCTTGCTCAGCATGGTCCCCGGCACACCTGAATACGACCCTGCGCTCAAGCCGGTTCTGAACGCCGATGCGATCGGCCGTCTACGCGAACAGATCAAGCACCGGGCCGTGCAGTTAAATGCCGGTTTTTCTCGTTATGCCTCGCTCTACCAGAGCGTGCGCCGGAAAGAGGTGGAACTGGCCAGCCAGGCAAAGGCGTTGAGCCAGACGCTATCCAGTATCGTCGGCAAAGAAGTCGTCATTACGGCGCCCGTCTTGCTCGACCAGCATGGACTCCTGCCGCCGGCCGATCTGCTCGATCCCACCGACTGGACCTTCCAGTTACTGGACAGCTACGAAAAACTGGCGCTGCGCTTCCATGAATTGACCGACCCGCTGGCGCCGTGGGCCATCGTGCAGGGACAACAATTGCACAAACTGGTGAAAAAACTCGAAATTGAACGCGCTTCGCTGCTCGGCGCAAGCGAAGATGATTTTCGCGATCGCATCAATGTGTTCAGCCGCGAGGGAACGCAGTTGTTGCACGCCGCCTTGCAAGGCGGCAAGCCCGGGCCGAAATCCCTGGTTAGCCGGTCGTATGCGGAATTGATGAAGCTGATCACCGAGACCAGTGCGACCTACTACAGCGGCAAACGCATCGCCAAACTGGCGGCGGAATTGAACCAGATCGTCCAGGCCGTCAATACCTACCTTGCCCGCCCGGAAGCGCAAGGCGGGCCCAGTCAGGCCAATGTCTGGGTTGGCAGCGTGGACCAGGCACTCGCGGCCGGTGGAGAGGCGGATCAATTACGCAACCACACAAGCATCGCCAGCCTGATGAATCAGCTTTCCGGCTTGCGCGACAAACTCAAGGCTTACCAGAGCAGCGGCGGCGATGCGGCGGTGCGCAAGCTTTACCAGGACTTCACGGAGGCCTACCAGGCCAAGGCGCTGGGCCGCCTGACCCGCTTTCTCACGACGGACTGGCATGCCAGCGACGGCGCCGATCTGACCGATCTGGAAGACATCCTGGCGAACAGCTTCCGCGTGTTCGACCGCATTCAGTTCAGCATCGGCAGCCTCTCGATCAAGGCCTCAGGTGGCGGACAGTTCCAGGTCGGCTATACCGTCACCATTACCGGCCAGATTTACAACATGAACATGAAGCATCAGGAAACCGCCACTGTGGAAGACACCGTCGTGCTGACTCCCGAAGGGGCGAAGATCAGGGCAACCCGCGGCGGCCGTCTATGGCTGCAATAACCCGCTTGTTGGCGGTTGCCGCGGTGCTGGCATGCACTGGCTGCGCCAGCGAAGGAACCGCGCAGACCGACCAGCAACGCCGCGAACAGGTCGGCCAGAATCTGGAAGGTCTCAATCAGGGTCTGCGCTCAGGCGTCTGGTCGAATGTGGAACGCTTCTTCTCGCCGGCCTACCACGAAGGCTATGGCGAACTGCGCGATCGCCTGGAAACGCGTTTCCGCGATGAGCGGATCATCGATCTGCAATTCACCGTCAACCGCGTCCTGGAATCGGATGGTCTGATCAATGCCCAGGTGCGCTGGCGCAAAGCCTGGGTCGACAAAACGGGAAAAACCGGCAAAGCGGAAGGGCTGAGCGAATTCATCCTGAAGCCGCAAGGACGTAGTTACCGCATCCTGCGCATCGGCGGCGACCGCCTGTTCTGACGGCGCGCGGACACCTTCCTCAACTTTTCCCATTTGTTTCCGTTATTGCTTAGGTTATAGATTGGAGACGGCCCATGGCCGCCTGACGGAGCCGGCAAACATGAAACACCCGACCACGCCCAGCAGTGTGGAGCGACAGATGCGCGAGGACGATTTCATCGTCTCGAAAACCGACCTGAAAGGCCGCATCACGTACGGCAACCGCATCTTCATCGAGTTTTCCGGCTATTCGGAAGCGGAACTCCTCGGCGCCCAGCACAACATCATTCGCCACCCGGACATGCCACGCGCAGTGTTCAAACTGCTCTGGGACACCATCCAGACCAAGCGGGAATGCAATGCGTATGTGAAGAACATGGCCAAGGACGGCAGCTTTTACTGGGTGTTTGCCAATGTGACGCCAAATTTCGACCGCGACGGCAATGTCATTGGTTATTTCTCGGTCCGCCGCAAACCAAAAGCCTCCGGCGTCAAAACCGTAACCGATCTTTACCGCGTCATGCTGGAAGCCGAGCGTCGCGCCGGGGCGAAGGACGCCATGGGCGTGTCGACGCGAATTTTGACCGATCTATTAGCCGAGAAAGGCTTGAGCTATGACGAACTGGTCCTTGCAATCTAGGCTCTCGGCCCTGCTCTGGGGCTTTTCCGGGCTGATTCTGGCCACCATCGTCGGCACCTGGCTGCTGCACGGTTTCGACTGGTTGATGCTGGCCTTCCTGCTTGCCGGTATCGCGCTTTCCGCCTGGGGCCAGTTCAAGGCGCGGGGATGGCTGGCGCCGCTGGCCAAACTCGACGATCTCACCACTGAGATCAGTCTGGGCAAATTCGGTAATCGCATCACCGGCGTCGCCGACACGGATGAAATCGGCCGCTTGTGTTGGCACATGAACGACATGCTGGATCAACTGGAAACCTATTTCCGCGAAGAGACGACCGCCTTCCGTTTGCACGTGGAAGGCAAATTCCATCGCAAGGCCTTTCCGGAAGGCTTGCACGGCGGCTTCATGAAGGGTCTGGAAAGCAACAACATCCTGCTCGAAGGCATGGCCGGCCAGCAGCGTGGCCAAATGCGTAACGTGCTGATTTCACGAGTGCATCACCTGAACACCAGCAACCTGCTGTCGAACCTGGCATCGAATCAAGCCGACTTGAACCAGGTCACCGAAGAAATGCAGCTGGTCCTCGACCTGGCCGCCACAACCAGCGCCGATGCCGTGACCAGCCAGAGTGTGGTCAGCCAGGTGGTCGGGCGGCTCAACGAAATCACCGAGCGGATCAATCATGTTGCCGATGCGGTGGTAGTACTGAATGCGCGCAGCAAGGAAATTACCGATGCGGTGCAGTTGATTACCGGCATTGCCAATCAGACCAACCTGCTGGCGCTCAACGCGGCGATCGAAGCGGCCCGCGCTGGCGAGGCCGGGCGCGGTTTCGCGGTGGTGGCGGATGAGGTGCGCAAGTTGGCCGAGCACACCAAGCAGGCGTCCGAATCGATCGGCAACATCATGGAAACGCTCAACAGCGAAGCCGAGCGGATGTTGGCGGACTCGCATGCGATGCGCGACATGGCGGGCAATTCACGCCAGATCATCGTCGAGATGGAAGGCCGCTTCGGCCACTTCGCCCGTTCCGCCCAGGAAACCGAAGGCCGCGCCGCGCGGGCGCGCGACAAGAGTTTTGCGTCGCTGGTCAAGGTCGACCATGTCATCTACAAACAACGCGCCTACATGGCGCTCAACACCAGTGGCGAGGAGTCCTACACCAAGGCCGTTGCAGTCAATCACCACAACTGCCGCCTCGGCAAGTGGTACGAAAGCCTCGGTCGCGAACGTTTCGGCGACATGCCCAGCTATGCCATCCTGGAACGGCCACATGCGCGCGTGCATGACAACGTGCACACCATGCTGACCTATCTCGACAAGGGCTGGGAACACAACCTGCAGATTCAGGAAAGCATCTTCAATGCGATGCAGGTGACGGAAGACGCCAGCCGCGAAGTGATGGAACTGATCGACAAGCTGGTGGTGGAGAAACACGGTTAATACTCACTGGAGCGCCGGCTTCCAGCCGGCTCGTTCGTCCGATCGAAATGACAAAGCCGGCTGGAAGCCGGCGCTCCGGCAGGATGCCAATTGGCTTAAGTTCCCGCTAACGTGCGCTCACTCCACCCCCAGGCGTTCCATCCGGTAGCGTAGCGAGCGGAAGGTCACGCCGAGCAGGCGCGCGGCAGCCGTCTTGTTGTGGCCGGTCTTGCCCAGCGCCTCCAGAATGGACTGCCGTTCCAACTCGTCGAGGTGCGCCTGCAAGCCGGCGGGGCTCTCCAGTCCGCTACCGCCCTCTTCATCGAGCGGCGCCAGATTCAAGTCATCTACGGTAATGGTCTGATCTTCGGCCAGCGCCAGTCCGCGTTCGAGGATGTTCTCCAATTCGCGCACGTTGCCGGGGAAGTCATAGCGCTGCAACGCGGCCAGCGCCGACTCCTGCAGGGTGGGCGGCGCGGCACGATTCGCCGAGGTACTGGCAGCCAGACGCGTGAGAATAAATGCGGCCAGTTCCGGCAAATCTTCACGGCGTTCGCGTAGCGCGGGAATGCGGATTTCGATCACGTTGAGCCGATAAAACAGGTCGTGGCGGAAGCGTCCGGTGTTGACCGCAGCTTGCAGATCCTGGTGCGAGGCGCTGATCAGGCGGACATCGACCTGTTCTTCGTTGACGCCGCCGACCCGTCGCACGGATTTCTCCTGAATTGCGCGCAGCAGCTTGACCTGCATCGGCAGCGGCAGATCGGCGACTTCATCGAGGAACAAGGTGCCGCCATGCGCGGCCTGGAAAAAGCCGTCCCGCTCCGCTTCGGCACCGGTGAAAGCGCCTTTGCGATAGCCGAAAAACTCGCTTTCCATCAGATTCTCCGGAATCGCGCCGCAATTGACTGCGATGAACGGAGCGGCGGTGCGGGCGCTGAGGTGATGGATCTGACGCGCGACGACCTCCTTGCCGGTGCCGGTCTCGCCGGTAATGGATACCGGTGCCTGGCTGCGTGCGACTTTTTCGATCAAGGCACGCACTTGCCGCATCGGCTGTGAATTGCCCACCAGCGGCCGCACTGCACCGCTGACGACATCGGCTTCCGGCGCTTTCAAGGCGGAACGCACCAGACTACGTACTTTTTCCGGCGTCACCGGCTTTTCGACGTAATCGAAAGCACCCGCCTTGAGCGCGGCCACGGCGTTTTCGGCAGAACCGAACGCCGTAATCACTGCGATCGGCGTCGCCGGCGCGTACTCGACGATGTAGCGGACGATATCGAGACCGATGCCATCCGGCAGCCGCATGTCGGTCAGGCAAAGGTCGAACGGGCGCTGTTCCAGTCGCGTCTTGGCCTGCGCTACGCTGGCGGCGCGCTCGCTATCGAGCCCCATGCGGGCCATATCCATTTCAAGCAGGTCGAGCAAATCGGGTTCATCGTCGACCAACAGGACGCGCGGACGTTTCATCGTAGATTTCAGCAAGGTGGCAAGGTGCAGCGCAAGCGGAACAAGGCGCCATTGGGATTATCGACGTAGCGCAGCACGGCGCCGTTGGCTTCGGCGAGTTCGCGCGCGATATAGAGCCCCAGGCCGGTACCCTGATTGTCAGTCGTGTAGAAAGGCTCGAACAGGTGCGCCTGCACTTCCGGCGTGATGGCGGGGCCGTCGTTGATGATTTCGATATCGGCGTGATCTTCGCCGGCATTCAGGCAGATGCGGATGCTGCCGGGCTTCCGCGTGCAGTAGCGCCAGGCATTGCGCATCAGGTTCCACAGGATCTGTTCGAGGTGGCCGGCATCGAAGCAGGCATGCGCCTGGCGCGCCATCTGCAGCGTCATCACGCCCTGCGGCAAGGTTTCGCGCAGGGCATAGTCCTGCACGAAGGCGGGCAGGAAGGTTTCCAGTTCGATTTCGGTACGATTCATGCGGTCGCGCCGATTCAGCGCCAGCACGTCTTCGACCAACCCGTTCAGGCGCATGGCGTTGTCGTCGATGATGCGGGTCAACTTGCTGCTCATCGCGTCCCGCGCGTCTTCCTTGAGCAAACCGGCGGCATGGCGAATGGCGGAAAGTGGATTGCGAATTTCGTGTGCGAGGTTGGCGGTGAGCAAACCCAGCGAGGCCAGTTTCATCTTCTGCGCCTGCGACTCCAGTTCCGTCATGTCCTCCAGCACCACCACGGCGCCTTCGTTGCGGCTCGGCTCAAGCTCCATGAAGCGGGCGCGGAGACGATGACCATCCATGCCGGTGCGGAACGGGTGCGCCGGCAGTGCTTCGCCTCGCCGCCAGATTTCCCACAATTCCGCCAATCGCGGCGCGCAATGCGCCAGCGTGCAACCGCTGAAAAAGCGCGCTCCGAGCAGCGCCTCGGCGTGCGCGTTGTATTGCAGGATCTCGCCGGCCGCGCCGACCGCCATCACGGCATAGGGCAGTTCCTGAATCATGCGTTCGTTGATGCGTTCGAGACTTTCCGCCTGGCGTGATTTCTCCAGCGCCAGTTCGCCCGCCGCCAACGTCCCTTTGGCGAGCAGATTGGAGAGCAGCGCAACGCCGAACAAGCCCAGCGACAACATGCCGGATCGGACGTAGCCGCCGGCGCCGGAGTCGCCGCTGAGCGCATGCAGCGTCTGCTCGGCGAGAATGACGATGGCCGCCACCGCCGCCCACAACAGCACATTGCGCGTGTCCGGCAGCATGCCCACGGCAGCCAGCGTCAGCATCAGCAACAAGCCGAGGCCGGAGGCATTGCCGCCAGCCAGAAACATCAGGGTGGCCAGACAAACGATATCGACGATGGCCTGGCGCACGACCTGGCGTTGAAACAACTCGTGGCGCCGCTGGAGCGGTCGCCCGAACAGCCAGGCGGACAGGAAATAGACCAGACTGGTCAATGCAAACAGATAAGGGTGTTCAAGTTGCTGTTGCAACAACTGCTCGGACAGCAAGCCCGCGAGGCCGAGAAAACCGGCCAGGAACAAACGAAAATGATTGAGATGTTCCAGCGAGCGCCAGAAACTGTCCGGAATGCCATTCGCCTGCGCCGCTAGCCGCGCCGATCCCGCTGGATTGTCGCTGACCATGCCCGCCCCGCCCCCCGCCTGGAGGGGCACTCGATCAGCCGCCGGATTTACGGTGTTCATCACAACAATAGAAGCGTCCCTGGCTCAGAATTGCTTCGGAACGCGGCAGATTCACCCCGCAGGCATGGCACCGCACCATGTCCTCCGCCGCCTTGTTGCCCGCCGGCGGCGGCGATTTCGATTGATCGACACGCTTGCCGGCCATGCGCCGCAGCAGATAAACCACCAGGACGGTGATCAGAATGAGGCTGACGATCTTACTCACGCGAGAGACCGTTCTTGTGCGCCGTGTTGATCACGACCAGCAATTGCTTGAATGGAATTTCCTTGCCGTAGCGATTGAGAAACTGCATGTAGGGCAGATCTTTATCGGTGGGGAACTGGTATTTGTCCGAGATCATGTCGTCGTACAACTTGCGCAGGACGCCATCGAGTTGATCGAGCATGGCCGACCAGCGCTCGGCATTTTCCGGATCGTAGTCGATACCCGCACGCATCTCGTCCACTTCATAAACTGCCTGGTGCACCAGATCGACGTATTCGTCGTAAGTTTTTGGGCCTTTCATCGCATTCCTTCAACTCATCACTTTGAATAAAAACAGGGGCCGCAGCCCCTGTCAGTCTGACACAACTTGCGGCCGATTTACTTGGCTGCGAATTCTTCCAGTTTGCGCGCGCGTACCACGTTGCCGTTGAGGCCGGCTTGCTTGGCGTTGCCGCCATAGGCCAAGGTCATCAACTGGGAGTAATACAGCACCGGAATGTCGAACTTGGTGCCGTACTTCTTGTTGATCTGGCCCTGATAGACCTCGACGTTGGCCTGGCATAGCGGGCAAGGCGTAACGATCATTTCGGCGCCGCCGTCATAGGCCGCTTCGATGATGTCCTTGATCTGGCCCTGCGCCTTTTCCGGCTCGGAGAACGCCAGGGCGCCGCCGCAGCAGGTGACTTTCTGGTCGTACTTGACCGCTTCGCCGCCGACAGTTTCGATCAGTTTGTCGAGATACATCGGGTTCTCGAACGACTCGCCAGCGATGCCGAACGGACGGTTGGTCTGGCAACCGACGTAGCCGGCAAACTTCATGCCCTGCAGCGGTTTTTTGACGGGCTTCTTCAACTCGTCATAGCCCAGGTCTTCGATCAGCACTTCGACCATATGGCGCACTTCCGGGATGACCTTGATCTGCAGGCCGGCTTCTTTCAGCGCGGTTTGCGTATCGGCCATCAAGCTGGAGTTGTGCTCCAGGCGCTCTTTCGACTCGCGCGATCCCAGCCAGCAAGCGGCGCAGGTGGCAACGATGTCCTGGCCGGGCAGGTTGGTTTCGGCCAGCGCGAAGTTGCGCGCATTCATCACGACGCGCGGCAGTTCGCCGGATTCGGCATAGCTGACCGAAGCGCCGCAGCAGTTCCAGTCCGGGATCTCGGTCATCTTGATGTCCAGCGTCTTGCACATGGACTCGACCGAAACCAGGTAGTTGGAGGCCGATGCGCCCTTTTGGGACGAACAGCCGGGGTAGAAAGCGTATTCCTTGCGTGCCATGTCTTGTTACTCCTTACCCTTGGCGGCCTTGTTCTTGGCTTCCAGCTCTTTGGCCTTGGCCAGCATGGCATGGATGCCCTTGACGTCCTTGCACTTGTGGGCGATGCCGACGGCTTCCAGCAGATTCAGACGACCGGCCTTGACCAGACCCAGCGCCACGCTCTGCATTTCCATCGCCTTCTTGATGCCGGCGCCGATGCCGTCCTTGAAGTAGAGGGATTGAGTCAGCTGAACCTCGTTGACACGGCCGTTCTTGGTCGCGTTGTCCCAGAAGGTTTTCGACAGGTGCATGGTCGGCTGATTCTTCGGGGCGCGGCCGATGCGATAGGCGTATTCGGCAATGCCGTGCATGACGTGCGTAACCGGCACCTTGCGCGGGCAGCGCACGTAGCAGTTGTAGCAAGACGTGCACATGTACATGCCCTGCGAGTTCAACACTTCCTCGCGCTTGCCGGCGCGAATCAGCATGAAGATTTCCTGCGGCGGATGATCCCAGCCGGCATGGAAATTGGTCGGGCAGGAGCCGGAGCAGAGGCCGCACTGCATGCACATCTTGACCCACTCGCCCATCTCGGCCTGCTCTTCAATTTCCTTCAGGAAATTGTTTTTGTAGCGGTCGGCCATCTGTGTATTCATATCGCTCATGGTCGATCTCCTAGAAGCCCTTGAACGGGGAAGGCGGGAAGGACTTGATCAACGCGGCATACTCATTGATCTTCTGCGGCAGGGTGGCCATGTCGGTGATGGCGACTTCGATATCCTTGACCCGGTCGGTTTCCAGATTCATGCCCTTCAGCGTGTCGCCGACCTTGGACAGCCGATAGCGACCAAGTTCGGAACCCTTGACGAAGTGGCACTGGTAATCCTCACCGTGCTTGCAGCCCATCAGCATGACGCCGTCGTAGCCGCCATTCAGCGCATCGGTGATCCAGATCGTGTTGACCGAACCCAGGCAGCGCACCGGGATGACGCGGACATAGGGGTCGTAGTCGTGACGGTTCATGCCGGCCATGTCCAACGCCGGGTAGGCATCGTTTTCGCAGGCCAGGATCAGGATGCGCGGCTTCTCGGAGAACTCGTCCGGCACATCGACCGCCTTGATCTGCGCGCCGACGGTGTTGACCGAGTAGTTCTCGAACGAAATCACGCGCACCGGGCAGGCGCCCATACAGGTACCGCAACGGCGGCAGCGCGATTCGTTGAACAGCGGGAAACGCTTTTCGTCTTCGTCGATGGCGCCGAACGGACATTCCACGGTGCAGCGTTTGCACTGGGTGCAGCCTTCCAGGCGCACGGTCGGGAACGACAGGTCGCCGGCGCGCGGGTGGGCCGCCTTGCCGAGACCGGCGTTTTCCATCGCCTGGATCGCCTTCATTGCAGCGCCGGTGGCATCTTCCTGAGCCTGCATGATGTCCATCGGACGACGCACCGGGCCGGCGGTGTAAATGCCGGTACGACGGGTTTCGTACGGGAAGCAGATGAAGTGCGAATCGGTGAAACCATGCTTGAACTGCGGCATGTCCGGACCCTGACGATAGGTCAGGTTGAGGATGGATTCGGGCGCGATGGTCGCGATCACTTCCTTCGGCGCTTCGCCTTCGACAGCGGCTTCTGCTTCGGCCGGAGCAGCGGCAACGGCTTCGATGTTGACGCCGGAGACGGGCACCATGCCTGTCGCCAGCACGACCAGATCGGCCTGCGCTTCGGTGTCTTCGTTCAGGATCAGATCCTTGAACTTGACCGTGCAGGTGTTGCCGTTGGGGGTGACTTGCGACACCACGCCCTTGGAGAAGATGACGCCCTTGTTCTGGGCAGCGCGGTAAAAATCTTCGCCATTGCCCGGGGTACGCAGATCGGTGAACAGCACAACGGTGTCGATATCCGGATTGCTGTCCTTGAAGTACATCGCCTGCTTGATGCTGGTGTTACAGCAGAAGCCGGAGCAGTACTGCAGATGTGTGCCGCTGGCATCGCGTTGACCGGCGCATTGCACGAACACGACCGATTTGACCGGCTGCCCGTCGGACGGACGCGTGATCGGCTTGCCTGCGGCAGCGGCGGCTTTCGCCAAGGCTTCCAGTCCAGCCTGGTCGACCACGTTGGGGGTCTTGCCGAAAGCGAATTCGGGCAGTTTGTTGGCGTCGTACAGCGTGAAACCGGTCGCCTGGATGATGGCGCCAATATCTTCCTGCGCAATTGCGCCGGATTCGACGGCGATCTCGACCTTGAAGCGGCCGGGTGCGCCATCGGTCTTGGCGATGGTGGCGTTCAGGTAGACCTTGATATTCGAGTCGGCATCGATGCGCGCGACCATATCGGCGACGCCGTTGTCTTCCGGCGCTTTGTACGGCTCACGCGTCGGCACGCGTTTGTGCAACTGGGCAGCCCAGCCACCGAGCGCGGCGGTCTTTTCCACCAGCACGACTTTGTAACCGGCTTTGGAAGCTTCCAGCGCGGAGGTCATGCCGGACATGCCGCCACCGACCACGAGCAGGGTTTTCACCGAACCGGTCTTCTGGTTGCCCGGCGGCACGGTCATCGCTTTGACTTCGGCGCAGGCCATGCGCACGTAGTCTTCCGCCATTTCCTGCGTGGTTTCACGCGCTTCTGCGGTATCCGGACGAATCCAGATCACGCCTTCGCGCAAGTTGCCACGGCTCATCGCGACAGTGGGGAAGTTGAACGCTTCGGTCTTGGCGCGGCGCGAACAAGCGCACAGCGCGGCGTGGGTGACGCCTTCATTCTCGATGTCGTTCTTGATCATCGCCACGCCTTCGGCGGAGCAGAGGAAGTCGTGCTCGCGCACGAGGTTCATCTTGCCGGATTTGGTGGCGGCCTTGACCAGGGCGGCGGTATCGAGTCGGGTCCCGATCTCGCAACCCTTGCAGATATAAGCAGCAGTTTTCGTTTCAGCCATTTTCTCAAGCCTCCGCGCGGGCGACTTTGTTGACGACCTGGATGGCCCGCAGTGCAGCCGCCGTAGCGCTCTGCACGGCGCGGTTCACATCCAGCGCGTTGGTGGCGCAACCGGCGCCGAAGATGCCGGCGTTGGCCGGATCCGCCATGATGAAGCCGGAAGAATCGGACATCACTTCGGCGGGAATCTGAACGCCCTTGACGGAAGGCTCCATGCCCAACGCCAGCACGACCAGATCGTGTGCTTGCGCGTAGCGCTTGTAGCCTTCGACATTGACGCCGTTGCAGACCGGGTTGCCGTTCTTGTCCTCGGTGATGCGAGCCACCTTGGACTTGACGAAACTCACGTTCGGATTCGCTTTGACCTTCTGATAAAAGTCTTCAAAACGGTCGATGGCGCGAATGTCGATGTAGTAGATGGTGGACTTGCCTTCATCGCCGAAGGCTTCCTGCACATAGTGGGTCTGTTTCAGCGAGCCCATGCAGCAGAAGCGCGAACAGTGGCGCAGATGGTTTTCGTCACGCGATCCGGCGCACTGGATGAAGGCGACGTTCTTGGCTTCCTTACCGTCGGACGGGCGCAAAATCTTGCCGCCGGTCGGACCGTGCGGATCGGCCAGACGCTCGAATTCGACGTTGGAAATAACGTTGGGGAACCGGCCATAACCGTAGTAAACGATCTTGGTCGCGTCGTACGGCTGCCAGCCGGTGGCCCAGACGATAGCGCCGGCGTTCAGTGTGACGACTTCTTCCTGCATGTCGAGTTCGACCGCGCCGTACTTGCAGGCCGCCTTGGCCGCCTCGCCATCCGGCGTGCCGACGATGGAAGAATCGATCACATAACGCTGCGGGTAAGCCATGCTGGACGGCAGATAAGCCGCCTTGATCTTGCCCAGGTTGTAGTTGAAGGCGTCGTCGATTTCGGTCTGCACCGCTTTGCCGCATTCGCCGCAAGCCGTGCAGTTGTCATTGACGTAACGCGGTTTCAACTTGACCGAAATGTTGTAGGCGCCCTTGTCACCGGTGATGCCGGTGACTTCCGCCATGGTCAGTACTTGAATGCGCGGATTCGCCTTGAGTCGGCGCAGATTGATTTCCAGGCCGCAGGTGGGATGGCACATCTTGGGGAAGTACCGATAGAGCTGAACGGTACGACCGCCCAGGTACGGGTTCTTCTCCACCAGAACGACTTGCTTTCCGGTTTCAGCAGCTTCAAGTGCCGCAGTCATGCCAGAAATGCCGCCGCCCACGACCAGAATGGTCTGGTTGGTCGCCACTACAGACGTCATGTATCGCCTCCGAGGGGATGAAGACTTCAGGAAATTGTTGCGAGATCGGGCACACGCACAGCCGCCCGAAAAATAGGCGCGAATGTTACTCGTAAAGACTGGTTCGCCGCGATATTGGTTTAATCGAAAGTTCTTATGAACGAATAGACTGTGTAAATCCGAGGCTGGCTCAAGGTCTTGCGCAGGCCCAGCCTCGGGGGCAAAGTCACCCCAAACGGGTGCGTTGCGCCTGGACTTTTTCCAGTGTCGCAATGAAATCGGCCAGGCGCTTTTGCTCCTGCTCGACCACCGCAGCGGGCGCCTTATCGACAAAACTGGCATTACCCAGCTTGCCTCTAGCCTTGCCGATTTCGCCGCTCAGACGTGCAATCTCTTTGTCCAGACGCGCCATTTCGGCTTCCCGGTCAATTTCGATATGCAACATGACCCGCCAATCGCCGATGATCGCCACAGGTGCGTCACCTTCCGGCAATGCACTCACGACCTGCACATCGGACAAGCGGCCCAAGGATTTCATATAGGGCGCATAGACGGTCGCGCGCTCGTTATCACTTTCCGTATGGCCTTCGACAAAAAGCGGCACCTTCAAAGCAGGCGACAGACTCATCTCACCGCGCAGGTTACGCGTCGCGTTGATCAGATCTTTCAGGCGCGCCATTTCGCCGAGCGCAGTTACATCGACCTGGCCCGGATCGGATTCCGGATACGTTGCCAGCATGATGCTGTCGCCTTTGGCGTTGGCGAGCGGCGCAACGGCCTGCCAGAGTTCTTCGGTAATGAACGGGATGACCGGATGCGCCAGGCGTAACAGCGTCTCCAACACCCGCACCAGCGTGCGGCGGGTGGCGCGCTGCGCGGCCTCATTTCCGTTGGCGATCTGCACCTTGGCCAGTTCCAGATACCAATCGCAGTATTCGTCCCAGACGTATTCATAGATCGCCCGCGCCGCCATGTCGAAGCGATACTGGTCGAAGCCGCCGCGTACTTCGCTGATGGCCTGTTCCAGACGCCCAAGGATCCAGCGGTCGGCAAAGCTGAACTCCAGCGGCAGCGCGGCGTCGACCCCGGTGTCGTGACCTTCGCAGTTCATCAGCACGAAACGACTGGCATTCCACAGCTTGTTGCAGAAGTTGCGATAGCCTTCGCAACGCGCCATATCGAACTTGATATCGCGGCCGTGGGTCGCCAAGCTGGCGAAAGTGAAACGCAATGCATCCGTGCCGAAACTTGCGATACCGTCCGCAAATTCCTTGCGCGTTGCTTTTTCGATGACCTGCGCCTGCTTCGGGTTCATCAAACCTGTTGTGCGTTTGGCGACCAGTTCGTCCAGGCTGATGCCGTCGATCAGATCGATCGGATCCAGCACATTGCCCTTGGATTTGGACATCTTGTTGCCATGCGCATCGCGCACCAGTCCGGTGACGTAAACATCGCGGAAGGGCACTTTGCCGGTGAAGTGCAGGGTCATCATGACCATGCGTGCCACCCAGAAGAAAATGATGTCGAAGCCAGTGACCAATACGGAAGTCGGCAGGTAATGCTTCAATTCCCAGGTGTCTTGCGGCCAACCCAGTGTGGAAAAAGGCCATAAGGCGGAAGAGAACCAGGTATCGAGCACGTCCTCGTCGCGGAATATCTCGCGCCCGGCGGCCTGCTTACGGGCTTCCGCCTCATCGCGCGCGACATAAATGTTGCCGTCGGCATCGTACCAGGCAGGAATCCGATGTCCCCACCAGAGTTGGCGCGAGACGCACCAGTCCTGGATGTTTTCCAGCCATTGACGGTAGGTCGTGGTCCAGTTTTCCGGCACAAAACGCAACTCACCGGTATCCACCACTTTCAGTGCTTGCTGGGCCAGACCTTCCATGCTCATGAACCATTGGTCGGTCAGCATGGGCTCGATCACCGCATGGGTGCGATCACCGCGCGGAATCATCAGCTTGTGTGGTTTCGCGGAAACCAGCAGGCCTTGAGCTTGCAGTTCATCGAGAATTTTCTGGCGGGCGACATAGCGATCCAGCCCCTGATACTCGGTCGGCCCGAACTCGTTGATCTTGGCATCCAGCGTCAATACGCTGATCGCGGCCAGCTTGTGGCGCTGACCGACTTGCCAGTCATTGAAGTCGTGCGCCGGCGTGATTTTGACCACACCGGTACCGAACGCCTGGTCGACATAATCGTCGGCAATGATCGGGATCGTGCGTTCCGCCACGGGCAAACGTACGTGCTTGCCGACCAGATGCCGGTAACGCTCGTCCTCGGGATTCACTGCCACAGCCGTATCGCCCAACAGCGTTTCAGGCCGGGTTGTGGCAACGGTCAGGTGACCACAAACCTGACCGTGCGCATCTTCCAGCGGATAATTGATCTCCCAGATAAAACCGTCTTCTTCCGTGCTGACGACTTCCAGATCGGAGACCGCGGTTTGCAGTACCGGATCCCAATTGACCAAACGCTTGCCGCGATAAATCAGGCCTTCGTTGTACAGCCGCACAAAAACTTCAGTGACGGCAGTGGATAGCCCTGCATCCATCGTAAAACGCTCGCGCGACCAGTCCGGAGAGGTACCGAGCCGACGCATCTGGCGGGTAATAGTGGAACCGGATTGCTCCTTCCACTCCCAGACTTTCTCGAGAAATTTGTCGCGGCCAAGATCATGGCGACTGATCTTCTGCGCATCGAGTTGGCGCTCAACCACGATCTGCGTGGCGATACCAGCGTGGTCCGTACCGGGTTGCCAAAGCGTATTGGCTCCGCACATGCGTTGATAACGAGTCAACGCATCCATCAGGCCATGTTGGAAAGCATGCCCCATATGCAACGTGCCGGTGACATTTGGGGGCGGCAGCATGATGCAATAGAAAGACCTGTCATCCTGTTTACCCATGCCGAAATAGTTGGCCCCTTCCCAAAAGGCATACCAGCGTTTTTCGATTTCGTGCGGCTCAAAGGATTTTGCAAGTTCCATAGCGGATTTGTATGTTGTTTAGTTCAAAAAATTAACGCGGAGCGCTACCGCGCCGTGTATGCAGCGACTCGCATTATCAAGCTGCTCTGAAGTGCGGACTGAGGAAATCAATCTTGGCAATCGGAAACGGATCCCCGTTCTTCTCGGATCGCCTTCCTCAACGCTTCTTCAATATGCAATTGTTGTTGCACAAACAATTCAGTCAGTCTGCTTTCGAATGCATGGAAAAGAGCCGTCTGCAGTGCATCGGCCTCAAGTTGCGTTTCCATAACGGGAAGCAAGCGTCTTTGCTTGAGACGCCGCTCGGCCATACGCCTGCCCTCTTTACCATGGCCGCTGAGACGTCTATCTTGCCCCTTCCACACGCCTTCAACGTCAGCATCAATAACATCGGTCAGGGTAGGAAAATCATCGCCAGTAATATTTTTCTCTGACAAAACCTCTGCATCGCGGCGTTCACGTATTGCATCAATCTTGCTGAAAATATCGTCGTCGTTGTCCATTATTTTGCTGATGACAAGTCATGATCGGACAAGGAGTAACCCCGCTCCTTGAAATATCGAAACCGTCTGCGCGCCATCTCCTTATCGGACGCGTCCTCGGTCACAATTTCCAGCAATCGATCGAAGCGACTGAACCAATCGGGAATATCAGACGCGACATTAATCAACACATCTGGACGTGCAAGTTTGCCTGGATCATCACCGATAAGAATAGGTGTTCTGTCAGCCAGTGGATGATGACATCGCACATGCGGCAGAAAGGAGAGTTGTGGCGACGTCCAGAAATACGCATCTAGATCTCTTGCCCGTGACTCATCAGGGGTAAAGATCAATACATGACCGCCGGCATTGATAGCCTTGCTCGCCAACTTGCGAGCAACTTCTGCTTTGTTTGGGGCGTTGAAGTAAAAGTCGATGCGAGTCATTTCAGGACAGCAGCATGATGTTGATGAAAATTGCAATCAGACAAGTTCTGGCGAGACCTGAATATCAGAGGCATAGCAGAGAACGCATCCAGCATCCGACTGAAACGACCATAAAAAAAGCCGGCTGTAGCCGGCTTTTTGATTCTTCCCGATTATTCTACTGAAGGGATTTCAGAAGCATCTGCCGCACGATCAACCAATTCGACATACGCCATCGGAGCATTGTCACCCTGGCGGAAACCAAACTTGAGAATGCGTACATATCCACCCGGGCGCTGCATGAAACGCGGACCGAGTTCATTGAACAGCTTACCAACCAAATCGCGATCACGCAGACGATCAAACGCCAATCGACGATTTGCAAGGCTGGGCTTCTTGCCCAGAGTGATCAAGGGTTCAACAACTTTACGAAGTTCCTTGGCCTTAGGCAAAGTGGTTTTGATCGCTTCGTGGGTCAGGAGGGCGATGGAGAGATTCCGCAGTAGAGCCTGGCGATGGCTGCTGGTGCGATTAAGTTTTCGGTGGGAAAGACGATGGCGCATTATATTTACCTCAAGTTCAGGGCTTATCAAGGCCCGCGGGTGGCCAGTTTTCGAGCTTCATACCCAAGGTTAGTCCACGGGCAGCCAGAACATCCTTGATCTCATTGAGAGACTTACGGCCAAGGTTAGGCGTTTTCAACAGCTCTGTTTCGGTACGTTGGATGAGATCACCGATGTAATAAATGTTCTCAGCTTTTAAGCAGTTAGCAGAACGAACGGTCAGCTCCAACTCATCAACCGGACGAAGCAGGATCGGATCGATAGACGTTTGCGGAGAGACATGCTTCATTGCCGAGACATCCGACAACGGGGAAATGCCTTGCAAATCAGCGAACGAAGCAAGTTGTTCGATCAGCACTCTAGCAGCATAACGAACCGCTTCAGCAGGCTCAATAACACCATTAGTCTCGATCTCGATAATCAGCTTATCAAGATCGGTACGCTGTTCAACACGCGCACTCTCGACGTTGAAGCTGACTTTCTTGACCGGACTGTACAAGGCATCAACAAGAATCACTCCAACAGGACGAGATTCATCGCTAAGAACACGAGTACTTGCGGGCACATAACCACGACCACCTTCGATTTTGATCTCCATCTCAAGATTGCCACCCTTAGTAAGGTGAGCAATTACATGATCAGAATTCAAAATTTCGACATCATGCCCAGCCTGGATATCAGCCGCAGTTACAGGGCCCTCACCAGACTTCTTGATAGTCAATAAAGCTTCGTCTCGGCTATTCAACTTAACAGCAAGACCCTTGAGATTCAGGAGAATGTCTACCACATCTTCCTGAACGCCTTCCAAAGCTGAATATTCGTGGACAACACCAGAAATACGTACCTCGGTCGGGGCATAACCCTGCATAGAAGAAAGCAGAATCCGACGAAGTGCGTTTCCTAGAGTGTGCCCATAACCACGCTCGAAAGGCTCCAGCGTAATGCGAGCCTGACGAGGGGAAATGCTATTTACCTCGACAATGCGAGGTTTAAGCAATTCACCTGTGTTTGACATAGTGATTCCTTCACTGTGCTGACGCATTTGCGACAGCAAGACTGTTACTTAGAGTAGAGCTCAACAACCAGAGACTCGTTGATTGATGCTGGCAACTCAGACCTCTGCGGCAAAGCTTTGAAGGTACCCTTAAGGCCCTTCGCATCGACCTCAACCCACTCGGGGAAACCGCGGCCTTGCGCAGCATCAACCGCAGCCTTGATGCGAAGATGCGACTTGGCCTTTTCGGCGACTTCTACGACATCACCAGGTTTAACCTGATATGAAGGAATATTCACCCGACGACCATTGACCGTGATTGCGTTATGTCTAACAACTTGCCGCGCTTCACTACGTGAGGAGCTAAACCCCATCCGGAAAGCAACGCTATCAAGACGAGACTCAAGAATCTGAAGTAAATTTTCACCCGTAACACCACGACGGCGATCAGCCTCTTTATAGGTGAGACGGAACTGAGCCTCCAATACGCCGTAGATGCGACGAACCTTCTGCTTCTCGCGCAGGTGAACACCATAGTCAGAAAGACGAGGTTGCTTAGCACCATGTTGACCAGGCGGCTGATTACGACGTTCAATTGCACATTTCTCGGTGAAACATTTTTCACCCTTGATGAACAACTTTTCGCCCTCACGACGACACTGACGACACTTAGGATCAAGATTGCGGGCCATTTAAGCTCTCCTATTACTTAGATGCGACGCTTCTTGGGCGGACGACATCCATTGTGAGGTACGGGCGTTACATCAGAAATGCTTGTAATTTTGTAACCCAATGAATTCAGCGCACGCACAGTCGAATCACGACCGGGGCCAGGCCCCTTGATACGAACTTCAAGGTTTTTCAGGCCATATTCAAGCGCCATCTTCCCAGCATTTTCAGCCGCAACCTGCGCCGCGAAAGGAGTGCTCTTTCTGGAGCCCTTGAAACCTGCACCACCAGCGGTGGCCCAGGCAAGCGCATTACCCTGACGATCCGTGATAGTTACAATAGTATTGTTGAAGGAGGCATGAATATGTGCCACCCCATCAGCAACACTTTTTTTAACTTTCTTGCGCGCACGCGCTGCAGCAGCTTTAGCCATATATATTTTCCATTACTTCTTGATCTGCATCTGCTTACGGGGCCCTTTGCGGGTACGTGCATTTGTGCGCGTACGCTGACCGCGCAACGGCAAGCCCTTACGATGACGAACACCACGGTAACAACCCAGATCCATCAAACGCTTGATGTTCATGGTTATCTCACGACGAAGATCACCCTCCACCGTGAATTTAGCGACACCCTCACGCAACCTGTCGACATCTGCATCCGTAAGATCTTTCATCTTGACAGTAGGAGTTACACCAAACTCCTTGCAAATCAAACGTGCGCGAGTGCGACCAATACCGTAAATCGACATAAGTGCAATTTCGGCATGCTTGTGATTCGGGATGTTTACCCCAGCAATCCGGGCCATGTACTACCCCCAGCTAACAAAACGAAACATTATATTGAAGAGATCAGCATTTTGACAAGCTGAATTTAGCCTTGGCGCTGCTTGTGACGCGCTTCGGTACAAATCACACGAACGACACCCTTACGGCGCACGATCTTACATTTCCTACAGATTTTCTTAACCGAGGCTTGAACACGCATGTTCATCTCCTTACATTACGATATAGCCAACCTTATAAATATTGCTGAAGTAGAACTAATAAATCGGACAACAATATTTATAAAACACTTTCAAAATAATAAGACGAAAAGTCGACAAACCAGAATCAAACTACCTGGACACGAAATTTCCGCCTTTAAAATTCGCCTTCTTGAGCAAATTCTCGTATTGGTGCGTCATAACATAGGTCTGAACCTGCGCCATGAAATCCATGCTAACGACAACAATAATAAGCAGCGATGTACCACCGAAATAAAACGGCACATTCCAGTTGACAATTAAGAACTCGGGAATCAAACAAACCAAAGTGATATAAACCGCACCCACCAGAGTCAACCGAGTCATGACCTTATCAATGTATCGAGATGTTTGCTCACCGGGACGATATCCAGGAATGAAAGCACCACTTTTCTTTAAATTATCGGCAGTTTCACGTGGATTAAATACGAGCGCGGTATAAAAAAAACAAAAAAACAGAATCGCAACTGCATACAGTAATACATAAATAGGTTGACCGGGTGAAAGAGCAGCTCCTACATCCTTCAACCAATTAAGAGACTCTCGACCAGCAAACATACTTGCTACGGTCGCAGGGAACAAAATGATCGAACTGGCAAAAATCGGAGGAATTACACCCGCCATATTAAGCTTAAGTGGCAAATGGGAACTTTGCCCGCCATATACTTTGTTACCTACTTGTCGTTTTGCGTAGTTAACAAGGATTTTTCTTTGCCCCCGCTCAACGAAAACGACCAAAGCAGTTACAAGCAAGGTGCCGACGAAAAGAAGAAGAACAAGAGGTATGGAAAAAGCTCCGGTCTGCGTCAACTCCAACATACCGCCAATTGCCTGGGGCAGTCCAGCCGCTATGCCAGCAAATATAATGATTGAAATTCCATTGCCAAGACCCCGTTCGGTGATTTGCTCACCCAACCACATTAGGAACATCGTGCCGGCAACAAGCGATACAACAGAAGTAAGTCTAAAGCCAAGGCCTGGATCGATAACTAAACCTACCTGACTCTCCAGCGCAATTGAAATACCAATTGCCTGAAAAGTGGCCAGCAATACCGTGCCGTATCTTGTGTATTGAGTAATCTTGCGGCGTCCGGATTCACCTTCTTTTTTTAGCGCCTCAAGGTTTGGCGACACGACGGTCATCAACTGCATAATGATCGACGCGGAAATGTAAGGCATTATGCCTAACGCAAATACCGAGAACCGAGACAAAGCACCACCCGAAAACATGTTGAACATTCCAAGAATGCCACCATGTTGACTCTTGAATAGATCCTCAAGAACCGCCGGATCAATGCCAGGAACCGGAATAAAGGAACCAATACGGAATACAACAAGCGCTCCTATCAGGAAAAATAAGCGACTTTTTAGGTCACCCATTTTTCCTGACATCTTATTGATATTGGCAGCTATAGACAAAACAGTTCGCTTTAATAATTAGACTTCGAGAACTACCACATTACCGCCTGCAGCTTCAATTGCAAGTTTGGCGCCCTTGGTTACCAGTACACCGGATACCGTCAATGGGCGGCTAATCGACCCAGAAAGAATAACCTTAACAGACTTGGCAAGTTGGGGAACCAAGCCTGCCTGCTTAAGCATTAGCATATCAACACTATCGACATCAAGCGCATTCAAATCGGACAATCTGACTTCATGCTTAAACGCCCGATCAAGTGAAACAAATCCACGCTTCGGCAGTCGACGTGCCATAGGCATTTGACCGCCCTCGAATCCAACCTTATGGAAACCCCCAGCGCGGGACTTTTGCCCCTTATGACCACGGCCACCCGTTTTACCAAGACCTGAGCCAATTCCACGCCCCGGCCTCTTATTGGAATGTGTACTACCTGCAGCAGGAATAATAGAATTTAGTTTCATCAGGCAGACTCAAACTTAACAAGGTAATTAACGCGATTGATCATTCCACGATTTTCGGGAGTATCAGAAACGATCACTGTATGATTTAAACGACGCAGCCCTAAGCCCCTGACGCAAGCCCGGTGTTTCTCAATCGTACCAATCACACTCTTAACCAACGTGACTCTAAGCTTTAGATTTGAATCGTGCATTAGTTACTCCAGAATTTCAGCCACAGTCTTGCCACGCTTCGCCGCAACTTCGCTTGGAGTTGACATTTTTGACAAACCATTCAACGTAGCACGGACCACGTTGTAAGGATTTGTTGAACCGAGGCATTTAGCCAAAACGTTATGCACACCCATTACCTCGAATACTGCGCGCATCGCACCACCCGCGATAATGCCGGTACCCTCGGATGCGGGCTGAATAATAACGACGGATGAGCCATGCTTTCCAATTACCGAATGGTGGAAGGTGCCATTTTTTAAAGACACTTTGACCATTTTTCTACGCGCTTCTTCCATAGCCTTAGTTACGGCGACAGGAACCTCACGAGATTTTCCCTTCCCCATACCAACCCCACCCTCGTTATCGCCAACAACCGTCAATGCGGCGAAGCTGAGGATACGACCACCTTTAACAACCTTTGTGACACGGTTTACGGAGATCATCTTCTCCTTCATGCCGTCGCTTTGTTCTTCCTGCTGCTGCGCGGGTCTAGCCATGATATTCCTCGCTTAGAACTGCAAACCGTGTTCACGAGCTGCTTCGGCAAGAGCTTTTACTCGGCCATGATAAGCAAATCCTGAACGGTCAAATGAGACCTTCTCAACTCCCAACTGTCTTGCCTTTTCGGCTAAACGTTGGCCGACAAATTTCGCCGCAGCCACATTCGAACCGCTTTTCAATTCGGTTTGCACTTCCTTTTCAACACTGGAAGCAGCAGTCAGAACATTTCCGCCAGTAGCATCAATGAGTTGTGCATAGATATGCGAATTGGTCCGATGAATACACAACCTCAAGCCACCCAATTCACTAATCTTCGCACGGGTTTTACGAGCCCTGCGCAATCTACGTAACTTCTTTTCCATTGCATTAGCTCCTATTTACTTCTTTTTGGTCTCTTTAAGCGCAACAATCTCGTTTGCATAACGAACACCCTTGCCTTTATACGGCTCAGGTTTGCGATATGAACGAATATCGGCAGCCACTTGACCAACCACCTGCTTATCCAAACCTTTGAGTAAAATCTCAGTCTGCGTAGGCGTCTCAACTTTGACACCTTCCGGCATCACATGGACCACTGGGTGCGAAAATCCCAATGTTAGGTTTAGCTTTTCACCTTGAGCTTGCGCACGGTAGCCCACACCAACTAGGTTCAGCTTCCGCTCAAAACCCTTTGATACGCCAACAACCATATTCGAGATCAAAGCCCTCATAGTTCCAGACATTGCATGCGCCTCACGAGAAGCATCCAAAGTAGAAATATGCAGAAAACCATCTACACATTTAATCCCAACATTGGAAGTCAGAGCCTGCCTCAAGGAACCAAGCGGACCAGTAACAACAATTTGATCGACATCAATTTTGACGTCGACACCGGCAACAACTTGAACGGGATTTTTAGCAACACGTGACATTTTTTACCTCACGCTACTAAACAAAGAACTTCACCACCAACCCCTAAGGATCTTGCTTTACGATCTGTCATCACACCTTGTGATGTAGAAAGAATAGCAACACCTAGACCATTCATTACTCGCGGCAAATCATCTCGACCTTTATAGATTCTAAGACCAGGCCTACTGACACGATCGATTTTCTCAATAACCGGTCGACCGGCATAATATTTCAATGCGATTTCAATTTCAGGATGCCCATCCATTTCCCGAACTTTGAATCCATCAATATACCCTTCATCACTTAAAACTTGCGCAATCGCTTTTTTAAGTTTCGACGAAGGCATACATACCGTTTCTTTATCGATCATTTGACCGTTGCGTATGCGAGTCAACATGTCTGCGATAGGATCACTCATACTCATATCGTTTGCCCCTTACCAACTGGCTTTAACAACACCGGGAATCTCACCCTTCATGGCGTATTCACGGATTTTATTACGACAGAGCCCGAACTTACGAAATACTCCGCGGGGACGGCCCGTTAGCTGACAGCGATTTCGTAATCTACATTCACTAGAGTCACGAGGAAGCGCCTCAAGTTGAGCACGCGCCAAACCCCTTTCCTCATCACTCAGAGAAGAATTACCAACCTGGGCCTTGAGCTCAGCTCGCTTGGCGGCAAACTTTTTAACCAACTTGCGTCGCTTTTCTTCACGATTAATAACAGAAAGCCTAGCCATCGCGATATCAACCTTTAAATGGAAACTTGAACGCCGACAGCAAAGCCTTAGCTTCAGCATCTGTTTTAGCCGTCGTGGTAATTGTGATGTTCATACCACGGAGAACATCGATCTTTTCGTATTCAATTTCAGGAAAGATAATTTGCTCTTTAACGCCCATGTTGTAATTTCCACGGCCATCAAACCCCTTCCCTCCAATACCACGGAAATCTCGAATGCGAGGAATCGCAATAGTAACGAGACGATCCAGAAATTCATACATCTGCTCCCGGCGCAGTGTAACCATACAGCCCACGGGATAATGATCACGAATCTTAAATCCGGCAATTGACTTGCGCGACAACGTGACAACAGGCTTTTGACCCGAGATTTTAGTCATGTCCGAAACCGCATGATCCATAACCTTCTTATCCCCAACCGCTTCACCCACGCCCATATTGAGCGTGATTTTGGAGATACGCGGGATCTGCATTGCAGATTCGTACCCGAACTGATCCGTCAACTGCTTAGCAACGGTATCTTTGTAAAAGTCGTACATTCGCGCCATCATTGATCCTTACGCGTCAACCACTTCACCATTCGACTTGAAGAAACGAACCTGCCGGCCATCCTCAAGCGTTTTAATACCCACACGATCGCCCTTTGAAATCAAAGGATTAAAAAGTGCAACGTTTGATATATCGATTGGCATATCCTTATCGACATAACCACCAACCGCACCCTTCATAGGATTAGGCTTAACCGCCTTACGCACGCGATTAACTCCATCCACAACCAGCGACCCCTCAAGCACGCGCAGAACTTGCCCACGCTTACCTTTATCCTTACCGGTTATTACAACAACCTCATCACCCTTGCGAATTTTGCGCATAATCAACCCCTAAAGCACTTCGGGAGCAAGTGAAACGATCTTCATGAAGCGCTCACCTCGCAACTCACGTGTCACTGGCCCGAAAATGCGGGTACCAATAGGCTCAAGCTTGTTGTTAAGCAAAACCGCCGCATTGTTATCGAATTTGATCAAAGAGCCATCGGGACGCCGCACTCCCTTCGCCGTCCTTACCACAACGGCATTATAAACGTCACCCTTCTTCACCCTACCTCGTGGCGCAGCGTCCTTGATACTCACCTTGATTACATCCCCCACGCTGGCGTAACGCCGCTTGGAGCCACCCAACACTTTGATGCACATAACCGTGCGCGCGCCTGTGTTATCGGCAACATCTAATTTGGATTGCATTTGGATCATTTTTTCTCTCCAACTTACCCAGGTGACCGAGTAGTTTTGGATCCCGTTCGGGTTAAACGTGCCGAAAACTGCGGCAAACATATTTCTGGGAGCCACCCCAGAGAGCTCAAAAGGTTACCACGAGCAGCGGGCTAGACGCAAGCTCTTTCAGACAATTTGAGCGCGCTGAACAAGACGAGATACATTCCATGTCTTGGTTCGCGACAGAGGACGGCACTCCTCTATGACAACAATGTCACCAGGATGGAACTCATTGTTTTCATCGTGTGCATGGTACTTTTTGGACAATCTTATGATTTTCCCATAAAGCGGATGCTTAACTTTACGCTCAACCAGAACCGTTACTGTCTTATTCATCTTGTCACTAACAACCGTTCCCGTTAGTGCACGAACTATCTTTTCAGCTTGCTGTTCTTTCATGACCATACTCTTCAGTTGACGACGCTTGTTTTCGTCTGCTGCATGACAGTGCGGACCCGAGCAATGTCACGACGTACTTTACGAATTTCATGTGTCTTATTTGTTTGCTGTGTAGACAGTTGCATACGAAGACTGAATTGGGCGCGTAGCAACTCCGTCAATTCAGCTCTTAGTCCGCTAAGATCCTTAGCACGTAATTCTGAAATTTTCATTCTAAACTCCAAAGTGACGCGTTACGAATGTGGTAGCAAGAGGTAACTTCGCAGCAGCAAGTCTGAATGCCTCACGTGCGATCTCTTCCGTAACACCTTCCATTTCGTACAGAACCTTACCGGGCTGGATTTCAGCGACCCAATACTCCGGATTCCCCTTACCATTACCCATACGAACTTCCGCAGGTTTTTGCGAAATAGGCTTATCCGGAAAGATTCGAATCCAGATACGACCGCCACGTTTAATGTGCCGAGTCATTGCTCGGCGAGCCGCTTCGATCTGACGAGCTGTTATACGGCCTCGTGCAATTGCCTTAAGGCCGAATTCACCAAAACTGACCTTAGCACCACGAGTAGCCAACCCCGTATTTCGGCCCTTCTGTTCCTTACGATACTTTCTGCGTGCTGGTTGCAGCATAATTTTTACTCCTTACCTGCACGATTAGCAGGGCGACGCGGCCTACGCTCGGGTTCAGGTGCAGCAACTGTCTTCTCACCGCTGCCGAGATTTTCACCTTTATATACCCACACCTTAATACCAATTATTCCGTACGTTGTACTTGCTTCCGAAAAGCCATAATCAATATCTGCACGCAAGGTATGAAGGGGAACCCGCCCTTCCCGATACCATTCCGTTCTCGCAATCTCCGCTCCATTAAGCCTGCCTGCCGACATAATTTTGATGCCCTGGGCGCCAAATCGCATTGCGTTCTGCATCGCGCGCTTCATAGCGCGTCGAAACATGATCCGCTTCTCCAGTTGATTAGCTATTGAATCAGAGATCAACTGAGCATCAATCTCAGGCTTTCTGACCTCTTCAATATTGAGAGTAATCGGTACAGACATCAAAGAACTTAATTGCTTACGAAGAGACTCGATATCCTCACCCTTTTTGCCGATAACAACACCAGGACGGGATGAGAAGAGTGTGATCCGTGCATTCTTGGCCGGTCGCTCGATGACGATCTTGCTAATAGATGCATGTGCCAATTTCTTCTTTAGAAACTCGCGTACTTTGATATCTTCATTCAACGTTGCTGCAAATGTTTTGCTATTTGCGAACCACTTGGATGTCCAGCCCCGGTTGACACTTAACCGGAAGCCAATCGGATGTATTTTCTGTCCCATTTGCCTTCTCTCAGTCGCCTACAGTCACAGTAATGTGACAAGTCGGTTTAACAATCCGATTACCACGACCCTTTGCCCTTGCCGTAAATCGCTTCAAACTCGGACCTTGATCGACGAATATGGTCTTAACGCTAAGCTCATCAATATCAGCACCTTCGTTATGTTCAGCGTTAGCAATCGCTGACTCAAGCACCTTTTTGATAGTAAAAGCAGCTTTTTGCGGAGAAAAGGCAAGGATATTTAACGCCTGATCAACAGATTTGCCTCGAACCAAGTCCGCGACAAGACGCGCCTTCTGAGATGAAAGTCGCGTACCACGTAATATTGCAGATACTTGCATCACATTTCTCCTTATTTCTTCTTGGTTTTCTTGTCGGCAGCATGACCTTTAAAGGTCCGTGTCAACGAGAACTCACCAAGTTTGTGACCAACCATGTTCTCGGTCACATATACAGGAATGTGCTGCTTACCATTATGCACAGCCACTGTAAGGCCTATAAAATCAGGCAATACAGTTGAGCGTCGAGACCAAGTTTTAATTGGCTTCTTGTCCCCGGCAGCAATTGCCTTCTGAATTTTCTTGATCAGGTGGCCATCAACAAAGGGGCCTTTTTTAACTGAACGAGCCATTTTATGTTACCCCTTATGCTTTATGACGCCGGCGAACGATCATACTGTCCGTTCGTTTGTTGTTACGAGTACGGTACCCCTTAGTTGGCTGTCCCCAAGGAGACACAGGGACTCGGCCTTCACCAGTACGACCCTCACCACCACCATGCGGGTGATCCACAGGATTCATTGCCGTGCCGCGTACTGTGGGTCGGATACCGCGCCAGCGCATTGCTCCTGCCTTACCGTATGAACGAAGACTGTGCTCTTCATTGCCTACTTCACCTAAGGTAGCCCGGCAGTCAATATGCACTTTACGGATCTCACCGGAGCGTAAGCGCAACTGTGCATAGGAACCTTCGCGAGCAAGCAACTGAACGCTAGTACCAGCCGATCTGGATATCTGAGCGCCTTTACCCGGAAGCATCTCAACACAGTGAATGGTAGAACCCACCGGAATATTACGCAGAGGCAGGCAGTTACCGGGCTTGATAGGCGCTTCTGAACCGCTTAGCAAGGCAGTGCCGACTTCAACACCGCGAGGTGCAATGATATATCGACGCTCGCCATCCGCATAACACAACAATGCCAAGTGGGCACTCCGGTTCGGATCATATTCAATGCGTTCCACCTTGGCGACAATGCCATCCTTGTTTCTCTTGAAATCAACAAGGCGATAGTGCTGCTTGTGACCGCCGCCCTTATGGCGAGTGGTGATATGGCCATTATTATTACGACCAGATTTACGATTCTGCTTTTCAACCAGACTAGCTACAGGCCGTCCTTTGTGCAGTCCAGGTGTCACAACTTTTACAACTGCGCGACGACCAGCAGAGGTCGGTTTGACTTTAACCAACATGATTTATTCTCCTGCCGCGAAGTTGAGTTCTTGGCCTGGCTTAAGGCTAACAAAGGCTTTTTTCCAACTAGAACGCGTACCGGTAAAGCGGCCGAATTTTTTGGTCTTACCTTTGACATTAGAAATTGTTACACCCTTGACCTGAACCTTGAACAGTAATTCAACTGCTGCCTTGACTTCAGGTTTAGTAGCGGTGGTAGCTACGCGGAAAATAACTTGTTCGCGCTTATCAGCCAACATCGTCGCTTTCTCGGAGATTACCGGAGCGAGGATGATCTGAAGCAAACGCTCCTCTTTCATCAGCGCGGTCTTCATGCGTAAATCTCCTCGAGTGACTTGACTGCTTCACGAGTCATCAGCACCTGATCATAACGAACCAGGCTTACGGGATCTGTTTGATGGGGTTCAAGAACTAATACATGATGCATGTTTCGTGCTGATAACCACAAATTGTCATCAACAACTGAATCAATGATTAGCACACGGTTTGAAATACCCAGAGTCTTGAGTTTTCCAGCAAGAACTTTAGTCCGCGGCATATCGACACCCAGACTTTCAATCACCGTCAAGCGACCATCCTGAACCAGTTTAGAAAAAATAGATGCAATGCCGGCACGATACATTTTACGATTCACCTTTTGAGAAAAATTCTCATCAGGTTTATTCGGGAAGGCCCGACCACCGCCACGCCAGATCGGTGAAGATGTCATACCGGCACGAGCACGGCCGGTACCCTTCTGTTTAAACGGTTTTTTCGTGCTATGCCTTACTTCGGCACGCGTCAACTGAGCGCGATCTCCAGTTCTGGCGTTTGCCATGAACGCGGTAATCAATTGATGAACCAAGGATTCGTTATACTCGCGACCAAACAAGGCATCAGACGCGGTAAGTGAACCGGCACTTTGCCCATCCTGACTAATTAATTTGAGTTCCATCAAGCCACCCCCTTCACGGCAGGGCTAACGATCACATTACCCCCTTTTGAACCAGGCACGGCGCCTTTAATGAGGAGTAATTGACGCTCCATATCAACTCGTACGATTTCTAGGTTCTGGATAGTTCTATTCACTGCGCCGAGATGGCCCGACATACGTTTACCAGGGAAGATACGGCCAGGATCCTGCGCCTGTCCGATAGAACCCGGTACGTTATGTGAACGCGAGTTGCCATGCGTTGCTCGCTGGGACTTGAAATGATGCCGCTTAATGGTGCCAGCGAAACCTTTACCTTGCGTGACACCGGAAACGTCAACCATCTGGCCCGGTTGGAAGATTTCCGCAGAAATCGCAGCACCTGGTTGGTAATTACCAACAACTTCCGTGCTGACAAGAAATTCCATCATGCCTGCTGCAGCATCAACGCCAGCCTTGGCAAGATGCCCCGCCACAGGTTGCGTGATACGACCGGGTTTACGTGAACCAAAGGCAACCTGAAGGGCTGTATAGCCATCCGTACCGGTCGTCTTGACTTGGCTTACGCGGTTATTTGACACATCCAGCACCGTTACAGGAATGGAAACTCCATCCTCTGTAAAAATGCGGGTCATGCCAATCTTGCGACCGACAAGGCCTAAACTCATTTTATATTTCCTTTATAGGTGCCGACTTCAATTGGCCGACAAATTTACATTTGGAGAATAAATCTCCACACAAACAAATTTATTGAAGCTTGATTTCCACATCAACACCAGCGGGAAGATCAAGTTTCATCAACGCATCTACAGTTTTATCTGTCGGATCAACAATATCCATCAAACGCTTATGCGTTCGGATTTCAAGTTGATCGCGAGAAGATTTATTGACGTGGGGTGAACGCAGTATATCGAAACGCTCGATTGACGTGGGCAATGGAACTGGTCCTTTGACTACAGCACCTGTTCGTTTCGCAGTATCAACAATTTCCATAGCCGACTGATCAATCAACTTGTAATCATAGGCTTTAAGACGAATACGAATTTTTTGGCTTTGCATATTATTGGCCTTGATTACTCAATGATTTTGGCGACGACGCCGGCACCGACGGTGCGACCGCCTTCACGGATGGCGA
>JASJPK010000063.1:0-19468 GCA_031426735.1 Hydrogenophilaceae bacterium | reverse complement strand
GCCACCACTCACCCTGAGGGTGAAGCGCCAAACAACCCGGCATGTCTCAATTCACAAGGTCTTCGAGCAATTTACGCATGAGGAACTGAGGTTTCCAGGATCAATACAGTCAGTGGCTCCTCAGGTTTTTCACGCACCCTGTTAACCCCGTTTCCCCGCCAGCGTCGTTTACGCAGATGTCTTTCCTCAACCACCAAGGAGCACATCATGCTGGCACGTCATCTGGCCCTGTCTTTAACCCTTTTGCTCTCCAGTCTGCCGGCGCAGTCCGGGCAGCTGGTGGACATGGAAATCGTCAACCGCAGCAGCGGCGAAACGCTGACGCCGTATCGCTATGCCAGCCAGCGCTATGTCGCCGGCAATCCGGGCGACCGATATGCGGTGCGTTTGCATAACCGCAGCGGCGAACGGGTGCTGGTGGTGTTGTCGGTGGATGGCGTGAATGTGGTCAGCGGCGAAACCGCCGCTGCGAGCCAGACCGGCTATGTCCTGTCGCCCTGGGAGCAGGCCGAAATCTCCGGCTGGCGCAAGAGTCGGCAGGAAGTCGCGCAGTTCTATTTCACGGCCTTGCCGGATTCCTACGCCGCTCGCACCGACCGGCCGGACAACGTCGGCGTCATCGGCGCGGCGGTGTTCCGCGAGAAGATTTACCCACCGCCGGCGATGCCGTATCCGAACCTGTCCGCGCTGCCCGCCAGTCCTGAGAATCGCGCTGCCGATGCCGCCGATTCGGCGGCATCGGGTATCGGTCAGGCACGCCGGCCGGCCGCCAAAGCCATGCGCGAATCGGAACGTCTCGGCACCGGCCACGGCCAGCGCGAATACGCGCCGATCCAGTACACCGAATTCGAGCGGGCCAGCCCATCCCCGAACGAAGTGGTGACGCTGCGTTACAACAGTCGCGCCAATCTGGTGGCCCGCGGCATCATTCCGAAGCCGCGCCCGAGTTTGTGGCAACCGAATTGGCGCAAGCCGGATTGGCAGGAAGCCCAACCCTTCCCTGGCGAGTTCGTGCCTGACCCAAGGAGTTGAGTCTTTGCTTCTCGTGCAGCGGGTCGTAGCATGCGCTGAACATCGCAACCCGCTCCGACCATGCGCCGCCCGATCAGCCTGAAAATCTTCAGCATTACCCTGGCCCTGCTGCTGTTGATGCTGGTGGTCACCTGGCTTTCGGTGTTCAACCTGCGTTTGCTCAACAACCAGGTGCACGCCCTGGCCGACTACTACCTGCCGTTGCAACAGCAGGTGGCCAGCGTCGAGATCCTGGTGCGCCAGCAGATGGTGCACATGGAGCGGGTCATGGCGGGCAGAGAAGCGGCGACGCCGAATCCCGCTTTTCTGGAGAAGGAAAACCGCGATTTCGACGCGCGCGGCATCAACGCCGACCAGATCGTCGATTCCTCGCTGAACCTGCTGAAAGAGGCCGATGCCGCGCAGGACATCGAACTCGACCGTGTCACGCTGGCCGTGCTCGGGCGCCAGTTGCCCACCATCCAGGCCGCGCGGCAGAACTTCCACCGTACCTTCCGGCTGTTCCAGATCGAGGCCGACGAGGGCAATCGCCGCTCCGAAAGCCTGATGCGGGAATCGCTGCTGCGCGACAAGGACGCGCTCGATGGCGAAATCCAGAAAGTCATCGACCTGCTCAACAAACTCACCCAGGACACCGCCGAACAAGCCAAGGCCGAGGAAGCGCGCGCGGCGCGGCTGAACTGGATCATCACCGGCATCGCCTCGCTGCTCGGACTGATTTTCGCCACCCTGGTCACCCGTTCACTGGTCGAACCGATCGGCCGTCTGCTGGGCGGCACGCAATCGGTCGAACAGGGCGATCTGGATGTCGAAATCCTGGTGCATACCCGCGACGAACTCGCCGTGCTGGCCGATTCCTTCAACCACATGGTGCTCGGCCTGCGCGAGAAAGAACGCATTAAAACCACCTTCGGCCAGTATGTCGACCCACGCATCGTGCGCGGCCTGCTCGACAACAAACTGGCGGCGGAAGGCGGACAGCGTCAGGTGATGACCGTGTTTTTCTCCGACCTCGCCAACTTCACCCAGATGTGCGAAGGCCTCACGCCGGACACGGCGGTGCGCTTCCTCAACCGCTATTTCTCGCTGATGTCGGACATCGTCCGCGCCCGCCAGGGCATCGTCGACAAATTCATCGGCGATTCGGTGATGGCGTTCTGGGGGCCGCCGTTCAGCGACGAAACCGCGCACGCCGAACTCTGCTGCACCGCCGCGCTGGAACAGATGGCGCAACTGGAAGCCTTCCGCGCCGACCTGCCCAACCTGATCGGCGTCCGCTACGGCCTGCCGCAGGTTGACATCCGCATCGGCATCGCCAGCGGCGAAGTCACAGTCGGCAACATCGGCTCCGACACCGCGCGCGGTTACACGGTGATCGGCGACACGGTGAATCTCGCCTCGCGCCTGGAACAGGCCAACAAGTTCTACGGCACCCGCATCCTGGTCAGCGCCGAAACCCGCCGACTGGCCGGCGAAACCCTGGCGTTCCGCGAAATCGACAGCCTGCGCGTCGCCGGCAAACAGGAACCGATCCGGGTGCACGAACTGCTCGGCGTGAAAACCGCCCTCACCGCCAACCTGCAAGCCGGCATCGAAGCCTTCGAAACCGGCCTAGCCCACTACCGCAAACAGGAATGGGAGGCCGCCGAAGCCGCGTTCAACGCCTGCCTGCTGCAAGTCCCGCAAGACCGGCCCAGCCAGGTCTACCTCGAACGCATCAAACTGTTCCGGGCAACCCCGCTCAGCCCCGACTGGGACGGCGTCTGGGTAGCGACCAGCAAATAAACCGCTAAACCGCGGCTTGTCGTAGGAGCGCCTTCCAAGGCGCGATGTCCGGAGCGATCGCGCCTTGGAAGGCGCTCCTACGAGTGGAGCCTCCACTCACCCTGAGGGTGAAGCGCCAAACATCCCGGCATGTCCCTGAATACCCGTCATCCCGGCGCAGGCCGGGATCCAGAAGCGATTGATTTTGTTGAGCCCATTGCACTGGACCCCGGCCTCCGCCGGGTTTTTCAACGCCCTGTTAGTTCGACTCGTGCCAGTCGGAATGGCAGGTACAGGTCGGACTCACCGTGTTGTCGCAACAAACCAGCTTGCCCGCCCGACAACCGCAAACCCCCTTGTGGCTCTTGCAACAATCGGTCTGGACCACCTGCGCCACATCCAGCCGGCCCTGTTCAAGCTGCGCCGGACAGGCCTGCAAGGTCGTCGATTGCGCTGAAATCAACGCCGGTTCAACCGTTCCCGTATCGGCCATCAGCCAACTCGATTGCAGCAAAGCCAGCATGGCCAACAGAAAAACGCTAAGTCGCAGTTTCATGATGCAGTCTCCTGAAAAGGTGATTTCACTATATGCCAATCGAACGGCGGGCTGCTGGAACAAGCGGTGCTGCAATTGTCGGATTCGATGGCCAAGCCGCAAGTCGGAGGGTAGGGCGGAAAAGCGGCTTTATCGCGCCTTCCGCCGCATGCAGCGCACCTGCACGATCTGCGCGTGCACGAACATCAAAGCGACCAGGTTTTTGATGAACTGTCTACTTCATTGTCAGTTGCTGGCTTCATCGGAAGATGCTGTTGGAGGTACGGTGGAGAAAGAGGAGAAAGCGCGAGCAACAAAAAGTGTCAAATATCCCGACGCAGCTACGTTTCATCCGTACTACCGTGATTAGCAGTAGAAACGCGAGCCTACACCTCGCAATGTTCAGGGGCGTGCGATTCGGGTGATAGAGAATTGCCATATTTTTAGGGCACTAACGTATGCACACACATTTTCGTCTTGGCAAGCGAAGCCGGTATCCGTGGGTATTCCTCATGCTTTTCTTACTCGGGGGCGTAGTTCTCTACCTCGCAGGCATCAACCCGTTGGGTATATCGACGAGGAGGTATGGCAGTCATGGCTTGCCGGCATGAAGTACTTTGCGCGCAAGGAGGCAATCCGTTCGTTTTGGGAAGCTGATCTCAAGTTCAACTCGTACTATTCCTTCACCCTCAAGCTCTTCGAGCCGGCCAGCGCAGCCCGGAAAATCTGCGATTGAACTAAAGCCTTCGGCTTGAACCAGCGCGCCGTGGACTAAAGATGCTTGGCTTATATTACTGACCAGCCACACAGTCTAAGCGACCGAAGTGCGCGGAAGGCTGGCGAAGGGCGAATCACTCCAGATAGCCGACCGACATGGCGTCGAAGGTTAGGTGGCTCTTGAGGGTCGGGGAGCGTCCACTGGATGCCAGGAGAAGCGGCCATTGGTGGATGGCTGCAATCAGGTTAAGACGTATGACCGTTGAGGCCGTCAGTTTTGTGGGAAGACCGGACAGCGCTCTATTTCCGCAAACGTAATCAAGCTGGCAAGTTTTCGACCTGAACATATGTCTCTTCGCCAGCGTTTTTGGTTGGACTGATGGAGAACGGCATCGGCTCCGAAAAATCCTTCGGCTGCGGCCTGTTGCTCGTTCGTCGCATGGGATAAAGTGTGCCCCTATATGTGGGCACAATAGGAGCCGATCATGCAAACCTTCACCATCCGTGACCTCCGCGACCGTACCGGCGAACTGGTACGCGATGCCGAGGCGGGCAAGCTTTCCATCATCACCAAGCACGGGCAGCCGGTCTTCGTGGCGGTGCCGTTCGACGAGAACCTGCTCAAGAGCGGCATCAATGTGGCCTTGGCCGTCCGTTTGTTCGATGAGGAATCCATCTCCCTGGGCAAGGCCGCGCGGTTGGCTGCAATGAACGTCCCGGATTTCATGGATCATCTGGCGCAGTTGCATATTCCGGTAGCGCGGCCGCAGCCTGGAGAACTGGAGCAAGAGCTTGAGTCCTTCAAATGACTTGCTCATTGCCGATGCCGGCCCCCTGATTGCGCTATCCCGCGTGATCAGTCTTTCCCTGCTGGCGGATATCTTCGGAGCGGTCTGGCTGACAGAAACCGTATTGGCCGAATGCACTGCCAGACCTGACCGACCAGAAGGCAGTGTGATCCTTGCCGCTGTGAAAGCAGGTTGGCTGTGTGTGCGACCGGATACCCCCTCTACCCAGAACTGGAATCTCGACCCCGGCGAGGCAAGCGCCATTGCCGCAGCGCTACACATGCAAGCCAGGGTCTTGATGGATGACCGAGCAGGGCGAAAGGTCGCGCATGACCTGGGCTTGCGCATCATCGGCGCATTGGGTGTATTGGTGCGCGCCAAGCACTGGGCAAATTGCCCAACGTGCGACCCCTGACGGAGCAACTCGTAGCGTCGGGCTATTTCCTGTCCTCGACGGTGATTGAGGATGGCTTGAAGGTCGTCGGCGAATGAACGCGAACGCTATGACTGCCCTACACCCGCTCCTGCGCCCCATTCATTTCATCGAGTGCGGCCGGGACAAGTCGGTGGGCAAGTAAAACCGGTCGGCATTCGCGCGACTGCCCCCCATCTACCCCAACTGCGAATACGCCAACACCGCCATCAGCACCGCGATGATCGCCAGCCAGCGGTTGCGCGACTGCTGCTGCGCCAGCATGACGGCGAGGCCGGTTTCCAGTTTTTCCAGGCGGTCGGTGCGCAGGGCTTGATGCGCCAGGCGCGGGAGTTGCGGCAGCACGGCGCCCCAGTAGGGAGCTTCTTCCTTGATCGTGCGTAGCCAGCCGCGCCAGCCGATCTGTTCGCTCATCCAGCGTTCCAGGAAGGGTTTTGCGGTGGACCAGAGGTCGAGTTCCGGGTCGAGCTGGCGGCCGAGGCCTTCGATGTTGAGCAGGGTTTTTTGCAGCATGACCAGTTGCGGCTGGATTTCCATGCCGAAGCGGCGTGAGGTCTGGAACAGGCGCAGCAACACCTTGCCAAAGGCGATTTCCTTCAATGGCCGGTCGAATACCGGTTCGCAGACGGCGCGGATGGCGGCTTCGAATTCGTCGGCGCGGGTGTCGGCCGGCACCCAGCCGGCGTCGAGGTGGGCGCGCGCGACTTTCTTGTAGTCGCGCTGGAAGAAGGCGAGGAAGTTCTGCGCCAAGTAGCTTTTGTCGGTTTCGTTCAGCGTGCCCATGATGCCGAAATCGAGCGCGACGTACTTGCCCTGGTCGGTCACCAGCACGTTGCCGGGGTGCATGTCGGCGTGGAAGAAGCCGTCGCGGAACACCTGGGTGAAGAAGATTTCGACGCCGGCGCGGGCCAGCTTGGGCACATCGACGCCACGTCGGCGCAGTTCGTCGAGTTGGGAGATCGGCAGGCCATTCATCCAGGTCATCACCATGACTTCGGATGTGCAGTAATCCCATTCCACCTGCGGCACGGCGAGCAGCGGTGAGGCGGCGAAATTGCGGTGCAGTTGCGAGCAGTTGGCGGCTTCGCGGATCAGGTCGAGCTCGTCGTCGAGGTGTTTGGCGAATTCGGCGACGACTTCGCGCGGCTTCAGGCGGCGGCCATCCCACCACAGGCGTTCGATCAGGCCGGCGATGGCCATCAGGATCTGCAGGTCGTGGCCGATGACCTTCTGGATGCCCGGCCGCAGCACTTTCACCGCTACGGCAGCACCGCTTTTAAGCGTCGCCCGATGTACTTGCGCCACCGACGCCGAGGCTATGGGCGTGTCGTCGAACGCGGCAAACACGTCGGCGGCGTCGCGGCCATAGGCGCGTTTGATCACAGCCAGTGCCTGCTCGCTCGGGAACGGCGGCACGCGGTCCTGCAGCATGGCCAGTTCGTCGGCGATATCGGGCGGGATCATGTCGCGCCGGGTGGACAGCATCTGGCCAAACTTGACGAAGATCGGGCCGAGCGATTCCAGCGCCAGACGCAGGCGCACGCCGCGCGCCTGGCGCATCGGCCAGATCAGCCCGCGCCAGAAGAACAGCACTTGCACCAGCCAGCGCACCAGCTTGACGCGTTCGTGGCCGAGGAAGAATTCATCCAGCCCGAAGCGGGCTGCGGTATAGAAAATACGGAGCAGGCGGAAGAGGTACATCAGGCTGGCCGTTTCGATTCAAGAATCTTCAGCCGCGCTGCCAGCCGATCGACATCTTCACGCAGCGCATCGACTGCGCTGACGAAGGCCCGCGCAGCGTGCGGTTCGGCCAGCAGGGCCTGTTCGTAGACGGCGTACTCGGCCAGGTTGCGGCCGGTGTTGTCGTGGGCTTCCTGGCGCCAGGCGAGGAGGCCGCGCAGAAATTGATCGACCCGGCTGGCGGCGATGTCGCCCAGGTACGGGCGCAGGGCGAGCACCCAGTCGAAGTCGGCCAGTGCACCGGATAGATCGGCGGCGAAAATGCCGTCGCCTTCGATGCGGAACAGGTCGGCCAGCTTGCCGTCGCCCAGCAGCAGCGGCAGCGCGCTCGGCATTGGGGTCAAGGTCAAGTTGGGTGCAGCTTCCGCGAGTTCGACGGTTGGGCGAAAGCGGCCGGCTGCATCCAGTGCCAACTCGACCGGCAGTAGCGGCAGCGCCAGGCGCAAGGCCTTGCCGCTATGGCGCTGTAATCGAGTCAATGCGGCCGGTTGGGCGTCGAGCAGTGCGTTGAGGGCGGCGGCAAGCGTGGCAACCACAGTGGATTCGGGGAAGGCGGGGGGCATGGGCCGATTTTATCCCGGATAATCCGGCCAAATATCGCAGCCCTTGAAGAACCCTCATGCTTATTTCCGGAACCCCGACCCGAACTATCTGGCGCAGCGGCGATGCCGTCGAAATCATCGACCAGACCCGCTTGCCGCACGAATTTGGCGTGCGCCGTTTGACCACCCTGGCCGATGCGGCCGAAGCGATTGCCGTGATGCGCGTGCGCGGCGCGCCGCTGATCGGCGCGACGGCGGCCTACGGCCTGACCTTGGCGGCGTTGCAGGATGCGAGCGATACGGCGTTGCGAGCCGCCGCCGAGCAGCTCGTCGCGACGCGGCCGACCGCGATCAATCTGCGCTGGGCGGTGCAACGCATGCTGGCACGCCTGTTGCCGCTGCAGTCGGGCGAGCGGGTCGACGCGGCGTGGACTGAGGCCGGGGCGATCTGCGACGAGGACGTGGCGCAGAACCGGGCCATCGGCCGGCATGGTCTGGCGTTGCTGCAGAACCTTGCCGCCGGCAAGTCCGGGCCGCTCAACATCCTGACGCATTGCAATGCCGGCTGGCTGGCGACGGTGGATCGGGGCACGGCGCTGGCGCCGATCTTTGCGGCGCAGGAGGCGGGGCTGGACGTGCATGTCTGGGTCGACGAAACGCGGCCGCGCAACCAGGGCGCCAGCCTTACCGCCTGGGAGCTCAAGCAGGCCGGCATTGCGCACCACGTCATCGCCGACAACGCCGGCGGCCATCTGATGCAGCAGGGTCGGGTCGATGCCTGCATCGTCGGCACCGACCGGACTTCCGCCAACGGCGATGTCGCCAACAAGATCGGCACCTATCTGAAAGCCCTGGCGGCGTTTGATAACGGCGTGCCGTTCTATGTCGCCGCGCCCGGGCCGAGCATCGATTTCAGCCTGGCCGACGGCGGCGAGATTCCCATCGAGGAACGCGATGGCGAGGAAGTCGCCTGCATCCAGGGCTGCGATGCCGAGGGTCGGCTGGTTTCGGTGCGTCTGACGCCGCTCGGCAGTCCGGCCGCGAATCCGGCCTTCGATGTGACGCCGGCGCGTTTGGTCAGCGGTCTGATCACGGAGCGTGGCATCTGCGCCGCCAGCCGTGCGGCGTTGGCGACACTCTTTCCGGAGCGGAGCGCGGCATGAGCAAGAAAGCGTTGTGCGACCCCCATTTGCGTCCGGCCTTGTCCGGCCATGCGCGCGAGAGCGTGTATTGCGGCCTTAATCAGGGCAGCTCCGGCAATCTCAGCGCGCGTTCTCGCGAGGGCTTCCTGATCACGCCATCGGGCCAGGACATGGCGGCGCTGACCGCAGCGGACATGGTGGCAATGGACATGGACGGCAGGGTGCTGGGCGAGGGCCGTCCATCGACCGAATGGCGCTTTCATCGCGACATCTACACTGCTTTTCCGGCGGCCGAAGCCGTGGTGCATGCGCATTCGCCATTCGCGGTGGCGCTGGCCTGTCTGCGGCGCGACATTCCCGCGTTTCATTACATGGTGGCGATGGCGGGCGGCGTCGATATCCGCTGCGCTGCGTATGCCACCTTTGGCACGCAGGCGCTGTCGGATGCCGTGCTGGCCGCGCTGCAGGATCGCCGCGCCTGCCTGATGGCGAATCACGGCCTGCTCGCCTGGGGCCCGAGTCTGCCCGCCGCGCTGGCGCTGGCGCGTGAGGTCGAGGCCTTGTGCGGCCAGTATCTGCGCGCTTGCCAGGTCGGCGAGCCGGTGTTGTTGAGTGCGGCCGAGATGCAGGATGTGCTGGAGAAGTTCAAGGATTACCGGAGCCAGGACTGATGCGTTGGCTGTTCCTGTTGCTGTTGCTGCCGTTTCTACTGTTGGGCGGCTTGCTCTTCGTCGTCACCGATGCCGCGCCCAGCCTGAACCGCTCGGTGCAGGTCAGCATGAACGATCTGGAGCGCGGCAAGCGCATCGTCGATTCGCTCGGCCTGCGCCGCATGAAGGACGGTGAGGTGCGGCAACTGGCGCTGTCCGAGGCGGACCTCGATCAGGGCGTCAATTATCTGGCGCATCGGCTGGCCAGGGGCAGCGCCAGCGCGCAAATCGCGTTGTCGCAATTGATTGTGCGCGCCAGCCTGCCGCTGCCGAAGGTGCGGCGCTACCTCAACATCGAGCTTGCATTCGAGCCGGACGCGGACATGCTGCGGCCGACCCGATTACGCATCGGCCGCTTGCCGCTGCCGGCCACGCTGGCCGGCGAACTGGTCGGTATTGGCCTGGCGCACTCGCCCTACGCGGCCGAAGTGGCTGCCGCGCGTTCGTTGCTGAACAGCGCGCAAATCTCCGGCCAGACGCTGGCGTTGCGCTTTACCTGGCGCGGTGCGGCCGTCGAAAAAGCGATGCGTGCGGCAAGCGGGCAGCTCGTCGACGAGACCGCGCTGGCCGCCTATCGCGCCCGCATCGATGGCGCCGGCAGCCGCGATTTCGCGGTACTGCTGGGCGAGGCCTTCGCTCTGGCGCAGGAACGTGCCGAACGCAACGATCCGGTCGCCGAAAACCGTGCCGTGCTGACTGTGCTGGCGGAAAAAGCTTTGGGCGGCCGCTTGCTGTCGCGGCGCGGCATGGTGCGAACCGACCGGGGTATCGGCATCAAGCTGGTCGGGCGCGAGGATTTCGCGCAGCATTTCGCGTTGTCTGCTTTCCTCGCTTCGACCGGGGGTGCGGGCCTGTCGGATCTGGCCGGGCTGTACAAGGAGTTGAAGGACGCCGAGGGCGGCAGCGGCTTTTCCTTTTCCGATCTGGCGGCGGATCGCGCCGGTTCGCGTCTGGGCGAGACCAGCACGCGTTCGCGCGCGGCGGCGTTGCAGCTGCAGCAACGTCTGGCTGGCGTGCGTGATGGCAAGGCGTTTTTGCCCGTCCTGCGCGATCTGCCCGAATTCATGAAGCAGGCGGAATTTCAGCGCCGCTTCGGCGGCGTCGGCCAGCCGCCTTATCGAAAAATGCTCGCGCAGATCGAGGCGCGTATCGCCGCGCTGCCGCTTTACGCGGAATAGGCGCTGGCAACAGCCGCGCCCTTGAGGCCGATATCCGGGTCGAGGATGACATGCACCGGCACGCTGTCCATCCAGTCGCGGTAGCGACCTTTGGCCTGGAAGGCAGCGAGGAAGACGCCGTCTCGCAGTGCCGGCAACAGCTTCGGGGCGATGCCGCCGGCCAGAAACACGCCGCCGGTTGCTTGCAGCGCCAGCGCCCAGTCACCGGCAGTCTGGCCGTAGATTGCGGCAAACAGCTGCAGACAATGCGTCGCGACGGTGTCGCTCTGCGCCAGGCCGGCCTGGCTGATCGCTTCCGCCGGGCGCGGCGTGGCCAGTAACGGACTCGTGGTTGCGCCGGATTCGCTCAGGCAGAAACGGTACAGGTCGATCAGGCCGGGGCCGGACAGGATGCGTTCGAGCGAGACGCGGCCGTGCAGCCGGCGCAGGAACACGAGCAAGCGATCCTGCTCGTCGCTGCAGGGGGCAAAGCCGACATGGCCGCCTTCGGAGGCCAGTGGTTGATAGTGATCGCCGCGCCAGGCGCACAGGCTGACGCCGAGGCCGGTGCCGGCGCCGAGCGCCACGCGCGCGCCGCCGGCGACAGGCCGGCCGGCTTGCAGCGCTGCCAGCGCATCCGGCGCCAGCGTGTTGAGTCCCCAGCCGACTGCGGCGAAATCGTTGATCAGGCGGCAATCGGCAAAGCCGAATTGCGCGCTCAAAGCGGACGTTTCGATGCGCCAGGCGAGATTGGTGAATTGCACGCTGTGGCCATCGGTCGGGCCGGCGACGGCGAGGCAGCAAGACAGGCCGGCACTGCTTCCGCTTGCCGCCAGAAAGTGGGCAAGCACGCTGTTCAGATCGGCATGCTCGCTGTTGCGGTAGCGCTCCACGCGTAGCAGGTCGACCCGGTTGGCGTCCAGTTCGGCCAGCGCGAGGCGGCTATGCGTACCGCCGATATCTCCGACCAGGACTGGCATGGGTTACGACCAGAGGCGGCGTTGTATTTTCAGGTAGCGCTGGCGCAGCCAGTGGTCGACGCTGAGCTTGCCGGGGCCGGACAGGATCAGCGGCAGGAACATGGCAAGATAGATCAGCGGCAGCTTCCAGCCACCCTCGCTGATCGTATAGCCGTGGCCGGCATGCACGGCGGCAATGGCAATCAGGGTCAGAATCGACAAGGCCGTGGCGAAGAAGCGCGTACCCAGTCCGAGCAGCAACGCCAGCGCGCCGACGATTTCGAAAGACGTGGCGAGATGCCAGTTGATCTCGGCCGGCAGCAGGCTGAACGGGAAGGGGAACTGCGCCTGTATGTCGTTGAACCAGTTGTTGCCATTCAGTTTCTCGCTGCCGGCATTCCAGAATTCCATGGCCAGTACCAAGCGTAGCGCCAGCGGCGCGAGCCAGAGACCGAGCGCATCGAGGCCATCCAGCAGGGATTTCAGTTTTTCCTTGAATCGGTCCATTAACACTTCCTTATTGCTGGTGCACCACGATTTCGTTGCGGCCCATCTGTTTGGCTTTGTAGCAGGCGGCGTCGGCTGCGGCCAGGCATTCGTCCAGGCTGGCCCAGTGCGGGGGCACGTGGACGACGCCGATACTGGCGCCGATCCGGTAACGTGTGTCTGCCCAGACGAAGCTGAAGCTGGCGATGCTTTCCTGCAGCAGCTGCGCAATTTTTTCCGCAACTTGCGGCGGACAGGACACCAGCATGATGCCGAATTCATCGCCGCCAAGTCGTGCCAGCAGATCGTCTTCGCGCATGCGGGTTTGCATCAGACGGCCGAGTTGGCGCAACAGTTCGTCGCCGGCGGCATGGCCGGCGCTGTCGTTGACCTGTTTGAAGCGGTCGAGGTCGATGTACAGGATCGACATGGGGAATTCCGCGGCGCGTTTGCTGCCGAGCGCGCGCGCGACTTTTTCCTCGAACACGCGCCGGTTGAGTAGGCCGGTGAGGCTGTCGTGATTGGCTTGCCAGAGCAGTTTGCGCTGCATTTCGCGGGCTTCGGTGACGTCGCGCAACACCAGCACGGCGCCCATGATGTCGCCTTCCGGCGAGTGGATCGGCGAACACACGCCCTCGACCTCGAATTCCATGCCTTGCGCCGAGGTCAGGCCGGTAGAAGGCGGTAGCACGCAGGGTAAGCCGCGCATGGCCTCCTGGCAGATGCGGGCGGTGATTCCCTGGCGATTTTCGCGCTCGAACAGGTGAATGACTTCGCCGATCGGCTGGCCCAGCGCTTCGCGCGAAGACATGCCGACCAGATTTTCGGCAACCGGGTTGAGGTAACAGGCGCCCAACTGCGCGTCGATGCGCACGACGGCGTCGCCGATGGCTTGCAGGGTGATCTGGGCGCGTTCCTTCTCTTCGAACAGGTCTTTTTCCAGGCGCCGGCTCAGGCGTATCACGAAGACTGCAATGATGGCGCCGACCAGCATCGCCGCAGCGGAGAGAACGATGGCGAGTTGTTGCGCCCGATCGCGCGCGGCCTGGGCCTGCACCAGCGCTTGCTGATTCTTCTCGCGCTGCAGTTCCAGCATGCGCTGCCAGCCCTGCATCATGCGGATCTGATGTGGCTTCAGCTCCCGCTTGATATAGCCCCGCGCCTGCGCCAACTGGTTGGACTGGAGCAGCGCGAAGACTTCTCTGGCATGCAACTCGACTTGCCTGACCTCGCCGCGCATCGCCTCCCATAGCGCGCGTTCGGCGCTATCCAGCGGCAATGCCAGAAAGCGGTCGCGCACCTGGATGAATTCGCGCGCCATGCGCGAGAAGCGCATGGTTTCTTCGTCGCGGGCAAACGCGTCGTCCAGGCTGCTGGCCAGCAGCAATGACTGGAAACGGGCTTCATGCAGGCCGTGCATGGTGGCGGCGTATTCCGATTTTTGATTGCGCTCGGCGACGATGGCGCTGAGCTGATTGCTGAGCAGCCGGATATGCGTCACGCCGATGGCCGTGACCGCGAGCAATAGCAGCAGCATGACGCTGAAGCCGGCAATGACGGGAATCAGGGCGGAAGATGGCTTCTTCATGCGGGACGGGGCAGCATGTTCAAAGATCGAGGATTTCGAGTTCGAGCAAGGCGTCGTGCAGCCCGGTTCGATCGTCGGTCAGCACTTGCACGACATGCGTCTCGCTGCCGTATTCGCCGGGTTGGCCATGCAGATTGGGCATGACGTTGGCTGGCGAACGCGCAGAGGGCGTCGTCTCGATGAGTTCAAGCACCAGCGAGGGTGGCGAATCGAGCACTTCCACAATCACGCAGATCATGCCTTGATGGCGCACGCGCAGGCCGATCAGGCTGCGCAGATGCGGCAAGGTAATGCTGTGGTCGTCGTCGCTCAACGGCGAATACCTTCCAGCCAGCGCGTATAGAGGGTTTCGGCGACCCGGTTCAGCGGCGCGAGCAGACTGTCGGCAGCCGCCAGCATCTGCGTCGGATTCTGCACGGCCGGACTGCTTGCTGCGGCGCGGATCTCGTCCCCACCGATTTCGCACCAATGCTCGATCATGTCGCGTGTCATCTCGACATGACATTGCATGCCCAGATGCTTGCCGAGCACGTATGCCTGATTGGCGCAATGCGTGCTGGCCAGAATGCCCGTCGCGCCGGGCGGCAGGCTGAACGTTTCGCCGTGCCAGTGAAAGGCCTGGAAAGCCGCGATGTCGCCGAACCAGCGGCGGGCTTCCGGCGTGGCCGCTACGTGGACTTCGCCCCAGCCGATTTCCTTGACCGGATTCGGGCCGATGCTGCCGCCCAGCGCCTTGGCGATCAGTTGCCCGCCGAGGCAGTGGCCCAGCACCGGGATGTCTGCCGCCACCGCCTGGCGGATCAGGTTCAACGTGGGTTCGATCCAGGCCAGATCGTCATTCACGCTCATCGGGCCGCCCATGAACACCAGCCCGGCATAGTTTTCCGGGCTGGCGGGGACCGCCGCGCCGGCGTCTATCGCGATCAACTGCCAGGGTTGCGAGCGGCTGTCGAGAAAGCTGGCAAAATGACCTGGACCTTCGCTGGGAGCGTGACGAAAAATGGCAATCGGCTTCATGCGTGTTACCTCTGCGTTAGCTACGTCCGCGGCATTATGCCTGCTTGCGTTCAGCCCTTGGGGCTATGCTGCGAGCAGCATTACGGTCAGCGGCATCCTCGGCGAGAAAGCGTTGATCGCCATCGGTTCGGCGCCGCCCAAGGTGATGTCCGTCGGCGATACGGTCCAGGGCGTCCGCCTGCTCGCCGTGCAGGGCCAGCAAGTGGTCGTCGAGGAAGGCGGCAAACGCCGCACATTGCAGGTCGGCTTCGGTTTTACTCCGGGTGGCGCCTCCGAGTCGGCCGCCATCGCGGTACTGACCGCCGACGGTCGCGGCCAATTTTTCGCCGGCGGCGACGTCAACGGTAATTCGGTGCGATTCCTGGTGGATACCGGCGCCAGTACCATCGCGCTGCCGCGCAGTTTCGCGGTAAGAGCGGGAGTGATGTTGGGAAACGCCCAGACCGTTGCTGTCTCGACCGCAAACGGTCACGTTCGCGCCAGCAAGGTGCTGCTCAATACGGTCCGTGTCGGCGGCGTCACCGCCAGCATGGTCGAAGCGATCGTCATGGAAGACGCGCAACTGCCGGTGGCGCTGTTGGGCATGAGCTTTCTCAAGCGGACCAACATGAAAAACGAGGGCGACAGGCTGACGCTGAGCCAGCGCTACTAACAGACGTCGTGCGCTTGGTAGGAGGCCCGCTTGCGGGCCGAATGGGTCGGTCAATCTGGTGACGTTCGGCCCGCAAGCGGACCTCCTACGGAGTGAACTTGCCCCGCGCAGCGGTGAGGCGACCCCGCAGGCGGGAAGAAAACTTCGAGGTTCAGGCGCTGAGTCCGGCTTTCTTGTCGAGTTCGATCAGGGCGTAGGCGGAATGGTTGTGGATGGACTCGAAGTAAACCGCCGCAGGGCGGAGCAGGGCCCCCGCGCAGCGGGGAGGCGACCCCGCAGGCGGGAACAAAACTTCGAGGTTCAGGCGCTGAGGCCGGCTTTCTTGTCTAGCTCGATCAGGGCGTAGGCGGAATGGTTGTGGATGGACTCGAAGTTTTCCGCTTCCACCACATACGCGTCGATACGTGCGTCCTGGTTCAGCGCGGCGGCGACGTCGCGTACCAGGTCTTCGACGAACTTCGGGTTTTCGTAGGCCTTTTCGGTGACGAACTTCTCGTCGGGTCGCTTGAGCAGGCCGTACAACTGGCTGGACGCGTTTTCTTCGGCGATGGCGATGATCTCTTCGATCCAGACGAAGGTATTGGTGCGTGCCGTGATGGTGACGTGTGAACGCTGGTTGTGGGCGCCGTACTCGGAGATCTTCTTGGAGCACGGGCACAGGCTGGTGCAGGGCACCAGCACTTTCATGGTCTGCAGATATTCGCCATTCCTGATTTCGCCGATGAACGTCACATCGTAGTCCATCAGGCTTTGCACGCCGGACACCGGCGCCTGCTTGTTGACGAAGTAGGGGAAGTTCATCTCGACGTAGCCGGATTCCGCCTCCAGCTTCACCACCATCTGGCGCAACGTGCTTTCGAACGATTCCACCGAGAATTCGCGCTCGTTGCCGTTGAGAATTTCGATGAAGCGGGACATGTGCGTCCCCTTGAAGTGGTGCGGCAGATACACATACATGCCGAAGGTGGCGATGGTGTGCTGCGCACCGCCGGTCTTGTCCAGCACCCTGACCGGATGGCGGATGGCCTTGATGCCGACCTTGTCGATGGCGATCTTGCGCGAATCCGGATAGTTCTGGACGTCCGCGATCGGTTGATCCTTGGGGCAAGGCGCGATGGTTTCGCAGACTGCTTCACACGTGCTCATGGCAAGTCCTCATGGCGATTTACTGATGGTTTGATGCCGCGAGTATAAGCCAGTGCTAATGCTTGAGTAAATTACTCGGGTAAGAATTTTTTCACGCTGGCCAGCAAACCGGCTGCATCGAGGCCGCAACGCTCGATCAAGACGGCGGGATCGCCGTGCTCGACGAAACGGTCGGGCAAGCCGAGATGCAGGATGGGCAGCGTGATGCCCATTTCGGCGAGGACTTCGGCGACAGCCGATCCGGCGCCACCCATGACCACGTTTTCCTCGACGGTGACCAGCGCAGTATGGTCTTGTGCCAGTTCGCGGATGAGTTCGCGGTCGATCGGTTTGACGAAGCGCATGTCGGCCAGCGTCGCGTCAAGCGATTCGGCCACCTGCAACGCGGCGGCGACGACGCTGCCGAACGCCAGGATGGCCACGCGACTGCCTTGGCGACGCAGGATGCCTTTGCCGATTTCCAGCGCTTCCAGCGTCGGTTCGATGCTTGCACCCGGTCCGCCGCCGCGCGGGTAGCGCACTGCGCTCGGGCCGTCGTGATGGAAGGCGGTGGTGAGCAGGCGGCGGCATTCGTTTTCGTCCGACGGCGTCGCAATCAGCATGTTGGGAATGCAGCGCAGGAAGGACAGGTCGAATGCACCCGCATGCGTCGGGCCGTCGGCGCCGACCAGGCCGGCGCGGTCGATCGCCAGCATGACCGGTAGATTTTGCAGGGCAACGTCGTGGATCAACTGATCGTAGGCGCGTTGCAGGAAGGTCGAGTAGATGGCGACCACCGGTTTGCAGCCTTCGCAGGCGAGTCCGGCGGCGAAGGTCAGCGCGTGCTGCTCGGCGATGCCGACATCGAAATAGCGTTGCGGGAAGCGTTCGGTGAATTCGGTCATGCCCGAGCCTTCGCACATCGCCGGCGTGATGGCGACCAGGCGCTGGTCGGCCTCGGCCATGTCGTTCAGCCAGCGGCCGAAGACTTCGGTGTAGGTCGGCCGCGTCGAGACTTTGGCGCAGACGCCTTGCTCGACTTCGAATTTGCCGACGCCGTGGTAAAGGCAGGGATTGGCTTCGGCGAGGTCGTAGCCTTTGCCCTTCTTGGTGACGATATGCAGGAACTGCGGGCCTTTGAGCTGGCGGATGTTGACCAGCGTCGGGATCAGCGCATCGAGATCGTGGCCGTCGATGGGGCCCAGATAGTTGAAGCCGAATTCCTCGAACAGCGTGCCCGGTGTGACCATGCCTTTGACGTGTTCTTCTGCGCGTTTGGCCAGCTCGTAGATCGGCGGCAGATTGGCCAGCAGGCGTTCGCCGCGGCTGCGCAGGTTGTTATAGAAACGACCGGAGAGCAGTTTGGTCAGGTAGCTGTTGAGGGCGCCGACATTGGCCGAGATCGACATGTCGTTGTCGTTCAGGATGACCAGCAGGTTGGCATCCATCGCGCCAGCATTGTTGAGCGCTTCGAACGCCATGCCGGCGGTCATCGCGCCGTCGCCGATCACTGCGACGACGCGGCGTTCCTCGCCTTTCAGCTTGGCCGCCACGGCCATGCCGAGCGCCGCGGAAATCGAGGTACTGGAATGCCCGGCGACAAAGGCGTCGTATTCGCTTTCCTCGCGCTTCGGAAAGCCGGACAAGCCGTCAGTCTGGCGCAATGTGTGCATGCGCTCGCGGCGTCCGGTCAGGATCTTGTGGGCATAGGTCTGGTGGCCGACATCCCAGACGATACGGTCGCTCGGCGTATCGAACACGCTGTGCAGCGCCACGCTCAGTTCTATCACGCCCAGGTTGGAGGCGAGATGACCGCCGGTGCGGGAAACGCTGTCGATGATGAAAGCGCGCAAATCGTCGCTGAGTTCTTTCAGCGCCGCCCGGTCAAGCTGTTTCAGGTCGGCGGGCGATGCAATGGTTTCCAGCAGGGACATTAGGGGCGATCGGAAGAGACGTTCAGTAGCGACGTTCGATAATGAAACGGGCGATGTCGGCAAGACGCGTCCCGGCTGCGCCGAACAGCGCAATCGCGGCCAGCGCGTCGTCGATCAACTCGTGTGCGTAGGTGCGCGCTTCTTTTGCGCTCATCAGAGTGAGATAAGTTGCCTTGCCCTGGGCAGCGTCCTTGCCGGCGGTCTTGCCCAGCGTCGCCGTATCGGTTTCCGCATCGAGCACATCGTCCATCACCTGAAAGGCCAGGCCGACGCAGTGCGCATAGCGTTCCAGCGCGGCGCGCGAGGTTGCCGGCAGTGCACCGCCGCTCATTGCACCCAACACGATGGCGGCCTGGATCAAGGCCCCGGTTTTGTGGATATGCATGAACTCGAGTTCGGTGAGTTCGAGCGTTTTTCCGGTTGCCGCCAGATCGGTCGCCTGCCCGCCGGCCATGCCGCGCGAACCGGAAGCTTTGGCAAGCAGGGCCAGCATGGCGACCTGCGTTGCCGCATCGCCGCAGGCGAGAGGTTCGGCGAGCACTTCGAAGGCCCGGCTTTGCAGCGCGTCGCCAACCAGCAGCGCGGTCGCTTCGTCGAACTGGACATGGCAGGTTGGCTTGCCGCGGCGCAGATCGTCATCGTCCATGCTGGGCAGGTCGTCATGCGTGAGCGAATAGACATGGATCAATTCGACGGCACAGGCAGCGTATTCCACTCGCATTGGATCGGCGCCAACCGCTTCGCCGGCCGCGAATGCCAGCATCGGACGGATGCGCTTGCCACCGCCGAGCGCGGCATATCGCATCGCGGCATGCAACGTCGTCGGCGCGATGGCGGCATCCGGCAGCACACGTGCCAGAGCAGTTTCCATATGAGACTGCACGTTACGGGACCAGGCGGCGAAATCAGGCATTGCCATTGCGCGGGTTGCCATCGCGTCCACGTGGGATGTAGTCCTTCAACACGCCATTTTCCAGGACTTTGATCTGCAGTTCGGCGTCGGCCAGTTTCTGCTGGCAGAAGGCAGACAGTTCCATGCCGCGCTTGTACGCGGCCAGCGAGTCTTCCAGACTGAGATCGCCGTTTTCCATTTCGAATACCAGCGCTTCCAGTTCCTTCAGCGCGCCTTCGAAATCCCTGGGTTCGC
>JASJPK010000062.1:0-41586 GCA_031426735.1 Hydrogenophilaceae bacterium | reverse complement strand
CGGCTTCCAGCCGGCATTCCGATCGGACGAAAGAGCCGGCTGGAAGCCGGCGCTCCAGCAGGGCGCCGATTTCGAGTTCCCGTGCAACATTCGAGTTTCCGTCTTCAAACGCAAATCGGTGTCGTGCAGCCGCCCGAGTTTGCATAAAATCGCCGGCCCGGCGGAATGCTCACCGCCGACGCCAAGCGCATGGCAGGGGCGCTTCGATAAAATCCGGCAGCTATCGAACGGGGATCTGAATCATGAAGTCTGTCTATCGTCCGCGCAGGGCGTGTCTGTTCCTTGTGCCCATGTTGGCCTTCGTGCCGCCGGTTCTGGCCGGAACGGTGCAGGGTAACGATGGCAGCGTGATCCTGCGCATGTGCAAGGGTGCGGACAAGGTGAAGGCGCTATCGGTGATGTGCCACAGCTATCTCAACGGCTATATCGACGCGGCGCATCACTTTGGCAAGGGCAAGGCGGCGTTCTGCTTGGAGGGCGGCGACAAGGAGAAAGCACCCGGCGCGCTGACCGAGTGGATCGGCGCGCATCCCGAGTCGCTGAAGCAGTCGGCCGGCGTGGTGTTGCAGAAGGCGCTGACCGAGCGTTTTCCTTGCAAGTAAGCACCGATTTTTCAGCCGCCACGCTATCGATTGTTTATCGCGACGACTGGCTGATCGCCATCCATAAGCCGGCCGGGTTGCTGGTGCATCGCAGCGCGCTGGACCGCCACGAAACCCGCTTCGCCCTGCAGATGCTGCGCGACCAGATCGGCCGCCAGGTGTTTCCGGTGCATCGGCTCGACAAGGGCACTTCCGGCGTGTTGCTGTTCGCGCTGGATCGCGAGGTCGGCCGTACGTTGAGCGGCCAGTTCGAACGCGGCGAGGTGGCCAAGAATTATCTCGCCGTGGTGCGTGGCCATCCGCCCGAAGCCGGCGAGATCGATCATCCGCTGGCGCGCATGGCGGATGAACATGCCGGCATCGTCGCCAGCGCCGCCGCGCAGCCGGCATCGACCCGTTATCAAAGGCTGGCGACGGTGGAGCTGCCGCATCGGGTGGATCGCTATCCAACCAGCCGTTACGCCTTGCTGGCACTGCAGCCGCTCACCGGCCGCTGGCATCAGTTGCGGCGCCACCTGAAACACATTTCGCATCCGATCATCGGCGACGCGACGCACGGCAAAGGGCGGCATAACCGCCTGTTCCAGGAATTGTTCGGCTGCCAGCGTCTGTTGCTGGCGGCAACCGAGATGCAGTTGGCGCATCCGGTCGGCGGCCAAGCTTTGTATTTGCACGCGGACTTGGCCGACGATTTCGCGGCGGTGCTGCAGCGATTGGGTTGGGCCACGGCGGTGAGCGAGCGGAAGCCCATTACAATGCCTGCCCCGCCACTTGTTCCGTGATCATGTCCGAAGCCGATGAACTCCTCCGTGCCAAGCTGAATGCCGAAACCGGCAGACTGGCCTGGCCCGAACTGGAACGCCATTTTGCGCGTGGCGTGGTGATCAAGGTGGCGGGCGATCTCGATCTGGTCGAGGTGGCGGTGGCGATGTCGCATGACGATAAGGCCGTGGTCGAAGCCTGGTTGACACAAGGCTTGGTCTCCCGTGCTTCGACTGAAGACGCCATTGCCTGGCATGCGCAGCAAAGCCAATTCTGGGTTGTGGTGGCGGCACCCTGGGTGTTGATCCAGGAAGTCGCCGCGCGTTTGGATGCTTAACCCTTAACCCTTAACCGTTTCCGGCATGGCCATCAAAGCAACCATCTTCAAAGCCGATCTGCAGATTGCCGACATGGATCGCAATTACTACGCCGAGCACAGCCTGACGCTGGCGCGGCATCCGTCCGAAACCGATGAACGCATGATGGTGCGGCTCTTGGCTTTCGCCATGTTCGCGCATGAGCACCTGATTTTTGCCAAAGGCTTGAATGCCGATGACGAGCCGGGCCTGTGGCAGATGGACCTGACCGGTGCGATCAAGCTGTGGATCGAAGTCGGCCTGCCGGACGAGAAGTGGATCCGCAAGGCCTGCGGCCGCGCCGAGCAAGTGGTGGTGCTCAGCTACGGCGGCCGCACGGCGGAGATGTGGTGGAGTGCGAACAAATCGAAGTTCGAGCGGCAGGAGAACCTGCGCGTGTTCAACTTGCCGGTCGAAGCCAGCCAGGCATTGGCCGCGCTTGCCAACCGCACCATGCGGCTGCAATGCAGCATTCAGGACGGCCAGATCTGGCTCACCGATACGCAGGAAACGGTTCATATCGAACCGCAGAAATTACTTTAGAAAGCGCCCATGACCGATACCGATTTCACTCTGCGCGGCGAATTCGTCCAGCTCTGCGATCTGCTCAAGCTGGCCGGCGTGGCGGACAGCGGCGGCCACGGCAAGACGCTGGTGGCCGGTGGACAAGTGCGTGTCGACGGTGTCACCGAACATCGCAAGACCGCGAAGATTCGCGCTGGCCAACGCGTGGAATGTGGCGACGTGCGGATTCGCGTGCTTGCCAATTCCGCCTGAATCGTCACCCCACTCCGGGGTGACGGCCAAGCCGGTGTCCAGGTAGTGATTCCACCGGATTCCGGCGAAATGTTCAGTAGTGCAGCATGGCTTGGCGGCGAACCGGGCGGAACGTGTTGGCCAAGACCTTCCGATTGCAACTGCAGGCGGCTTCGCGTTCCAGTTTCGTGGCGAGGTGCTCGGCCAGATAGCGCTCGCGCGCCGGACCGGGAGCGAGCTGCGCCAGTGCGGATTTGTGCTGGTCGCATTCCTGTTCGGTCATCAGTACATGGCAAGCGGTCGCTTCGCTTAGTCCGGATGCCCCTTTTTCGTTTGTTTCACTCGCAGCCCAGATGGGGAACATCAGGCTGACCAGAGCGATAGCCAGTAACAGTTGGGATGAACGGGGTGTTTGCATGATGACCTCCTTGATCCGGCATGGATGACTGCCTACCCTTCTTCTGCAAGAACTGTACCAATTTAGTCGGAAATAAGCCGGTGTTGCGAAATCGACCGGAAAGCCGCGTGTTTACTGGGCCCGCGCAAATTTTCATGGGACCGTATGGCGTCCATTCGGCTTGGCGGCATAGGGGATTCGCACCAGGATCAAGCGGGCATGCGCGTGTTCGGTGCGGGTGTTGGCGCTCGCGGCGACGTAAGATTGCGGCATAGCCATGCCACCCTCCGGAGAAAACCCATGACGCATCCCCTCGCCGGGCAACCCGCCCCTGCCGACGTTCTGACCGATATCCCGGCGCTGCTCGCCGCCTATTTCACTCAGCCCGACCTCAGCCAGCCGACGCAACGTGTCGCCTTCGGCACCAGCGGCCATCGCGGCAGCGCGTTCAACGGCAGTTTCAACGAGGCGCACATCCTGGCCATCACCCAGGCGGTGTGCGAATACCGCAGCGCGCAGGGCATCACCGGGCCGCTGTTTCTCGGCAAGGACACGCACGCGCTGTCGCAACCGGCCCAGTGCAGCGCGCTGGAAGTGCTCGCCGCCAACGGCGTCGAAACTCGGCTGCAGGAAAATGACGGCTACACGCCGACGCCGGTGATTTCGCGCGCGATCCTGGTCTACAACCGCGACGAGGACAGTCCGCGCGCCGACGGCCTGGTCATCACGCCGTCGCACAATCCGCCGCGCGACGGCGGCATCAAATACAACCCGCCGCACGGCGGCCCGGCTGATACCGATGCGACCGGCTGGATCGAGCAGCGCGCCAATGCGTTGATGGCGGAGGGCAATCGCGATGTGAAGCGGGTGCCCTATGCGCAGGCACTGGTCGCGCCGACCACCTTGCAGGAGGATTTCGTCGGTGCCTACGTGGCCGATCTGGGTGCGGTGATCGATATGGAAGCGATCCGCAACGCCGGCCTGAAGATCGGCGTCGATCCGCTCGGCGGCGCCGCCGTGGCGTACTGGCAACCGATTGCCGAAAAGTACGGCCTGAATATCGAGATCGTGAATTCCAACGTCGATCCGGCCTTCGCCTTCATGACGCTGGACCATGACGGCAAGATCCGGATGGACTGCTCCAGCCCGTATGCAATGGCCAGTCTGGTCAAGCTGAAGGACCGCTTCGACATCGCATGGGGCAACGACGCCGACGTGGATCGGCACGGCATCGTGACCCCGTCGCTCGGCCTGCTCAACCCGAATCACTTCCTGGCGGTCGCCATCCATTACCTGCTGACGCACCGGCCGCAATGGCCGGCCAGCGCGGCGGTGGGCAAGACGCTGGTGTCGAGCGGTCTGATCGACCGGGTCGTGAACGGGCTCGGCCGCACATTCCTGGAAGTGCCGGTCGGTTTCAAGTGGTTCTCCGCCGGCCTGCTCGACGGCAGTTTCTGCTTCGGTGGCGAGGAGTCCGCCGGCGCATCCTTCCTGCGTCGCGACGGCAGCGCCTGGACCACCGACAAGGACGGCATCATCCTCGGCCTGCTCGCCGCCGAGATCACCGCCGTCACCGGCAAGGACCCCGGCCGCTACTACCAGGAACTCGCCGCGCAGCACGGCACGCCGTACTACGTGCGCATCGACGCGGTCGCCACGCCGGCGCAGAAGGCCGCGTTCAAACAACTGACCGGCGACCGTGTAGCCGCCGCGACGCTGGCCGGCGAGCCAATCATTGCCAAGATGACGCGCGCGCCGGGCAACGACGCGCCCATCGGCGGTCTCAAGGTGGCAACGGAAAACGGCTGGTTCGCCGCGCGCCCGTCCGGTACCGAGGATATCTACAAGTTGTATGCGGAAAGTTTCAAGAGCGCCGAGCATCTGCAGGAAATCGTGCGCGAGGCGCAAAGCATCGTGACGGCGGCGCTGGCGGGATAAAAAACGGCCATGCGAACAGTGTTCGCATGGCCGTGGCGGGAGCCCTGCCGGTTTATCGGGCGGGCGCGAACATCAGGGGGAAATTGGGCAACGCCGGGAAGCCGGACGGCGCGGGCATCGGGATTGCAAACGGCATGGCGGCGTACGGATTCGCCATGTAAGGGTTGGCCATTTGCGGCATGGCAAACGGGGTGTTCATCTGCGCCGGCGCCATGCCGAACGACTGCGGCGTGGCTTGCAGGCCGGTGAACGGCACCATGCCCTGCGGCGCGGCGAAGTTGGGCATCGTCGGCATCTGCATGCCAGGCACGCTCGGCATCATCGCCATCGGGTTGGCCATGGGGTTGCTCATGGCGGCCGGGTTGAACATCGTGGCCGGATTGAACGGGTTCGTCGGGGTATTCATCGGCGCCAGCATGGGAACCAGCATCGCGCCCATCGGCGTCATGATCGGCGCCAGCATGGCGAACGGGTTGAACGCTTCCATGCCGGTCTGGGCCTGGGCGGGGAGGGTGGGGGCCAACAGGGCGGCAAGTGCGAGGTAGCGTGATTTCATGTCTTCTCCTTCATGGTGTGTAAGCACGGCGATATGCAGCCGCGAATGTCTGGTTGATGCGTAATGCGCCAACCGATGCGCTGCTGTCCGGTCCGAGGAGATGGGTTGCTGCCAGCCCGGAGAGAACCCGGGCCAAGGAAGGGAAGTGCCCACATCAGGGGCCGAGGCAGTATAGCCCCGCAGTTCCTTTGCTATTTGCCGATTAGTCGGGATTGCCGCGCTACGCGGTCGAACTGAATGAAACTAATACAGTGAATTATTAATCCACAAGCAAGGTGCCGCATGTTAGTCTGTGCGGCTATTTTAGCCCCTTCACACGAACATTTGATGTATCCCGCCCGTATGTCTAGGCGGTGCTGCTGGAGTAAACAGACACATGGCAAAAGAAGAGTTGATTGAAATGGAAGGCATCGTGAATGAGGTCCTGCCGGATACTCGTTTCAAGGTGACGCTGGATAACGGCATGGAAATTCAGGCCTATGCCTCCGGCAAAATGAAGAAGCACCGAATCCGCATTCTGGCCGGCGATAAAGTCACGCTGGAACTGTCCCCGTACGATCTCAGCAAAGGCCGCATCAGCTTCCGCCACAAGGACGAACGTCCCGCCGGCAGCCCGCCGCCCGCTTCAACCCAATTCCGTCGTCGCTGAGCAATCGGCGATTTTTCGGAGGTAGAAACAAAAAACGCGACCTAGGTCGCGTTTTTTGTTTACCGAAGGAAGCTTAGATCGCTTGGATCTTGCTGGCCTGGAGGCCTTTCTTGCCCTGGGTCACTTCGAACTGCACGCGCTGGTTCTCGGCAAGGGTCTTGAAGCCGTTGCTCTGGATTTCGCTGAAGTGCGCGAACAGGTCCTCACCGCCTTGATCGGGGGTGATGAAGCCGAAGCCCTTGGAATCGTTGAACCATTTCACGGTGCCGGTTTGAGTGCTCATGTATCTTTCCTTTAAATGAAGCGGGCGTATGCCCAAAAAAATGCCCAAGCTCAAGGAATGTAACCGAGGGAATTCGAACCGAAACAGTTTCAGAAGAAACCGGACAGACCTGATACCACTTAGACAACCACTTGACGCAAGCGCCCACGCATCATACTCAGTTCTTGCCGGCGCGGGGTGTTTTTAATAAATTGAATTTCAGCCCTATGTCGATTGCCGATGGCGTTCGTCTGGATATCCTTTCATATTGTCCATTCATCGGTGCTTTGCTTCGAAACAAGCGGGCCGGATAATCGTCGGCTGTTGCCTTTCACCCATCAGCGATGAACAAAAAGAAAGTGTTTTTGCCGGTGTTGCTCCTGGCACTCGGAATCGGCGGTTTCGTCTCGCTCAAATCGACTCGCGCCAAACCCCCGGTTGCCGCACCCAAGGAACCGGTCTGGCGCGTACAGACAATTACGGTCGCACCGTCCGCAATCGGCCCGGTGACCGCGCTGAACGGTCGCGTCGAAAGTCCGGAACAGACGCGCGCGGCCGCGCCTGGCGTGGGCCGGGTGTTGCGGGTGGCGGTGCGCGAGGGACAGGCCATTACACCGGGGCAACGTCTGCTTGAACTCGATCCGCGCGACTTTCAGCCCAAGGTTGAGCAGGCGCGCGGCGAAGTGGCCGAGTTGGAGGGGGCGATTGCCAGCGAGGAATTGCGCCACAAGGCGGATATCGATCAGCTCGATCAGGAGCGCCGATTGCTCGATTACGCTGCCGCCGATGTCGGCCGCTTCGAACAATTGCGCCAGGAGAACTTCTATTCCCAGAGCGCCGTCGACCAGAGCCGCCAGAACCTGGCGCGCCAGCAGATCACCTTGCGCGGGCGCGAACTGGCCATTGCCGACCACAAGGCACGTCTGGCTCAACTGAAAGCCCGTTTGCTCAAGGCACAGGCCAATCTTGACCAGGCCGACCTGGCGCTGGCGCGCAGCCGCGTGAATGCGTCTTTCGCCGGCTATGTCGCCAAGGTCGAAGTGGCCGTGGGCGATCAGGTCAACAGCGGCCAGAGCCTGATTACCTTGTATCCGGCGGCCGGCCTGGAAGTTCGCGCCAAGTTGCCGGCGACCCAGCAGGACGGTTTTCTTGCCGCTCTGCGGCGCGGTGAGCACCCCAGGGCGACGGCGCAGGTGGCCGGCGAGACGCTGGAATTCACGCTGGTGCGCAGTGCGGGCGCCGCCGATGCGCGTGGACTCGATGCCTTCTTCGCGGCGCGTCAGACGTCCGCCAATCTGCGCCTGGGCGAACTGGTCAGCCTGCAGGTCGCGCGCGCGCCGGTGAGCGACGCGGTGGCGCTGCCCTACGCGGCGCTGTTCGGCGGGCGCCAGGTCTATCGCATCGAAGGCGGTCGTCTGAAGGCGCTGGATGTCGAGGTGCTGGGCGATGCCGGCGGCGATTCCGGACAAACCGCCGCGCGCCTGCTGGTGAGAAGCCCCGCGCTGAAACGCGGCGATGTGCTGCTCGCGACGCATCTGCCGAATGCGATTTCCGGCCTGAAGGTCGAGGTCGTGCAGTGATCTACTCCTCATGCCGCCCGACATGAAACGCCAGGATCTGCTCGGCACCTTCGTCCACCACCCGGTGGCGGCCAATCTGTTCATGTTGATCCTGCTGCTGGCCGGCTTGTTTGCCGTGTCCAAGCTCAATGTCCAGTTCTTCCCCAACTTCAATCTCGATTTCGTCAGCGTGCGCGTCGAGTGGCGCGGCGCCGCGGCAGAGGATGTCGAAGAGGGCCTGACCACACCGCTGGAACAGAAACTGAAGACGGTCGCCGGCATCAAGCATCTGACCTCCACCTCCAGCCAGGGCATCAGTTCCATCTCCATCGAGTTCAAGGAAGGCACCGACCCGATCACTGCCGTCGACGAGGTCAAGCAGGCGGTGGACCAGTTCCGCAATCTGCCGCAGGACGCCGAGCCGCCCGAGGTCAGCCGCGTCATCCGCTACGAACCCATCGCGCGCGTGCTGCTCACCGGCGGCACGTTGCCGGAACTGCGTCGGCTGGCGCGCCAGTTCGAACAGGAATTGCTCGGCCGCGGCGTCGATAAGGTCGACCTGCTCGGCCTGCCGGAAGAGGAAGTCGCCATCACCGTGCCGGGCAAGGAACTGGAACGCCTGGGCCTGACGCTGGATCAGGTCGCCACGCGTCTCGGCCAGACCAACCGCGACCTGCCGGCCGGCAAAGTGGGGGAGGGCGAGGTGCAGCGCGAGTTGCGCGGCGTCAACCTGCGCCGCGACCCGCGCGATTACGCGGATTTGCCGCTGGTCACCGAGGCCGGCAGCCGCATCGAACTGGGTCAGGTCGCCGAGATCGAGCGGGGTCCGCGCGACAACAGCCTGTTCCTGCAAGTGAACGGTAAACCGGCCGTGGAGTTGCTGCTGAAGCGCGCGGAACAGGGCAATTCGCTGACCGCGGCCGAGATACTGAAAGGCTGGCTCGACACCGCCCGGCCCAAACTGCCGCCGAGCGTGCAGCTCTCGGTTTACGACGAGCAATGGAGCCTGATCGAAGACCGCATCGGCTTGCTGGTGAGCAACGGTATCCAGGGCCTGATCATCGTCGTGTTCATCCTGCTGCTGTTCCTCAACGGCCGCGTCACCGCCTGGGTGGCGATGGGCATTCCCACCGCGTTCCTGGCCACGCTGGCGGTGGTCTGGCTGGTCGGCGGCTCAATCAACATGATCAGCCTGTTCGCGCTGATCATGGCGTTGGGTGTCATCGTCGATGACGCCATCGTGGTCGGCGAGGACGCCTACGCCCACCACAAGATGGGCGAAGACCCGATGTACGCCTCGGAGGGCGGTGCGCGCCGCATGTTCTGGCCGGTCATCGCATCCAGCCTGACCACGGTGGCCGCCTTTCTGCCGCTGATGCTGGTGTCCGGGCCGATGGGCAAAATCCTCGGCGACATCCCGTTCATCATGATTTGCGTGTTGCTGGCCTCGCTGATCGAGTGCTTCTTCATTCTGCCGGCGCACTTGCGCAATGCCTTCGTGCACGACACCGGCAAGCAACCCTATCCGCTGCGCACCTGGCTGGAAAACACCTTCGACAACTTCCGCGACGGACCCTTTCGGCGCACGGTCACGGCGGCCATCGAATATCGCGGCGTCACCATTAGCGCCGGCCTCGTCATCCTGATCCTGGCGGTGGGGCTGCTCGCCGGCGGGCGTGTCAAATTCACCTTCTTCCCGACGCCGGAACCGCAGGTGGTCTATGCCAACATCACCTTCGCCAGCGGCTCGCCGCGTGCGCGGGTCGATACCTTCCTGGAGCATCTGCGCCAGACCCTGGAAGCCACCGAACAAGGCTATGGCGCCAAGATCGTGCAGCATGCCGTGTTCCGTTCCGGCGCCCAGGTCGGCGATCAGGCCACGCGCCAGGGCGATCAGTTCGGTTCCATCACAGTCGAGCTGACGCCTTCGGAGAAGCGCGATGTGCGCACCGAAACCTTCATCAAGGATTGGCAGGCGCGCATCAAGGTGCCAGCCGGCATCGAAAACTTCGTCGTGGTGCCGCGCAAACAGGGGCCGCCGGGCGGCGATCTGGTGGTGCGGCTGGCCGGCCAGGACTCGCACACGCTGAAGCTGGCGGCACTCGATCTGCAAGCCAGCCTGCGCCAGATCCCCGGCGTCTACGGCATCGAGGACGACATGCCCTACGGCCGCGAGCAAGTCGTGTTCAAGCTGACGGCGGCCGGCGAGGCAATGGGTTTGACGCTGGACGATCTTTCCCGGCAATTGCGCGCCGGTCTCGACGGCAAGCTGGTGCAACTGTTCCAGGACGGGCCGGAAGAGGTGGAAGTGCGCGTGCGCCTGCCGGCTGCAGAGCGCGCCAGTCTGAACCTGCTGGAGCGCTACACCGTGCGTACGCCGAGCGGTGATTGGGTGCCGCTCGCCACGGTGGCGAGCTGGACCACGCGCCAGGGTTTCGAGGCGCTGCGCCACGCCGAAAGCCAGCTGGCGATCGAAGTGAACGCTACGGTGAACAGTGCGGTGGCCAACAGCAACGAGATCATTGCCGGACTGAGCGAAAACACCATGCCGGCGCTGGAGGCGAAATACGGCGTGCATGGGTCGTTCCAGGGCCGCGCGGCGGATCAGCGTGAGACCATGGCCGACATGAAGATGGGCATGCTGCTCGGCCTGAGCCTGATCTACATCGTGCTGGCCTGGGTGTTCGGCCATTACGGCTGGCCGCTCATCATCATGCTGGCCATCCCGTTCGGCCTGGTCGGCGCCATTACCGGCCATTGGTTGATGGGGATAGACCTGACCATTCTGTCCATGTTCGGTCTGTTCGGCTTGTCCGGCATCGTCGTCAACGACTCCATCGTGCTGGTCGAGTTTTATCGCCACCAGCGCGAGCAAGGGTTGGCGGTGAAGGAAGCCCTGATCAACGCGGCCTGCCTGCGCCTGCGCGCCATTTTGCTGACTTCGCTGACCACCATCGGCGGCCTCTCCACGTTGATGGCGGAAACCTCGCTGCAGGCGCAGTTCCTGATCCCGATGGCGACTTCCATCACCTTCGGCCTCGCCTTCACCACGGTGCTGGCGCTGCTCTGGCTGCCCGCCATGCTGTCGTTCTACGAATCCGGCCATGTCCGCCTGATGCGGCTGCTCGGGCGTCCCGCCATCGCTTGAGGCTGCCATGCCGACCCATTCCGTCCGCTTTTTCGAGGCACAGTTCCAGCGCCAGGTAAGTAGCGGCGAGTTCGAACTCAACCCATTCGAGCGCCTGGCATTACCCTACCTGAGCGGAGAGGTGCTCGATCTCGGCTGCGGTCTCGGCAATCTGGCCGTGGCCGCAGCCCGGGCCGGATGCCGCGTCACCGCGCTGGATGGCAGTCCGACCGGCATTGCCCGCCTGCGCGAGATCGCCGGCTGCTTTGGCCTGACCATCGCGGCGCATGAAGCCGATCTGGCCAACTACCGGATCGAAACGAGCTACGACAGCATCGTCGCCATCGGCTTGCTGATGTTCTTCCCGCGCCGGCAGGCCGAAGCGCTGCTGGCGGATATCGTCGGCCGGGTCAAACCTGGTGGTGTCGTCGCCCTCAACGTGCTGACCGAAGGCACCACATTCCTCGGCATGTTCGAGCCGGACCACTTCCATCTGTTTCCGCGCGGCGCTCTGCGCGCGGCTGTGTCCGGTTGGGAAGTGCTGGCCGACTCGCACGATGTCCTGCCGGCGCCGAACGACAGCGCGAAGGCGTTCGACACGCTGATCGCGCGCCGACCGGCCTGATGCAGCGGCGTTTGCGCCGTCGATAGCTGACCGGAATCAAGCAATAACACGGCAATCGTCGCTCCTGCCCGACAAGGGGACTAGCATGCTGGGCAGCCTGTTACTCGGGGCTGCCTGTAAGACCCAACCCAACACTGGAGATAACAATGAATCGACTGTCCATTCTGTTCGCCGCCCTGGCTGTATCCGGCATCGCGCAAGCCGCCGATGCTACTGCCGCTGCCACCCCGGCGACCCCGCAAGCCTGGGCCGGCAAGATGCTTGATCCCACTCAGAACGCCGCCGCCTTCAAAGATCCCGCCGCGTTCCAGCAGTGGAGCAATGCCATGATGAACCCGGCCACCTCGATGGCCATGATGCAGTCGGGCATCGACCCCAACACGACGCTGCGCATGCTGTCCGGCATGATGAATCCGGCCGCCATGCAGAACTACATGCAATTCAACGATCCCGCCATCGCCATGAAGTGGATGGCCGCCGGCATCGACCCCCGTTTCGCCACCGCATTGATCAGCCAGGGCATCAACCCGAACGCCTACCTGAACATGATGCAGGCGCCGCTGAGCCCGCAGATGATGAACATGGGCGGCCAGATGCTGAACCCCGCCATGTACGGCAACTGGATGGCCGCGCCGATGAATCCGGCTGCCATGAACACCATGATGGCGCCGATGAACCCCGGCATGTACACGAACTGGATGGGCGCCGGCATGAACCCGCACACCTATGGACCCTGGGGCCAGATGATGAACATGCCGACCGGCCAGATGGGCGGCATCCCGATCGACCCCGCTGTCCTGCTGAAACTGATGCAGATGATGCCGATGCCCGCCGCCCCGGCGCCCGCACCTGCGCCCGCCGCCGCCCCGGCGGCAGCACCCGCCGCCGCGCCAGCGGCCAAGTAAGTATCGGTGCGGCGAACCAGGCCTGGATCGGGCCCGGACAACTCGCCATACTCGCGCAAGCAGGTCCAGGCTCTCCTGCCTGGACGACACCCGGCCCTGTGCAAGCGCCGGGTGTTTTTTTGAACCGATGAGAACTTCGTATGAACCTATTTCGCGCAGTGGATGGTGTTTTGTAGGAGCGCCTTCCAAGGCGCGATTGTTCCGGACTTCGCGCCTTGGAAGGCGCTCCTACGCGTGGTGTTGCCAATCACCCGGTGGGTGAAGCGAGAAAAATCCAACTGAGGTTTCCAGGATGAAAAGCGTATTGATTACCGGCTGTTCCTCCGGCATCGGCGCCACCGTGGCACGCGGCTTGGCCGCGCGCGGCTGGCGTGTGTTTGCCACGGCGCGCAAACCGGCGGATGTCGAGCGTCTGCAGGCCGAGGGCATGGACAGCCTGCTGCTCGATCTGAACGACTCGGCCAGCATCCGCGCGGCAGTAACGGAGGTGCTGCGCTGTACCGGCGGCACGCTGGATGCGCTGTTCAACAATGGCGGTTTCGGCCAGGTCGGCGCGGTGGAAGACCTCACCCGCGATGCCTTGCGCGAACAATTCGAGACCAATCTGTTCGGCTGGGTCGAACTCACCAACCTGATCGTTCCGGTCATGCGCCGGCAGGGCCATGGCCGCATAGTGATGAACAGTTCCGTGCTGGGCTATGCCGCCTTCGCCTACCGCGGCGCCTACAACGCGGTGAAGTTCGCGCTGGAAGGCCTGACCGATACGCTACGCCACGAATTGCATGGCAGCGGCATCCAGGTCGCGCTGGTCGAACCCGGCCCGATCGTTTCGCTTTTTCGGGACAACTGTGTCGCGCACTTCGAGAAGCATATCGACTGGCAACGCAGCATTCACCGCGCCCAGTACGAATCCCAACTGGCCCGCCTCAAGAAGCCCGGCCCGGCCGCGCCGTTCACGTTGCCACCGGAAGCCGTGTTGGAAAAAGTGGTGCATGCCCTGGAAAACCCGTTTCCGCACCCGCGTTACCCGGTCACCGTGCCGGCCGTGGCGTTCTGGTGGCTGAAACGGTTCCTGCCGATACGGGCGATGGACTGGGTGCTGATGCGGGCTTCCGGCGGGGGCAAGCGTTAGGCTTCACTCATTTCCACCAAACGAAATACCTCCCCAACCCTACTAAACCGAGAAGCGGCTAACACTGGACTCCAGCGTTGCGGCCAGTTGTGCCAGGCTGCGCGCCTGGTCGGCCGAGATGTTGGCGTTGGCATGGAGTTGTTCCGACATTTGTGCGACCTGCTCGACGTTGCGCGCGATGTCGCGGCCGGCGGCGCTCTGTTCGCGCAGCGCGTTGGTGATGTCGGCCACGGCGGCGGCGGCTTCGTGTGCGACCGCGGCGATGCGATCGACCGAAGCGCCGGCTTGGCCGGCGCGTTCGACGCCGACCTCGACCCGTTTGACGCCGTCTTCCATGTCCTGCACGGCTTGCTGGGCACCTTGCTGGATCTCGTTGATCATGGCGGAAATTTCGCCGGTGGACTTGGCGGTACGCTCGGCCAGCTTGCGCACTTCGTCGGCCACTACGGCAAAGCCGCGCCCCTGTTCGCCGGCGCGGGCGGCTTCGATGGCGGCGTTGAGTGCGAGCAGGTTGGTCTGGTCGGCGATGTCGCGGATGACGCTGACGATGCGGGTGATTTCTTCGGTCTTGTTGCCGAGCACCTGGATCGTGTGGGAAGACGCCTGCACCGATTCCGCAATCCGCTGGATTTCGCTGGCCGCCTGTTTGACGACGCTGACGCCCTCACCGGCCAGCTGACCGGAATCGGTGGAAGCGCGCGTAGCAGTCTGGGCATGTTCCGACATCGAGTCGATGCTGACCGACAGTTCTTCCATTGCCGCCGCCATGCCGCTGGCGGCCTGGCTCTGTTTTTCACTGGCGCCGGCCGTGTTCTGTGCGGCTGACGACAGGGTCTGGCCGTAACGGAGGATCTGTTCGCTGTCGTCGCGCACTTCGCGCACGATGGCCTGCAGGCTGTCGAGCAGGGCGTTGAAGGCCTGCACGCTGCGGCCGATTTCGTTGCTTGCCGTCTGCGGCGCGCGCAAGGTCAGATTGCCGCTCTCACGGATGTTCTGGGCGGTACTGGCGAGGGCCCTGAGCGGATGCACGATCTGGCGGAAGACGAAATGGTTGAGCAGGCCATACAGAAGTATGGTGGTGACCAGGATGAGCAGGGTGTTGAGCTTGCTGCCGGCAACCCGACCGTGCGCCCCAGTCTTGGCATTCTCGGCACCCTGCTGGATCAGCTCGGAGAGCTTTTCCATCTCGCTTTCCAGTGCGTCGAAATCCTTTTCGAATTCCGCCAGTTTCCCGGTGCCATCCTGACCGGCTTGCTGCACGGTCGCGACGATTTCCTGTGCCGCCGTGGTGTAACGAGTCAGGGTGGGTTGTGTGGATTCGGTCTGTTGGCGCACTGCGGCGCCGAGTTCGGCTTTGGCATTGGCGGCGATGTTCTGCTTCAGGCGTTCGCTGTGCGTCGCCAATTCGCGCTGAATTTCCTGAACCTTCTCGGTTTGTCCGTCGCGCGCGGCGAGCAGGGCGGCGAGTACATCGGACCGGATGGCGTCGTGCATCATGTCGGCATCCATCTGCCGGCGTACCGCCTGGCCGGTCTCGCTGACCTCGATCAGGGCGCCGTCCAGTTGTAGCGTGTTGAGCAGTCCGACGCCGGACAGCGCCAGCATGGCCAGAAGAACCAGGCCAGACATGGCGATCAGCATGCCGCGTACGCTTAATTGGGTGAGGTTCATCGTTTTATTCTCCAGGTTCGGAATGATCGATTGTTGTTCTGTTGGAATGGGTGAGGTGCACACGTACTGGGATTGAACATGCCCCACTATCGGCTGAAACGAGGAAGCCTTGAGGTGGCTTCAGGCCGGCCGGCGCTGAGCCTTAACTCACACCCCAGCAGGCGCCGCCTTGTGCAGGTATTCCAGTAGCCCGGCCGAAGCATGGCCATCTACCGGCAGGCCGCTGGCTTGTTGGTAGGCGCGAATCGCCAGGCGGGTTTTCGATCCGGGCACGCCGTCGATTTCGCCGGCATCGAAGCCGAGCCGGGCCAGCAGGTGCTGGATTTCCATGAGCTGATCGCGTGTCAGACGCCGGTTGTCGGCACTGCGTCCCAGCTGCAGGGGCGGCTGGCCGTTGAGGCGGTCGGCCATGTGGCCGATGGCGAGGGCGTAGTTGATGGAACGGTTCCATTCCATGATCACATCGAAGTTGCGATAGACCAGAAATGCCGGGCCACCATGGCCCTGCGGCAGCAGGATGGCGCCGTTCACATTGTGGGCCTTGGCCAGGGGTTTGCCGGAGGCTTGGCGCACACCGAGCTCGGCCCAGCGTTTGACCGGTTTGTTCAGGTCGAGCCGCGCTTCGGCATAGTCGAATCCTTCCGGCAGGCGCACTTCGCGGCCCCAGATTTCGCCCGGATGCCATCCGCTCTTCCGCAAATAAAGCGCGGCGGAATGGAATGCATCCGGCAGTGAATGCCAGATGTCCTTGCGACCGTCGCCATCGGCGTCGACGGCATGGCGCAGGAAGGTCGACGGCATGAATTGCATCTGGCCCATGGCGCCGGCCCAGGAACCCACCATTTCCGCGGCCGGCAGATGTTGCTGCTGCAGGATGTTCAGTGCCGCCAGCAGTTCGCTGCGGAAGAACGCACTGCGTCGATTGTTGTAGGCCAGTGTGGCGAGCGCGGCGGGGGTTGGAAAGCTGCCCATGCTGCGGCCGAAATGGGTTTCCATGCCCCAGAAGGCAACCAGAATGGTGGCGGGGATGCCGTATCTGGCCTGAACTTTTCCCAGCAGTTTCCTGTGTTCGCGCAGTTTGTCGCGGCCCAGCGCCACGCGTTTCTCATCGACGCGGCGGTCGAGATAATTCCAGAACGTATCGACGAATTCCGGCTGGCGTTGATCCAGTTCGATGACGCGGGCAATCGGCTGGAAGTCGCCCAAGGCGGTGTCCCAGGTTTGCTGGTCGATGCCCTTGGCAAGCGCTTCCTGCTTGAGTTCCTGCAGCCACTGGGTAAAGGCTGGATCGACGGCCGGCGGCGCAGGTTGTGCCGGTGGCTCGTCGGCAAATGCCGCTGTGGCGGCTAGCAGCGCCAGGCCGAAGGCAACCGTAAACGCCTTCAAGCGCCTTGCCATGACGCGGACCTGCACGTTCAACTCTTTTGCGAGATTTCGTAGAGCGAAGGCGTGACTTGGGCGGAGGCCAGGTACAGGCGCAGACTCTTGACGTCTTGCCGGAGCAGCACGCTGCTGTGGTGCGGGTGATGCAAAACGCCCTCGACGCCATTCAGCACGACGCGGAAGCGTGCGCCTTGAATCGGCTCGACCGTGGCGCCAAGGTGATGCAGCAGCGATTCGATTTCGCGCCAGTGAATATTGCCGCTGACAGGATCCTGGAAGATGGCGTGGATCAGGTGTTCGTGCTTGTGGCTCATGGTGGAATCGCGTCGTTTGTTCAATGCGGACAGAATACTTGAGCCGCCGCCATCTGTGGATTGTCCAGATCGTTGTGGGTTGCTGATATCGATCAAGAAATTCGCAAATCGACTGGATTGTTCGACGTATGTGCCGATAGCAAGGGAATTCCTGGCTACCGGTGCGCAAACATGGGCGAATTCATCGACGATATCCGAAGTGCAGACGCTACGCAGCAGTCCGAGCGGCGCAAACAACTCAATCTGCGTGACATCTTCGATGATGTCGTGCGCCTGGTTGAGCCGTATTTTCAGCATGGCGCCGGTCTGAATGGCCGGCCAACCGATTATTGGGCGTCCAAGGCCATTCGCGATGCGTACTCGGATCTTTCCAGCCAGGAAGTCCAGATCCTGACTGCCGCCGCCGCGCGTTATTGCCGCGAACACGGCGTCGGCAAGGCCCCGAATTAGGGCTGGTCGCCGGCCATTCTGGCCGCCAACGTCTCCCAGCGCATCTCGCGCAGGTTTTGCGCCAGTCGGTGAACTTCGCCGGACTCGACCAGACGGCGGCGTTCGCGGCCGTCCTTGACGTTGTGATGGCGCAGCATCTCGCGCAGGGCTTCGTTCTTGCGTTTCGCATCCGGCTGCAGCACATCGCCGCGGCGGGTATGGAAGGCATCTTCGCCGGGCGCGCAAACCGTGCCGAACACGTTGAACTGGCGGCAGGCCAACGGGCGTAACGGATGGATGGCGCAGGCTGCATCGACCAGAAACGGGCAGGCGCCCAGCGTGCGGTGCTGCTGTAACTGGCTGCGCACGCGGTGACGCAGATCGCCGTCGAGTTTTTCCGAGGTGTACCAGGCGATGCCCATCAATTCGAGCGGATAAACCGGGATGTCGGCCTGATCTCGACAGCACACGGCGCAACCGCGGCCGCAGGCCAGCTTGCGGCCATCCGTCTTGATCGCGGCGGCGACAGCCTGATTGGTCAGATGCTGGATTTCGAGCAGCAAGGGCAGCCAGGGCTGGCGCTTTTCATCTTCCGGAAAACGCAGGCGGCCGAGGTTCTGCTGCATCGACGATCAGTCCCGCGCGGGCTCCATGACGGCGTCGAGATTGAGGTTGTCGCAATACTCGAAGAAGTCTCCGCGCAAGGTGGGCAGATGCATGTCGGCGGGAATGCCGACCGTGATGTTGACCGAGAACATCGGCGTGCCGGTATGCGGCGCCGGATAGGTTTCGGTGATCAGTTCCTCGATGTTGATGCCCTGGCGAGCGAAGAAATCGGCCAGGTTGTGAACGATGCCGGGGTGATCCATCGCCACCACATTGACCCGGTAGGGCACCAGCGGCGTCTTGCGTTCGGCCTGGCGGGTGCGCTTGTGCAGGATGGTCAGGCCGAGTTCCTCGCCCACCTGGTCGAGGCGGTCTTCCAGTTTGGACAGCGCGTTCCACGGGCCGGAGATCAGCATCAGGATGGAGAACTGGTTGCCCAGCACCGCCATGCGCGATTCCTCGATATTGCAGCCGGCTTCGACGATGCGGCTGGTGAAGCGTTGCACCAGGCCGATCTTGTCTTCGCCCGAGGCGGTAATGGCCAGATAGTCGATATTGCTCATGGTTTTCCTGCAAGTTGGTTGCCGTGCGGTGGATTGTGCCACGCCGGATTCGCAAGCACTCAAGCGCAAACGGAGGCGCTCTTCAACCCGCTCAGTTCTTGCGTTCGCCGGTGAGGGATTGCTTGATCAACGAGGCGATCTCTTCCACCGAACGGGCCGAGGAGTTGACGATCGGGATGCCGGCGTCGCGCATCATCTTTTCCGCCAGATTCAATTCCCGGCGGCAGGTTTCCAGCGACGCATAGCTGCTGTTCGGTCTGCGTTCGGAGCGAATCTGTGCCAGCCGCTCCGGCAGCAAGGTGAGTCCATGCAGTTTTGGAATGTAGGGCAGCAGTGACTTCGGCAGGCTGGGCTGCTCGAAGTTTTCCGGCGTCAACGGGTAGTTCGCCACATTGAGACCATACTGCATCGCCATGTACAGCGAGGTCGGCGTCTTGCCGCTGCGCGAGACCCCGACCAGGATGATGTCGGCGCGCTCGTATTTCTCCACGCTGAGGCCATCGTCCGCCGCCAGGGCAAAATTCACCGCGTTGATCCGCCGGTGGTAGTCGCTGTTGTCGCCCATGCCGTGGAAACGGCCGCGCAACGGTTCCGGCGGATAACCGATCTCGCCCACCATCATGCTCAGAAAGTGGCCGTAGATGTCCATTACGAGTGCGCCGCAAGCGTCCAATGCTGCACGTGCACCAGGGTCGGTAAGCGTTGAAAACACTAAAGGTTTTACGTTTGTACGCTTCCAGGCGTCGCAAACTTGCTGCGCTGCAAAATTAGCTTTTTCCAGCGAGTCAACGAAGGGTAAACTCACCGGCGCGAACGCTTCGTCGGGGAATTGGGAGAGGAGACTCTTGCCGATGATTTCGGCGGTGATGCCAGTGTGATCGGAGATGAAGTAGACCGGGCGTACAGGTGTCATTGGGGGAAGGAAGCGACGCTTCAGTCAATATTTATCGAGGAAAGAAAAATGGGTAACTCGTTTGACTATATAGCGCGCTTTGAAACCCTGTCCATGCACGACGTGGACAAGGTTGGCGGCAAGAACGCTTCCCTCGGGGAGATGATCCACAACCTGACCGACAAGGGTGTCCGCGTCCCCGGCGGCTTTGCCACCACGGCCGACGCCTTCCGCGAATATCTGTCGCATAACGAACTTGCCGATCGCATTGCCGCCAAGCTGACCACGCTGAACGTCGACGATACCCAGGCGCTGGCTGAAGCCGGACGCGAGATTCGCGGCTGGATGATGGAAGCGCCGCTGCCGCCCGGACTGGAAGCCGGCATCCGCCACAACCATCGCCTGATGTGCGCCGAAGCTGGAGAAGACCTGCAATTCGCCGTGCGCTCTTCCGCCACCGCCGAAGACCTGCCGGACGCTTCTTTCGCCGGCCAGCAGGAGACCTATCTCAATATTCAAGGCGCCGATAACCTGATCGACGCGGTGAAGCTCTGTTTTGCTTCGCTCTACAACGACCGCGCCATTTCCTATCGCGTCCACAACCACTTTGAACACGCCGTGGTGGCACTGTCCGCCGGCATCCAGCGCATGGTGCGTTCCGATCTCGGCGTCGCCGGCGTCATGTTCACGATGGACACCGAATCCGGCTTTCGCGATGTGGTGTTCATCAATGCTTCTTACGGTTTGGGTGAAACCGTGGTGCAAGGCTCGGTCAACCCGGACGAGTATTACGTGCACAAACCCAAGCTGCGTGAAGGCAAGCGCGCCGTGGTGCGCAAGAAACTGGGCGAAAAGGCCATCCGCATGGTGTTCGGCCACGAGTCCGTCGCCGAGCGTTCGACCATCATCGAAGACGTACCGATGGGGCTGCGCCACCGTTTTGCGCTGGACGACGAGGAGTTGCTCGAACTGTCACGCTACGCGCTGATCATCGAAGAACACTACGGCCGCCCGATGGATATCGAGTGGGGCCGCGACGGCATCGACGGCAAGCTGTACATCCTGCAAGCCCGCCCGGAAACCGTGAAATCGCGCGACGGCAACGTGCAGACCCGCTTCAAGATGCTGGAGAAAGGTCCGGTCATCATTGTCGGCCGCGCCATCGGCAGCAAGATCGGCCAGGGCCGCGCCCGCATCATTCAGAACATTTCCCAGATGCATGAAGTGGAGCCCGGCGACGTGCTGATCGCCGACATGACCGACCCGGACTGGGAACCGGTGATGAAGCGCGCCTCCGCCATCGTCACCAATCGCGGCGGCCGCACCTGCCATGCCGCCATCGTCGCGCGCGAACTCGGCGTGCCAGCCGTGGTGGGCACCGGCAACGCCACCAAACTGATCAAGGAAGGCCAACTCGTCACGGTGTCCTGCGCCGAAGGCGAGGACGGCTTCGTCTATGACGGCCAGCTCGCTTTCGAGAAGACCGAGATGGTCATGCAGACCATGCCGGAAATCCCGGTCAAGATCATGATGAACGTCGGCAACCCGGAACAGGCATTCCATTTCTGCACCTTGCCGCACGAAGGCGTCGGCCTGGCGCGCCTGGAATTCATCATCAACAACGCCATCGGCATCCACCCGAACGCCGCGCTGGAATACCGCAAGATGCCGGAAGACGTGAAGGCCGCCATCGACGCCAAGATCCACGGCTACGGCGATCCGGTCAATTTCTACGTCGAAAAGCTGGTAGAGGGCATTGCCACCATCGCCTGCGCGTTCTGGCCGAAGCGCGTCATCGTGCGCATGTCCGACTTCAAGTCGAACGAATACGCCAACCTGATCGGCGGCCCGCAATACGAACCGCATGAAGAGAACCCGATGCTCGGCTTCCGCGGCGCCGGCCGCTACGCCAGCCCGATGTTCCGCCGCGCGTTCCAGCTCGAATGCCGCGCCATCAGCCGCGTGCGCGACGACATGGGCCTGACCAACGTCGAAATCATGTTGCCCTTCGTGCGCACCCTGTTCGACGCCGACGCCGCTTTGGGCGTGCTGGCCGAGAACGGACTGGAACGCGGCAAGAACGACCTGAAGATCGTCATGATGTGCGAGATCCCGGCCAACGTGCTGCTCGCCGACGAGTTCCTGCAACGCTTCGACGGCTTCTCCATCGGCTCCAACGACCTCACCCAGCTGACCCTGGGCGTCGACCGTGACTCCAGCCTGGTCGCGGCATCGTTCGACGAACGCAACCCGGCCGTGAAGAAACTGCTCGCCGAAGCCATCGCCGCCTGCAAACGCAACGGCAAGTACGTCGGCATCTGCGGCCAGGGCCCGTCCGATCACCCCGACTTGGCCGACTGGCTGATGGATCAGGGCATCGACTCGATGTCGCTCAACCCGGATACCGTGGTGAGCACCTGGACGCGGTTGGCGGCACGCGGCAAGTAGAGCAGGGCGGCGGCGAATACCGCGTCAGATTGAAAAACCGGGCCTTGTGCCCGGTTTTTTTTGAGCAGAAGGGGGCCGTTTTCCATGGCGTAAATACGGCAACGCCAATTCGGAGAGCGTGCGGGTAAGACCAGCCCGGTTGATTGTCATGGAAGCGTGGTTATCGGCCTGAGCTGCCGGCGGCATCCACCAACAGGATCGGCCGCTTCCGAACGTTGCGGTCATTCAGGGGGCTGCATCGGATGACTCTTGCTCGGCCGGAACTGCCAGTGGTCCTGACCTTATAGCTGCCGTTCGGGAATGACCGCTTTCTTGATCGTCGGCTGGCTCTTGCCGACCCACAACCGCCACCTAGCCGACGACGCCTTGGCGGGCGGCTGTCTGGAGTCAAGCAGCCATTCAAATATACGAGGCGGATGCCAGGTCTGGCCCGCCGGAGGCTCTACATGCGGGCATGGTGGCCTTCGGTACAACCCGGCGACCCGGGCCTTCGGGAAACTGTTGCGCGCGAGCGGTCTCGCGCCGAAAGCCTGATCGGTGCCGTCATGCGCAAGCTCGCACATCTCAGCCATGGCGTGGTGACTTCAGGCCGACCGTTCAACGTCACCCTGCGCTCGGCGCGGTTGGGCGCAGGGTCGGGGCGACCGCCGAGGTTGAACCTTTCTGCGCCAGCGGGTCGTCGCTGTCGACGGTCTTTACACTTTGTCGGCCTGTGTTCTGGGCGAACAGCGTAACCCGATGAAATTACTCAACTATGCTCTTGTGGCACGCTTGATGCTTCGGGTGACGACAGGATCTCAGGGGCGGGGCAGCCCGTCGCCGAATCGCATTGTTTGCGCCCTCAGTCGTCATAGTGGAGGTGTCATGAAACCGTTCCGTCTTCCAAGATCACGGGCCCTCGCAGCGTGTATGTGTTGGGCTCTCCTGGGGGTGTCCTGGACCAGCCACGCCGGGCTGATCCTGTCGGATACCTACTACCAGTTTGGTTTCGGCGATGCAGGTTCGCTCGCGACCGGCTGCGATCCGGCAGACCCCTCGGGTGCCTTCTGCGTGCCCAGTTCCGGCACACTGACGACCTTTGGCGACGCGCCGCCGTGGTCCTTCGTGGCGCCTGTGGGGGGCTCCGAGTTGACCGTCACCGATGCCTTCGAGTCCGGTGACCGGTTTGAGATCTTCGACTTTGGCGCAAGCCTGGGGCTGACTTCCGCACCGGTGTTGGGGGGTGACTGCGGCGACGATCCCGTGACATGTCTGGCCGATCCGAACATCAGCCATAACGTTTTCCTCCTCGGCGCCGGGGCCCACGAAATCACGATCGTGCCGGTCGAGTCGCCGAGCGATGGCGGCGCGGGCTATTTTGCCGTGTCGGCTGCCGCCGCGATTCCCGAACCGAGCTTACTGGCGCTGCTCGCCGCGGGCTCTGCCGGGCTGCTGCTCGCCCGGCGCGCGCGCCGGACCCACTGAGGCCCGCTGAGGCCAATACCCATTCGACCCCGCCGCCTGGCCAGCCAGACCGGCCGGCGTGTTTTGCATCTGGAGGCTCCCATGCGCAATTGCTCAACACGGATCAACATCGACAGGAAACAGGCCGGCCGGGCAGTACTTACGATGATCGCGGCGCTGGTGGGTATGGGGGCGCTGGTGTTGTCGCAGCGGCCACTCGATGCGGCGTCACTCAGTCTGTTCCGCGGGCCAACCTCGTCGCAGCCTCTGGCGCTCAGTGCTGACGGCGCGTTTCTGGTCGTTGCCAATCCAGACAACAATTCCGTCACTTTTTTCGACCTTCGCAGCGACCGCAACCGGCGGGTGGCGGTAGTGCCGGTGCAGAGCGAACCCAGCGGCGTGGCATTCCTGCCCAACGGCAGCAAGGCCTACGTGGCCAACACCGTCAGTGGCACGGTGTCGGTGATCAAGACCAATATCGCCAACGGCGTGGTCTACAAGCCGAGCAAGCACATCGTGGTGGGCACCGAACCCTACGGCCTGGCGCTGACCCCCAACGGCAGGAAGCTGTACGTTACCAATGCCCGCTCCAACTCGGTCTCGGTCATCGATACCGCCACCGACACGGTGGTGAAGACAATCCTCAACGTGGGCTTCGAGCCGCGCGGCCTGGCGATCACCAACAACGGTGACACCGACGACAACGACGAAACCGTCTACGTCACCCAATTCCTCGCGCTGCCGGTGGCCGGCAAGGTGGATGGCGCCGACGACGCCAAGGTCGGCAAAGTCACGGTGCTGTCGTCCTTGACCGACAGTGTGGTCACCGAAGCGACCCTGCAGCCCATCGCCGACAGCGGCTTCAAGGCCAATGGCGATGCCCTGGCGCGGATCGCGCCGGGCGCCAGCTTCACCTTCACCACGGGCACCTACCCCAACCAGCTCAACGGCATCGGCATCAAGAACGGCTTCGCCTATGTGCCCAACACCGGCGCCTCGCCCAACGGTCCGGTGCGCTTCGACGTCAACACCCACAGCCTGCTGTCGGTGCTCGACCGCAGCAGCCACCTCGACGCCGGCCTTACCCTCAACCTGCACACCGCCGTGCGCGACCAGACGTCGACACCCAAGCTGTTCATCACCCAGCCGTGGGCGCTGGCCTTCAAGCATCTGGCCGCCGAGGGTTACGTGGTCAGCGCGGCCAGCAACATCGTGGTCAAGCTGGCGGTGGACGCGGCCGGCGCGCCCAGCGTGCTGAGCGATCCCGCCGATTCCGGCCGCGTGCTGCAGATCAAGGTCGGCAAGAATCCGCGCGGCATCGTGGTCAACGGCACAGATACGCGTGCGTACGTCATGAATTACGTGTCCCGCGACGTGTCGGTGATCAACCTCACCACCAGTCCCGAGACGGTCATGGCGACCCTCAGGTCGGCCAGCCTTCCGGCCGCCGGCACCCAGGCCGACATCGTCCACATTGGCAAGGAGCTGTACAACACCTCGGTGGGCGAGTTCGATCCTGCCACGCCCGGGGGCGCGCCCATCACCGGGCGCATGTCCAACAACGGCTGGGGCTCCTGCGCGGCCTGCCACACCCCCTTCGGCCTCTCCGACAACGTGGTGTGGATCTTCGCCGCCGGACCACGACGGACCATTCCGCAGCACACCGACTTCGATCTCACCGATCCCACCCGCTCCATCCAGCGCATCCTCAACTGGTCGGCGATCTTCGACGAGGAAGAGGATTTCGAACTCAACATCCGCAGCGTCTCCGGCGGCGCCGGCCTGATCGTCCAGGCTGACGGCGTGACGCCCGAAGCGACGGTGGCCGCCTTCACCCCCGCCAACGCCAACCGCAATCAGCTCAAGGTACGCGGTGTGGGAGCCTGGGACGCCATCAAGACCTTCGAGAAGTTCGGCATCCGCCCGCCCATTTCGCCGGTCGCCAAGACCGAGCCGGACGTGATTTCCGGACGTGCCCTGTTCGCCGCCGCCAACTGCCAGCTATGCCACGGCGGCCCGCAATGGACCAGCGGGCGGCTACGCTATACGCCGCCGCCGGCCGCCGGCCTGGTGGTGGGCGGTCAGATCATCGGCGAACTGCGCAAAGTCGGCACCTTCGACGCCGCCTTCTTCAATGAGGTGCGCGCCGCCGCCACCGCGCCGTTGGGCGCCGACGGCTTCGTTCCTGCCTCGCTGCTGTCGCTGTTCGCTTTTCCGCAGACCTTCCTGCACAACGGCGCGGCGAAGTCGCTGGACGAAGTGCTGAACAACGTCACGCACCGCTCCGCCGGCACCGGCGGCGTCGATACCCTCAGCAACGCCGCCGACCGGGGGAAGGTGGTGCAATTCCTGCAGTCCATCGACGCGGTGACGACACCGATACCCTGACTTGGGTTTAATTGCACAATACATCGTTAGTATTATGTTGCTCCTGTTTCACGGTGAATGGGGGCGTAGGCGGAAGTGGGCAGTATTGGTGCGCCAGTACCTTTACGAGGGCAGTGATGTCTGACTTCGGCTTGCCAACCAGTTATGGACTGCGACTGACTCCTTTAAGAGGTTCAATGGCCATCCTGAATCGCATTTCTCTGGCTCCGCCACGGACCGCTTCTGGCCGGGATCTGCTCTTGGGAAGGGCATCCGTTAAGCTGCCGTTGGAGAAAATTCCAAGCACGTCCGCCAACGTCGGCAATGGCCGAGGTGCAGGCATTAGCGGTGATGGCGCTGTATGACCAGTTTTGGCCGAAAGCACTCGTTTACGTACCCATTGAAATTCGGCCCGCCCACACTATTCAATGGCTGCAACCGGCAAGTCCCGCCCTTCAGCCACCACCCGGTTCCGCCCCTCCCCTTTCGCCATATACAGACATTCGTCGGCGCGTTTGGTCATCGAGTCTTCGTCGTCGCCGTCGCGCCAGGTGGCGACGCCGAAGCTGGCGGTCTTGTGGCCGACCTCGGCGAAGTCGTGGCCGGCGATGGCGGCGCGGAGTTTTTCCGCCAGCGCGCGGGCCTGTTCGAGGTCGGTGCTGGGCGCGAGGATGACGAATTCCTCGCCGCCCCAGCGGCCGATATGGTCGCTGTCGCGGACGTTGCGGCGCAGGGTTTCGGCCAGGTTGCGCAGCACCAGGTCGCCGGTCTGGTGGCCGTAGGTGTCGTTCACTTGCTTGAAATGGTCTAGATCGAGCAGGACCACCGACAGTGCGTTGCCGTAGCGGCGGGCCTTGCCGAGTTCGAGCAGAAACAGTTCGTCGATCTTGGTGCGGTTGTAGAGTTGGGTGAGTTTGTCGGTGACGGAGAGCCGCTCGATCACCTTGTGGTCGCCTTCCAACTTGTCGGCGAGCTGGTTGAACCAGCCGACCAGTTCGCCCAGTTCGTCGTTGCTGGCGCGGGCGAGGCGGCGGGAGAAGTCGGGCCGGTCCTGGGCCATGTTTTTCAGGGCCATATTGACTTCACCCAAGGCGTTGCGGGTCGACAGCGACATCACGAAGGTGACGCCGACGATGACCACGATGAGCACCGCGCCGAGCCCGATGGCGATCATCACTTGGCGGTGCAGGCGTTGGTTGGTTTCGTCGATGCGCAGGGAGAAGCCGGCTTGCAGGTCGGACTTCATCTGCTCGAATTCGGTCGAGGCCCGGCCGTGGTAGCGCTCGACGTTTTCGATCAGACGGTCGAGGTCTTCCGCGCCGGAGCCCTTGCGCAACATGGCCATCGACAAGGCATGGGCGTTGCCGTAGTACTGGCGGAATACGTCCCGGAGCCGGTCGACGCGTTGCTTGTCGACGACCGGGGCGTAGGTGCCCAGGCGGGTCAGGTTGTCCTCGATGCGCGCCAGTTCCTTGCCGGTGTCGTGCACCCATTGTTCTTCGCCGGCCAGCACGGCGTCCTTGAAGCTGGCCACGATGGCGTCGAAGACGATGGCGTTGCCGCCGGCGAGTTCGAGCGCGGGTAGATAGACCGCGCGGATTTCCTCGATCCGGCCGCTGTTGGCTTGTTGTTCCTGATAGGCGAACAGCAGGTAGGCGGAATAGAGCAGCACGCCGACCAGGGGGGCGACCAGCATTTTCTGGAAGATGGTCAGCGCGGGCTTGCCTAAGGTCATCGGTATATAAGCTACGATGGCGCCTTAATCCACATCAAAGACATGGTCAGGCCGGGTTGCGATGAAAGCGTGGAAAAACTACCGTTGTGCGTCAAGCATGGGCCTGTTGCTCGCCGCATTGTTCTTGTGGCCGGCTTGCGGCTACGCGGTTGAGATCTCCGACAGGCTTACGCTGAGCGGATTCTACAACCTGGACGTCAGCCTCAGTCACGGCAGCGACACGATCCTGCCGACCTTGTCGAGCAACCCCATCACCTTGAAGGACGGCGAGGCCACGCTGGACTATTCACTGATCGGCCTGCAAGCCGATTTCAGCCTGACCGACACGCTGCGCTTCGCCGCCCAGGCCGTCAGCAGCAAGCAAACCGACGCCGGCTATGCCCCCACCCTGGAGTGGGCATATGCGAACTGGGATCTGGGCGACGACCTGTTCCTGCGCGGCGGCAAGCTGAAGACGCCGCTGATGCAGGGTATCGAGTTGCGTTATGTCGGTTTTTCCCGCCTCTGGGTCAGGCCGCTGGTACCCGCCAGCGGTGCCGCCGGGTTCGACGACTATCTCGGCGTCGAGTTGGTGAAACAGGGGCGTCTCGGCCACTACAACCTCAATTTCCAGGGCGCCTATGGGGTTCCCGACCATCATCAGGATTTCGTCGACGGCCGCGACATCAAGCTGCTTTCCAGCCGCATCGAGCGCGACGAGTCCTGGCTCAACCTGTCGCTGATGCATGCCCGCTACGACGTCTCCACGAAAGACCTGACGCGCCTCCTCCAGAAAGACGCCGAGATAGTCATGGGCAGCATCGAGGCGGAGGTGCTGTATGAAAAGGCCGTGGTCAATTTCGGCTACGCCCGGAGCGAGGCGGAGATCAATCCGGACGAGCAGATGGCTTACCTTTCGCTGGGTTATCGCCTGGACCGCCTGACGCCCTATCTGCTCTACCAATACCGCCACATGGAGTACACCGCACCCCCTGGGCCGCCCAGCCCTCCCGGCCCGCCCCCCCCACCGCCGCCGCCGGGTTCCGGGCCCAAGGACGGCGAACTCACCACCAAATCGATTTCGCTCGGCCTGCGCTACGACCTCGACGCCAGCCACGCCATCAAGGCGCAGATCGAGCGCCAATCGGTCAACGATGCCAGCTACCTCGCCCGGCCCGCCGTGAAGGACTTGGCGACCATTTTCTCCATCAGCTTCGAGGGGGTGTTCTGATGCGCCGCCTCCTCGCCCTTATTGCGCTGTTGGCGGCCACCTCTAGCTATGCCGGATTGGCGGTCGTGGTCGGGAAAGGCTCGGCCATCGAAAAGCTGGACCAGCGCGAAGTCGCGAACATCTTCCTGGCGAAGACCACTCAACTCCCGGACGGTAGCCGGGTCAAGCCGGTCGAGCTCAACGACAACGGTTACAAAACGCTGTTCTATCGGGAAATCTCCGGCAAGACCCTGGCACAGATCAACTCCTACTGGACCACGCTGATCTTCACCGGCAAGGGGAGGCCGCCGAAGAACATCGAGGAGGCTGGTCGCCTGATCGAACTGCTGAACAGCGATCCCCATGCCATCAGCTATCTGCCGCTCGGCCAGATCACCGAGTCGGTGAAGGTTCTCTACATCTTCCGTTGACGGTATGACCCAAGCGCGGCACCGGCCGGGCTGAGCCATATTTGGCTTCAGCCTGATTCAGGCCGCGCACAACGCCCAAAGCACGACAGTTGTGGCGAGATTCGGACATCTCCCGTTCTTCATTTCCCGCCACCAGGCCCATCTCCAGTCTCCTTTCCGGGCACGGCATATGCTGGAACCAGAGTAAGTCAGACGTTTTGTATGGAGGGTTTCCATCATGCATGCATGGCTAATTGAAGGAGCGGGACACCGCCCACTCCTGCGCTTTGAAGACGGCAGCATCGGTATCCCGATCAATCTGCATCTGAATACCCGTTACGAATTCCTGCGACTGCTCGGCAGGCGTTTTGAAATCGGTACGCAGTTGTCGCAACAGCACTTCACGGTGCGCTTGCTCAGTCCGACAGCATCGAGCCAGACCTCGAACTGATCCGCCACCCGCGAGCGTTACAACTCCGCTTCGCTTTGCGCGGGACTGGTTTTTCCCCTGAACCGTGCCGCCAACCGTTCCATGTACAAATAAATCACCGGCGTCAGGAACAGCGTCAGGAACTGCGACACCACCAATCCGCCGACCACCGCCAGACCCAGCGGTTGGCGAACTTCGGCGCCGGCGCCCCAGCCGATGGCGATGGGCAGCGTGCCGGCCAGCGCGGCCAGGGTGGTCATCATGATCGGGCGGAAACGGACCTGGCAGGCCTGGAAAATGGCGTCGGCGGCGGCCATGCCGTCCTTGCGCTGCCGTTCCAGCGCGAAGTCGATCATCATGATGGCGTTCTTCTTGACGATGCCGATCAGCATGATGACGCCGACGAAGGCGTACAGGCTGAGGTCGACATCGAACAGCCAGAGTGTCAGCAGGGCGCCCAAGCCGGCGGAGGGCAGGCCGGACAGGATGGTGAGCGGGTGGATGAAGCTCTCGTACAGGATGCCCAGTACCAGATAGACCACCAGCACGGCGACCAGCAGCAACAGGCCAAGGCCCTGGCGCGATTCCTCGAATGCCTGCGCGGTGCCCTGCAGGCTGGTGGTGAGCGAGGCCGGCGGGCGCAGTTCCTGTTCCAGCGCTTTCAGGTGCTCCACGGCCGTGCCCAGTGACACGCCAGGTTGCAGGTTGAACGAGATCGTCACCGCCGGTAGTTGGCCCTGATGGTTGATGCTGAGGGCCTGCGAAGCGCGGGTGACTTTGGCGACGGTGTCGAGCGGCACCAGCGCGCCACTGCTGGCGCGCACATGCAGGCGGGTGAGAATGTTGACGTCGTCCTGGAATTCCGGCGCCAGTTCCAGAATCACCTGGTACTGGTTGGTAGCGCCGTAGATCGTGGAAATCTGGCGCGCGCTGAACGCGCTTTGCAGGGCGTCTTCCACCTGGCCGAAATCGAGACCCAGCGCGGCGAGTTTGTCGCGGTCCAAGTCCAGCGCCAGCACCGGGCTCTTGTCGTTGAGGTTGCTGTTGACGTCCTCGAAGCCGGGCAGTTTGCGGATGCGGCTGAGCAGGGTGTCGGTCCAGGCGTACAGCTCGGCCAGATCGGTGTCCTGCAGGGTGTATTGATACTGGCCGGAGGTGGCCTGACCGCCCAGGCTGACCGGCGGCGGGTTCTGCAGCGAGACCTTGATGCCCGGCACGGCGGCCAGTTTCGGACGCAGCGCCTGGATGATCTCGTCCGGCGTCTTGTCGCGTTCCGCGTTCGGTTTCAGGCGGAACAGTAGGATGCCGCTGTTCGGCGTGATGCGCGAGCCACCGGCGCCGACCACCGACATGAACGTTTCGATATCGGGGTCTTGCGCGGCGATGGCGACTACCGCGCGCTGACGTTCGACCATGCTGGCGAAGGAGGTGTCCGGCGCGCCTTCGGTGCGGCCGATGATGCGGCCGCTGTCGCCGCTGGGCAGGAAATCCTTGGGAATTTCACGGTACAGCGCGACGCTGGCGAAAATGGTCAGGAAGAAGGTCGCCAGGATCAGTCGCGGATGCGCCAGGCTCCAGGTCAGACTGATCCGGTATGCCACCAGCAGACGCTCGAACACGCGTTCGAACAGCCAGTAGGCGCGGTTGTGTTTGGCGTTCTTCTCGTGCTTCAGATAGCGGCTCGCCAGCATCGGCGTCAGCGTCAGCGAAACCAGGCCGGAGACCAGGATTGCCGCCGAAATGGTCACCGCGAATTCGTGCAACAGGCGGCCGATGATGCCGCTCATGAACATCACCGGGATGAACACCGCGACCAGCGACAGCGTCATCGAGACGATGGTGAAGCCGATTTCGCGCGAGCCCTTGATTGCCGCGTCGAACGGTTTTTCGCCCGCTTCGACATGGCGCACGATGTTTTCCAGCATGACGATGGCGTCGTCGACGACGAAACCGACCGACAGCGTCAGCGCCAGCAGCGACAGGTTGTCCAGGCTGAACCCCATCGCGTACATGGCGGCAAAGGTGCCGATCACCGAAATCGGCAGCGCCAGCGCGGGGATCAGGGTGGCCGACAGATTGCGCAGGAACAGCAGGATGACCAGCACGACCAGGCAGCCGGCCAGGATCAATGCGAACTGCACGTCGTTGATCGATTCGTGGATGGAAATGCTGCGGTCGTAGAACACCGAAAGTTCGATCGAGGCCGGCAGCTTGGCCTGGAATCCGGGCAGGATGGCCTTGATCGCTTCGACCGTGGCGATGGTGTTGGCGCCCGGCTGGCGCTGGATGGCGAGGATGATGGCGCGCTGGTCGCCGTGTTTGTCGACGATCCAGTTGGCGCGGCGGTTGTCTTCCACGTCGTCGTGCACCAGCGCGACTTCCTCCAGTCGCACCGGCGCGCCATTCCTGTAGGCGACGATGAGTGGCCGGTAGGCGGCCGCGTCGACCAGTTGGCCGTTGGTGCGCAGCGACCAGGTCTGCTTGTCGCCTTCCAGGTTGCCGACCGGCTGATTGACGTTGGCGCTGGCCACCGCCTTCTGCAACTCGTCGATGCCGATGCCGCGCGCGGCCAGTTGGTGCGGGTCGGCATGGATGCGCACGGCGTACTTCTGGGCGCCGTAGATCAGCACCTGCGCCACGCCCGGTATCGTGGAAACGCGCTGTGCCAGCTGCGTCTCGGCGTATTCGTTGACCGTCTGCAAGGGCAGGGTGGTCGAATGCATGGCGAGATAGAAGATCGGCGAGTCTGCCGGGTTCACCTTGCGGAACGAGGGCGGCGCCGGCATGTCGGTCGGCAGCTTGCGTTGCGCCGCCGCGATGGCCGCCTGCACGTCCTGCGCGGCGGCGTCGATGTCGCGTTCCAGCTTGAATTGCAGCGTGATCGAGGTGGCGCCGCGCGCGCTCACCGAACTCATGTTGTCGACCCCGGAGATGGTGGAGAACTGCGCCTCCAGCGGGGTGGCCACCGCCGCCGCCATGGTTTCCGGCGAGGCGCCGGGCAGGTTGGCGCTGACGTTGATGGTGGGGAAGTCGACGCTGGGTAGTTCGGACACCGGCAAGGCGCGATAGGCGATGACGCCGAAGACGAGAAACGCGGCCATCAGCAGCGTGGTCATCACCGGCCGGCGGATGCTTAGTTCGGGCAGTTGCATGTTGATGTTCTTGCGCTTAGCCGCGTGTCGAAAGCGTCGTCACCCCGGCGAAGGCCGGGGTCCAGGACGCGCCATGTCGCTGGGAACTGGATACCGGCCTGCGCCGGTATGACGGCGGTATGGTTCAGGATTTCCACGATTCTTAATATCCTGTCAGCGCGAAGCGGCGTTGGCGCGCGTTTTCACCTTGACCTTGCCGCCCGGCGTCAGCCGCAACTGGCCATCGGTCACCACCGTTTCGCCGGCCTGCAATCCTTGCGCCACCGCAGCCAGGCCGTCGTGTGTCATGGCCAGTACGACTTTGCGTACCTCGGTGCCGGCATCGGCTTTGACCACATAGACGAAGCTGCCCTCCGGACCCTGCTGGATCGCTTCGTCCGGCACCACCACGGCGTTGCGCAAGGTGTCCAGCGTCAGCGTCACGTTGAGATATTGCCCCGGCGCTAGTTTTTCCGCGGCGTTGTCCAGTTCCGCTTTCATGCGGATGGTGCCGGTGCTGGCATCCACCGCGTTGTCGAGGAAACGGATGACGCCTGCGAACTTCTCGCCGCGGTCGTCGGGCAGATTCACCGCGACCTTGAGCGAGCCCGTACTCATCGCCGCACGGATGCGCGGCAAATGCCGCTCCGGCACGGTGAACGAGACATACAGCGGCCGCACCCGGTTCACCACCGCCAGCGCGGTGTCGTTGAGCTTCACGGCGGCGCCGGGAAACACCAGCTTGGCGCCGACCACGCCGGCAAACGGCGCGCGCAGTGTGGTGTAGCCGAGTTGCAGGCGGGCGAGTTCGAGCGCTGCCTGGTCCGCTGCCACGGTCGCCCGGCTGGCCTCGGCGTTGGCGCGCATTTCCGAGACCTTCTCTTCCGACACGAAGCCCTCGACGCGCAAGGCCTGGTAACGCCCGACATCCGCCTGGGCTTTCTTCAGCAAGGCCTGATCGCGTGCCAGATTGGCCTCGGCCTGGCGTAGTTTGGCGTTGAAGTCCGCCGGGTCCAGCTTCACCAGCACGTCTCCCACCGCCACGTGTCGCCCTTCGTCGAACGGCACCGCCACGACCTGTCCATCGATACGCGATTTCAGCGTGACCGTCTCGAACGCTTCGCCGCGGCCGACCACTTCCAGCAACAGCGGCATGTCACGGGTGGTTGCCTGGGCCACGGTCACCGGCACGGACGGCGCGGCGCGCGGGGCCTTCTTGTCCGCCTCGGCCGACGGCAGCCGCGACCAATACACCCCGCCGAGCAGGAGGCCGATGACGGCTGCCGACAGCAACACGATGCGAAGTTTCATGGGTATTTCCGGATCGATTGGATACGAGGTGAGTTGGGCTGACTTATCGGCGATTGCGCGAGTTTTCGCAAGATTGCCTATGTAGGAGCGCCTTCCAAGGCGCGATGCGGTTCGTGGCTGCTGATCGCGCCTTGGAAGGCGCTCCTACATGTCAGCCCTTCACGCAGAGCACCTGCTTCAAGGTATGCACGACTTCGATCAGATCGTTCTGGTTCGCCATGACCGTGTCGATGTCCTTGTAGGCGCCGGGAATCTCGTCGATCACGCCCTTGTCCTTGCGGCAGATGACGCCCTCGGTCTGCCGCCGCAGGTCGGCTTCGGAAAACTGTTTTTCCGCCTGGGTGCGGCTCATGCGCCGGCCGGCGCCGTGGGCGCAGGAGCAGAAGCTGTCCGGGTTGCCTTTGCCGCGCACGATGTAGCTGCGCGCGCCCATGCTGCCCGGAATGATGCCGAGATCGCCGTCGCGAGCGCGGATCGCGCCCTTGCGGGTGACCCAGACGTTGGCGTTGAAGTGGTGTTCCATTGCCACATAGTTATGGTGGCAGTTGACCACTTCGTCGGTGATTTCGAACGCCGGCAAATGGCGGCGTAGCGAGGCCAGTACCAAGTCGAGCATGCTGTCGCGATTGGCGGCGGCGTATTCCTGCGCCCAGTGCACCGCCGCGACGTAGTCGTCGAAATGCGCGCTGCCTTCCGGGAAATAGGCCAGATCGCGATCCGGCAACTGGATGAAGAAACGTTCCATGTCGCGCCGGGCCAGCTCGATGAAGTAGCTGCCGATGGCGTTGCCGATGCCGCGGCTGCCGGAGTGCAGCATCAGCCAGACCCGGCCGGCCTCGTCCAGGCAGATTTCGATGAAGTGGTTGCCGCCGCCGAGGCTGCCCATCTGCACGATCCAGTGGTTTGCCTTGGCGAAGCGTTTGGTGATGTCGGGATGCTTGGCGACGATCGCCCGCAAACGCGATTCGAACGGCCGCGCCTGCTCGAACAGGGCGTCTTTCTCCGGATGGCCGGCCATGCCCACCGGCACGTCGCGGCCGATCTGGTCGAACACCTTGCGCAGGGATTTTTCGTCGATGTCGTTGGCGCTCAGCGACGTCCTTACAGCTGCCATGCCGCAGCCGATATCGACGCCGACGGCGGCGGGAATGATCGCTTTATGGGTGGCGATGACCGAGCCGATGGTCGCGCCGATGCCCATGTGCACATCCGGCATCGCGGCAACGTGGTGATGGATGAACGGCAGGCTGGCGACATTGGCGAGCTGGCGCTTCGCGTTATCGTCGATGTCGTTGGTCCAGATCTTGACCGGGTGGGCGAGGTTTTCGCTCAGGACTTGCTTGATCGGCATGCTGCCTATCCCCAAAAAATAACCGCGTACGCGTCGCACTACCGACTGTAGCCGCTCGATCATTCACGGCAAGTCTTCGGCTGGGCAAAATGCGGAATGGTTGTATCATTTGATACGTGGCAATGTATCAAACGAGGCAGATATGGAAACCAAAACCACTCGGCCGGGCATGTCGAAGCGGGGCGCGGCCAAAGCAAAAGTCCCCTTGCTGGCGGCGACGCCGCTGGCCGTCTATGAATACTCCCCCGAGGTCGCGTCCTATGTTTCGCTCTTCCAGGCGGCGCCGGAAGATCGCGTCAAGTTGATCCGGCAAGGGGTGAAAGCGGTGGCGCTGGTCGATACCAGCAAGATCATGGGTATTTCGCGCGAGCATTTGTTCGCCACGCTCAATCTCCCCGCCGGCACCGTCAAACGCAAAATTGCGCAGGACGAGTTGCTGTCGCCCGACCAGTCGGAGCGCATCATCGGTTTGCAGAAGCTGATCGGCCAGGTCGAGTCGATGGTGACCGAATCGGGCAATCCGGAGAATTTCGACCCGGCAAAGTGGGTCGCGAATTGGCTGGAATCGCCCTGCAACGCCTTGGGCGGCGACAAGCCGGCCGACTACATGGACACCATCGAAGGCCAGCGCATCGTGTCCAACCTGCTGGGCATGATGCAGTCCGGGGCTTATGCGTGATGCAGGTCTGGCGCATCGGCACCGACACGCCCAATTACACGGCCGACGACTTGCGCGGGCTGGGCGCAAAGGCGACCGGAGGCCGCTGGAACAGGGCGGGATTGGCGGCGGTTTACTGCGCCGAATCGATCGCTCTGGCCGCGCTGGAAACGCTGGTGCATCTTGGCGCCGGTTCGCTGCCGTTGAATCGTTACCTGGTCAGAGTGGATATCCCGGACAAGATCTGGAATCGGCGTCAGATCTTGCCGTTGCCCGCGGCGCCGGTCGGTTGGGATGCGCTGCCGACCGGCAAGGTCAGTCTCGACTACGGCGATGCCTGGCTGGCCGCGCTGCAGTCGTGCCTGCTGCAGGTGCCCTCCATCGTCGTACCGGAAGAATGCAACATCCTGATCAACCCGCAACATCCCGACGCCAGCGGGCTGAGCGCGCTGAAACTCAGAAAATGGCGGTATGACGAAAGACTGCAATAACAGGGTTGATTTGGCGGGGCATGGCAATTTTGCGCATGGCGCTGGTATCGTCCAGGCGAAGTCACCCGCGGGATCGCTCGACGTGTACACCTTGCCCAATCTGCTCACCTTGTCGCGCTTGCTGCTGGCGCCGGTCGTGGCCTGGCGCTTGCTGGCGCACGATGTCGAGGGCGCGTTCTGGTTGTTCGTGCTCGCGGCGATCACCGACCTGCTCGACGGCAATCTGGCGCGCTGGCTGAACCAGCGCAGCGTACTGGGCGCCTGGTTGGATCCCATCGCCGACAAGGTGATGTTGCTGACCACGCTGTCCATGCTGGCGTTGACCGGGTTGCTGCCGATGTGGCTGCTGTACGTCGTGATCGTGCGCGATGTGGTCATCCTTGCCGGCGCCGAGGGCTATCGACGCCTCACCGGCCGCCTGGATGTGCGCCCGACCTGGTCCGGCAAGATCGCGACTTTCCTGGAATTCGTGCTGGTTTCCTGGGTGCTCGCCGATATCGCGCTCGATCTCGGTCTGGCTGCCGCAATCGAACCGTTGGCGCTGCTGACCGGGCTGGCGGTGGCGGGGTCCGGCGTGCGCTACGTCTGGCTGTGGGCGCGCAAGACCAGTACTTTCTTGCGCGAGCATGCCCAGCAATAAGCATCCTGCATGGCCGTTGCCGCGATAATGGCAACCCCGTGCCGCTGCTGGCCCAATTAATCAAAGCACACATGTCCATCCAATGGTTTCCCGGCCACATGACCTCGGCCCGCAAGAAGGCCGCAGAAACCATGGCGAATATCGACGTGGTGATCGAAGTGCTCGACGCCCGCCTGCCCGAGGCCGGTAGCAACCCGCTGGTGCATGAACTGCGCCTGTTCCGCCAGCGTCCCTGTCTGAAGGTGCTGAACAAGTCCGATCTGGCCGACCCCGTCGCGACCAAGGCGTGGATCGAATTCTTCAACAGCCAGAAAGGCGTCAAGGCGGTGGCGCTGTCGGCCAAGAAAGCCGGCGAAGTCCTGCGCATTCCCAGCCTGTGCCAAACGCTCGCGCCGCACCGCGACGACAACTTCAAACCGCTGCGCATGATGATCATGGGCATCCCCAACGTCGGCAAATCGACGCTGATGAATGCGCTGGTCAAACGCAAGGTCGCCGCCGTCGGCGACGAACCCGCCATCACCAAATCGCAGCAGAGCATCACCCTGAGCCCGCGCCAGATGCTGATCGATACGCCCGGCCTGATGTGGCCGAAGATCGAACATGACAGCGACGGCTACATGCTCGCCGCCAGCCACGCCATCGGCCGCAACGCGGTGCTGGAAGAGGAGGTCGCCACCTTTCTGGCCGGCATCCTGTTGGCACGCTACGCGCCGTTGCTGACCGCGCGTTACGGATTTTCCGTGGAAGGCCTGGATGCGCCCGGCGTGCTCGAAGCGGTGGCGCGCAAACGCGGCTGCATCATCAAAGGCCGTGCCGGCGAGCTCGATCTGGACAAGGCCGCGATGCATCTGCTGACCGACTACCGCGCCGGCACGCTCGGCCGCATCAGCCTGGAAACGCCGGAAAGCCGGCGCGCGATGCTGGCGCTGGCGGCGCAAAAAGCGGCCCCGATAGAGACCCCGGAAGCCGCCTTGTAGGAGGCCCGCTTGCGGGCCGAACAGTTTTGTAGGATGGGCCAAGCGCAGCGGGCCCATCACTCGGCGCATCGATGGGCGCGCTTCGCTTCGCCCATCCTACAAAGGGCGCCGCCTACTATTCGATGCGCGCTCGCACGCCGCCGACACCGACGAACTCGACGCCGACGTCTGCCGGCAACCCCACCGGATGCATGCCGTTCCAGGCGCCGGTGGTGACGATGTCGCCGGCCCGCGCGCCACCAACGTGGCCGATCCACCAGGGCAGGCAATAAAACAGATCGTCGAGCGGTGGCCGACCGACGGTCTCGGCCAGGCAACGTCCGTTGGCCTCGGCGCGGACAGTCAAGCTGGAGAAATCCAGTTCGCGCCAGTTCGGAATCGCCGCGCCGATCACCAGGCCACCGTTCAGCAAGCTATCCGCCAGCCGCCAGAGCGGGCCGGCGGCATCCGCATCGGCCAGGCGGGTGTCGACCAGTTCCATCGCCACATGCGCGCTGGCAATGGCGACCAGGATTTCCTCACGGCGGTAGGGCTCGGCGCGGGACGGCAAGTCGCGGCCGAAACGCACGGCGATTTCGGCTTCGATGCCCAGACCGCGGAAGTCGTCCACGCAAAACCGGGCCGGTTCGGCGCTTTCACATTGCGCAACGCGGTGCGGAAAAACGGCGGCTGCAGTGGGTTCCGTCTGTCGATTTGGCGCGCCGACTTTCCAGGCGGCAGGCCGCACATCGCTTACCCCATCGCCCACCATTTCGCGCCACACCGCGCGTTGCACGGCATAGGCCGCTTGTACATCGGCCGGTCCGGTTTCGGGACGCGCGTCGAGCGGTCGGCGCGTTCGGTAAGCTTGCAGCAGCAGGGCGGCGTGATCGGCAGAGGCGGGCATGGCGGTTGCGTGGGTAAGCGGGGGAGGCAGCATACAATCGCACACCGTTTTCAGCCCAACCGAGCCAGCGTATGGAAGAAAGAATCAACGAACTTGAAGCCAAGCTGAGCTTCGCGGAAGACCTGATCGAGGAACTCAATCACACCGTCTTCCGCCAGCAGGAACAACTCGACCTGATGCAGCAGCAGATCCTGCTGCTGCATCAGCAGCTACAGACCGTCGCGCCGAAAGAAGAACGCGACCTGCGCGACGAGATCCCGCCGCATTACTGAGTCGCGCCGGTGTCGTAGGAGCGCCTTCCAAGGCGCGATGCCCGGAACAATCGCGCCTTGGAAGGCGCTCCTACGAGGGACCGGATTCCCGCATTTGCGGGAATGACGAATTGTTCAGGGCTCTTTGGCGGTCAGTCGCGGTCGTGTTTGCCGTGTTTGTCATGGCCGTAAGCATGGCCGGGCGGATGCGATTTCTTGTCCTTCTTGTGTTTTTTACCCTGATCGTCGTCGCGTTCATCGTAGCGGCCATCCCGCGCCACGACCTCTAGCGGACCTGATCGAACCGGTTCAGCGCGGAGAACGACGGAACCCGCTTTGCGATCCTCCGTGCCCACGCTCTTGCCGATGCTGGCTCCCGCCGCCGCGCCGACGCCGCTGCCGACTACCGCGCCGCTGCTGCCGCCGACTTTCTGCCCGACTGCGGCGCCGGTTGCGCCACCCAATGCGCCGCCGACCACCGCGCTGGTTTTGCCTTCGCCCTTGGTCGAAATCGCCGCGCCCACCGCACCGCCCACTGCGCCGCCAATGATCGAACCGCTGGCACCGCCAACGGACTGGCCAATCGCCGTTCCTGTCGCGGCACCAATGCCGCTGGCTACCGCGGTTGCGGCCGTGTCGCCGGCCTGGGCGGCCAATGTGCCGGATGTGGCCAGAATGGCAGCGAGTAAACGGAATCTGTAATGCATGTCGTGTTTCCTTGGTCGAGAGGGTTGGAGTAACAGACTTTAGCGCTCAAATGGCGCAAATCGTTGACAGAGCGGTCTATCCCCCCGGGGCTTTATCCGGGTTGCGTTCACGCCGCCTGCTTCTTGTCGCGCAGATAGATGCCTTTTTCGTTGTTGCGAATCTCGAACAGGCCGATGGCCTGGAACAGGTCCTTCAACTTGGCGTAACCGTAATTGCGCGAATCGAACGACGCCTGTTTGGAAATGTGCTGTCCGACCGCGCCGAGACCGGCCCAGCCCTCATCGTCCGCCGCCGCCTCGACCGATTTGCGCAACAGATTGACCAGCCGGGTATTCGCCTTGAGTTCCTTGCCGCCGACCTTGCTGACCGCCGGTTTCGCGGTCGTTGCCGACGTCGTAACCGGCTCTGTCGCCGGTTCAGCCTTGGCCGCTCGGGGCTTTTGCGCCACAGGTTCGGGCGGCGGCGAGACCTGTTCTGGTTCGCCCAGATTCTCCAGATAAAGGAATTTGGAACAGGCGTTGACGAACGGCTCCGGCGTCTTCTTCTCACCGAAGCCGAACACCTTCAGTCCATTGGCGCGGATGCGCATCACCAGCGGCGTGAAATCCGAATCGCTGGAGACGATGCAGAAACCGTCCAGATGCTTGGTGTAGAGCAGGTCCATCGCATCGATGATCATCGCCGCATCGGTCGCGCCCTTGCCCTTGGTGTAGGCGAACTGCTGCATCGGCTGGATCGCGTAATCGTGCAAAACCGCCTCCCAGCCCTTCAGATGCGGACTCTTCCAGTTGCCGAACGCGCGCCGGATATTGATCACGCCGTACTTGGCGAGTTCGTCGAGGATTTCCTCGATCTTGCTGGCCGGGCTGTTATCGGCGTCGATTAGCAGCGCGATACTGGTGTCGTGGTTCATGGTCAGGCTCCCCTTTTTTCGGTTGCTTATTGTGGTGATTTTGGCTGTACGGCACCAAGAAATTTCAGATGGCTGCCGCAGCCCTTGCGACAGTCGGACGAACCAAAACCCGCTACCAGAACAACGCCACGGGTGGCCTGGTTCATTTCGCATTCGTCATGCTCTGCCCGCACGACGCTGGTCACACGCGCTTCCATCGCGTCGAGCAGGAAGTCGATATGCCAGCGCAATGCCTTGTCGCGGCGCATATGCCGCGCGATCCGCGCTTCGAAATTGCGCTTCGCCGAACCGGTGTAGATGTAATCCCCAGCCGGAAAATCGAACTCGCCGAAGCGGCCGATTTGCAGGCGTAAAGGTTGGCTCAGACGGATGTGGAGTTGGTAGGTGCGGAACACTGTGTGTTCGTTTGGCCAGGGGGTTGGGTTCAATGGCAGCTCCTGCGTACGGGATGGTGCAATGCGCTGCGCTTATTGCACCCTACGGCGCTGAAATACGAACCAGAACTGCATCACCGGCTGATCGGCTTGTACCGAATCCGCTTCGGTTTCGCGCCTTCCTCGCCCAGGCGTTTGCGTTTGTCGGCTTCGTATTCCTGGTAGTTACCGGCGAAGAAGTTCCAGTGCGAGTCGCCTTCGCAGGCGAGGATGTGGGTGGCGATGCGGTCGAGGAACCAGCGGTCGAGCAGGGCGTCTTCCAGCGCGCGCAGGGTTTCCACGTCGAGGTCGTTGGAGGGTTCGTCGAGCAGCAGGACGTTGCCGCC
>JASJPK010000061.1:0-14955 GCA_031426735.1 Hydrogenophilaceae bacterium | reverse complement strand
CCCTTGCCGACAGTCTTCTCGCGGTGGGGATCTGCCGCCGCTTCATGCAAAGGCAGTCGGACGCTGGATCGGCGGGAAGGGATTCCCGCCCTACGACCCGCAATGTAGGAGCGCCTTCAGGCATGTCACTGAATCTTTACAGCAGAAGCAAGATTCAACGACTGCCGGCGTGGCGTGCGCAAACATAACCTGTGCATCGGTTGGATCCGCCATTGCGGACCGAGTCAGCTTGTAGGCGAGGGACGATGACCATCAAGCAAGAAACCTGCAATCCATTGGGAATTTCATCGCGTGCATCGCCACGTTCCCATGCGCCGGACGGAGGCCTGGCAGATTTCGGCAGGCCGCTGCTCGCGGTGGAACGCTGGCTGCTCAAGGCCATGCTCAAGTCGCTCGGCAACCCTGCGGTGACCCTGATGGCCTGGGATGGCAGCACGGTAACCAGTCCCGGCGTCGGCCCGGCGCGCGTCATGCTGCACTTGCGCGATCCCGGTGCATTGCTTCGACTGGTGCTCGATCCGGAGTTTCAGTTGGGCGAGTTATATAGCGGCGGACGCATCGAGGTGGAAGGCGATCTGACCACGCTGATCGAAATCATCTTCAGCGCACAGGGCATCCGACAAGGAGTGCGCAGCCGTTTATGGAGCCGCGTGCATGCCCCGCGCTCCAACCTGCTCGGTCAGTCCCCCGCCAACATCCAGCACCATTACGACCTCGGCAACGATTTCTATCGGCTCTGGCTCGACGCGCAGATGCTCTATACCTGTGCCTACTTCCCGGAGCCGTCGCTCCCGCTTGAGCAAGCCCAGATCGCCAAGATGGATCATGTCTGCCGCAAGCTGCGTCTGCGCCCCGGCGAACGGGTGGTCGAGGCCGGCTGCGGCTGGGGTGCGCTGGCCCTGCATATGGCCCGCGAATATGGCGTGCAGGTTCGCGCCTATAACCTTTCCAGCGAGCAGATCGCCTATGCCCGACAACGCGCCAGAAGCGAGGGGCTCGCCGAGCAGGTCGGCTTCATCGAGGCAGATTACCGGGCGATTCGGGGCGAGTTCGACGTCTTCGTTTCCCTCGGCATGCTCGAACACGTCGGCCGTCGCCACTTCAGCGAACTCGGCACGGTGATCGACCGCTGCCTCGGCAAGCATGGCCGCGGCTTCATCCATGCCATCGGCACCGACTATTCGGGGCCGTTGAATCCCTGGATCGAACGCCGGATTTTCCCTGGCGCCTACCCGCCCACGTTGCGCGAAATGATGGAAGTGCTGGAGCCGGCCGGGATGTCGGTGCTGGACGTGGAAAACCTGAGACTGCACTACGCCAGAACGCTGGAACATTGGCTGGCGCGCTACGAAGCGGCGACGGATCGCGTCGAGGCGAAGTACGGGCTGCCTTTCGTGCGCGCCTGGCGACTCTATCTGGCCGGCTCTATGGCGGCCTTCCGCTGCGGCAATCTGCAATTGTTCCAGGTTCTGTTTCAGCGCAACGGAGACAACCGTGTTCCCTGGACACGCGCCTATCTCTACGACGATCGGGACGCCGCATGCAACATACCGATGTTCTGATCGTCGGCGGCGGCCCGGCCGGGTCTTCCTGTGCCTGGGCCTTGCGGCGCGCCGGGCTGGATGTGACGGTGCTCGATATGGCGCATTTTCCGCGCGACAAGGTCTGTGCCGGCTGGATCACGCCACCCGTGCTGAGCGCCCTCGCTCTCGATCCGCATGAATACCGCCGCGAACATGTGTTGCAGCCGATCAACGGGTTCCGCATCGGTCTGCTCGGCGGTTTGCTGAACAGGAATGCGGCAACCGATATCCATTACCCCCACAGCGTCAGCTACGGCATTCTCCGCCGCGAATTCGACGAGGCATTGCTGGTCCGCTCCGACGCGCGGCTATATACCGGCGAGCCGTTGACTTCGTTGCGCCGGGTGAAAGAGGAATGGCTGGTCAACGATCGCATCCTGTCGCCGATGCTGATCGGCGCCGGCGGGCACACCTGCCCGGTGGCACGTGCGCTGGGCGCCCATCCCGGTGGCGAGTCGGTGGTGCTGGCCAAGGAAATCGAATTTCTGCTGCCGGAAAGCGCACGCGCCGGTTGCAAGGTGCGCGGCGAGCAGCCCGAACTCTATTTCTGTCATGACCTTGCCGGCTATGGCTGGTGCTTCCGCAAGGGCGATTATCTGAATATCGGACTCGGGCGCGAAGATCGCTGGGAATTGTCCAAACATGTCGAAGCGTTCATCGCCTTTTTGGTGCGTGAACGCGGTGTCCCGCCGCCACCCATGCATCTGCACGGCCATGCCTATCTGCTGCATGGCCAGGGCAAGCGCAAGCTGCTCGCACATGGCGCCATGTTGATCGGCGATGCCGCCGGTCTGGCCTATCCGCACAGCGGCGAGGGCATCCTTCCGGCAATCGAATCCGGGCTGCTCGCGGCCCAGACCGTGATCGAAGCGGCAGGGGATTACCGCAAGCGGCAACTGGCGCCCTACATCGAGCGGCTGCGCTTGCGTTACGGTCACGGCGACAGCTTCATGTCCGGCGTACCGGCCTGGGTGCGTGTCCCCCTCGCCCGCATGCTGTTCAGCTCCGCCGGTCTGGCCCGTCGCCTCATCCTGGAACGTGGCTTCCTGCACCCGCAACAGACTGCCTTGTCGCCGCCGCCAATCGAGACTCATCAGCCGGGCTAGACCGGGCGCACTGTGATTGAAGTATCCCAATGGAGACGAGCATGTTTAAAAACATCCTGGTGCCGATCGATGGCAGCGACCTGTCCCAAATCGCCATTGAAAAGGCTTGCGAATTAGCCAAGATGTGTCGTGCCCGCTTGATTTTCTATTACGCAAAGCCGGGCTATCTGCCCGATTACATTGCAGGTGAAGTCGGTTTTGGCGTGGTCGGCGAGGACGTTGCCTTCCTCAACACGACAAAAAAGCATGCCAGAGCGATTTTGAACCATGCCGGGCAGGCCGCGGCCTTTGCCGGCATCGAATACGAAACCCTGAGCACCGAGTTCAACTCGCCGTATGAAGGCATCATCGCGGCCGCCGACAACAAGGAGTGCGATCTCATCTTCATGGCATCGCACGGCCGCCGCGGCGCCAGTGCGCTGCTGCTCGGCTCGGAAACCCAGAAAGTGCTGACGCACTGCAAGATCCCCGTGCTGGTCTACCGCTGAACCGGGTTCCTTCCACCGCGCGCACCGACGTGCGGCATGGGCTGAACTATCGCGCCTTGGAAGGCGCTCCTACAGGGTCGTAGGGCGGGAATCCCTTCCCGCCGATCCAGCGTCCGATTGCCTTTGCGTGAAGCGGGCACAGCTTCCAAGGCGCGATGCTTTGGCACGCTGAACTATCGCGCCTTGGAAGGCGCTCCTACAGGGGCGTAGGGCGGGAATCCCTTCCCGCCGATCCAGCGTCCGATTGCCTTTGCATGAAGCGGGCGCGGCTTCCAAGGCGCGATGTTTTGGCACGCTGAACTATCGCGCCTTGGAAGGCGCTCCTACATTGCGGGTCGTGGGGTGGGAACCGCGCACTGCAGATCGGCACCAGATTGCCGATAGAGGCAGGTTGCCTTTCGCCATTACCTGGTTTCCCTAGGACCCGCCATGCGTGCCTTCAAGCTGACCCGCTATTTTTCGTTGCTGTCGATGATTCTTCTGGTCCTGGCGGGAAGCCTGCTTGGCCTCTTGGTGCGCCAGCAAGAGATCGGCCAGTTGGAGCGCGTGGCGGAAGATCAGAACGTCAACATGACGCAAATGATGGGTCTTCTGTTGCGTCAGGACATCGAGCGGCTGATTGCGCGCTCGGCCGGCAAAGACAAGGCGGCGTTGCAGACCTTGCCCGACATCGCCGGGTTGCGCGACAAGCTCTCGCCCCTGATCCGCGGCTCGGAAATCGCCAAGGTCAAAATCTACAGCCTTCAGGGCAACACGGTTTTTTCCACCGAGACATCGCAGATAGGCGAAGACAAAAGCCACAACTCCGTTTTCCTCGCGGCACGCAGCGGCCGCGTCGTCAGCGAACTGGTGCACCGCAACCAGTTCAGCGCTTCCGAAGGCGTCAGAAACGATGTCGACCTGCTGTCGAGCTACGTTCCGGTGATCGCAGACGGTCGCGTCGTGGCCGTGTTCGAGCTGTATCAGGATGTCACCCGGTTGATGGGCTACATCGAGCGTTCGTTGTGGCAGATCTGGGCGACCCTTTTTGCCGTCTTCGCCGCGCTGTACCTCATGCTGTTGCTGGTGGTGCGCCATGCCCAATCCGTGCTGGGCGCACAGGAAGCGCTGCTGGCCGACGCGAACCGCGAACTCGACCGGCGTGTCGCGGAACGCACGCGCGAACTGGAGCAGAGCAAAGTCGAGCTCGGCATCGCCGCGGTCGCCTTCGAATCGCAGCAGAGCATGCTGGTCAGCGACGCCGACAACGTGATTCTGCGGGTCAACAAGGCCTTCACCGAAACCACGGGCTACACGGCGGAAGAAGTCATCGGCAAAACGCCGCGCTTGTTTCAGTCGGGACGCCACGACCGTGCGTTTTATGCCGCGATCTGGGAAAGTATCGATCAGACCGGGTATTGGCAGGGCGAACTCTGGGACAAGCGCAAGAACGGCGAAGTCTTTCCGAAATGGCTGACCATCTCGGCCGTCAAGGATGCCCATGGCGCAGTCACCCATTACGTCGGCACCTACATCGACATCACCGAACGCAAGCAGGCGGATGAACGGATCCGGAAACTGGCGTTCTTCGATCAGCTCACCGGCCTGCCCAACCGGACGCTGTTGCTGGACCGTCTGCAGCAGGCCGAGTCCGCCAACGCACGCAGCGACGGTTACGGCGCCTTGTTTTTCATCGATCTGGACCATTTCAAGGCGTTGAACGATATGCGGGGCCATGCCAGCGGCGACAAACTGCTGCAACAGGTAGCGCGACGACTGAGCGAAGACGTGCGCCAGGGCGATACCGTGGCGCGACTGGGCAGCGATGAATTCGTCGTGATGCTGCCCAGCCTGGCGGCAAACAGCCTGGGCACAGCCGCAGTCATTGTCGAAACCGTCTGCCAGAAGCTGCTCGCGGTTCTGGCGCAACCCTACGCGCTGGTCGATGCCGAGTTCCACTGCACGGCCAGCATCGGCATCAGCCTGTTCAAGGGGCAGGAAACCAGCATCGAAAATGTGCTGCGTCAGGCCGGACTGGCCATGTACCAATCGAAGAACGCGGGCGGCAACACCTATGCCTTCTTCGATCCGGCCATGGAATCCGCCGTGCTTGCACATGCCCAGATGGAAAGCGATCTGCGCCAGGCGATCCAGGCGCAACAGTTCGAGCTGTATTACCAAGCGCAGGTCGACGGCCAGAGCGGGCGCATCCTCGGCGCCGAGGCGCTGATCCGCTGGAAACATCCGGAACGCGGCATGGTTTCGCCGGTGGATTTCATTCCCCATGCCGAGCGTACCGGCATGATTCTGCCGCTCGGCCAGTGGGTGCTGGAAACCGCCTGCACACATCTCGCCGCCTGGGCCGCGCAACCGGAGATGGCGCACCTGACCGTTGCCGTGAATGTCAGCGCGCAGCAGTTCCAGTCGCCCGATTTCGTCGACCAGGTGATTGCCACGCTGGAGCGCACCGGCGCCAACCCGCGGCAACTCAAACTCGAACTGACGGAGAGCGTGTTCGCCAGCAACGCCGACGAAATCGTGAAAATGATGACCGAACTGAAGGCGATGGGCGTCGGCTTCTCGCTGGACGACTTCGGCACCGGCTATTCCTCGCTCGCCTACCTCAGCCGCTTGCCGCTGGACCAATTGAAAATCGATCGCTCATTTGTGATCGCACTCGATTCCGGCGACAACAACATCGCCATCTGCGCCGCCACCATCAGCCTCGCCCACAGCCTGAAACTGAAAGTGGTCGCCGAAGGCGTGGAAACCGAAGCGCAGCGCCACTTCCTCAGCACCGTGCACCACTGCGACATGCTGCAAGGCTATCTGTTCAGCCGGCCGCTGCCGCACGCCGAATTCGAGAAGTTGCTGCAGGGAAAGCAGCCCGTCATTGCGTAGCACCCGCCCCGCAATGTAGGAGCGCCTTCCAAGGCGCGATTGCTCCGCGTGCCAAAGCATCGCGGCTTGGAAGCCGCTCCTACGGCAAAGCAATTGGACGCTGGATCGGCGGGAAAGGATTCCCGCCCTACGACCCACGACGTAGGAGCGCCTTCCAAGGCGCGATTGTTTGCGTGTCAAAGCATCGCGCCTTGGAAGGCGCTCCTACAGCAAAGCAATCGGGATCGGCAGGAAAGGATTCCCGCCCCACGACCCCCGTAGGAGCGCCTTCCAAGGCGCAATTGTTCCCTCAGCAATGACAGGATGACCCAAAACATTTCGGGCGCCTGACTGCTCGGCAGTCAGGCGCCCGGGGTCAAACTTCAAGCTGAATCAGGCGGGTTGCGGAACCAGGGCCGGCACTTGCGTGGGGGCTGCCACGATCCCGACCTTGCCGCCGTGCTTGCGGGCTTCGGCATCGATGCCAAGTTGCAGATCTTCCGTGTTGCTGTTGACGATCTGATTCTGGCTGGTGCCGGTGTTACGGCTGCCGAGGCGGATCAGGTAGAACAGGAAGGCGGTCAGCAACAGCACCCAGACACCCATCATGGCTTGTTGCATCGGCACGTTGTCGGGGAAGAACCACTGGTACACCTTGTAGGTTTCGGTGACGCGGGTGGTTTCCAGGTAGGCCATGTGCGCCTTGTAGTTCATGGTGAACGGCAGGTAGCCGATGGCGAAGCCGATCATGCCGACCCAGGTGTTCAGATAGCCGAGACCAACGCGCATGTACGAGCGGATTTCGCAGCCGATCAGCAGTACGGCACCGGAACCGATCAGCAGACCGCCCCAGACGTTACCCATGGTGAGTTGTTCTTTCAGGCCGCCCTCGAAACCGGGCTTGGCATAACCCAGCACCCACATCAGCCAGACGAAGCCGGCCACGATCACCCAGGAAACCGTCACGCCGATGATCGGCAGATAGCCGCGCATCAAGGTGCGGGTGATCCGGGGCACGCCCATCTTGGCGAACTTGCTGTCGTTGTCGCGCATGGCGCCGGCGACTTCCAGGCTGACCAGCGCGCATTCGGTACCGAAACCGCTCTTCGACAGACCAAAGCCCGCGACGATGCCGGCCAACAGGGTGATCGCCGCGTAGATCGCGCCGACGCTGGCGATGGACTTGCCGACCCCTTTCAGTTCGCCCTGCTTGTCGAGGTGCTGCATCCACTCCGGGTTGACCAGACCGCCGTAGAGCGAGAAGCCAAGGAAAAATACCAGGAAGGTCAGGCTGATCCAGAAGATCGGGCGACGGAACGGACGATAACTCGGGTCGTAACAGACCGTCTCGCCCTTGTCGTTGAGATTGGCCTGGCAATAGGATTTGGTTTCCTGGTGCTTGAAGTACTTGGCGAGCTGAAGCTTTTCCATGACCAGGAAGCCCAGCGCACCGCCGATCGCCATGAACGCCACCGTCACGAACGAGTGGATGCTCATCAACGGCATGCCGCCAAGCAGGTGGTTCAGCGTGCAACCGCCGGCCAGCCGCGTGCCGTAGCTGAACAGCATGCCGCCGACGAAGGCCACCCACAGCACCTTGGCCGAATACTTCACCCAGATGCGGGATTCCTTCTCCAGCAGGGCGACGATCAACCCGCCCAGGATCATGCCCAGAATCTGCCAGCCCACACCCGGCGCGAAGGCGCCGCCTGCCATGGAAAGCCCCTCGGCGGTGGCGTTGCCGTACAGCATGAAATCGGGCATGCCGAACAGATGGCTCATGCCGACTTCCATCGAGCGATACATCGCGCCGAGGTCGGAAGTCACCGTGATCGGCCCGAGCTCGGCCGGCTTGCCCTTGCTGACCGCGTGAATCCAGAGCGCGATCATGTAGATCAATTGCGCAGCGCCAAAGGCGACGCCAGCCCAGAAAAACGACCATTGCTTGGTCAGCATATGTTTCATTTCAAGCCTCCTGCCCTCGCGGGCGTCCGATCTGATGAATGGCGCCATCAGCATTAAGGAATGGCACCGACACCTGATCTATTGCAATCGCTGTGCCAGGCAGGAAGTTGTCACAAAAACAAAGGCTTACGCATTTATTGCAGCGCACTGACGGAAAAAACGGCTAAGACTTAGCCGCTACCGAGTCCATGACCGGCTAATTATTAGCCGCGGGAAACCTCAACTTCTGGAAAGACAACCCGACGCGCGCAATGAACTAGCTGGCCGGCCTGCTTCCGTTTTTCGTAGTCTGACCGCATTTTTCCAACCTTCAATAGTGACAGGTGGCCGCCAAGATAGCTTCGACAAAGGAACACACCCATATAAGGTGGCAAAGTTCGCTAACCCAACTTGACCAGGATTATTTCGTCAACCCAGCAAGGTAATCCTGTCGGGCTTTTCTTATCTCCAATATCGCCCGCTCTACCGGGTCCTTAGTGTTTGGTTTTATCTGACGGTCGTATGTGTCGCCGTCCTCGGCTCGCTTGTCCATGTTGCACGCGCGGCAAGTCAGGACTAGGTTTGCTACGTCATCCCTTCCACCATTCACCAGGGCAATGTAGTGGTCGACGTGTGGGGGAGCATCCTCATCGCCAAGGTCACAAGCGCAGTAGTAACAGCGCCCGCCTTGAATCCGATGCAGGTCAGCTATATCCACAGGGGTATGGCTACCCCCATTTAGCCGCTTCCTATTTGCGCGAGTGCGCGAATAAGCCCGCATAGACTCTCGCCGAAACATGACACGAAACTCTTCAAGTCGCTCACTGGGAAATGCTGCCCACAAATGCTTTGGCGGCTGTGCCCATCCGCAAGAGCATGCGGCCAGGTCACGAGCGATAGGAGCCCCGCAGTTCCCACAGAAACCATATAAAAAAAAGAATGCCGCGAGCTCAGGAGAAATGTCGGGGTTCTCATGACGGCCAGCCTGCCAACTTTCAGATTCGGCCCTGGGCTGGTACAGAAAAACATAGCTGCGGGACCGACCACAGACATAGGACCGGCCAAGCCGGTACGACATGCGTTTGAGCACCATATCTCCCTTTCAAATACGCTACACCTCAATATTGAAAGTCACACGTCCGGTTAGCCAGCCAGCGCGCTGGCATGCCGCCTACTTATTTCATAGCGGGAACCACGGGCGCCCTGACTGGGAGTAATTCGCGCTGGGTCCAACCGGGCTACGCTTCTGTTAGAAAGTGGGGCTGCTATCCGACTTCCCTCTACCCTCTTCTTCCCCCTCCGCCGGCAGCTTGCCACGCAGCGTCATGCGGGTGATGCCGAGCACCTCGGCGGCGCGCGTCTTGTTGCCCTGGCAGTACTCCAGCACGGCGCGGATGTGGGTCAGTTCGGCTTCGGCCAGGGTGGCGGGTTCGCCGTCTTCGCGGCGCAATAGCGGGTGGCTGGTCGGCGCGGGTGAAACGCCGCTGATTTCGCGCGGCAGGTGCGTCGTTTGTACGCGGCTGTCGCTGCACAGGATGGCGGCGCGTTCCATGACGTTACGCAGTTCGCGCACATTGCCGGGCCAGGCGTAGGCGGTGAGCAGGGGTTCCAGCGCCGGGTCGAGGGCGAGTTGCGGCCGGTCCACGGCGAGGGCGGCCTGGCTGAGGAAGTGCCGCGCCAGGGGCAGGATGTCGGCCTGGCGTTCGCGCAGGGCGGGCACGTCGATGGCGGCGACGTTGAGGCGGTAGTAGAGGTCTTCGCGGAAGCGGCCGTCCTTGATCATCGCCGGCAGGTCGCGGTGGGTGGCGGCGACGAAGCGCACGTCGCAGCGCAGTTCCTTCTTGCCGCCCAGGCGGCGGAAGGTTTGCGTCTCCAGCACACGCAGCAACTTGGGTTGCAGGGTCAGGGCCAGGTCGCCGATTTCGTCGAGGAACAGCACGCCGCCGTCGGCCAGTTCGAGCAGGCCGTGCTTGGCCTGTTTGGCGTCGGTGAAGGCGCCGCGCTCGTAACCGAACAGTTCGGATTCGAGCAGGCCTTCCGGCAGCGCCGAGCAGTTCAGCGTCACCCACGGCCCGCTGGCACGCGACGACAGGCGGTGGATGGCGCTGGCGACGTTTTCCTTGCCGGTGCCGGATTCGCCGCGAATCAGCACCGGCACGCGGCCGGCGCCGGCGATGCGGCGGGTGATCTCAGTCAGCGCGACGAATTCCTGGCTTTCACCGATCGCGCCGACCGGCTGACTGGCATCGCCCTGAGCCCGCCGCCAGGCCACTTCATGGCGCAGGTTGCGGGTTTCCAGGGCGCGCCGCACCAGCTCGCGCAGGTCGTCCAGATCGAACGGTTTGTTCAGGTAGTCGTAGGCGCCGGCCTTCAACGCGGCGACGGCGGTGCGCACTTCCGGGTAGGCGGTCATGGTGACGATCAGCACGTCGTTGTCGAGCTCGCGCAACTGCGGCAGCAATTGCAGACCGTGGATATCCGGCAGGCGCAGGTCGAGCAGGATCAGCCGGTAGCTGTTGCGGCGCGCCAGATCCAGCGCGGCGGCGCCATCCTCGGCCAGGTCGACCGCGTAGCCGAGATCGGTGAGGAATTCGCCGACGGTCAGGCGCAAGGTGGTGTCGTCTTCGACGATGAGCAGGGATTCGTTCATGGCGATGGGAGATCAGGCAGTCTTCGAGTTATTCGTCACCCCGGCGCAGGCCGGGGTCCAGGCATTGTGGCGACTCAATGACAGCAATATTTGACCGGGCGGCAGTGGGCCAGCACAAGGTGAAACAGGTGCCGACGCCGACTTCGCTGCGCACGGCAATGCTGGCGGCGTGCTGTTCGACGATCTTGCGCACCACGGCCAGGCCGATGCCGGAGCCGTCGCGGCGCGTGGTGTAGAACGGCTCAAAAATGTGCGGCAGCACCTCGGCCGCGATGCCGCTGCCGCTATCGGCGATGTCGATGCAGACCTGCCCGGCTTCCTCGCGTGCGCCGATCGTCAACTGCCCGCCGTTGGGCATCGCGTGTGCCGCGTTGATCAACAGGTTGAGCAGCAACTGCTTGAATTGATGCGGGTCGGCCCACAGCGGCGGCGCGGCCTCGATGCCTTGCTGCACGATGCGGACTTCGTGCGTCTTGGCCTCCTTGCGCAACCAGAACAGCACGTCCTGCAACACGTCCGCCAGCGCGCAGGCTTGCGGCTGGCAGGCTTGCGGCGCGGCGAAACCGTGGAAGCTGTGCAGGAAGGTGGTGAGCCGGTCCACCTCGGATTCCAGCCGCGCCAGGATGTTGCGCGGCGCCGGCGTCATCTCGCGATGGTGTTGCAGCGACTGCGCCACCGCCTTCATGCCGGCGAGCGGATTGCCGATCTCGTGCGCCAGGCCCATTGCCAGCTCGCCCAGCGTCGACATCTTGTCGATCTGGAACATCTGCCGATCCAGTTCGCGACGTTCCTCGGCCAGGCGCCGATCCTCGGTGACGTCGCGCAGCATGACGATGAAACCGTCTCCCGGCGCCAGCGCCTGCACGGCCAGCGCCAGGATGTGTTCGCCGTGTGTGATCTCGCGACGCAGCGCGGGTTGGGTGGCCAGCTGGTGCGAGGTGGCCGGCCAGCCGGCGCAATAGTTTTCGATCAACTGGCCCTGCGGGTCGCCTTGCAGATTGAGCAGGCGGATCGCGGCGGCGTTGGCCAGCGTCATGCGCCCCTCGGCGTCGAGCGCCAGGATGCCGTCGGCGGAATGCTGGATGACGGCGGCGAGGAACGAACGTTCGTGCTCCAGATCGCGGGTGCGCGCCTGGACCTGGTCGTCGAGCCGGTCGCGCTCGGCGGCGAGCGACTTGACCAGTTCGTCGATGCGCCCCGCCATGGTATTGAACTGCTCACCGAGCACGGCGATCTCGTCGTCGCCGCGCACCTCGACCCGGCGCGAGAAATCGCCAGCGGCCAGCGCCTGGGTTTCGCCGGTCAGCACGGTCAGCGGCCCCAACAGGCGGCGCGACAAGGCATAGCCGCCGACCGCCGTCACCGCCAGGCTGGCGATCAGCAGCGCGTACAGCACGTAGAGGTTAGTCACCGCGAAGAACAGCGAGTTTTCCGGGAAATCCATCGCGATCAGCCATTGCCCCGGCGCGCCCGCCGTGTTGCCGAGCGTCACGTCCACCGCGGCATGCGCGACGATCCAGCCGGCCACCGCATCGGTGCCGCGCGAGGTCGAAAGAATGCGGTTCAACACCGGCTGGCCGTAGCGTTCCGCCAATTGCGCCAGCGGCAACATGGCGAAACCGGCTTGCGCGGCACCGGCTGCCGCCTCGCCGCCGCGCGCAAGATAGAAGCCGGAGCGGTCGATCAGAAACGCCGTGCCGGCACGCGCCTCGGTCATTTCCTGCACATGTTCGAGCAGCACCTGGGCGTGCAGGTTGGCGATCAGCAGGCCCTGCACCTTGCCGTTCTCGTCCGGGATCGGCGTGGCGAAGCGGATCACCGGCTGCTCGGGCTTCTCGACCTGGCCATATTCGATGTTGAGGTCCATCGGCGAGATGTAGATCTCACCCGGCTTCAGCTTCAACGCTTCGCGGAAGTAATAGCGCTGCGACTTGTCCTGCAGACGGTCGTGCGGAATCGTGAACACCTCGCCGTGCTTGCGCTTCACCCGCATCAACTCCTTGCCGTCGAGGGCGATGTAACGGATGTAATAGAAGTGCGGGTAGTTGCGGGCAAAGATGCTGTACTGCTTTTCCAGACGCAGCACCGCCGCCTCGATCTCGGCGCGATCGCCGCGCGCGCGGGCGATGTTCAAGTCCTTCAGCGTGCGCGAAGCGGCCAGCGTCAGCAGGTCGGTGGAGAACTGGTCGAAGAAACGCCCGACGCCCTTGGCGCGGATGCTGACTTCCTGATTCAGATTGCGCAGCGTTTCCTGGCGCAAGGCCTGCTGCGAGAAATAGATGCCGATGAAACCGGCGATGGCGGTCGGCAGCACGGCCGCCAGCAGGAAAGCAAAATAGATGCGACTGGACAGGCCGCGGAATTTCATCGGCATGAGCGGCACTGACCGCGCAGGTGGGCAGAGAAATAGCGTATCGGTGTCATGCTTGTTCCGGGATCGGTACAGCGTTGCCCTTCCAAAATCCAGGCAACGGTCGGTGGTCGTGCCGAAGCAGTCTAGCAGCCTGCTGCGCAGCCGAAAGCGGACACGCTTCCAGCGCATTGCCGAATTTTGCTATGGGCCTCAAGTTCCCTACATAATCTCGCGTGCATGTGCACTTTTTTGGGAGACATTCGTAAATGAACAACCGTAAATCTGCTTTCGCCTTGACGATTTTCTCTGCTTTCGCCTTGTTAGGCACCGCCAGTGCGCAGGCGGCATCCGAGGCGGTAACTTACGAGAATGGCATTGCCCAGCTGATCAAGGACCGCTGTTCCGAATGCCACGGTTCCGACGCGCCGAGCATGGCCGAGTTCAAGGCCGACAAGGAAAAGTACAAGAAGGACAAACTCGGTCCGCGCATGGACACTTACGAGAACCTGATGGTGATGGTGAACGGCAGCGATACCGGGGCAGTGATGCGTCGTCTCGACGACGGCACCAATAGCAAGGACGCCAAGCCGGGCAACATGTACAAGCATCTCGCCAAAGATGACGAAGCGCGCGCCGCTGCTCTGGCGCAGTTCAAAAGTTGGATCGGCAGCTGGAACCTGAAAAAGGCCGCCGAAATCAGTGAAGACGAGCGCAAGGCGATCCTTGCACCGCGTTGATCCTTCATGCCCGCCCCGAACATTGTGTCCGGGCGGGTCGCTTCAAGCGCCTAAAAACCCAGCCCCTCGCCAGCACCCAACAGCGTGGCGATACCCAGTATCGCGAAGATCAGCGCCGCAATGCCATGCACCAGCCGAATCGGCATGCGTTCAGCGATCCGGTCGCCGAGCAGTACGGCGGGGACGTTGGCGATCATCATGCCCAGCGTGGTGCCGGCAACCACGGCGAATAACGCCTGGTACTGAGCGGCCAGCGCGACAGTGGCAACCTGGGTCTTGTCCCCCATTTCGGCCAGGAAAAAGGCGATCAGCGTCGTGCTGAACACGCCGAAACGCGCCAGCTTGGCATCGGCTTCGTCGAACTTGTCCGGGATCAGCGTCCAGATCGCCATCGCGATGAATGAAACGCCGAGCACCCAGCGCAGCGTTTCCGGCGCCAGCAATGCGGTGATCCAGCTGCCCAATGCGCCGGCCAGACCGTGGTTGGCCAGCGTGGCGAGCAGGATGCCGAGAATGATCGGCAGCGGCCGCCGGAATTTGGCGGCGAGGATGAAGGCGAGAAGTTGGGTTTTGTCGCCGATTTCGGCGAGGGCGACGATGCCCGTTGAGACGAGAAAAGCTTCCATTCGATTTCCTTGGCCGGATCCAGACGAATGACCACAAAGCCACTCCGGCCAGTCCGAAGGCGATGTGGTCAAAGGTCTTGCCAAGCTTGGAAACCGCTTACGCCATGGCCGACCGGCCAAGTATGTTGACGCAAGCCCCTTCTATCGAAAGGCGGCTACTCCCCAATGACGGCCGGCATTCTAGACGGACCTGGAAGGTGGCGTCCAGGCCAGCGCGAGGGTACTCGACCGCACCTTGGCGCGCCGGCGTCCCGCCGGCCAGCCGGCCAGAGGCCGGCGCTCCCAGACACGGCAGCAGAGCCACCGAAAAGTTCAGCGTCCAAGCCAGCGCGAGGGTACTCGAACGCACCTTGGCGCGCCGGCGTCCCGCCGGCCGGCCGGCCAGAGGCCGGCGCTCCCAGACACGGCATCAGAGCCACAAAAAATTCAGCATCCAGGCTAGCGCGAGGGTACTCGAACGCACCTTGGCGCGCCGGCGTCCCGCCGGCCGGCCGGCCAGAGGCCGGCGCTCCCAGACACGGCATCAGAGCCACAAAAAATTCAGCATCCAGGCTAGCGCGAGGGTACTCGAACGCACCTTGGCGCGCCGGCGTCCCGCCGGCCGGCCGG
>JASJPK010000060.1:35009-44411 GCA_031426735.1 Hydrogenophilaceae bacterium | reverse complement strand
CGGGAAGGGATTCCCGCCCTACGCCGACCCGTAGGTCGGCAACCCCTTGCCGACGATCCCCCTCGCAGCGGAAGTTCGCCGCCTGTTCAAGCCAAAGGCAATCAGACGCTGGATCGGCGGGAAAGGATTCCCGCCCTACGCCGACCCGTAGCTCGGCAACCCCTTGCCGACGCCCCGCCTCGCAGCGGAAGTTCGCCGCCTGTCCAAGCCAAAGGCAATCAGATGCTGGATCGGCGGGAAGGGATTCCCGCCCTACGCCGACCCGTAGGTCGGCAACCCCTTGCCGACGCCCCCCTCGCGGCGGGGGTTCGCCGCCTGTTTACGACCCGCTCAACATCGCTTCCAGTTTGGCAGCCGAGATGGCGCCATCGAGTCTGCGGCCGTTGGACAAGACGATGGCGGGCGTGCCGCCGATGCCCAGTTCGCCGGCCAGTGCGGCGATGGCGTCCACGGGGTTGTCGCAGGTCTTGCCGCTGTCCGGCTTCTTACCTTCCAGCATGTAGGCGCTCCACGCTTTGGCGCGGTCTTCGGCGCACCAGATGTCTTTGGCGATGGCGGCGGACTGGGGATGCAGATCGGTCAGCGGCATCAGAAACAGATGCACGGTCAGGTTGTCCAGTTTGGCCAATTCCTTCTCCAGTTGCTTGCAGAACGGGCAATCCGGATCGGAAAACACGGCAATTTTGCGCTCGCCCTTGCCCTTGATCAGGGTGATGGACTTGTCGAAGGGCAGGCTGTCGAATTTCACCGACGTCAGCGTTTGCAAGCGCTGCTGGCTGAGATTCGTCCGGGTCCGCGTATCGACCAGCGGTCCGATCAGCAAGTGGTCGCCCTTTTCATCGGCGTAAATCAAATGGCCGTCGGCATAGATTTCGTAGATGCCGGGAATGGCTGTCGCCGTCACCGACTTGATCGACATCTTGGCATAGCGTTCGGCGAAGGCCGCGCGGATGGCAGCCTCATCCGCCTGGGAGGCAAGGGGGATCAGCGCAAGCAACAGCATGGATAAGCGTTTCATTTGAACCTCGAATAATTGATTGATCGACGTGACATCGGGTTGTGCGGAAATCACCGCTCGCGCCCGACAACCCCGAACGGGTTGCGGCAGATTTTAGGCAACGGCATGTTTCAGACGTAAGCGCGACATCCGGGTGGCGGCTCAGGTCAGCCGGTGCGGCACGCGGATTTCATGGCGACAGGCTTCAGCCGGAACGGCGCATCGCGCCCAACAGCCCCATCCCCAGCAAGGCCAGAGCCCAGGCCGGCAGCGGCACATCGCCCGCTGCTTCATCGGCTTCGCTGACGCTGCTGGACGCCGTCGCGACATTGTCGAGGGAGTTGCCATCGGCGCTGGAAGTGGCGACCTGAGCCTGACTGCTCAGCACGCCCGCCGTGTTTGCCGCAACGTGCACCGCGCGGCTGAGCTGCGCGCCCGCCGCCAGGCTGTTCAGCGCGCAAACCACAGTGCCGGCGCTGTAATTGCAACCGGCATCGGCGGAGAGGAAGTCGGTGCCAGCGGGCAAGGTCTGGCTCAGCGTGACGTCGGCGGCCGTGGCGGGACCACTGTTCTTGACGACGATGCTGTAGGTCAGCGTCGCGCCGAGTGCGACCGGATCGGGCAAAGCCTCGACGCTGACCGACAGATTGGCCGTCGTTGCCGGGTCGGCGCTGAAGTTTCGATTCAGATACAGATTGCCGGTCGCGCCGCTCTTGCCATCCAGCGCAACCTGGTAGGTGGCGCCGGCGTCGGCATGGAAACTCAGCCCGCTGACGCCGCCGGCACCACCGTCGTCGTCGTTGGCGGCGATGCCGGTCAACGCGTCGACCGCATCGCCCGCATAAACCGCCAGCAAGGTATCGAAGTTGCTGCCGTGGCTATCCAGTGTCGCCGTACCCGAGACGGCGGCGGTCCAGCGCCACCAGACGGATGCGCCACCTGGCCCGGCATGTTGGGGTTCGCCGTTTTCCTGGCCGGCGAAATCGTTCCAGCCCAGCGCGTCGCTGCTGTCGCCGCTGAGCAAGCTGGCGGCGGCAAAGTCGTCGTTGACGGGTGATGCGGTGTCGGGATAGCGCAGTGCTGCCACCATATCCAGGCGCGGAATGACATAGCCGAGGCCGACCGGACTGACCCGGTTGTCGGTCACCGGCTTGCCGCTGACCAGCATGCGGTTCGACCGTTCAGTCGGGGTTTCCGCCGGATAGGCCGCCGCCAATACCGCCGTCGCGCCCGCCGCCAGCGGCGCAGCGTAGGACGTGGCGCTGGCCGGCGTGAGCAGGGACAAGTAGCTGGATACATTGGAAAAACAGGCCACCGTGTCTTTCAGCCCCGGCGTGCAGGTCGCCGCGGTGGTTTCGTAGACCGCGCCGACGGAAACCACGCCGGGCACGCAGGCCGGCCAGTTGAGGCTGTTTGCGTAACTGTTGTTGCCGCTCGCCACGACCGTCAGGATGCCCGCGACACGCGCTTCCTGCACTGCCGTTTCGAGGCCATAGCTGCTGCTGCCGGCGCAAGGCGCGGAAAACGAGCCGCTACCCAGGCTGATGTTGATGGCGACGATATTGTGCGTGCCTTGGTCTCTCTGCGAGATCGCCCAGTCGATGCCGGCGATGAGCGCGACGCTGTAGCAGCCCCAGGCTGGGTCGCAAACATCGACGGCGGCAATTTTCGCGCCGGCCGCCGCGCTCAATGCGATTGCGGCGACGTTGGTGCCGTGGCCGTTGTCGTCGCGGGAATTGTCGTCCGTGCCGACATCCACCGCCGCCACGACCTTGCAGGTCGCCGCCGGCACGCCCGGCGCGGTGCAACTGCCGAACGCTGAACCGGTGTAGTTGACGCCGGTATCCAGTACCGCCACCACCGCGCCGACACCGGTCTGGCCGAGCAACTGGGCGGCCTGCGGCTGGCCGATGAGATCGAGGCTGGCCCCCAGCGGCTCCGCCCGCCTAATTTCGTAAACCGCCTTCACGTCGGGTTGCTGCAACAGGCGCAACAGGCTGCCGGCATCGCGGAAGCGGAGGACATTCATCGGCAAATGGCCGAAGTCGCGCCGCACCGCCACTGCGTCCGCGCTCAGGCCGGCCAGTCCGCGCGACTTCAACAAACGAAAACGCTCGCGCCGCGGCAGCGACTGCTCAGCGTCAACGCCGCTCGCGGCACGAAATTCGACGAGCAGTTCGCGCACTTCGCCGCTTTCAACCTTGCGCCAGGTTTCCAGGCCGATCTTGCCGGCGGCCTCGCCTGACGGCCGATTCAAAGTGGAACCGGCGAGGACGTGCGATGCGGCAAGCAGACTGAAGATGAGAAATGCAGAGCGGAGGGGCATGCCTGCCACCCTAGCGCACGATGATTGCCGGGTTGTGATGCCGCGCCATGAGCCGTCCGTAGTCATTCAGACACGTGATTTTCGTAATGATCCTGCCGCAAACGACGCTGGATCTTCGACACGAGGTATGCCGAGCTTCGCTCCGCGTTCCGCCCTATCGGACCTTGCGGCGGCGAGACAGCAGGCCGACCAGGCCCATGCCCAGCGCCATGAACAGGTAGGCATCGGCTTCCGGGATCGGCGCGCTCACAGGAAAGGCCTGCAGGACACCGCCATAGCTGCCACCCAGCGTGCCGGTGATGTTGCCCGACACGATGAATGTGTAATCGTTCGCGGCCGGCAAGGTGACCAATGCCGTCAGGGTGGTATCGCTTGGGCTGTCTTGCACATCCGAAGCCAGGATATTGCCGACCGAATCGATAAATTTTATCGACATATTCGACAACTCGAACTCGGCTCCCGACCAATAGGGCAGATCCAGATTGATGGTGACACTGGTCCCCACGGCGGCAGAAAGCTGGTCGATATCGAACATGTAGCTGTCGCTGAACGAACCGCCGAACGCGAATGTATTGCCGAAATTGACGGTTTGACCGCTCAGATTGCCCAGGTCTCCCGGCCCCGCCGCTACGGCTGGGCCCCCGACGGACATTGAGGCGGCCAGCAGGGCGGCCGCCAAGAGATTCAGTTGCATGTGCTTTCCCTCGGATAAGTAGGTAGGTCTAATTTGCACAAAGCCTAAAGTTGTTCCATTACGATTTCTGCGTTGACTGTAGGGTGGCCGCATGAGCCATTCGGCTCATGCGGCGACCGGCGGCAAGGGATTAACGCGCTACGACCTTTGCCAGCCGCAGGTCGGCCATCCCTTGCCGCCGGTCGCCTGCAGCCAGGCCGCCGCGAACACGGCGGCGATGGCCAGCGCGAAGCGGCCGCCGCCATCCATCAGGCGGCCCCAGTCCACCAGCCGGGAGGCTTGGTCAGCCTCCGGGTCGAGACTGAAACTGAGCAGGTCGTTGACCGAACTGGCCAGCACCAGAGGGACATCCAGCACTTCCAGCAGCAGCAGCAAAGGCAGGCTCGCCAGCAGCCGCAGCAAGCGGCCGCGCCAGCGCAGCCCCGGCCAGGCCAGCGCAGCGGCGGCGAGGACGACAGGATGGATGAGGGCGCCGTAAATGGGAGTGACGGTATCGACCGTGAACCCGGTGGGGAGCACTCTGCCGTGCACCACCGGCATCTGTTCCGCCACCAGTTTGGCGATGAAGACATGTTCGCGCCGATAGCCGATCTCCAGGCTGAGCACGCCAAAGTCGGCCAGCACGCCATCCAGCACCGCGCGATAGAGTGGCAGCAGCGCCTCGACCAGTTGCCCGCCGTGGTTCCAGGACAACCCGATCAACAGCGGCAACCACAGCAGCAGACGCAGGAGAACCCCGTGCACCTCAACGCGGGTCATGGCGGGCAAGGAACAGCAGGAAGTAGGCCAGGCAGGCGGCAACCAGGAGCAGCGGCAGCAGCGTGCCATGCAACAGACCGAACAGGGCGCGCTCCCCGGTCCAGACCTGCCAGAGCAGGACGATGCGCGCCTGGTTGAGGACGAACACCAGGCCGATGCCTAGGGCCATGCCGAGCAGGCGCGCATGCCAGGCGAAGGGATAGGCGACGAACGCGGCCAGCAGCAGGAACAGCGCCTCGAGTCCTTCGCAGCCATTGAGGATGTTGAGCCGCCCGGCCGGCGCCAGCAGACGATGTTCGCGCGCCTCGACGCCGACCTCGGGCCAGATCGCGTCGATCAGCCGGGCGGCGGGCCGTACCGTCAGATCGTGGATGACGACACGCTCCAGCGCCGTGCCCCGGCTCATCTCCCAGCCGTATTGCAGGCTGAGGAAGGTGGCCAGAAACAGCAGCAACAGGCGTAGCGGCCGGCGCCGCCGTGCTGCCGCCTGGATATCCGCTTGCAGGAATTCCTGATAACTCAGATCGGTCATGCGCGGATACGGAAATGCCTGGCAGCGCCGGGCTCAGGATCCATCCTGTTTCGGCCGGATGATGATCAGCCGCAAACCCTCAGCCACGGCCTGGCCGCGCGTGCGTACCTTGAGTTTCACGCGGATGTTCTGCACGTGGTTCTTGGCGGTCATCGCGGAAATGGCGAGGCGCTTGGCGATTTCCAGGTTCGAGCAACCGTCCCGCACCAGTTCCAGCACCTGCATTTCCCGCGGCGACAGCGTGTTGCCCATGGCCATGGCCTGGCCGGAGGCACCTACCTCCTGGCTCAGCATGCGGGCATAGGTGGCGGTGATACAAGGCAGCAGGAGTTCGAGCAGGGTGGCGGTCTTGTGGTCCAACTCGCCCACCCGAAAGAATCCGAACCAGGCATTCAAACCGCCTTGTGGCGACAACTGCCCGTGGGCGGCCATATTGCGCAGTTCCAGGCGATGCAGCAGCGCTTCCCAGTGCGGATCGCAAGGCACGCCATTCGGCGGAGGCGGCACCAGACACGGCTGCCGCGTCGTTTTCCAATGACTGACGATCTGCGTGATCAAGCCATTGCGCGGATTGCAGGCCGCCTCGAAATGCTCGGCCTTAAAATAGCGCGTCGCGGTGAAGTAGCGCATGCGGAGTTCCTGACTCGGCCCTTCCGCCATGCCGCAGATCATGATTTCGTGCGGTAGCAGGGCTTGCAGCGGCCCCTGGGTCCAGGCGAAGAACTGGCTTGGCCGGAGCACTTTGGTCGCGCTTTCCAGAACGTTGATCAGCCGGTCGCGATTTTCACTGTGTTCCATGCTGGCAGCTCGTTCAGTCCCGACATGCGATTTATCGAGCGACGATTTATAGCGTCCGCATGTGACAAATAAGTGATCCCTGATGGATCGTTTTCGCTGCAAGGGATGTCAGCGCGCGCGCCTTCGTTTACTCTGCATCTTTCCCTTAGGGAGACGGAATATCGGGCAAGACGCAGCAGTCGAAGCGTCCTCCGGTGGGTCCATACCATGCTGGAATTCCTCCACCTCGTCGGTAGTGCACCTGACCAGAGCCTGCTCTATCCCGGGCGCTACAACCCGCTGCTCGTCGCCCTCTCGGTCGCCATCGCAATTTTCGCTTCCTATTCGGCGCTGCTGGTCGCCGCCTATGTCTCCGGCATGCAGAGCACCGTGCATCGCCGGGCCTGGACCGTGATAGGCGGGCTGGCGATGGGGGCCGGCATCTGGACCATGCATTTCGTCGGCATACTGGCCTTCAACCTGCCCTGCTCGACCGGGTTCGACCCGACCCTGACGCTGCTTTCCCTGCTGCCGGGCATTCTTGCCAGCACCCTCGCCCTCTCGCTCATCGCCCGCAAGCAACTCTCGCGCGGCCGACTTTTCGTTGGCGGCTTACTCATCGGTGCGGGGATCGGCACCATGCATTATTCCGGCATGGCGGCCATGCGCATCGACGGCATCATCCGCTACGACCTCAATCTGTTCCTGCTGTCGCTGGTGGTGGCGGTGGTGTTGGCCAACTTCGCGCTCTGGGTCAAATTTCAGTTTCAACGCCTGTCCGAAGGCTGGAAACAGTGGGGACATCTGGCGGCATCCGTGGTCATGGGGCTGGCCATTTCCGGCATGCATTACACGGCGATGGCCGCGTCCTATTTCATCAGTACGGGCGATACGTCGATCCCGGATTCGCAATTGACGCCGACCATCCTGGCCTCGGTCGTGCTGATAGTGACTGCGGCCATCATCGTCGTCACCATCGCCGCGGTTTTTGTCACGCGCTCGAATACGCCGCTGCATTCGCGTTTTTTCAAAGTACCCAGCCTGTTGCTGGGCCTGTGGATCGCCGCCGCCTGGCTGTTTTCCGGCTATTACACGAACAGCCAGCTCGATCGGATTTACGCGGACGCATCCATCCACTCGACCCAGTCGGTCGCACGCGTCGCTGCGAATATCCAGGAAAGCATTGCGCTGCTGCAGGGCGTGCCGCGGGTATTGGCGTTCGATCCGGCCGTCATGCAGACTTTGCAGCGCTTCGAAAACGCGCCGGAATCGCTCGAAAGCGAAGCGCGCAAGCGGCGCTGGACCGACGATGCCGAGCTGAGTGCGCTCAATGCGCGGCTGCTGATTCATGCCACCGGCCAGAAGGCCGATGTCGTCTGGATACTGAATGCCGCCGGAGATTGCATTGCAGCGAGCAATGCGCACACGCCGCAAAGCTTCGTCGGCACCAACTACAGCGAGCGCAGATATTTCCAGCAGGCGCGTAGCAGCCGGCTGGGAAATCAATACGCCATCGGCAAGATGACGGCTATTCCGGGGTTGTTTTATTCGCACCCGGTCATCCGGGACGGCCGTTTTATCGGCGCTGTCGCAGTGAAGCGGAATATCGATAAATTCGCCTTCTGGACAGCCCAGGCCGATGCCTTTATTGCCGACGCCAACGGCATCGTCGTACTCAGTCCGGACCCGGCTTTGTTGTTGCGCGCCGTGCCGGGCAACCGGATTACGCAACTGTCGCAGCGCGAACAGGTGCAGCAATACCGGCAAACCGACTTCAAGGCAATGCGGCTGAGCGTCTGGGGGAACGATCGCTATCCCCAGGTGCTGCGTCTGAACGAGGGGCTCCGCCCCTTGCTGCTCGGCGAGAAGGCGATGCCGGCAGCGGCCATCACGGTTTTCCTGCCGCACTACATCGACGAATTCGCTCGCATCGAGAGCGGCCGCAAATGGCTGTTCGTGCTGCTGGCGTTTTCCGGCGGCATGCTCATCTTCGCAGTCGCCGCGTTCGGCCTGCTGCGCGCCAGCGAGGAACGCATGCGCCTGATGCTGGCCTCGATGGGCGAAGGGCTCTACGGCATCGATCTGGCCGGGAAATGCACCTTCATCAATGCAGCCGCGCTCAAGATGCTGGGCTACCCGGCACCCGAAGCCGCGATCGGGCATGACATGCACATCCTGTTGCACCACTCGCAGCGCGATGGCACCCCCTATCCGGTCGCACAGTGCCCGATTCTCACGTCCCTCGCGAGCGGCGAAAACGCCCACATCGCGAACGAAGTCTTCTGGCGTGCCGACGGCAGCGCTTTTCCCGTCGAATACCGTTCCCACGTGCAACATCGGGATGGCGAAATTATCGGCGCCGTGGTGACTTTTTCCGATATCGGCGACCGCCTGTTGGTTCAAGCCGAACTCGAACACCATCGCGATCACCTGGAGGAACTGGTCCACACCCGCACCGAGGAGTTGAACGAGGCACGCGAACGTGCCGAAGCCGCCAGCCGCAGCAAGAGCACGTTCCTGGCCAATATGAGCCACGAAATCCGCACGCCGATGAATGCCATCATCGGCATGACCCATCTGCTGCAACGTGCCCAGCCGAGCCCGCAGCAGCAGGACAAGCTGGGCAAGGTTGCCGGCGCCGCACAGCACCTGATGAGCATCCTCAACGACATCCTCGACTTTTCCAAGATCGAGGCCGGGCGGATGGTGGTCGAGCAGATCCCGTTCGACCTCGGCGAACTGGCCGCCAACCTGCGCTCCATCGTCATCGAGCGGGTCGAGGCGAAGGGGCTCACCTTCCGGAGCGAGATGACCGGGCTGCCGCCGCGCCTGATCGGCGACCCGACGCGGCTGACGCAGACCCTGCTCAATTACCTGGGCAACGCCGTGAAATTCACCGAAACCGGCGGCATCACGCTGCGCGGGCGCGTAATCGAGGATAGCGGCAGTGACTGCCTGATCCGCTTCGAAGTGCAGGACAGCGGCATCGGCATAGCCGCCGACAAGCAAGCCCGGATCTTCAAGGCCTTCGAACAGGCGGACAGTTCGACCACGCGGCGCTACGGCGGCTCCGGTCTCGGCCTGGCGATCAACCAGCGCCTGGCGCACCTGATGGGCGGCGAGACCGGCGTCGACAGCGTGGCCGGACAAGGCAGCACGTTCTGGATCACCGCCCGTTTGGGCAAGGTGACAGAACAAAGTACAACCGAAACGGCCGCGCCGACCGCCTCCGATCTCGAACGGGCGCTGCATCTGGCGCACAGGGGGCGCCGCATCCTGCTCGCCGAGGACGACCCGATCAACCAGGAGGTCGCACT
>JASJPK010000060.1:2750-34909 GCA_031426735.1 Hydrogenophilaceae bacterium | reverse complement strand
GGGGGCGCCGCATCCTGCTCGCCGAGGACGACCCGATCAACCAGGAGGTCGCACTCGAAATGCTGAGCGAAGGGCCGGACCTTGCGGTCGACGTTGCCGAGAATGGTCGGCAGGCCGTCGAACTGGCCCAAAAATCAGCTTACGACCTGATCCTGATGGACATGCAGATGCCGCTTATGGATGGCTTGGCGGCCACCCTGGCGATCCGCCAACTGCCGGGCTACCGGACCACGCCGATTCTGGCGATGACTGCCAACGCCTTCGACGAAGACCGCCAGCGCTGTCTGGATGCAGGCATGAACGACCATGTCGCCAAACCGGTCGACCCCGACGTGCTCTACGCCGCACTTCTGAAATGGCTTCCGTCGCCATCGAGCGACAAAAATACTGCGTAAAAACAGCGCATTAGCCATCGCCGGCCGGATGTGTCGCGAATCGAAGACGCAATCCCCCGGTTTGGCGATACGCGCGCAGCGGGCCGACCCCAGCCGATGCGGCCGCGTGCAGGCGCGAAACCTCGATTGCCTGCGGCTGCGCAAGGAAACCGGAGCGATCGCCGGCCGTTTACGGGATCGACTGGCACGCAGGATGCTCAAAGGGGGTACGGCATGTTTGCCGGAGCGATGTTCATCCATGCAGGAGGAAGCCATGAGTTCAGCAAGTTCGTACCCGACACGCGCACTCGCCCGCGACAGAATTGCAGTCTGGCTAACCGTCGCTTTCTTCGCCTGGCCGCTGGCCGCGCGGGCGGCGGAGGTCGCACCGGATGTACTGGCGCGCAACACGACCGATGAAGTTGTCCGCATCGTTTCTCAGGACAAGGAAATCAAGGCCGGCAATCGCGACAAGATCAATCAATTGGTCGAAACCAAGGTGCTGCCCTATTTCGATTTCAAGGAAATGGCGCAGCTGGCGGTAGGAAAGCACTGGTCCAAGGCCACGCCGGAACAGCGCGAGCAAATCGTCGAAGAATTCCGCACGCTGCTGGTGCGGACGTATGCCGGCGCCATTGCCAGCGTTGCCGAATACAAGATCAACTTCAAACCGCTGCATAGTCAAGCCAATGACAGCAAGGTCACCGTCAGATCGGAAGTCCTCAAACCGGGGGCGCCGCCCGTCACGCTCGACTATCGCATGGAAAAACAGAGCGGCGGCTGGAAGGTCTACGACGTATTGGTCGATCAGGCCAGTCTGGTCACGGTGTACCGCAACTCCTTCAACAGCAACGTGCGCAAAGGCGGCATTGAGGGTCTGATCGCCGCCTTGGTCAACCGCAATCGCGGCAATACGGCGGAGAAAAAATAGCGGGAACTACGGCTTCGGCTTGTTCGTAGCGCAGCCTGCCTTCTGTCGAAACAACAGGCAGGCTTGCTCCGAAGCAGCCAGGACTTCCCGGCAGGGCAGGCGGCGACACTTGAATTGCATCGCCTGACAGCCATACGGGAAACCCGGGTCATGCGTGATGTAGTGGTGCGTGCATTGCCAGCAATCCGGTACTGACTCGGCTTTGCCCAAACTCACGCTTTCTTGACGAATTCCGATTTCAATTGCATCGCGCCGATGCCGTCGATCTTGCAATCGATATCGTGATCGCCGTCGACCAGACGGATGTTCTTCACTTTCGTCCCGACCTTGACCACCGCCGACGAACCCTTGACCTTTAGATCCTTGATCACCGTCACGCTATCGCCATCCGCCAGCACGTTGCCGTTGGAGTCGCGCACGACGCGCCGGTCGTCGCCGCTCTCGGCCGCTGTCTGCGGCCACTCGTGGGCACATTCGGGACAGACGAACATGTCGCCGTCTTCGTAGGTGAATTCGGAATTGCATTGGGGACATCGGGGCAGCGTACTCATGGCGTGTTTCCTGTGTGGCGGTGGATATGGAGGAAGGCAAAGCAGACGACGTAACGATCATCTTCCTGGCCTCCGTGGCGTCATGATAATTCACGGCGTTTTAGCGAGTTGCGCAGGTCACGTAAAACATCCGGAAATATTCAGGCCATCGACGCTCAAGTAATTTGAAACGTCCCCGCGCATGCCTCAGTCGCCATTGGGGGCGGTTCAAATAAACCGATCTCATCGAGATTGCATTATGAGAGAGCGAGATGCCCGCCTTATCCAACCCATCCGATCTGCTCGTTTCCGAAGCGCAGTTGCTGCCGCTGGCCGAGGTGCTCAATCTGCCGCCGGATCGCTTGCTCGGCGTGTCGGCGCAAGCACTCAGCGCGCTGGCGGCGCTCGGCGTGCGCAATGTCTTCGATCTGGCAATGTCGAGCGCATTCAATGCCGCCGTGCAGATCGAAGACGCCGCCGACAATCCGGCCAATGCGATGAACCGCTTCGGGCGGCCCGTTTCCGACCTGCTGAAACCCGGCATCGCGGACGCCGTCGCCGTTGCCGACTTGCGCAACGCGTCGATCGACATCCTGGCCGACATCGCGGATGCGGAGGAAACCCAGGCCGCTCTCGGCGTCGTCACGGTGCGCGATTTGTCGCTTTACCCACCGTTTCGCGCCGCCAGGGAAATCCTCAGCCGCACGTTCTTCCCGGAACAACTGGACACCTTCGACCCGGAAAGCCCGGCCGATCTGGTGCCGAAATCGGGCGAATTCCCGACCGAGCGCGTCCAATACACGTCGCTGGTACTCGACCAGATCCTGCGTCCGGACAACGCGCCGGCGCTGATCGACCTGACCGGAGCGGACTTCGCGCCGATCGACGCGGCGCAGGTGGCAGAGGCCGATTTCGGCTTCAACACCGTCGGACTCGGCATGCTGCTGACGCTGAATCAGTCCTGGTTCATGCAGGGCGTCACGCTGGGCCACTTGCTGCACAGCATGGCGCTGGCGGCCGGAGAGAGCACGCGCATCGCCGTCGTCGACTGGAGCCGCAAAACCAGTGCCGGACAAACCGAAGTGCTGGGCGAAACGGAAGACCTGAGCCAGGACACCTCGCGCAACCGCAGCATCAGCGAAGTCACCGAAGCGGTCGCGCGCGAGGCGCAGAGCGGGTTTTCACACACCGAAAGCCAGTCGACGACAAAGCAGGCCGGCGCCTCGGCGGGTATTTCGATCGGTCCATTCGGCGGCGGCGCCAGCGCCAGCATTTCAAAAACGTCGACCTCGGCGGACAGTTATGCGACCAGCGCCGGCAGCCGCGAAGTCGGTGCCTCGATGCTGCAGAACGCCAGCGACCGTACACATCAACACGCCCATGCGGCACGCACCCGGCGCGCCTCGGTCGTGCGCGAAGTGAGCCAAAGCGAACACGAAAGCGTGTCGACGCGCGTCATCACCAACTACAACCACATGCACGCGCTGACGGTCCAGTATTACGAAGTGCTGCAGATCTATCGCACGGAAACCTCACTGACGCGCTGCGACCGGGTCGTCTTCGTACCATTCAGGCTGCTCGATTTCAACAACGTCGACCTGCTGCGACGTTTTCGCGGTGCGCTCATCGACGCGGCGCTCACCCCCGCCGTTCGCGATGCCCTGCTGAATTTCGACACGCTCGAACTGTTCCCGGAACGCAAGGTGGTTTTCCCCGGTCTCGGCGGCTCGATTACGGACATTCTGGCCAATCCGCGCGTCGTTACGCGGCGGGTACAGCTCGCGCGCAGGCGCGACAGCGAGGACATCGGCAGCGGGCCGGAACCCGAGGTCGACGACGAACCGGTTCCGCCGACACGGCCGCCCCGCCCGCCGCTGCCGGACGACGTCGCCGACAGCTTGTGGGAGAACGCCGCGGCGAAGCTCTCGTCATTTTTCGGGACGTCCACCGTGCGGCGCGGCTCCCAATCGCTGTTTGTGCCGTCCGATGTGCGCATCGAGGAAGGCGCGCTGCAAAGCCCGGTGCGTGCGATGAAACTGGTGTTCGTGATGCGCGACGGCACCCGCATCACCGATCTTTCGGCCAGCATCGCCTTGGCCGACGTGGACCGCATCGGCATCGTCGGCAGCGACCCGGTCGCCGATGTGGCTGCAACCGGCGTGCTCGCCCTGTCGCGCAACAGCATCGTGTTTCCGCTGGAACTGCCCACCGTCAGCGTGACCAAAGGCGCCCAGGAAACGAAGCTGATCGATGTCCGCGCGGCTGGCGCCGACGTCAATCTGATCCAGCATCTGACCGACAATCGCCTGAACTACAGCCAGGCCGTATTCCGCAACCTCGATGCGGCGATGATTGCCGGCCTGCTTGCGCCGTTCAGCATCACGCTGAATGGTCAGGCGTTTCCGCTGGTCCAGGTCGCCGAACCGATCCCGCTGCGCATCGTCGGCAATGCGCTGGCGTTCAGGATCAATACCGATCCGGTCAACGATGCGGAATGGCGCGCCTTCATGGAAAGTCGTGGCCTCCGCATCGGTCAGGCCAAGGTCGATATCGTGCCGCTGTCGAGCGGCGGCATCTTCGCTGAAGCCGTGCTGGGACGCTTCAACTGCGCCGAGAAACTCGATCTCGCACGCTTCTTCAACTGGCAGGATTCGCCGATCCCGATCCAGCCGACGGATATCGCGGCGATCCAGACCGGAACCCGGGCGCAGGTGGAAAACCTCACCCCGGGCCAATTCAGCGCGCCCCTGGTCAGCATCTCGCCGCCTGCCGCCCTGCCCGACCCGAGCGGTCTCGCCGGAACGCTGGCCGCGATTCAGAACGGCAACCTGTTCCGCGACATGAGCGGCCTGTCCGACACCATCAAGCTCGCCACCGAGACCGCCAAACTCTCCGCGGCGGGCGCCACTGCGGTCGGCGCCCAGGCCAGCGACAACCTGAAAACCTCGGTCAACGCCGATACCGAACGCCGCAAGATCGCCGCCGAACTGGAAAAATCCAAGTTGCAGATCGCGGCCGATCTGGCAAAGGCCAAGCTGGGAAAATCGATTCAGGACAAGAACCCGACCGAAGCCGGCGCGATCTTCAACAAGGAAGAGGAACTCAAGAAAAAGCAGCAGGAAGCGGCGAAGAAGGAAAGCCCAGGTGGAAGCGGCGGGAGCGGCACGGGGGGCGGCTCAGCTGGTGCGGGCAGCGGTGGTGCTGGCAGCGGCAGCAACAGCAACTCCAGTCCCGCTGCACCTGCCAGCACCGGCAATTCCGCGCTGGATCGGATCATCGGCAACGACGAAGCACTTCGCTCATTCATCGGCATGTCGGCCGACTCGCCCGCGCCGACGCCGGCGGTCACGGCGGAAGGCGTGCCGCTGCAGCAATGGGACTTCTACGGCCCGACCCAGCTTCTGGTCAAGGCAAGCGCCACCGAGGAAGCTGGGCAGCCATCCGCCGCCGACATCCAGGAAATCATTTCGAAAGACCTGTTCAAGGCCGATGTCGATCACGTGCAGTCGCTCCTGCTGGGCGACCGCGAACTTTTCGCGGTCGGATTCGACAAGCTGTTGATGTCGCTCTCGCTCGCCCCCGCCGGAAGCGTCGGCAATCTGAATCTGATTGCGCATTGCAGCAGCCGTATCAATCTCGATTTCTCCATCGAGCTGATCTACACGAAAGGCAGCAATTCCATCGATCAGCAACTGCCCAATGAGGGGCAGCAACCGCTCCTGAACGTCAGCCTGAGCGACCTGGTCAAGCTGCTGACCACGCCGGAAATCAACGTCGACGGCGTGCCGGTCAAACTGAGCGATGTGCGCAAGGCATTCCCGATCGACGGCGAAGTGCATGTGTTCAACATGTCCAACCCGTTGCGCGAAGATTTTCTGCAGGTCCTGGCGAACGTGTTCCAGGTGCGCACGACCGGATTCACGAAAAAACCGGTCCGCGTCAACGCCACGTTCATCGGCGAAACCGAAGAAGGCAACGCCATTCTCGCGAAGAAGATCGACATCGGTTTCATCGGCGACCCGGTCACCTCACAAGTCGACTTCTTCATGCATCTGCTGCAGGAAGACCGGGCGCGGACCGGGTTATTCACGGCGTTCCCGCGACGGGGATGAGAAGCGGAAAGCGGCAGCAAGCCTGGAAAATGCGATTCAGGATCTCAATGCCTGAAGCCCTGTCGGGGGAAGACCGGCAGGTCTCCTAACGCGATTTCTGGTGCTGCGGCCGTCGCTTGCTGTCGCGCTTGGCGGTGCGCTCCTGGCGCGGCGTCAGCGGCTTCACATCGCGCGCTTCAAACGGGTTGTGGCCGGATTTGAATTCGACCCGCAGCGGCGTGCCCTGCAGGTTGAACGTGGTGCGGAAGATGTTCTCCAGATAGCGTTTGTAGCTATTGGAAATGCCTTCCAGGTGGTTGCCGTGAATGATGATGATCGGTGGGTTGCTGCCGCCCTGGTGGGCGTATTTCGGCTTCGGCCGGAACAAGCCGGATTTGGGCGGCGTGTGCTGCGCGACGGCATCGAGCAGCACGCGGGTCAGACGCGGCGTCGGCAGTTTCGCCATCGCGGCGGCATAAGCCTCGTCGACCGACTTCAACACATCGCCGATGCCTTGCGCACGCAGCGCGGAAATGAAGTGGAAACGGGCAAACGACAGGAACTCCATGCGCCGGGTCAGTTCGCGCTTGATCTGCTCGCGGTCGTAACTGGCCATGCCATCCCATTTGTTCACCGCGACCACCAGCGCCCTGCCCGCTTCCAGCACGAAACCGGCAAGGTGTGCATCCTGATCGGAAATCTCCTGCTGCGCGTCGAGCACCAGCACGACCACATTGGCGTCCTCGACGGCTTGCAGGGTCTTGATCACGGAGAACTTTTCGATCGCCTCGGTGACCCGCCCCTTGCGCCGCACGCCGGCGGTATCGATCAGGGTATAGGGCTTGCCGTTGCGCTCGAAATCGACATAGATCGAATCGCGCGTGGTGCCGGGCTGGTCGAAGGCGATAACACGCTCTTCCCCGACGAAGGTATTGACCAGCGTGGACTTGCCGACGTTGGGCCGGCCGACGATGGCGATTTTCGGATGCTGATCGGCATCCTCGTCTTCGCTGGCATCGGCAAACGACTCCATGACCAGTTCGATCAGTTCGCGTACGCCCTCGCCATGCGCGCCGGAGATAGCGACCGGCTGGCCGAGGCCGAGTTCATGGAATTCGGCGGTGACCACACCGGCATTCATACCTTCGGTCTTGTTCACCGCCAGCAACACCGGCCGCCCGCTACGCCGTAGCTTCTCGGCGATGATGGCATCCTGCGGCGTCACACCGGCGCGGCCATCGACCAGGAAGATCACCGCGTCGCCCTCGGCGACGGCCTGCATGGTCTGCTTGGCCATTTCGGCCAGGATGCCGGTTTCCACCACCGGCTCGAAACCGCCGGTATCGACCACCAGATAAGGTTTCGAACCGATACGGCCATGGCCGTAGTGGCGATCCCGGGTCAAACCGGGCAGATCGTGAACGAGCGCGTCGCGCGTCTTGGTCAGACGATTGAACAACGTGGATTTGCCGACATTGGGTCGACCGACCAGGACTAGGGTGGGTTTCATGTATTCGAGTTGAGAGCGACCGGCGACATGCTTGCCGCCGGCAACTTCCTTATTGGAGCCGTAAGGCAAATATTCCGCCGTTCGCGGTCTGAACGACCAGACCGGATTTGAGCGGAATCATGACGCTGTTGATTGGACTGCCATCGGTGCCGACGCGGGCGGCAAATGCGCCATCCTCGGCATTGATCAGGTGAATCTGGCCCTGGTAATCGCCTAGCGCGACGAAGCGCTCGGCCACCGCCACCGGGCTGGACAACTTGCGATCACGCAGCTTGTCCTGCTTCCAGGGATTGGTGCCGCGTGATTTTTCGAACGCCGCCACGTTGCCGTGTTCGTCGGCGGTGTAGACAAAACGGGCATCCATTGCGACGCCGCGCAGCGCGGAGAAATCGCGCACCCAGGCGGCATTGCCGGAAATCTGGTCGAAACAGCCGACGCGGCCCTGGAAGGCAGCGGCACAGACCAGCCGCTCGTCGCCGGCAAGCGGTCCGACGACATCGGCAATGCGCTCCAGTTCGGTCGCCCCGCGCGGCAGCGCGACATTGACTTCCCACAATGGCGCACCGTTATTCAGCGCCAGTGCGGTCAACTTGCCGCCGGCATGGCCGGCAAACACGGCGTTGTTGCCGAGCTGCAGATGGCCTTGCTCGCGCAGGGTCAACGCCGGCAGGATGCGGCTGTAGCTCCAGCGCTGTTTACCGCTGGCGCTGTCGAGCAGGTAGATCTTGCCGTCGTTCGAACGCGCTACCGCGACACCGTTGCCGGCCACCGGCGGTGTCAGGATTTCCGCAGACAGCTTGGCGCTCCAGGCGGGCGTGCCATCCGCACTCTTGAAGGCCAGCAGATGGCCTTTCGGCGTACCGACCAGGACGATGCCATCGCCGACACCGACGCCGGCTGACAACGTCTGGCCGGCATCGATGCGCCACAGTTCGCGGCCCGAAGCCAGATCCAGCTTGACCACCTTGCCTTCGCGACCGGCGGCGTAGACCGCTTCGCCATCCGTGTCGGGCGAGAAGGCGAACGGACTGCCGGCGCCGACGTTGGCGTCCCACGACTTGACCAACTCGGCGCTGGGTTTGAATTCGACCAACTCGGCCGGTTTGACCAAGGCCTTGTCGGAGCCGAACCAGCCGCTGAACGAGGAACAACCCGACAGCGAAAGCGCCAGCAAGAAGATTGAGGCACGTTTCAGCACATCAGACTCCCAGGCTATCCAGGCGAATTTCCACCAGCGGCTTCAACGAACTCTTGTCGCCGAGCTTCTCCAGCGCCAGCTTGTAAGCGGCGCGCGCTTCGGCCGTTTTTCCCTGCGCCGCGAACAGATCGCCCTTGAGCTGTTCGGCCAGGCCCTGGAAGGCCGGTTCGAACGGGGCTTCGAGCTGCTTCAGGGCGGCGGGAATGTCCTTTTCCTCGAAACTCAACGTGGCCAGACGCAGGCGGGCCAGTTGGCGGACGCCATCGTCGCGGGCATGTTCCAGCGCGAATTCATACTGCGCGCGCGCACTCTTGCTGTCGCCGGACTCGATATTGATGCGTCCGGCCAGCCACGCAGCGGGCGTGCTGTAGGCGCTGCGGGCATGGTTTTCCATGATCTGGCCGGCGGCGGCCTTGGCGGTTTTAAGATCGTTCATGCTGGCCGCCTGCACGGCGCTGTCGAACAGCATGGAAGCCTCCGCCGCCTGGTTGTGCTGCCAGGTCTGCCAGGCGCGCCAACCGGCGGCCACCAGCAGGAAGGCCGTGACGCCCCAGATCACTTTGTTGCCGTGCTGCTTCCACCAGGCTTTCGCCTCGTCTACCTGTTCCTGTTCTTCCAGATCGAGCGCCATGACTTACCCTTTCAAAAATCCGATGGCTTCCGTCAAAGCCATGCGTTGTTGTTCGCGATGTTGATCTGCCTCGCGCAGCGGTTTCACCGTCACCTGGTTCGCCGCGACTTCGTCTTCGCCGATCAGCACGGCGAAACGCGCCAGACTGGCATCGGCTTTCTTCATCTGCGCCTTGAAATTGCCGCCGCCGCCATGCAATACCACATCCAGACCGGCGTCGCGCAGCGTTTCGGCCGCTTGCAGCGCATAGCGCGCGGCGACCTCGCCGACATTCACCACGTAGACATCCGGTGCATCGGGCGCGGGCAGCAGACCGGCTTCGGTCAGCATCACCAGCAAGCGTTCCACACCCATGGCGAAACCGCAGGCCGGCGCCGGTTTGCCGCCGAGTTGCGCGACCAGACCGTCGTAGCGGCCGCCCGCGCAAACCGTGCCCTGCGCGCCTAGTTTGTCGGTGACCCATTCAAACACGGTGTAGTTGTAGTAATCGAGACCGCGCACCAGACGCGGATTGACCCGATACGCGATGCCGGCATCGTCGAGGCCGCGCTTGACGGCATCGAAATGCGCCAGCGCGGTTGCGTCGAGCTCGTCCATCAATTTCGGCGCCGCTTCCACCAGCGCCTGCATGGCGGGATTTTTTGAATCGAGGATGCGCAGCGGATTGGTATGCAGGCGACGCTGCGAATCGGCGTCGAGTTGATCGACATGCGCCGCGAAATAGGCGATCAGCTTCTCGCGGTGGCTGGCGCGTGCCTCGGCGCCGCCCAGCGAGTTGATTTCAAGCTGAATGAATTCGGCCAGGCCGAGTTTCCGCCAGAGCCGCGCGGTCATCAGCAGATGCTCGATATCGAGATCGGGGCCGGCATAGCCGAGCGCTTCGACGCCGACCTGATGGAACTGGCGATAACGGCCCTTTTGCGGACGCTCGTGGCGGAACATCGGGCCGGCGTACCAGAGGCGTTTGCCGCCGTCGTGCAGCAGGTTGTTCTCGATTGCCGCGCGCACGCAACTGGCAGTGCCTTCCGGGCGCAACGTCATCGATTCGCCGTTGAGCGCATCGACGAAGGTGTACATCTCCTTCTCGACGATATCGGTCACTTCGCCGATGGCGCGCTTGAACAGGCCGGTATGTTCCAGGATCGGGGTGCGCATCTCGCGATAGCCGTAGCTGTTCAGCCAGGCGCGGATGTTCTGTTCGAAGTGGACCCACAGCGGCGCATCGGCCGGCAGCAGGTCGTTCATGCCGCGCACGGCGCGGAGTGCATTGCTCATGATGGCTCGTTCTTGTTGTTGCCGTAGGTACGCTCGACGTAGTCCTCGACGATGGTCTGAAATTCTTCGGCGATGCGGTCGCCCTTCAGCGTCACCGTTTTCGCGCCGTCGACATACACCGGCGCCACCGGGGTTTCGCCGGTGCCGGGCAGGCTGATGCCGACATTGGCGTGCTTGCTTTCGCCGGGGCCGTTGACCACGCAGCCCATCACCGCCACGTTCATGGTTTCCACGCCGGGATACTGGCCACGCCAGATCGGCATCTGCGTGCGCAGCCAGTTCTGGATGTTCTGCGCCAGTTCCTGGAACACCGTGCTGGTGGTGCGGCCGCAGCCGGGACAGGCGGTGACCAGCGGCGTGAATGAACGGATGCCGAGGACCTGCAGGATTTCCTGGGCGACCTGGACTTCGGTGGTGCGCGACTCGCCGGGTTGCGGCGTCAGCGAAACGCGGATGGTGTCGCCGATGCCTTCCTGCAGCAGCAGCGACAGCGCCGCCGTCGAGGCGACGATGCCCTTGCTGCCCATGCCGGCTTCGGTCAGGCCCAGATGCAACGCGTAATCGCTGCGCGCAGCCAGATCGCGATACACCTTGACCAGATCCTGCACGCCCGACAGCTTGCACGACAGCACGATGCGGTCGGCGGCCAGGCCGAGCTCCTCGGCGCGTTTGGCGGAATCCAGCGCGGAGGTGATCAGCGCATTGCGCATGACTTCATCCGGCGCATGCGGCTTCGCCCGCTTGGCGTTCTCGTCCATCATGCGCGCCAGCAATTCCGGATCGAGACTGCCCCAGTTGACGCCGATGCGCACCGCCTTGCCGTAGCGCGCGGCGGCTTCCACCAGGGTGGCGAACTGCTCGTCCTTCTTCGCGCCGCGGCCGACGTTGCCCGGATTGATGCGCAGCTTGGCGAGCGCTTCGGCGCATTCCGGCACCGCCTTGATCAGGCGATGGCCATTGAAATGGAAGTCGCCGATCAGCGGTACGTTGCAGCCGAGCGCATCGAGTTTTTCCCGAATCGACGGCACCGCGCGCGCGGTTTCCTCGGTGTTGACGGTGAGGCGCACCAGTTCCGAACCGGCCTGCCAGAGCGCATGCACCTGGGCCACCGTGCCGGCGATATCGGCGGTATCGGTATTGGTCATCGACTGCACCACCACCGGCGCACTGCCGCCCAGCGGCACGTGGCCGACCATGACACGGCGTGTGGGACGGCGCACGATGGGCGAATTCAGACTCATAGACGGGTTCCGCTCATTCCAGCGTCAATCGAGCCACTTTCTGGCCGATGAAGGGGGTCAGATCGATGCTGTGGCCGTTGTAGGTCAACTTGACCAGCGCGGCCTCGCCCACCACCAGTCGAAACGGCGGCTCGCCGGCAAACGATTCGCTGCTGCCGGCGCGCACCAGTTTGGAAAAGCGGCTGCCCTTGGCGTCGACGACCTGGATCCAGGCATCCTGGGCCGGTTCGAAACGCATGCTGCGCAGACCGGCTTTTACGCTGGCATCCGCATTCGGAGAGGCGGCAATGGCTTCCGGTGCAGCCGGCTTGATGGCCGCAGCAACGCTTGCCGGCGGCGCAGCAGGCGCAAGCGGCGTCGCGGCTGGCGGCGGCGGGTTGAGGTTGGGCAAGGGCAGCGGCGTAATGACTGTCGTATCGGTGCCGGCAGGCGCGGCCGCTTCCGGCGTCGCCGCCGGCACAGGCGGTGCAACGGGCTCGACCGGCAGCGGCGCCAACTGCGTACTCAGTTCGGGTGCTGCCGGGATCAACGTGTCTTCGCCCTGACGCAACCAGTGGTACAAGGCCGCGACCAGAACCAGAAACACCGCCACGGCAATCATCGGATAAACCAGCCACCGACGCAGACCGCTGGAGCCGACATCCAGCCCGGCATTCGGCGCGGTAATGGTTTCCGACACCTCGGCTTGCGCGTTCACCGGCGCGATCAGGCTGTCGGGTTCGATACCGACCAGGCGCGCGTAATTACGCACGAATCCACGCACGAAAACTTCACTCGGCAAATGGCTGAAGTGTTCCTCCTCCAGCGCCTCGATCTGGCGGGCGGTCAGCTTGAGTTTGGCGGCGACATCGGCCACCGCCATCTTCTTCGCCTCGCGCGCGGCCTTCAGGCGGGCGCCAAAGTCGGCCTGGAATACTTCACTCATAACAGGCTCCCTGATTTGTCGTACTGGCCGGAAACCAGCCACTGGGCTTGCATCGATTCGGGATGGCGACGGCGTAACAGCGAACCGAAATTGGCCTCGGCCTCGCGGTCGCCGAGTTGACGTTCGCTGCGCACGCCCAGCCATAACGCCTGCGGGCTCATTTCGGCGACGTCGTTGTACTGCACGCTCAACTGGCGCAAGACGCTGCGTGCGGCGAGCCAGCGGCCCTGGCGAGCATGCACTTCGGCCATGCCGAGCAGCGCCGTCGTCTGATTCGGGACACGCTTCAACGCACGCACGAAATACAGTTCCGCCTGCGCCAGATCGCCCATCTCCACGGCGCAATTGCCGGCATTGGCGAGCGCCTTTTCCGGCGTGGCATAAAGTGGGTTGGTCAAGGCCGCTTCGAAATGCCGCAACGATTCCGCAGCGCGTGCGCGCTGGCACAGAAACTGGCCGAAGTTGTTATGCGCTTCGGAATAGTTGGGCGACAGCTCTACGGCACGCTGGAAATGAACCTCCGCCTGTTTGTCCTCGCGCAGCTCGGCATGCACCAGGCCAAGAATGCTGTAGGCCGGCGCATAGGCGTTATCGGCGTCGAGCGCCTTGCGCAATTCCTGCAACGCCACGGCGTACTGGCCGCGCGCGTAGTAGCCGGCGCCCAGCTCGGTATGCAGGCGCGCGCTCAGATTGTCTTCGCCAGACCGCGTTTCCGGACTGCCGCTGTTGGCCTGCTGCGTTCCGGCGCACCCTGCCAGCACGGCGACCAGGCAGGCGGCCACCAGAATCGAACCGCGTTTGTTCATGCCGCCAACTCCATGCGTTTGATGACGCGCTTCGATTTGTCTTCGACCTGGCCGGCCAGTTGGCCGCAGGCGGCATCGATGTCATCGCCGCGTGTCTTGCGCGTGGTGGCCACCTTGCCGGCTTCGATCAGTTGATAGGCGAACTTGCGCACGCGTTCCGCCGGCGAGCGCTTGAAGCCGGAAGCGGGAAATGGATTGAACGGAATCAAATTGAATTTGCACGAAATGTCGCGCGTCAGCTGCAGCAATTGCTCGGCATGCTCGGGTTGATCGTTGACGCCGTCGAGCATGACGTATTCGAAGGTAATGAAATCGCGCGGCCCGTCCACGACATAGCGTTTGCACGCGGCGATCAGTTCCTTCAGCGGATATTTGCGATTCACCGGTACCAGCTGGTCGCGCAATGCATCGTTCGGCGCATGCAGGGAAACCGCCAGCGCCACCGGCAAGCGCTCGCGCAAGCGGTCCATCGCCGGCACGATGCCGGAAGTGGAGACGGTGACCCGACGCCTGGACAAGCCATAGGCATGGTCGTCCAGCATCAGGGAAAGTGCCGTTACAGTGTTCTCGAAATTGAGCAGGGGCTCGCCCATGCCCATCAACACCACGTTGGAAATGATGCGTTCTTCCTTGCCGAAATCCCGCTGCAATGTCTTGTTCGCCCACCACAGCTGGCCAATGATTTCAGCGGCGGACAGATTGCGGTTGAAACCTTGTTTGCCGGTCGAGCAGAACGCGCAATCCAGCGCACAACCAACCTGAGACGAGACGCACAAGGTACCGCGATCGTCTTCCGGGATGAACACCGTTTCGACCCGGTTGTTCGGCCCGACTTCGAGCAGCCATTTGCGCGTGCCGTCGCTGGAACGCTGCTCATGGCCGAGTACCGGCGGCCGAATCTCGGCCACCTCGGGCAAGCGCATGCGCAGCGACTTGGCCAGATCGGTCATCTGCTCGAAATCGTCGGCACCGCGCTGATGCAGCCATTGCAGCACCTGACGGGCGCGGAAAGGCTTCTCGCCGATGCTTTCGAAGAAAGCGACAAGACCGGGCAGATCGAAATCGAGCAGATTGACGCGGGTCAAAACGGTTCAGCGTGAATAGATCTGGCTAGCCGGGAAGAAATAGGCGATTTCGACGGCGGCGGTTTCGGCGGCGTCGGAACCGTGCACGGCGTTGGCGTCGATGCTTTCGGCGAAATCGGCGCGGATGGTGCCGGCCTCGGCCTTCTTGGGATCGGTGGCGCCCATCAGCTCACGATTCATCGCAATGGCGTTCTCGCCTTCCAGCGCCTGGATCATGACCGGACCGGAAGTCATGAACTCGACCAGATCGTTGAAGAAGGGACGGCCTTTGTGCACCGCGTAGAAACCTTCGGCTTCGGCGCGCGACAGGTGCGCCATGCGGGCGGCGATGACCTTGAGGCCATTCGATTCGAAACGGGAGTAGATCTTGCCGATCACGTTCTTGGCGACAGCGTCGGGTTTGATGATGGAAAGGGTACGTTCGACAGCCATTTGTTTTTCTCCGGGGGATAAGTTGATGATGCGGTAATGATGCCGGCCAGGCCAGAAATGGCACGAAACTACGCGCGGCAATGGAATGGGTAATGCAGAAAAAAGCGCGCGCAAGTTACCACGAAACGCCCCTAAAATAAAGGCGATGCGCCGATCCGGAGCGCGATCAGGAGACCTGAATGCCAGCTGAAAACGGGATGCCGGAAAGTGAAGATGTCAGAAAAAAAGCGCTTCTGCGTCTTGCTGTTGCAGGCATCGTAACCGCAGCGGCACTGGGCGGTTTGTGGTGGCTGGACCAAACCGGCGGCGACCAGAAAAAAGGCCCGCCGGAAGTCAAAGCACCGGCACCGATCGTTTCTGCGCCGCAGACCGAAACCCCGTCTCCCGCAACCGAACCGGCCGCACCGGGCCAGGAAGAAACCGGCACGCCGCCGCAAGAACCGGCGGCGGAACCCGAACAGCAAGCAGCCACCCCGGCGCAGCCTGCCCGTTCCGGCGAACTGCCGCCGCCGCCCCGAGTCAGCAACATGCCGGCCCGCGCCGCAGTCGTACCGCATGCCGCACCGGCGCAGCCGCCGGCAGCGATAGTGCCAGCCGCCCCGGCACGCCCAGCTGCGGTACTGCCCCCGCCACCGCCTGTCGCAGGCAAAGGCTTCGTGGTGCAACTGGGGGTGTTCAGCAACCCCGACAATGCACGCGAACTGGTGGAAAAGTTGAACAAGCAAGGCATCCGCGCGCACCTCGAAGCCCGTGTCCAGATCGGCCCGTTCCTGAATCGTCAGGAAGCGGAAAAAGCCCAGGTGGAGATGCGCAAGCTCGGCTACAACGCGCTGGTTACGCTGCCTTATCCGGTGCTGCCTGCCACGAAATAAGCCAGCCGGGTTCGCCCGGCCCGGCCAGGAAATCGCTGTCGGCGCCAAGCCGCGCCGCCCAGACCAGGGTTTCATCGCGGTAGACGAGCGGCAACGCAGCGCGCTGCCAGGCAGGAATTGCAGCCTCGCGCAGCAGATTCTTCAGCGTCCGCCGCGGCCGCCCGACACCTGGCCGCATACGCTCGCCGCCCGTGCGCTGCCGGATACTGACTTGGCCGGGTAGCAAGCGGACACCGTCACCGATTGCCGCCTGGAAGAACAAACGCCCGGCAACGCCCAGATCGAGGCAAGTCTCGCCTTGCCACGGAGTCACGGCGGCCTTGCCCGCGCCTCCGGCCGGCGAAACCGGGTCCAGCAACGCCCAGTGCCGATGTCGGCGTAATGCGCAGGCGCCGAAATCGACCCGCACCTGCGCATCCTGCCGCGCCGTCAGCAACTGCCGCAGCGCTTCATGCAGGGCTTCCTGATGGATTTCGACGCCGGCCTGTTCCAGGTATCGGCGCAGCAGATTGCGCGCACGCGGTTCCGGCAAGGCGTGCAGCACCGCCAAGTCGAGTCCGTCGCTGGAAATCGCGTCACGGCCATCCTGCTCGGCCAACGCATCGAGCAGGGCCGCGGCCTCGGCAAACTGTGCGGCCGCCTGTGCCAGCGCCCGGGCCGCATCCGGGAAGCGCTCGGTGAGCGGGGGCAGCACCGCCTGCCGCAACGCATTACGCGCCAGGCGCAGATCGGCGTTGCTTTCGTCTTCGATCCAGGCGATGCCGCGAGCCAGCGCCCACGCCGATATTTCGGCGCGCGTCGCCGCCAGCAACGGCCGCAACAGGCCGCATCCACTCGCCAACGGCCGCAACTCCGGCATGGCCGCCAGTCCTTTCAGGCTGGCGCCGCGCAGCAGTTGCAACAGCACCGTCTCGGTCTGATCGTCGCGGTGATGCGCCAGGACCAGGAAATCCGTATCGAGTCCGGCATAGACGCGGTAGCGCGCGGCCCGCGCCGCCGCCTCCAGACCTTCCCCGCGCAACTGGACTTCGACGCGATGCAGCGCCAGCGGCACCGCGAGCGCGCGACAAACCTGCGCGCAATGCTGCGCCCAGGCATCGGCTTGCGGCGACAGGCCGTGATGAATGTGTACCGCGGCGAGTGAAAAATCCGCGGTTTGCCGCAAAGCAGCGAGCAGATGCAGCAGAACGCTGGAATCGAGGCCGCCGGAATAGCCGACGGTGAGCCGGCTAGCGGGCCGAAGGTGGCGCTTGAGGCAGGCCGCAACCTGAACCAGAAGCACATCTCCGGCGGCGGTCATGGCAGCGATGAGGCCTCGACTCGCGGCCAGAAATCAGGCGCGGCCTTCCTTGAACTTGCCGTAGCCCATCAGCCTGGCGTAGCGCGTATTGAGCAACGCATTGAGCGGCCGTTCGCGCACGTTGACCAGCGTTTCGGACAAGGTCTTGCGCAGCGTTTCCATCATCGCTTCCGGGTCGCGATGCGCGCCGCCGAGCGGTTCGGCGACGACCTGATCGACCAGGCCCAGCGTCTTCAGCTTGGGCGCGGTGATGCCGAGCGCTTCCGCCGCCGTTGAGGCCTTGTCGGCGCTCTTCCACAGGATGGAGGCACAGCCTTCCGGCGAGATCACCGAATAGGTCGAGTACTGCAGCATGACCAGCGCATCGCCGACGCCGATGGCCAGCGCGCCGCCGGAACCGCCTTCGCCGATCACGGTGCAGATCACCGGCGTCTTCAGTTCCGCCATGACGTACAGATTGCGCGCGATGGCCTCGGACTGGCCGCGCTCTTCCGCATCGATGCCGGGATAAGCGCCCGGCGTGTCGATGAAGGTGAATACGGGAATACGGAATTTCTCGGCCAGACGCATCAGGCGCAGCGCCTTGCGATAGCCCTCCGGCCGCGGCATACCGAAATTACGGTACTGGCGTTCCTTGGTATCGCGCCCCTTCTGATGGCCGATGACCATCACCGCTTCGCCCTGGAAACGCGCCAGACCGCCGACAATGGCCGGGTCGTCGGCAAATGCACGGTCGCCGTGCAACTCCTCGAACTCGGTGAACAGGCCTTTCACATAGTCCAGCGTGTAAGGGCGTTGCGGATGGCGCGCGACCTGCGAAATCTGCCAGGCGTTGAGCTTGCCGTAGATCTGTTTGGTCAGTGCCGCGCTCTTTTTGCGCAAACGCTCGATCTCTTCGGAGATGTCGAGTGCCGGGTCGTTCTGCACTTCGGACAACTCCTCGATCTTCGTCTCCAGTTCGGCGATAGGCTGTTCGAAGTCGAGAAAGGTCAGCTTCATGTCGGTGTGGGATTGGCTAAGAGGGGGTCGCATTCTACAGGAGCGGAAAAACCGCTCCTGTAGCCGGAATCAATGATGATGACCGTGCTCGCCATGGACATGGCCATGCGCGATTTCTTCCGCCGACGCGGCGCGCACGCCCAGCACGGCGCATTGCAGGCGCAGGCTCTGGCCGGCCAGCGGATGATTGCCGTCGACCACCACCTTGCCGTCCGCCACATCGGTGACGGTGTACAGCATGACGTGCTCGCCGTCGTCGCTGGCGCCTTCCAGCTGCATGCCGATCTTCACCTCTTCCGGGAAAACATCGACCGGCTCGATCCGCACCAGTTCCGCGTCGTATTCGCCGAAGGCGTCGTCCGGCTCCAGCACCAGGTCCAGTTCGGCGCCGATGCCCTGGCCTTCGAGCGCGGCTTCCACGCGCGGGAAAATGCCGTCGTAACCGCCTTGCAGATATACCGCCGGCGATTCCGCGACCGCTTCTTCCAGCAGTTCGCCATCCAGGGTGCTGAGCCGATAGGTCAGCGCTACGACTGTGTCTTTACCGATTTGCAATTAAAGCTCCTTAACAAGTTTGAATACTTCGGCGGCGTGTCCTTTCGGGGTCACGCCCGGCAGCACATGCGCAATCATGCCCTTGCCGTCGATGATGAATGTGGTGCGATTGACGCCCTCGCGCATGACGCCATCGACCTCCCGCGTGTGCAGCACGCCATAGTCATGGCAGGCAACGCCGTCCTTATCGGCCAGCAAACGCACCGTAATACCGTGTTTATCGCGGAAGGCGCCATGCCGGATGCAATCGTCGCGCGACACGCCGACCACCGCGCATTGCAGCCGCGCGAAGTCGTTCTCCAGATCGCTGAACTCGATCGCTTCGGTCGTACAGCCGGGCGTATCATCCCGCACGTAAAAGAACAGCACGAGCGGTTTGGCCCGGTAGTCCGCCAGTTTGGCGATGGTCATGTCCGCATCGGGCAGTTCGAAATCCGGCGCACGTTCGCCCTGTTTCAGCATGTTTTCCACTCCTCGCGATATATCGAAAGCATTATATGGACAAACTCGTGGACAAACCCGCTCGAAGCGATTCCAAGCAAGTAGCCCAACCATTTTCCGAAGACGATTTTTCCCTGCAACGCCTGCTCGGCGGCATGTCGGTAGAAACCTTCCTGGCCGAACATTGGCACAAAAAACCGCTCCTGGTGCGCCAGGCGCTACCGAATTTCGGCGATTGGCTGAATCGCGACAGCCTGTCCGAACTGGCCTGCCAGGACAATTCCGAAGGCAGACTGGTGCAGTTCAAGCGCGGCCAGTGCCAGCTCGAATACGGCCCGTTCGAACCGGAACAACTGCAGGCACTGCCCAAGCGCAACTGGAGCCTGCTGGTCTCCGGCGTCAACCACTTGATGCCGCAAGCGGACTGGTTATTGCATCGTTTCGACTTCATCCCCGCCGCCCGCCTGGACGACCTGATGGTCAGCTTCGCCCCGCCCGGCGGCGGCGTCGGCCCGCATTTCGACTCGTACGACGTGTTCCTGATCCAGGGCCATGGCCGCCGCCGCTGGGAAGTCAGCGGGCAGGACGACCTGACCATCGTGGAAGGCGCGCCGCTGCGCATCCTGAAGGAGTTCCGCGTCGACCAGTCCTGGGAAGTCGAACCCGGCGACATGCTCTACCTGCCGCCGCAACTGGCCCACAACGGCGTCGCGCTGACCGACTGCATGACCTGGTCGGTCGGCTTCCGCGCGCCCAAGGCCGAGGAAATCGTCAGCCAGTTCCTGACCTACTTGCAGGACAAGCTCGCATTACCCGGCATCTACGCCGACCCTGACCTGAAACCGACCAGACATGTCGGAGAAATCCCTACCGCCATGCTCGACTGGGCCGACAAGACCATCCGCGCCGCCGCGCGCTGGGACAAGGCCGAGGTCGCCGACTTCCTCGGCCGCTATCTGAGCGAACCGAAAGCGCACGTCTATTTCGATCCGCCGGCACGCCCGAAATCGCTCGCTGCCTTCACCAAAGCGATCCAGCAACACGGCGTCGCCCTCGACTCGCGCAGCCAGTTGCTGTTCCGGGGCGAAATCTTCTTCATGAACGGCGAACGCCTGGAAGCCTCGCCGCCGCTCCGCGCCAAACTGCGTGACCTCGCCGACCAGCGTTATCTGCTGCCGGACGCATGCGCACAGGAACAGAGCCGGGAACTCGTTGCGCTGCTGCATCTGTGGTACCAGGCGGGCTTTCTGTTTCCGGCGGGGTGATTCGCGCTTCAACCGGCCTCGCGCTGCAACCGGCCCTACCTCAAGCCGCACCTTGCAGGGTGTGGCGAGGCAACGCCCAGAATGGCAACAACACCGCCGCCGCCAGGGCACAGGCGGCTGAAAAAGCAAAGGCGGTCAGCGCCCCGGCCTGTTGATACAACTCGCCGAAGATCAGCGAGGCCGGCAGCAGCAGCCCCAGACAGAGGTAGAACAGGCCGTAGGCGAGCCAGCCGGCGACGATCAGGCGTACCCGGCCGAGGCGGTCGGACAGCGCCGACAGCGGCGTCGTGAACAGCATGGCAATGAACGACACCGCCGCCCAGGCCAGCGGCACCTGCGCCTCCGGCAGGCCCAGTTCACGGGCGCGCAACAGCAGGAACATGTTGGACGAGTTACCCAGCGTGAACAGGGCGACCACCAGCAGATAACGCTTGAAGGTGGGCGGCAGGCCGTTCATACGCCAACTGAACGGCGGTTTCGGCGGATGCGGCCCGTCGTGCCGGGGTTCGCGCAGCAGCAGCGCCATGACCAGGCAAAGCACGGCGGGCAGAAAAGCGAACAGGATGACGTCGCGCAACGACCAGCCCAGCCCCAGCAACAGCGCAGCCAGCAGCGGCCCCACCACCGCGCCGGCGTTGTCCATCGCCCGATGCAGCCCGAAAGCGAGACCGCGCGCAGTGGGTTCAACGCTGTCGGCCAGCAGCGCGTCGCGCGGCGAACTGCGCAGCCCCTTGCCGACCCGGTCGGCGAAGCGCAAGGCCAGCACGCCCGGCCAGCTCGTGGCGAAGGCGATCAACGGCCGGGCGAAACCGGCCAGGGCATAACCGGAAACGACCCAGGGCTTGGCGCGACGGGTGCGGTCCACCACCACGCCGGAGAACAGTTTCAACAGACTGGCAACCGCCTCGGCGATCCCCTCGATGATGCCCAGCGCACGCGGCCCGGCCATCAGCACCGAGATGAGATAGAGCGGCACCAGCGGATAGATCATGTCCGAAGCCGCGTCGTTGAGCAGGCTGATCAGGCCGATCAGCCAGACCGTGCGGGGAAGGGAGAACAGAGTTCTGAGCATGGCGCCCCGATGTTGAGTTTGGCCGTCAGCGCCGCATCAAGCGCACTGTAACGCCGCGTTGTCCCGGCTAAAGTACAAAACCAGTATGTTTCACCAACGGAATAACAAGAACATAGGCCACACATACATCCCGCCCAACCCGAACAATAAGAAGCCCAGCGTCAGCTTGAGCACTCTTTGCGGCACATGTCTTTGCGTGGCGGCTCCCAGGTACATCCCCGCCAGCCCGCCCAGGCCGAACAATGTGCCCAGCGCCCAATCCGGCGACGCATGCCCGCCGCCGGGCAAGGGCAGCACGGAATAGACCAGCACCCCGATCACCGAGGTGGCGAAGGTGCCGGCCAGGGCCGCGCCCGCCACCAGCGTCACCGGCAGGCGGAAGATGGCGATGCAGAACGGCGCGATGATGGCACCACCGCCGATGCCATAGGTGCCGCCGATGATGCCGACGACGAAGGCCAGGGCCAGCATGGCCGGCACCGAAAAGCCATGGTCGTGGTCACCCAGGTGGAATTCCATGCGCCGCCAGTCGCTGCGCGCCAGATGCAGCTTCGCCCCTCCGGCTGCATGCGGTACGGTCGACCGCCTGGTCCAGGGCGCAAATTCCGCGAGCAGCCGCCAAGCCAGGAACAACAGAATGGCACCGACGAACAGCTTGAACCTGCCCACGTCGGGCAGGTAAACGGTGCGCAGGTAGAAGCCCAGCACCACGCCGGGCAGAGTGCCCAGGACGATCAGCCTCGCCAGCGGCCAGGCCATGCGCGCGTCGCGGGCATAACGCCAGATCCCGCCCGGCGTGGCGTATAGGTTGAAGACGAGGTTGGTGGCGCTGGCCGACGGCCCGGCATAGCCGAACACGCTCATCTGAAACGGCATCAGCAGGAAGGCGCCGGAGATACCCACCATGGAGGAAAAGAACGAGACCACGAAGGCCGCCAGCGGCGGCAGCCAGAGCCAGGTTTCCACACCGGAGACGGGGAAGTGGAAGGGGAGCATCGGGTCGGTCGGCGGGATGGGGGACTTACTGTACCCGGAAGGTCGCGTGGCAGGCCGCGCATTGGTTCATCAGCTCGGCGGTGAATCGGGCGAGGGCGTCCATTTCATCGGTTTCCGCCCGGATGGCCAGTTCCTCGAACATCAGGTGGGTCGGCCCGCCGATGTCGCGGAAGGATTGTGGAATTTTCGCCCGGATCGAAGCCGGCGTGGCGCGTGCCATCCGGTTGCCGGACAGCCGCGCGGCGGCGGCGATGCGCGCCCGGTCGGATTCCCCGATGCCCTGCATCACGCCCTGGACGCTGGCCAGCATATTGCGCATGTCGGCCAGGAAGATCGCCCGCTCCTCCGGAGTGAACTTGAGGTCATAGCGGCCATCGGGAGTATGCGTCTCGCCGGCGAGGGCATGGCTGACGGCCAGGGTCAGGGCCAGCATTAGCCAGTTGGGTAGCGATTTCATGGATCTTTCTCGTTGCAGTCAGAAAAAATAGCGCAGCCGCATCTCCAGGCGCGCGCGCCGCCTCGGTGCGGGTTCGGACGCCTACTTCATCCGCGCCCGCAATACCGCCTGCACGTCCGCCGTCGTCCACTTGCCGCGCACGCCGGGCGGCGCACCCTCGACGTCCGGGAAGTTGGCGAAGGCGACCGCCCGGCCGTCCTTGAGGCTATGGCGATATTGGCCGTCGATCAGGATCACGACCGGGACATGGCCGCGCAGCCCGGCCGTCTCCAGGCGTTTGCCGCCCTGGGCGCTCTCGGCATCGACCTCGACCACTTTCAGCTTGTTGCCCTGTTTGGCCAGCCAGGCGCGTAGCGGCTTCAATGCCGCGACCACGGGCGGGTGCGCCATGGCGACGATCTCCACCGTGGGCGGGGCGGCCAGCGCCGGGCCGGCGGTCAGCAAGGCGGCGGCCATGGCCGCCAGGAAATATCTGCGTTTCATCGTGGGCCTCATTTGCAGTTGTGATGCAGCTTCCACATCTCGGCGTGGCCCATGGCCACTGCCCAGTCGGGCGGGATGCAGTCCGGGTTTTCGGCCGCCGCTGCCGGGGCTGGGGCGGCGACCGCAACGGCCGGCGGGAAGACGCGTGCGCTGACCAACGCCATCGCCGCCAGGAAGGCGGCGACGATGGCGGCATGGCCCCAGCCCAGCGGCCGGTTCGCCCGGCCGGGGTCGACCTCGCACACCCCGCCCGGACAGTGCTGCGCGGTGCGGCGGGTGAACAGGTTGTACACCTTGCAGGCCAGGCAGATGCCGAATGCGCTCTCGAAGAACATCAGGGTCAGGCAGGCGGCGCAGACGAACAGGTTGATCGGGCCGATCACGCTCTCGATCACGATCAGGTAGAACATGGCCACCGCGAGGGCGAAGCCGACCGACCAGGCGAAGCGTTTCTGCGGCGCGCCGGCCCATTCCGGCGCCTGCCTGCGCACCGCGAACCGGCCCAGGATCATGCTCGGCGCGTAGCGCGGATTGACGAAGATGCGGATGGCGAAGTCGATCAGGAAGGCGACCACGAAGATCCGGGTCAGGCGGAAATTGCCCATCAGCCAGGAATTCATGAACGACACCAGGGCGAACAGGAACAGGATGCCCGCCGCCGCCCGCACCTCGCGCTCGTCCAGCACCGGCACGTCGTAGCCGGCGATGGTTTCGCCGAAACCGAATAGTTTGTTCATGTCGCCTCCTTGGCCTTGCCGGCGGCCGTCCGCCCCGCCACCCAGACATAGAACAACGGCAGGTAAAACAGCGAGAGCACCGTCCCCAGCAGCAGGCCGCCGATGGCCGCCACCGCCAGCGGCGACAGCCGTTCCAGCCCGACCGCCTGTTGCAGGGCGATGGGCAGCATGCCGGCAATGGTGCCGAAGGCGGTCATCAGGATCGGTCGGTAGCGCAGGCGGATCGCGCCCAGGGCGGCATCCAGCGCGTCATGGCCTGCGCGGCGGTGTTCCTGGATGAAGTCCACCATCAGGATGGAATTTTTGATGACGATGGAACACAGCAGAATGATGCCCAGGGTGGCCGGCATGCCCAGGGCCTTGTCGAACGCCAGCAGCCCCCACAACGCGCCGATGGCCGACAGCGGCAGGATCAGCACCGACAGCATGGCCAGGGCGACGCTGCCGTAGGCCGGCACCAGGATGCCGACCAGCAACAAGAGGCCGATCACCAGGCCGTTCCTCATGCGCTGGGTGGAGTGGCCGCCGGCGTCGTTGTCGCCCTTGTCTTCCAGGCTGACGCCGGGCGGCAGCACTTGCCGCGCCGCACTCTGGGCGCGCTCGCTCAGGATACTGACCGGCAGGGTCTCGCGGTAGGCGAGGATGTCGACCGTGTAGCGCAGCTGGCTGCCGGTGAGCAGGTTGAGGCCGGGTTGGGTGACGATTTTGCCAATCTCGCCCAGGCTGATCGTGTAGCCGTCCGCCAGCGGAATCGGCAGCAGGCGCAGCGCCGCCGGGTCGGAGCGGTACGGCTCGGCGAAATAAGCCCGCACCGGCACCGCGCCGGCCGCCGGCAACTTGGAGAGGCTGGACGCGGCCATGCCCTTCAGCGGCAACTGATTGAACACCGTCTCCGGCGTCAGGCCGTAGGCGCGCAGTTTGGCTTCGTCCAGCACCAGACGCGCTTCGCTGGTGTAGCCGTCCCAGGTCGGCGACACCGAGGTCAGGCCGGGCACCGTGCCCACGGCGGCGCGCACCTTGTCCGCCGCCTCCGGCAGCAAACGCCAGTCGTCCGCCGACAAGCGCAAGTCCACTGGCGCCTTCACCGTGGACAGGGCAGTGGTGCCGGAATCGTAGGCATCGGCAACGGTGACGCCGGGCAATTGCGCGATCTGGCGGCGCAGGTCGTTTTCGATCGCCCAACTGGTCTCGCCGCGTTCGAAGCGGGTGACGTAGCTGATGTTGAAAGTGGCCTCCGCCGGCGCCTGGCCGGAACCCAGCGACAGCACGCCCGGCTCCGAGCCGAAGATGGCGCTGACCCGCTGCACGCGCGGGTCCCGCATCAATTTGGCCTCGAACCCTTGCAGGCGCGCTTCCGCCAGCGTCACCGGCTCGTTGGCGCCGAAGCGCACATGTACGCGCACGTTGCCGGTGTCCATCGGCGGCATCGCCTCGCTGCCGATCACCGGCGGCACCGCCTTGAAGGTGAAGATCAACAGCGCGAACGGCAGCAGCACCAGGACCACGCGACGCATCACTCCACCGCGAAAGGCATAGCCCAACATGCCGGCATAGGCGCCGGCACCGGGCGCAAACAGGCGCTGATAAACGGCTTCCATGCCGCGTTCCAGCTTGTTGCGCGGCGGCAGGCCGTTGCGGTACCAGAAGGCCGACAGGCGCGGGATGAAGGTCACCGCGACGAAGTACGACACGAACACCGCGATCACCACGGTGAAGATCATGTGCTGGTAGACCTGCTGCGGGAAATCGCCGACGAACATCAACGGCGTCAGCACGGCGGCGGTGGCCAGCGTGCCGACGAACACCGGGTAGAGCACTTCCTCGGTGCCGCGACGCACGGCGGTGGCCATATCCTCGTGCAGTTCGTCGAGGTGGCGCTCGATGTTTTCCAGCACCACCACCGCGTCGTCCACCAACATGCCTAAGGCCAGGATGATGCCGGTCAGCACCAGGATGTTGAGTTCGCGGCCGAGCAGCCAGAGGATGCCCAGCGTGATGAGGAACACCAGCGGCACGCTCACCATGGCGGTGGCCAGCGCCCGCCAGTTGCCCAGGAACAGCAGGATGACCAGGCCGGTGAAGACGATGGCGTCGATCAGCGCCCGCATCATGCTGGCGTTGGAAATCTTGATCAGTTCGCCCTGCGTGTCGCTGACCGCGAACTCGATGTTGGGATAGTGGGCGCGCAGCACCGGCAGCATGGCTTCGGCGTCGTCGATGGCGCCCTGCACCGCTTCGCCCGGCGCGCGCTGGATGGCCAGCGCAATGCCCGGCTTGCCGTTGCCGTGGTAGGCGGCGTTGCGGTCGGCATGCGACAGGCTGAGTTCCGCCACGTCGCCCAGAGTCACGCTCGGGGTCAGCGGCAGCAAACGCAGTTGCGCCACGTCGGCGCGCTCGCCATAGACCGTCAGCGTCAGATTGGCGCCGGCGCCCTGCAAGGTACCCAGCGGCCAGTCGCGGTTGAGCTTCGCCAGGGTTTCCTGCAACTGGCCCTGGCTGACGCGGTAGCGCGCCAGCTTCATCGGGTCGATGCTCACCCGCACCGCCGGCTCGTAGCCGCCGAACACGTCCACCGTGGCGATGCGCGGTTGCGCCAGCAACAGCGCCTTGATCCGGTTCTCCGCCAGCAGGCGCACCTGGGCCAGGGTCAGAGTGGCGCCCGGCTTCGGCGACAGGGTCAGCACCAGGACCGGATTGGTGAACGCACCGATGGCGTAGACCGAGGACGCCGGCGCTTCCGCCGGCAGCTTGCCGCGCGCCCTGGAGAGGGCGTTGTTGACGTCGAGCAGCGCGGCGTTGAGGCCTTTTTCGTACTCGAATTCGACGCGGACGATGGACACCTCGTTGCGGCTGGTGCTCTGTACGTCGCGCACGCCGGAAAGGGCGTAGAGCTCCTGCTCGATCGGCCGCGACAGCTTCTGCGCCACGCTCTGCGCCGCCGCGCCCGGCAAGGCGGTGACCACGGCTACCTGAGGCCGCTCCACGTCCGGGTACATGTTGCGCGGCATCTTGAGATAGCCGACCACGCCGATGATGGAAGCAATCGCCAGGATCGCGTAGAGCAGCAGCGGGCGGCCGTGGAAGTAGCGGAACAGCATGAGCGGGGCCTTTAGGCGTAGGTTGGGTTAGCGGCTTTACCGCGTAACCCGACGGGTATGCCGATGAGTGGGAATGTCGGGTTACGGCGCAAATAACCGCGCCTAACCCAACCTACGAATAGCCGCGACCGAAGGAAGTCTCCGTGGAGCGCAGTCATGGCGTTACTTCCCGTTGCGAATCTGGAACGGCGCCCCGGCCGCCAGGCGGGCGAGGATATCCGGGCTGGCGCAGACCACGTCGCGGCCGGCCAGGCTGGCATCGGTGCTGGCGGCGCCCTCCTCGCCACGCGCCGCCAGACTGACGGTCAAGGTTTCCAGCTTGCCCGCGCTGGGCGGCGGGTGCTGGCCGCCTGCCGGCTGGCCGCCCGGATGATGCCCGCCCGGCGCGGCAGCCTGTGCGTGTTGCGGGCGATGCCCCGCGTTCGGCTGCATGGCGTGTCCGCCGGCCGCCGTCCCGCTCTTGCCCGGCAACGCCAGCACGGTCCCGCTCTTGCCGTCGTCGTTGAGCAGGCAGGCGGCGGGCAGGCGAATGCCGGTGGGTGAGCGGAACAGCACCAGGTGGGCGTCAACGCGACTGCCCGGCGTGAGGAATTCGCCGCCGCGCGCCTCGAACCGTCGCAGCCCCTGGGCGGTCGCCTCCGGCCAGGCAGTGAGCGGCAGCAGTTCGCCGTCCAGTACCAGACCGGCTGGCTGGATGTCCGCCGGGACGTTGACCAGCAGGCGGTTGCCGGCCTCGCTATCGATGATCTTGAGCAGCGGCTTGCCCGGCGTCGCCAGGTCGCCGGGCTGCGCCAGGCGCTGGCTGACCACGCCGGCAAAGGGCGCGGCCATCACGCCGTAGTTCAGGTTCTGCCGCGCCGCCGTCGCACTGGCCTGACTCGCCTTGCTGAGCGACTGGTAGCTGCGCATCGCCCCGCTGGCGCCGGTCTGGCGCGCACGCACGGTTGCCAGGCCGGCCTCGGCGGCCTGCACCTGTTCCAGCGAGACGCCCTGGATCTTGTACAAGGACTGCAGCCGCTGGACGCGCTCCTGTTCGGATTTGAGGACAGATTCCGCCGCCGCCAGATCGGCGCTCAGCGTCGCCTCCTGCAACCGGGTCTGCGCCAGCGTCGCCTCGGCGCGCTGCGCATCGGCCTCGGCCTGGCTCACGTCCAGGCGCGCCAGCACCTCGCCCTTGCGGAAGGCTTGCCCCTCGTACAGCGGCAGCGCGGTGATGTAAGCGGAAAGCCGGCTCGCCACAATGGCATCGCGCATGGCCTGGACCTCGGCCACCACCGGCAGCGTGATGCGGGTATGGCCGGGTTCGAGATGCTGCGTCTCCACCACCACCGGCAGCAAGGCCGGCGGCTGGCCGTGGCCATGCTGGGCCTGCCGGTTGTTGAGCAGGAAGGCGCCGCCGCCGATTACGGCGAGGACGATCACGAGGGCGATGAATTTTTTCTTCATTTTTTGCTTTCCCAGCAGTCGATAGGGTTCGTAGCCTGGATGCAGGCCGCAGGCCGGAATCCTGGGCAGATTCCCGGATTGCGCTGCGCTCCATCCCGGCTACTTGGCGACATTCCAACGATCGATATAGGTTTCCGGCGCCATCCCGGCCAGCACCTGCGCCGAGGACCAGGCGACGGCGGCGCGGGCGCGCGCCTGGGCGAGGCGATAGCGGGCATCCAGCAGGTCGCGTTCGTGGCGGAACAGGTTTTCCAGGGTCTGGTTGTTCAGGCGCTGCATTTCCGTCTGCACCACGACGACCTGCTCGCGATACGCGGCTTCCCTTTCCAGCGCGCGCGTGTCGGCCTGGGCCGCGTCGAACGCGGCGCGCAAGGCGGCGCGTTGGCGTGTGCCGTCGCGCCGGGCGGCTTCGCCCTGTTCCCGCGCCGCTTCGGCGTTGAGACGTTGCGCATCGGCCTGGGCGTAGGCGCTGACGCCGAACGGAATGCTGACTACGCCGCCCACCGCCCAGGTATCGCGGCTGTCGCCATTGCCGAAATTGCGTGCCGCGCCGGCATCCAGGCTCAGGCTGGGCCAGAGCGCGCGACGCGCCTCTTTGGCCTGGGCGCGCACCGATTCCTGGCGCGCCAGGGCAAGACGGGCGGGCAGGGTTTCCTCGCCGCTTTCTTCCCAAGCCGGAATGACCGCAACCACCGCGGTCGGCAACATCTCCGCGCGTCCGCTTGCCTCGGCCAGATCGGCCTGCGCCTGAAGCACGGCGCCGTCGAGTTGGGCGCGGTCCGCTTCCAGGCGCGCCAGTTCGCTTTCCGCATAGCGGGCATCGATGCCGGGCGCCTTGCCCAGCTTCACTTCCATGCTGACCCGCGCGAAGGTCGCCGCGACCCGCTTCTCGGCCACCTTCAGCGCCTCGCGCTGCTTGCGTAGCGCTTGCAGCGTGAAATAGGCGTTAGCCGCCTGATGCAGCTTGAGCAGAGTCTGCTGACGGCCGAGCAGTTCGGCGGCTTCCTTGTCCTTGCCGGCCCGCTCGCGCGCGGCGGCGATTACGCCGGACACGTCCACCGGCAGGCTGTAATTGATGCCGACCTGGCCGATCCGCTCCGAGGTCAGGGCGACATCGGTCGTGCTCGGTGTGAACACGCCGACCACGCGCGGATGCTCGTACCGGTGCCAGCCGGCGGACAGGCTGGCGCTGCCGAGATAGCGGCCGCGCGCGGCCTCGACCTGGGCCTGCGCGGCTTCGTTCTGGTGCGCGGCCGCGCGGACCTGCGGATGCTGCAACACGTTCTGGAGCAGTTCGCTCAGTTCGCCGGCGTTGGCGGCGCTGCCGGCGAGCAGGGCGGCGAGGGCCAGGATCAGGCGCGGCGGCGTGGATTTATCCGTGCGTGGCGGAATCATGCGGTTTCATTCCCGATGCGGAAGCGGAGTTCGGCTACGCGATTTATCCGGCTGGATGCATGCGGGAACCCCTGCGGTTGGCAAACATGAGCCCATTTCACCGTATCGGCAGCGACGGCGCATTGCCGCTCGTCGTCAAATTGCATCCTCGTGTTGCACGGCGGCGGCTTGTTACATTGCGTTACAAAGGCGCGGCCGGGCGGGTCAGAATACCGCCATGGAAAACACCGACCGCATTCTCGTCGTCGACGACGACCCGGAAATCCGCCGCCTGCTGGTGGATTACCTGGAACGCAACGGCTTCACGCCGGTGGCCGCGCGCGACGGGCGCGAGATGCGGCAGGCGCTGGAGCGGCATGCCGTCGATCTGGTCGTGCTCGACTTGACGCTGCCCGACGCCGACGGCCTGACCCTGTGCCGCGACCTGCGCGCCAGTTCCAACCTGCCGGTGTTGATGCTGACCGCGCGCGGCGAGGAGGCCGACCGCATCGTCGGCATCGAGATGGGCGCCGACGACTACCTGGTCAAACCGTTCAGCCCGCGCGAACTGCTCGCGCGGATCAAGACTATCCTGCGCCGCACGCGGGCGCTGCCGCCCAACATGCGGCCGGAATCGCAACGCTGTCTGGCCTTCGCCGGCTGGCGCCTGGACACCGCGACGCGGGTGCTGACCGCGCCGGACGGCGTCGTCGTGTCGCTCTCCGGCGGCGAATACCGCCTGCTGCGCATCCTGCTCGAACATCCCAACCGGGTACTCAACCGCGACCAGTTGACGGAACTGATCCACGGCCGCGCGGCGGACCCGTACGACCGGGTCATCGACGTCCAGGTCAGCCGCTTGCGCCAACGTCTGCGCGACGACAGCCGCGAGCCGCAGCTGATCAAGACCCTGCGCGGCGAGGGCTACGTCCTGGCGGCGCTGGTGGAAGGCCGCGCGACATGCGATTGAGCATGCGCTGGCTGGCGAAATGCCTGCCGTCATCGCTGTTCGGCCGGCTCACGCTGATCCTGGTTGCCGGCGTGCTGGCGGCGCAGTTCGCCACAGTCTGGTACCACATGGGCGAACGCGTGCTGCTGCTACGCCAGGGCGAATTCCCGGTCGTCGGCCTGCCCGCCCGCTTCTGGATTCACATGGCGCTGACCCTGACGGCGGTGATCGGCGCCTCGCTGATCGCGGTGCGCATGGTCACCCGCCCGATGCAGCGCCTGGCCGACGCGGCGGACGCCTTCGGCCGCGATCTCGATACGCCGCCGCTGGCGGAAACCGGCCCGGCGGAAACGCGCCGCGCCGCCGAGGCCTTCAACCGCATGCAGGAACGCCTGCGCCGCCTGATCGCCGAACGCAGCCGTGCGCTCGCCGCCGTCTCGCATGACCTGCGCACGCCGCTGACCCGATTGCGCCTGCGCGTCGACCTGATCGACGACCCGGCTCTGCGCGGCCAGTTCGATGCCGACATCGACGTCATGCAGGCCATGGTCGAGGCCACCTTGGACTACCTGCGCGGACTGCGCGACAACGAAGCGATCCAGCCCATCGAGATCGAAGCGCTGCTGGCCAGCCTGGTCGCCGACGAACAGGCGCTGGGCCGCGCCGTGTCGCTGGGCGAAGTCCGCGCCGCCCACTATCCGGGCCGCCTGTCAGCGCTGAAACGTGCCGTCGCCAATCTGGTCGACAACGCGGTGAAATACGGTCAAGTGGCGCAGCTATCCGTCATCGACACCCCCACCGAATTGCGCATCCTCGTCGAAGATCGCGGTCCCGGCATCGCCGAAGTCGATCTTGAACGCGTCGTCGAGCCCTATGTGCGGCTGGAGACCTCGCGCAGCCGCGCCACCGGCGGCGTCGGCCTGGGCCTGGCCATTGCCCGCGACGCGGCGCGTCTGCACGGCGGCGATTTGCGCCTGGACAACCGGTCCGGCGGCGGCCTGCGCGCGGTGTTGATCCTGCCGCGCGGGCGGCAGCCGTAGAGCGTATTCCCGAAGAAAGCCAGCAGGACGCCGTACCCTGGGAGCG
>JASJPK010000060.1:0-2740 GCA_031426735.1 Hydrogenophilaceae bacterium | reverse complement strand
CGCCGGCGTCTCGCCGGCAGGCCGGCGGGACGCCGGCGCTCCAACCCCCGCCTGCTTCAGCCGCCGCTGAGCGCCGCGACGATCAGCACTTCGTCGTTCGGCGCGAGCGACTGGTCGAGGCTGCGCACCATCTCGCGGTTGACGAAAAAGCGCAGGTGCGGCCGGATCGCGCCCTGCTCGTCGACGATGCGAAAGCGCATGCCGGGGAACTGGCGGTCGAGGTCGGCGAGCAGCGCGGCCAGGCTGGCGCCGACGGCCTGCACTTCGCGGACACCGCCGGTATAGGACAGCAACGGGCTCGGCAGCAGGACTTTCATCGCGGGTAAGCCAGCTCGACCGCCTGGATCTCCGGTAGATGGCGGGCGATGCAGTGCCAGGTGTCGCCGGCGTCGGCGCTGCTCCAGACCTCGCCGCTGGTGGTGCCGAAGAACAGGCTGAGCGGTTCGCCGGCATCGGCACAGAACGCCTGCCGTTTCACCGTCCACCAGGCCTGATGCGGCATGCCGGCATCCTGCCGTTGCCAGCTTTCGCCGCCGTCGCTGCTGCGATACACCGCCGGCCGGCCACCCGGACAGGTGCGCGGCCAGATCTCGGTGCCGTCCATCGGAAACACCCAGACCGTGTCCGGGTCGCGCGGATGCGGCACGATGGGAAAGCCGATGTCGCCGATTTCACGCGGCATCGCATCGCCGATGCGGCGCCAGGTGTCGCCCGGCCGGTCCAGGCGATAAATGCCGCAGTGGTTCTGCTGGTAGAGCCGATCCGGCTGCTGCGGGTGCTGCACGACACAATGCGGATCGTGGCCGAGTTCGGCGTTCGGGTCGGGCAGGAAGTCGGCGGCGCAACCGCGATTGAGCGGATGCCAGTGGCCGCCGGCGTCGGCGCTTTCGAACACACCGCCGGTGGAGACGGCGAGGTAGAGATGACGCGCATCGCGCGGATCGACGTTGATCGAATGCAGCATGGAGCCGCCCGGCACCTCGTTGACGTGCTCGCGGATGCTCGGGAAATAGTCTCGATTGAAGCCTGCGACTTCCTGCCAGGTCGCCCCGGCGTCGTCGGAGCGGAACAGCCCGGCCGGCGAGCTGCCGGCATACCAGACGCCGGGTTCGTCGACATGACCGGGGGTCAGCCAGAACAGGTGATCGACCACGCGCGCGGTCGCCGGGTCATCCGATTTGGCGAAGGCCGGCGGTTTGCCGGCTTCCTGCCAGGTCGCGCCGCGGTCGCTGGAACGGTACACGGTCGGGCCGAGATGGCCCGGACAGGCGCAGGCCAGGAGGGTGACGCCGTCGCGCGGATCGAGCACCGCATGGTGCACCGACGCGCCGAGAAAATGCGGTCCGGAATGTGGACCGGACAACGTCCAGGCGGACGCAGTGCCGCTGTCGTCGAACACGAACAAGCCTTTACGTGTCGCCACCAACAAGAGTCGTTCGCGCATCGGAATCCTCCTTAAGCCGTTCGGCGTGTTTTATGAAAAACCACTGACTCACATCGCACGTGACAGGTTCCATCCATTGAGCGGGGTGGGTTGCACTATGGAGAGAAGCCGGCGCTCCCGCGTGAAACGCCACACTAACGGGGTTCAGTCCGGGGCGGGTTGTCATGCAGTTCGAACGATCTGATCAGGCCAGGCAAGCGCTCGTAATCCGGGTATTCGTGTTTCAGGCGTTCCAGCGCGGTGCGCGCGAACGGCATGAATTCGTTGGCCGCCTCGCCCTTCTGCCGCAGGATCGCCACCGTCGACACCACGTTGGCCAGCAACTGGGCTGTGAGGTCGACCGGCGTGTGCTCGACCAGTTGCATGAACAGGTTGAGCGCTTGCCGCGTGTTGCCGCCGCGCAGCAGATCGAGGCCTTCCTTGATGCGCGCCCGGGTCTTCTCGGCCGCCTGCACCTCGACTTTTTTCTGCCATTCCGCATCGCCCATGCCCGGCGGCAGTGCGCAACCGTGCGCGAGTGCGAACGCGGCGGTCTGCGCGGCCTTGTCTTCGTGGCCGGTCGACATGTACGCCTCGGTGACGAAGGCGGCATCTTCCGGACGCTGTTCCAGGCCGGCGAGCGAGGTGACCAGGCTGTCCAGGCGCGCCTGCTTTTCGGCGACCATGGCCATGCGCCGTTCCCGCACGGAACCCGGGATGTTTTCCAGTGCGCTGATTTCGCTGGCGATCTGGGCGGCCATCGTGCAGGCCTTGGCGGCCTGGACACTGGCGGACAGCTTGATCTGGGGAATCTCGGCCTCGAAGCGCACCAGGCTGGACATCGCCTTGTCGTGCTGGCCGGAGTTGACCAGGCCACGCAGCAGACGGGCATGGTCGGTGTAATCCTGGACCAGGGCGAACTTGTTGGCGTCGACCACTTTGCCGGCCCATTGCACCATGCGGCCTTCGTCGCTGGATTGTTCGGCGACCTGGGCGGTTGCCCGCATGCGGTTCACCGTGGGCGATCTGGCGCAGGCCGCTTCCAGCGTCGCCAGCGCTTTGTCGGGCTGGTTGGCTTTGACATAGGCCTTGGCGAGAACATCGGAAGCGAACACGTACTCCGGCGACTGCGCGACCAGTTGTTCCAGTTCGGCGATGGCGGCCGTGGTCCGGTGCAGTTGCAGATGCACCCGGGCGACGCCCAGCGCGGCCCATGAATAGCTGTGCTGCAAGGTTTCATAGTGCGCCAGCGCATGCACGTAATTGAACCGCCCCGTCTTTCGTGGAGGCCATTTGGTTTAAGTTAAAGCCACCGAA
>JASJPK010000059.1:0-8831 GCA_031426735.1 Hydrogenophilaceae bacterium | reverse complement strand
ATGACCATGTGGTTGGACAGGTCGAAGGTCATTGCGGTGGCAAGCGGGTCGGCCAACAGCGCCTTGGCATTGATTGCATGCGTGTAATCCGCGAACAGCACCAGCGCAGCCAGACCGGCGGAACCGATGGCGTAGCCCTTGGTGACGGCCTTGGTGGTGTTGCCAACGGCGTCAAGCGGGTCGGTGATGTTGCGGATGCTGTCCGGCAGACCGGCCATTTCGGCAATGCCGCCGGCGTTGTCGGTGATCGGGCCGTAGGCGTCGAGGGCAACGATGATGCCGGCCATCGACAACATGGAAGTCGCGGCGATGGCGATGCCGTACAGGCCGCCCAACGAATAGGCGCCCCAGATGGCGGCACAGACGACCAGCACCGGCAACGCGGTGGAGCGCATCGAGACGCCGATACCGGCGATCACATTGGTGCCGTGACCGGTGGTGGAGGCTTGCGCGATGTGGCGCACCGGGCCGTATTCCGTCGCGGTGTAGTACTCGGTGATGACGACCATGGCGGCAGTCAGCGCGAGGCCGATCAGGGTGGCGTAATACAGGCTCAGCGAGGAGACCAGATTGCCGTCGATCATCACGCCTTCGCCCAGCATCATGGTGGTGATCGGGTAGAACGCGACTGCTGCCAAACCGCCGGAGACGATCAGGCCGCGATACAGCGCGTTCATGATCTTGCCGCCGTCACGTGCCTTGACGAAGAAGGTACCGACGATGGAAGCGATGATCGAGAAACCGCCCAGCACCAGCGGATAGATCACCGCTTCGGGGGAACCGGTAATCATCAGGCCGCCCAGCAACATGGTGGCGATGATGGTCACGGCGTAGGTTTCGAACAGGTCGGCGGCCATGCCGGCGCAGTCGCCGACGTTGTCACCGACGTTGTCGGCGATCACGGCCGGGTTACGCGGGTCGTCCTCGGGGATGCCGGCTTCGACCTTGCCCACCAGGTCGGCGCCGACGTCGGCGCCCTTGGTGAAGATGCCGCCGCCAAGTCGGGCGAAGATGGAGATCAGCGAGCCGCCGAAAGCCAGACCGACCAGGGCGTGCGTCGCCTGCGCGGTGCTTTCGCCCAGCATCAGGGTCAGCACGGCGTAGTAACCGGCGACGCCGAGCAGACCGAGACCGACCACCAGCATGCCGGTGATGGCGCCGCCCTTGAAGGCGACGTTGAGGGCGGCGTTAAGGCCGTCCTTGGCCGCTTCGGCAGTGCGCACGTTGGCGCGCACCGACACGTTCATGCCGATGTAGCCGGTGAGGCCGGAGAGCACGGCACCGAGCAGGAAGCCGACGGCGGTTTGCCAGCCCAGAGCGGCGAAAATCGCGACGAGCAGGATCGCGCCGACAATACCGATGGTGGTGTATTGCCGGTTCAGATAGGCGGAAGCGCCTTCCTGCACGGCCGCGGCGATTTCCCGCATGCGGTCGTTGCCGGTGGGCAGTCCCAGAATCCATTTGATCGACATCATCCCGTAGAGCAGTGCGAGCACTGCCGCCACGAGGGCGAACATCAAACCTTCATTCATCGCTTCATCTCCTTGAAAGGCACCAAAAAATTAATAAAAAACGTTGCGCCGACCAGCCTCCCCAGACTGCACGACTTCCGTTTATGCCCGGCTGAAGCCAGGTCTCGATTTGCCACCCTCCCGCCGACTTGCGCCGGAAGGAGGGTTGATTACATATTCTTGCCCAACGCCAGACCTCCCTCGAAACGCGTACCCGGTTCAAAACCGAAGATCGTATCCAGGCCCAACTCCCGGATCAGCCCATCCACCGCCGCCTGGCCATGCTCGCGCTGCACTTCGGACAGAATCAGCTTGGCCGAATTGGCGTTGTAGAAACCGCCGAAATCGGCTTGAACCTTGAGCAACTGGCGGGCGCGATCGAGAGTCATCGGGTCGGAATAAACAAGGGCGCAATAATGAACAAGGGCGCTTGCGGCGCCCTTGATATGGATTAGCTTACAACGTGAACTCAGGCAGTATTTTCGCAACTGCCACGTTTTTCATCGTGACGTAGCGCGGTAAACCGTTTTCGTAGGCCGGGTAGTCTTCGCCCTGGATCAAGCCAGTCAGGTAGTTGCGGCACTTGTCGGTGATGCCGTAACCGTCTTCGCTGATGAAGTCGCGCGGCATGAACTTCTCGACGTTGGCCACGTCCTTCAGTTCGGCAACACCGATTTCCCACTTGTACGGCAGGTCCTGCAGACGCACGACGGTCGGCATGACCGAGTTCTTGCCGGCCAAAGCCAGATTGACGGCGGCTTCGCCCAGCGCGTAAGCCTGTTCCACATCGGTCTTGGAAGCGATGTGGCGAGCGGCGCGTTGCAGATAGTCGGCCACAGCCCAGTGGAACTTGTAGCCCAGCGCGTCCTTGATCATGTTGGCGACCACCGGCGCGGCGCCGCCCAGTTGAGCATGGCCGAAAGCATCGCGAGTGCCCTGTTCGGCGAGGAACTTGCCGTCCGGGTAATGGCAGCCTTCGGATACGACGACGGTGCAGAAGCCGTGTTCTTTCACGTTGGCATCGACCTTGGCGAGGAACTTGGCCTGATCGAATTCGATTTCCGGGAACAGGATGACGACCGGGATGCCCTGGTCGGCAACCAAGCCGCCGGCAGCGGCGATCCAGCCGGCGTGGCGGCCCATCACTTCAACCACGAAGATCTTGGTGGAAGTCTTCGCCATCGACTTGACGTCGAACGAGGCTTCCAGCGTGGACACGGCGATGTACTTGGCGACCGAGCCGAAACCGGGGCAGCAGTCGGTGATCGGCAAATCGTTGTCGACGGTCTTCGGCACGTGGATGGCCTGGATCGGATAGCCCATCGCTTCGGACAGCTGGGAGACCTTGAAACAGGTGTCGGCAGAGTCGCCGCCGCCGTTGTAGAAGAAGTAGCCGATGTTGTGGGCTTTGAAGACTTCGATCAGGCGCGCGTATTCGCGCTTGTTGGCTTCCAGACTCTTCATCTTGAAACGGCAGGAACCGAAGGCGCCGGACGGAGTGGAACGCAGCGCGGCGATATCGGCGTCGGATTCCTTGCTGGTGTCGATCAGATCTTCGGTCAGCGCGCCGATGATGCCGTTACGGCCGGCGTAGACGGTGCCGATCTTGTCGGCAAATTTGCGGGCGGTCTCGATGACGCCGCAGGCGGAAGCGTTGATGACGGCGGTGACACCGCCGGATTGTGCGTAAAAGGCGTTCTTGATGGTCATGTTCACTCCTGATTCGTAGGGTGCGCCATGCGCACCGCGTTGATGGCGCGCATGGCGCACCCTTACGGTGTTCTTAACGGATGCCGCTTTCCTGTTGGCGCCGCGCGTGTTCCTTCTCCTGCACTTTGAGCAGGGTGATCAGACAGTCGCCCAGGTTGTCGTACTCTTCCTTGGCCGTGCCGAAACGGTCCTTGATGGAATAGAAGAACATGGCGCGGTAAGCCGCCGGCCCTGTCTTCGCAACCACGAAGGAACATTTCTCGACCTGCCAGTAAATGGCGGGGCACTGCGCGAGTTCCCGGTCGCCCTCGTGGAGACGGACTTCCGTCTCCGCTTCCTGCACGTCCACGTCGAAGCCGAAACGCTCCTTCAACGTGGCGCGCGCCAGGGACAGGTCCGAGGCGGTGAATGCAGGCAAACTCGCGGGAATACTCATGCTTATTTCTTCACCGAATCCAGCGCGGCAAAGCAGGCATCGCGGATGCCGTCGACCGAGCCGACACCGGAAACCTTGAAGTACTGGGGCGCGCCGGCAGCACCGGAATTGCCCCAGTCGGAGTAGTACTTGACCAGCGGCTCGGTCTGCGCGTGGTACACGTCGAGACGCTTCTTGACGGTCTCTTCCTTGTCGTCGTCGCGCTGGATCAGGTCCTCGCCGGTGACGTCGTCCTTCATGTCGGCCTTGGGCGGGTTGAACACGACGTGATAGGTGCGGCCGGAAGCCACGTGCACGCGACGGCCGGACATGCGCTTGACGATCTCTTCATCGGGCACGTCGATCTCAACCACGGCGTCGATCGGCACGCCAGCAGCCTTCATCGCATCGGCCTGGGGAATCGTGCGGGGGAAGCCGTCGAACAGGAAACCGTTGGCGCAATCGGCTTCCAGAATGCGGTCCTTGACCAGACCGATGATGATCTCGTCGGAGACCAGACCGCCCGCATCCATGATCTTCTTGGCGGCGAGACCCATCTCGGTGCCGGCCTTGACGGCGGCGCGCAGCATGTCGCCGGTGGAGATTTGCGGAATGCCGTAGCGTTCCTTGATGTAGTTAGCCTGAGTACCTTTGCCCGCGCCGGGGCCACCGAGAAGAATCAAACGCATGGAAAAACCTCTTTAAATCAGTCCCTTACGGGGGTGGTTGGAGTTGGTACGGAAAAACCAGAGCGGCCGGTAGGGTATGCGTCCGGCCGGGTCAGGAACACTCAATTTTTTGTATTTGGTTATAAGTTCACGTTATTCTGATATTGCATTGCAGCAAGGATGTGCGAAGCGCCGCCTGACAAGTCAGGCCAGGCTGGCGGTCGGCCCCATCCAGGCATTCATGCCACCCTGCATCGAAACTACGCGATATCCGCGCTGCGTGAGCAATAAAGCGGCAACCGCGCTGCGCTTGCCGCTGCGGCAAACCAGTACATATGGCTGCTCAGGTTGCAGGCGTTCATCGGCGAGGCGACGCAGATCCGATAATGGCAGCAGCAAGGCATCGGGAATGTGGCTGTCTTCGAACTCCTCGGCATAGCGCACATCGACCGCGCGCCAGCCGGCATCGAGCATGCTTTGCGCAACATCGGGCGGCGTCTCGTCGATCAATGGACGCGACATCAGCGCCAGGAAATCCGACCGCTCCAGCGCCAGCAATTCGCCGTCCTCAAGCATTCTTACCGTCGCATTGCGGGTACCGCCGGTCACCAGCGCCTCGTCGCCGAAAGTGTCGCCGACACTCAGTTCGGCCACCTTCTGCGGCTCGTCGTCATACAGATCCTGGCGCCAAACCTCGGCCCGTCCCGACCAGAGCAGATAAAACACTTCGCCCGCCTCGCCCTGCCGCACGACCTCCTCGCCAGCTACTGCGCGGCGCTGCTGCATACGCGCCAGCGCGGCTTCGACCTGCTCCAGCGGCAAGCGACGAAAAGCCAGGCTGTGCTTGACCCGGCTCATGCGTTCGGCGAGGACCTGGTCGGTCTGGCCGACGTGTTGCGCCAATTCTTCCCAGGCCGCCAGGGTATCGAGGAAATCCGCATCAGCCAGCACCACGACGCTGTCGCACAACGCAGTCAGGCGCATTTCGCCTCGATCCACCAACACCGAATGCTGCAGCGTGTTCTTCGGCGTCAACGCCACGGCACGCTCGCCCAACTGCACCTCGCCCGCCAGCACGCTGACCCGCACCCCACCGTTCGTGCTGAGGAATCCCTCGCCGGCACGCAGCGACAACACGCGCACCCCGGCATCGATCTGTTTGTGCGAGGCCGCCTCCAGGTTGGCGTAAGGCGCAAAACCATGACGACGCAAGTGATCGGCCAATTCGGCAGGAATCAGGGGGGAGGTGAACATGGGGGTCTCCGAAAAACGATCAGAAAGTCAGAACAGATCGTCACGGGCGGCACATGGCAAACCCTGTACAGGCATGGACCAACCGCGAACGGGCGCGGATTATCGCAGCGGAAGCGCCGCTTTTAGAAGCGGCATTGCATTACCGGAGCAGGCGGCTTCAGCCGCCGGTCATGCTCATGAAGCGGACCAGTTTTTGCGGCGCTTCGATGAACTCGTGACGTTCCGGCTTCATGTCGATGGCCGCGCGGATCGTCTCGACGATCTCGCCGTCACTGGCGCCGTTACGCATCATGGCGCGGAAATCGACGCGGTCTTCCTGGCCCAGGCACAGATGCAGGATGCCATCCACGGTCAGGCGGACGCGGTTGCAGGTGGCGCAGAAATGTTGCGAGATCGGTGTGATGAAACCGACCGTGAATTGGCCGTCCGGTGTGCCCAGATAGCGCGCCGGGCCGCCGCCGGACATGACCGTGTCGATCAGTCCGAAACTTTTTTGCAGGCGCGCCTTCACCGGTTGCAGATCGACATAACCCATCTTGCGGGCGGTATCACCCATCGGCATCAGTTCGATCAGGCGCAGGACGAAGCCGCGTTCCATACAGTAAGCGACGATGTCGTCGATCTCGTCGGCGTTCTCGCGCATCACCACCATGTTTACCTTGATCGGCGCGAAGCCGGCGGCACGTCCGCCTTCCAGGCCGGCCAGAATCTTGTCCAGCGCGGGACGGCCGTTGATCTTTTCCACCCCTTCCGGACGCAGCGAATCGAGGCTGACATTCAGGCGGGAAACACCGGCACGCTTCAGCGCAACCGCCATGCCGGCCAGTTGCGTGGCGTTGGTCGAGACGGAGATATCCTCGATACCCGGCAACCCGGCGATGCGTTCGACCAGGCCGACGATATTGCGGCGCAACAGCGGTTCGCCGCCGGTCAGGCGCACGCGCTTCAGGCCGAGACTGGCGAACAAGCCCAACAGACGCTCGATTTCATCGAAGGTCAGCCAGTGATCGGGCTCCTCGAAGCCCTTGAACCCTTCCGGGATGCAGTAGGCGCAACGCAGGTCGCAACGATCCGTCACCGAAAGGCGTAAGTATTCGATGCGGCGGCCGAAACGATCAATCAGGTTCTGGGTCATATGTGGTTACTCGGTGTGCAACAAAATATAGTCTCGCCCCCATACACAAGAAAGCGACGGACTTGATGCTGATCAACTCTCATCTTCAATGCCTTGATTTTGATCATGCGCCGGGCCGGAACGTTCACTGCATTATCGCGCCATGAAGATACTCGGCATCGCGGGCTACAGCGGCAGCGGCAAAACCACGCTGATCGAAAAGCTGTTGCCGCTGCTGAATGCAGCCGGCCTGACTGTCTCGGTGATCAAGCAAAGCCACCACGATATCGAGGTGGATGTGGCGGGCAAGGATTCCTGGCGGCACCGCCAGGCCGGCGCCCATGAAACCCTGCTCACCTCGCCGCATCGCTGGATGTTGGTCGGCGAATTGCGCGGCGCGCCGGAACCCAGTCTGGGCGATCATCTGAGCAGGCTGGGTCCGTGCGACCTGGTGCTGGTGGAAGGCTATAAACATGCGGCGCTGGCCAAGCTGGAAGTCTGGCGGGCGGCCAATGCGAAACCCTGGCTGCATGCCGACGCTGCCGACTTCATCGCCGTCGCTGCCGACCAGAAGCCGGCCGGGCCGGTACGCCATTTGGACTTGAACAACCCTGAGGCCATCGCGGCCTTCATCCTGGAATGGATCCGATCATGAGCGAAATGCTGAGTGTCGAAGCCGCGCAAACACAGTTGCTGGCCGCCGCCGTCGCCGTCGTCGAAAGCGAAACGCTGCCGGCCGAAAACACGCTCGGCCGCGTCCTGGCCGCGCCGTTGATTTCCGGCGTCAGCGTGCCGCCGCTGGATAATTCGGCGATGGACGGTTACGCAGTGCGCCATGCCGAATGCGGCGCCGACGCCTGGTTGCCGATCAGCCAGCGCATCCCCGCCGGCCATCCCGGCCGGCCGCTGCAAGCCGGCACGGCAGCGCGCATCTTCACCGGCGCGCCGATCCCTGCCGGCGCCGATTGCGTGGTGATGCAGGAAGACTGCGAGGTGAACGGCGACCAGGTCCGGGTGACGCGCCTGCCCAGGCCGGAGGCCAATATCCGCCGCGCCGGCGAGGACATCCAGATCGGCCAGACCGTGCTCACCCCCGGCAGCCGCCTTGGCCCGGCTCAGCTCGGCGTTGCCGCCTCGGTGGGCGAAACCCGGCTCACCGTCTACCGCCGCCTGAAGGCCGCCGTATTCTTCACCGGCGACGAAATCGTCCTGCCCGGCCAACCGCTCGGCCCCGGCCGCATCTACAACTCCAACCGCGCCACGCTGATCGCCCTGCTGACCCAGCTCGGCATCGAAGTCATCGACCTCGGCCAGGTCGCCGACAATCTCGCTGCCACCCTCGCCGCGCTGCAACGCGCCAGCGCCGTCGCCGACGTGGTCATCACCAGCGGCGGCGTTTCGGTCGGCGAAGAAGATCACGTCAAGGCCGCCGTCGAAAAGATCGGCCACATCGACATGTGGCAAGTCTCCATGAAACCCGGCAAACCGCTGGCGCACGGCGTTATTGGCCCCCCCGGCGGCACGGCCGACTTCATTGGCCTGCCGGGCAACCCGGTCTCCGCCTTCGTCGTGTTCTGCCTGTTCGTGCGGCCGTTTCTGCTCAGGCGCATGGGCGCCCTGCCCTTGCCCGCCGCCTCGTTCAACTTGCCCGCCGGTTTTTCCCGCGCCAAACCCGGCAAGCGCCGCGAATTCATGCGCGCGCGCATCGAGAACGGCCAGGCGGTGTTGTTCCCCAACCAGAGTTCCGGCGTGCTCACCTCGCTGGCCTGGGCCGATGGCCTGGTCGATGTCGACGCCGGCGTCACGCTGAACCCGGGCGATCCGGTGCGTTTCATTCCCCTCGCGGAGTTACTGGCATGAACATTCGACTGCTTTATTTCGCGCGTCTGCGCGAAGTCTTCGGCATCGGCCAGGAAGGCCTGCAACTTCCCACCAGCGCCAACACGCTGGCCGATCTGCTCGCCATCCTGCGCGCCCGCGGCGGCATCTGGGCCGAGGAACTGGCGGTCGGCCGCGCCTATCGGGTGGCAGTCAATCAGGACATCGTCGGCATCGAAGCGCCGTTGCGCGATAACGACGAAGTCGCCCTGTTTCCGCCAGTGACCGGGGGCTGAAACCGAGCAGCCTGTCGGACTTTCCCCGTGAACGCGGGGAAAGTC
>JASJPK010000058.1:0-30579 GCA_031426735.1 Hydrogenophilaceae bacterium | reverse complement strand
TGCCGAGCACCGGTTGCTGCACATGGCCGCGTTTGACGGCCGCTGCCTGGACCTGCTTTTCGATGTGATCGCGGAACAGCTGTTCGATGGCGATGGGGCCTTTGTTGCGCTGCAGCCCCTGTGCCAGGCTGGCGGTGAACAACCCATTGCCGGCCTCCAGCGCGAGTTGTTCCGGGGTGGCGGCGGAGAGCACGACCAGATGGCGACCGCTGGCGACTTGTCCGGCGATTTGCGCGACCTGTTGCGGGTTGAACACGGCGGCGGCAGGTTCGACTCGTTGCAAGCCGCGCGACGACAGTTGTACCCGTTCCAGCGGCCCTTTTTCCGCGCCGATGCTTTGCGCCGCCGCTGTTTGCAGACCCAACGCGGCGCCGCCGGCATGACAGGTATCCACCATCCAGACGACTTGCTGGGCGCGGCTGTTCAGCAGCAGCGATTGAATTTCCCAGAAGTCCACGATGGTGTTGGCATCGTTCGGGTTGAAATCGTGAAACACCGGCAGGCCGTACCCGGACAGGCTGGGCTTTTCCGGGGTGGCTTTGCGCATGTCCGCTGGCATGCCATGCGACGAGAGGTAGACCAGGATGAGGTCGTCGCGCCCGGCCTGCATTTGCAGGTTGCGCAGTTGCTGGCGGAAGTTGCTGGCGCTGGCGTCATCGTTGAGCAATTGAATGATGTGCGACTGCGGCAGGCCGCGTGCGAGCAGCGTGCGCCGCATCAATTCCATATCGGCGCGGACGCCCTTCAGGTCGCCGATCGGCCAGCCGGTTTTCTGGCGCGCGGCGGCGAAATCGGACACGCCGACCAGCAGCGCCCAGACCTGCTGCGGTTTTTGCAGCGGTCCGCTGGCGACGACGCTTTCGCCGGGTTCGGGTTCCGCCGCGCGATAGTCGCGAATCATGCGTTCGAGCGCGCCGACGCAGGCTTTGTCGCGGCGGCCCAGGTCACCGCGCAAAGTGTCGGCCAATTGGTTGGCGGCGCGCTTGGCGGCGACTTCATAGCCTTTGCCGAGCGAGGTGCGCAACGCCGTGATCTTGCCGAGCGCTTCCGGCGGACTCGGTTGCATGACGGAGCCGCAATAGACGCGGGCATTGAGGCTGAATTCGGCCTGGACGCGGCTGGGGTCGCCGGGGATGGGCAGTTCGCGCCGTTTGGCGGACAGCATCACGCTGAGGCCGGCATCGGCGGCAAAGGTCACCAGCGTGCGCGGACCTCTATCCAGGATGGCCTGGGTCGAGGCGTCGGGCTGCATGACTCGGTAGCCTTCGTTGCCCAGGGCGTTTTCCAGAATCCGGGTGGCGGTATCGACGCCTTCGTCGGTCCGCTGCGCAGAGGCGGTATCCGCCGCCTTGTAGAGCAGGACGACGGCTTCCTCGCCCTGGCCGACACTGGCGCTGGCGGGCGGGTCGTCCTCGATCTGGATGACGCGCGTACGCAGCGGCGCGTCCGGTTCGGCGCCGGTGGCGGTGGCGAACAGCGCGCTGCTCAACAAGACTAGCGATGTCAGCGCGGTCAAGCGCATGGGCTCACCTCATTCAAAGCGAAGTTTCAGGCTTTGGTCGGAAAGAATGGCGTAATGCCCCTTCTTCGGCATTTCCGCCTCGGTCGCGCGTCGGGTGATCCGGCAGGTGCTGGTTTCGCTGCCCACCGCGTCGCAGCGCACTTCCGCTAGCGCAGTCGGCAGTTTCGATGTCTTGCCTTCCAGGCCGAACAGCACCAGTTCATCGCCAGCCTGGAGGCCCTGTTTGCTGCCGGCGAGCAGGTGCACCTTGTCGCCCTGGGCGGCGCTGACTTTGGCCAGCGGCCGCATGCTGCTTTCGAAATAAGCGGCGGCATGTTCCAGCACGCGGGCGAACGCCTCTTCATAATCTTCCAGCGCGCGCTGCCTGAATTCCGGGCTGTTCTGATCCGCCACGGTCAGCGCAAGCGCGCCTTCGCCGGGGCGTTGGCCATAGTTCTCGATGGCCTGATGCTGATCGAGCAGACTGCCGTTCTGGCTGTTCTTGATCTGGATCGACAGCCCGACCGAGGTGATTGCCTTGCGCCCACGCAGAAAGCGTTCCAGTGCCTGATTGGCGCGGGTGATCTGGCCGCTGACGACGATATCGCTTTCCTCGCGGATACCGGTATCGGTGTCGTCGAAGACCTGAAAGCGATGCGTGCCGCTGACCATATCCATGAAGCGCCGATTCATTTGCGCCACGGTCCCCAGGGCCTCGCCCGGCGCGCCGGGATAAACCGCGGCACCGCCGCGCGCATCGTCGTATCCCAGCAAGCTGACATAGACCCGCATTTGCTGGCCTTTGTCGGCCAGTTTCAGACGTTCAAGGTCGAGCCCGCTGGGCAGCTGAATTTCGCCTGTTTCGACGGCGCTGGCGGGACTGGCCAGGATGGCGAGGCCGAGCAGGCTGGCGAAGGCAAGCGCGTTGTACATGCGGCTCGTTTTGCCTGCCGTCACTTCTTCTTCCTCGCTTTCTTGCCTTGCGCATCGACGCTGGTCGCGGTCTGGGCCAGGCTGGGTTTGATGCGCGCCGTCACGTCTTTCAAGCAGTTCTGTTGATAGTTTTCGTACTCGTAAAGCATCCATTGCGACGGCACCATGCGCACCACATAGTCGCCCACGCTCAGGCGGGCGTGGGTCAGCGGGCCATCCAGACTGCTGGCAAAGATAACTTGTGCCAGATCGCGCGAGTCCAGTTTGGCGAGTCCCGCCTCGCTGGTTTTCTGCACTGCGCCGATCGCTTTCTGGGTGGCGTTGCCGTCCTTGTCGCGGTAATCCGCCGAGAGCAGGGAGGAGATCAGCTCGTTCTTGCGCTTGGCCTGAAAGACGCCTTCGAAAGCGTTCTTGAAGGTGAAATCGGAGGCTTCTTCGAGCTTGTAAAAGCTTTTCACGAATTCCTTCTTCGCCTCGTCAGACACCGCCTTGTCCAGCATGCCGGCCGCTCCGTTGTTGCACAGATTGGCGCGGTAGAGATAACCCCGGTTGTCGTCGCGATACAGGTTGGTCACGAATTGCCCGGAAATCGCCTCCTCGCCGGTCAGGAAGGAAATCACGCCGCTGGCCCCGGTTCCCTTCTTCACCACGGTGCCGTCGGTTTTGTCGATGCGGAATTCATCTTCGCCGCCGAACAGGTCGCTGAATACGCCGCCGACCAATCCCGGCAGGCCTTCGGTCGCGGCTTTGCCGAGTTCGCTGACGAATTGATCGGCAAACGGCAACACGACCAGCGCGGAAACGGCGCCTTCCTGTTTGAAGGCGCGGCGGCCTTCTTTCAGAAACAGGCTGGAAAAGCCGAGCAATGAACCGAGACCCACGGTTTTGCGCAGGTGGCCGTTCAGGTTGCTGACGTATTCATCCGCTTCCGCCTTGTATTCGTTGTATTCCGAGTCGCCCTTTTTACGCAGATATTCCAGCGCGATGTTCTGCGCGGTGAAATCCTTGGCGAATTCCTTCAACTGCGTTTCAGTGGAAAAGCCGGCGAGAAATTCGAGGTCTTCTTTCTTCAGCCAGGCTTCGAGTTTGCGGGCTTCCAGTTCCTTTTGTTCCTCGCTCGCCATGCGCCATGCATCGATTGCCGCGGCCAGCACATTGGCGGCTTTCTCGCGTTTCTCGATCAGTCGCAGATAGCCTGCCTTGGCGCGGTCGAAATCGTTTTTCGAGGCTTCGACGATCTTGTTGGAACCTTTCACGGCGACCAGCGATGCCGCCAGAACCAGCACCCGTTGACGTTGCTGCGGGGCCATGACCGCCGTCAATTTGGGCAGTGGCACCTTTTCATCGGCAAAGAAGTTCGGGTTTTCGGTCAGCAGCGTGAAAAATTGCTCCAGCGCCGTGATCGACAGATTGGTCACCAGCATGTCCATCGCCGCATCGCTGAAATTGCCCGAGCCGAGATTGCTCAGCAAGGTCATGAATTGCTGGGCCTGTTGCGCCTCGCCGCCGGCCCCCAGACTGGCCGAATCGAATCCCATCAGCTGCGCCATGGCGGCTTGCGTACCGCCGCCATGCACCGCCATTTTCATCGCCTTGAGTTCGGTCAGCGCTTCCTTGCCGGTGATCTCGCCGCGCTCGAACAGCATTTCCATGTCTTTCGCCGAGCGGATGCTCTTGAACGCCGGATTGACTTGCAGCGCACGCAGCGGCGCCGCATTCTGAGCCGGCTCGGCGGCATTGTTACTCAGCATGCTTGGTGCCATCTGGGTCAGCGAGCCGACCAATCCCCCGAAAAATGCCTGTGCAGGCATCGCATAGGCCATGAACAAAGCGGCGACGAGCGGTGACAAACGGTTGAATTTTTTCACGAGCAGAATCTCCCTGGCTGTGTCGGATTGGAAAGCGAGGGCAAATTTAACCACTTCATGCCCCCCATCGCACTCCGGTTACTCAAGGCGGACATCCCCCATGGCGCAAAGCCCACCTGTGCGGGCTGGAATAACGCAACGCCGGAGCGGAAAATCCGCGCGCCGGGAGATGGATTCCACGAGCGACGTCGGTGTACCTTCGGCAGATCTGGCGCGTTCAGCTCGTGTTCGCGCGGCGACCGGGAGTGCGCCGTCCAGTCAATTCATTCAGATGCCGGAGTCATCGCATGCAACGCCAGGTGTTTCGGTTTTTCGTATCTCTTCTCGCCCTGGCTGTCGCCCTGGGGCTGGCTGGCTGCGCCGGCCAGGCTGTGCGCGAAGATGCGAGTCTGGCACGTCTGCCGATTGCGCAGACCGAACGGGGCGTGCTGATCTGGTTGCCCGAACAGGTCCAGTTCGAGACCGGAAAAAGCCAGTTCAGCGAAACATTGGCGCAACCCCATCTCGATAAATTGGCGCGTCTGCTCCGCGAGAAAACCGCCAAGTCCATCCTGATCGAAGGGCATACGGACAATATCGGTTCGGTCGACTTCAACCTCCAGCTGTCCGGGCGCCGGGCTGAATCCGTGCGGATCGCGCTGTTACAGCGCGGCGTCGCCAGGGAGCGCATGAAAACGGCGAGTTTCGGCAGGGAACGTCCCATCGCGCCCAATGACACCGAGGTCGGTCGCGCGTTGAATCGCCGCGTGGAGTTCATCGTGCTGGATGAAACCGTGGAGAATTTCAGCCGTGGCGAACCCGCCAACAGCTTTGAGGCGGCGTTCGAGAAACTCAGTGAGATGTTTGGGCAACCGATACCCAAACAACATTGAACATTCAACATTCAAACAAACAGGGAGTGCGCGACATGACGGTCAATATCACGCGACGCCAATTCGTCTTGGCGGCGGTCGCCGGTTCGATGCTGCCGCAGTTGAGCGCGGCCAGCGACAAACCGCTCGCCGCTCGCGCGCAACCTGCCGCGAGGAAACGACTTGCCGTGGTTCTGGGCGGTGGTTCGGCGCGTGGGTTTGCGCATATCGGCGTGATCAAGGCGCTGGAAAAGGCCGGAATCCGGCCCGACCTGATCGTCGGCTGCAGTGCCGGCAGTCTGGTCGGTGCGTTCTGGGCGGCCGGTTTCAGCGGCGCCCAGATGGAAGATACCGCGATGCGTGTGCAGGACACCGAAGTGATCGACCTGGTCAGCGGCAAGGCGCAATACGGGCTGGTGGCGGGGCGCAGTCTGCAGAGTTTCGTCAATCAATATCTGGCCAATACCCCGATCGAACGCTTGCAGGTGCCCTTCGCCACAGTTGCCACCGAATACCCGAGCGGCGCGCTGACGGTGTTCAGCCAGGGCGATACCGGTTTTGCCGTGCGCGCGTCGTGCAGCATTCCGGGCGTGTTCATTCCGGCCTCGCAAGACAATCGGGATTACGTCGACGGCGGCCTGATCAGCCCGATCCCGGTTGCAACGGCGCGTGCGCTCGGAGCCGATCTGGTGGTGGCGGTGGATGTTGGCGGGCCGGATAAATCCGACGAAGGAACGCGCACGCTGTTCTCCATGGTGATGCGGTCTTTCGAGATCATGAGCCAGTCTTTGCGCCAGCATGAAAGTCGTCAGGCCGACATCGTGATCCGGCCCGATCTGGCGCATATCCGCAGTACCGACTTCAGCTCCCGCAAAGCCTCGATTCTGCTTGGACAGCACGCCGGCGCTCGGCTGGCGCCGGTCATCCTGGCCAAACTCGGCACTACCCGGCAGCCGCAGCGGCGGCGCTGATTGATCCTTGAACCTAGGTTGAAACAGGTTGATCCGGCGTTCGCTTAAGCCAACTCTTCGATGTCGTAAATCCGCCGATGCTCGCGGATCGCGTAGCGGTCGGTCATACCGGCGATGTAGTCGCACACGGCGCGGTTGGCATCCTGGTCGGCGCGGGCGTGGTGTTCCGGCGGCATCAGGCGCGGCTCGCTGCTGAACGCGGTGAACAGGTCGCGCAGCAGGCGCTGCGCTTTTTCGCTCATGCGTACTACCTTGTAGTGGCGGTACAGGTTCTGGAACAGGAAGCGCTTGAGTTCGCGATGTTGCGCCAGCATGCCTTCGCTGAAGGCGGCCAGCGGCGGGCAGCGGCGCACGTCGTCGAGGCTGCGCGGGTCGTGTTGGGCGATGTTGGCGCGGGTCTGTTCGAGCATGTCGACCACCAGCGTGTTGATCATGCGGCGCACGGTTTCGTGGATCAGGCGGCGGTCATTCAGGTCCGGGTAGAGATTGCGCACGGTGTCGAGATGGCGCGCGAAGATTTCCACCTGTTCCAGTTGTGCCACCGTGATCAGGCCGGAACGCAGGCCGTCGTCGACGTCATGATTGTTGTAGGCGATTTCGTCGGCCAGGTTGGTGATCTGCGCTTCCAGAGAGGGTTGGCGGCCTTCGATGAAACGGCGGCCGACGTCGCCGAGTTTTTCGGCGTTTTTCAGCGAGCAGTGTTTGAGAATGCCCTCGCGCGCTTCGAAGGTCAGGTTGAGGCCTTCGAACTCGGCGTATTTCTGCTCCAGTTCGTCGACCACGCGCAGCGATTGCAGGTTGTGTTCGAAGCCGCCGTGTTCCTTCATGCAGGCGTTGAGCACGTCCTGGCCGACATGGCCGAACGGGGTATGGCCAAGGTCGTGCGCCAGCGCCAGGGTTTCCGTCAGGTCTTCGTCCAGGCCCAGCATGCGCGCCAGCGTGCGGCCGATCTGAGCGACCTCCAGGCTGTGCGTCAGACGCGTGCGGAACAGGTCGCCTTCGTGGTTGATGAATACCTGGGTCTTGTATTCCAGGCGGCGGAACGCGGTGGAATGCACGATGCGGTCGCGGTCGCGCTGGAATTCGGAACGGGGTGCTGCGGCCGGTTCCGGATGGCGGCGGCCTTGCGATTCGGCGGAACGGGCGGCATACGGGGCTGCGAAGGGCGGGGCGAGTTCGGACATGGTTACCTTTCGGAGCGACACCGCCGCGCGATGTCCTGTTCAAAGCGATGGATTTCGGATTCCGGCACATTTTTGCCGGCGGCGATTTCACCGAATCGCGCGACGGCGGCGGCGACTTCCCGACAGATATTCGCGGCGCCGCTGACGCCCCATTTGCGCCCGAGCGCGGCCAGTTCGGCGGGGGCGGGCGGCAGCGCTGTCAGATCGAACAGCAAGACATGTTCGCGCCGCGCGCCGGTGTCCGGCAGCAGATCGAACGCGGGCGACAGGCGATAACCGTCGGCATCCGCCAGCAGCCAGAAGTTCTTAAGATGATCGTCGGTGTTGCCGAGCAGAGCGTTGAACACCATCTGCCGGAACATCCGCGGCACGTCTTGTTCCGGGCGGGCGCTGTGCTGGCGCAGGGCGGCGATCAGGTCGGCGTAGCGCAGCACGTAGTAGCCGCCGGCTTGCAGCAAGGCGCGGAAGCTCAGCATGTGGCGGCGGCCGCCTTGCGCTGCCAGGTCGAAGCGTTTGACCAGCAGCACGCGGCGCGAGCCGGTGAGTTCGACCAGCCGGAAATCCGGCACTTCCAGGCCGGCCAGCCGCGCCAGTTCCAGACTGGCGGCTTCCAGGCCGACCATGTCGACGTCGTCGCGCCGGCTGGGGAATTTTGCGATCCATTGGCTTTCAGCGTCATAGACCAACGCCTTCGGCCGTGCGCCGCCGGGCGAACTGCCAGCGGCGAGCAGGCTGCGATAGGCGTCGTCGATGGCGAGGTTGCCGGGGTTGCCGGGGTTGCCAGTCTCGCGCTCAAGTCGTTGCGCTGCATCGAGCAAGGCATCGAGTTCCAGCATCGCGGCGGCGTCGGCTGCTTCCCGGGGCGGCTGACCGGGCGCGTGGAAGCTCAAGGCGCCCAATCCTTGCCCGGCCATCGCCTGCATCAGATGCGGTTCCGACTGGCGGCCGCGCGGCAGACCATGCCGCAGGATCAGCAGGCGTCGGCCCCAGTCGTCGGGCAGGGCGTCTTCCAATGCCAGCAACGGGGCGTTGAGTTGCGCCGCGGAAAAGTCGCCCGGCGTTAACGGCAGTGCGGCAGGGTCGAGCGGAAAGGCGCGCGTATCGGCCAGGTATTCCGGCGTATAGCGCAGGGCGCTGGCATAACGGCCTTGCCGGTCCGCATCGCCAAACACCAGTTCGGCGGCGCGCAGTTTTTCGCCGGTGCCCAGGGTCAGCCAGAGGTCGAGGCGGATCATGCGGCCGCTACTTTTCTTCTGGCGCGCCGGCGTACCGGCTTTTCCGCCTGAGCCGCCGCATCGAACAGACTGTAGCGCGGGGCGAGCAAAGCTTCCGCGTCGGCGATGCGGCCCAGCAGCGTCAATGCGGTCAGCCAATGGCCGATCTGCGCGGTGGCATCGCCCTGTTCCATACGCCGCAGGGTCGGCACGGAGACGCCGATGCGCGCCGCGAAGCGGGTTTGCGATTCGTTGCGGGCCAGGCGCTCGGCACGCAGACGGTCGCCGAGTTGGTGCAGGATTGGTTGAGTGTTTTCAGAAAACATGGTTTCCATTATGTTGAAAAATAGTCGTTAATGGAAACGTTGTTTTCCTATTGCTACGGCTTGCCGACCGCTTCGGTCAACGTTGCACGCAAGGCATTCGGGTCGTAGTCGCCGGTGACGTAGGCTTCGCCCACTTTCTTGAACAGCACGAAGCGGATGCGCCCGGCTTCCACTTTCTTGTCGACGCCCATGTAATCCATATAGGCGTCGTAACCCAGGTCGGGCGCGACGACCGGCAAGCCGGCGCGCTGGAACAGCGATGCGATGCGATCCACGTCCTGGCTCGAAATCAGCCCCATGCGGCGCGACAGATCGGCCGCCAGCATCGTCCCGGCGGAGACGCCTTCGCCATGCAGCCAGATGCCGTAACCGACGCCGGTTTCGATCGCGTGGCCGAAGGTATGGCCCAGATTGAGCAGGGCGCGCTGGCCGGATTCGCGCTCGTCGGCAGCGACCACTTCCGCCTTGTTCTCGCAGGAACGGCGAATGGCGTAAGTCAGCGCCGTGGTGTCGCGCGCCAGCAGCGCTTCCATGTGCGTTTCCAGCCATTCCAGGAACGGCAGGTCGCGGATCAGGCCATATTTGATGACTTCCGCCAGGCCGGCGGACAACTCGCGCGCCGGCAGCGTGTTCAGCGTTTCGGTATCGGCCAGCACCAGTTGCGGCTGGTAGAAGGCGCCGATCATGTTCTTGCCGAGCGGATGGTTGATGCCGGTCTTGCCGCCAACCGAGGAATCGACCTGCGCCAGCAGCGTGGTGGGAATCTGGATGAACGGCATGCCGCGCTGGTAACAGGCCGCTGCGAAACCGGTCAGATCGCCGATGACGCCGCCGCCGAGGGCGACCAGCGTGGTCTTGCGCTCGGCGCGCTGGGTCAGCAGGCCGTCGAAGATCAGGTTCAGCGTTTCCCAGGTCTTGTACACCTCGCCATCCGGCAACACGACCGAATCGACCTGCACGCCGGCATTGCGCAGGGTTGCCGCAAAGCGTTCCAGATACAGCGGGCCGACCGTGGTGTTGGTGACGATGACCGCGCGCTTCTGGATCAGATGCGGCAGCACCAGATCGGCGCGATCGAGCAGGCCGGGTCCGATGTGGATGGGGTAGGCGCGGTCGCCGAGTTCGACGGTGAGGGTTTGCGTGGCGTTCATGGCAGGGGGTTATCTGTTGTGGCGGCGAAAGGTTGCCAATGATAATCCGGCCACCCCACTCGAACACGTCCACACATGCCCTTCGCTCCGCTCTACCGTCTTGCTGGAAGCTGGTTCTCGCCCGCCGGGCCGAATGCACGACTGAGCATCCTGATCTACCACCGAGTGCTGGCCGCGACCGATCCGATCTTTCCCGGTGAGGCGACCACGGAACGCTTCGACCGCCAGATGGCGCAGGTGAAACGCGTGTTCAATGTGCTGCCGCTGCCGGAAGCCGTAGCACGCCTGAAGTCGGGCACTTTGCCGGCGCGCGCCGCCTGCATCACCTTCGACGACGGCTACGCCGACAACCTGACACTGGCCACGCCAATCCTGCAAAAACACGGACTCAAGGCGACTTTCTTCATCGCCACCGCCTATCTGAACGGCGGCCGCATGTTCAACGACACGGTCATCGAAGCGATCCGCCGCGCCGATTCCGACCATATCGACCTGCACGAACTCGATCTGGGCGAACACGACGTCGCCACGCCGCAAGCCAAGGCCAAAGCCATCGGCCACATCCTGCCCATCGTCAAATACCTGCCACTGGGCAAACGCGAAGACACCGTCGCCGAACTGGCACAACGCGTCACCCGCCAGCCATTGCCCAACGACCTGATGATGACCACAGCTCAACTCAAGGCGTTGTATGCCGCCGGCATGGAAATCGGCGGCCATACCGAGCGGCATCCGATCCTTGCCCGACTCGACGACGCCGCCACCCGCGCGGAGATCGCCGCCGGCCGCGACTGGCTGGAAAGCACGCTGGGTAACAAAGTGCGCGTGTTCGCTTACCCGAATGGCCGCCCGGTTGCCGATTACCGCCCGGAACAGGCGCGCATCGTCGAAAGTCTGGGCATTGAAGGCGCGGTCTCGACCCAATACGGCGTCTCCACCCGCGCCACCGACCCCTGGCAGTTGCGTCGCTTCACCCCGGGTTGGGGCGGACCGAAGCGCTTTGTGCCGATGTTGATCAACAATTTGCGGCAGAGCGACTGAGATGAAATTAGCCACCTGGAACGTCAACTCCCTGAAAGTCCGCCTGCCGCATCTGCTCGACTGGTTGCAGGCCGCCGCGCCGGATGTGATGTGTCTGCAGGAAACCAAGCAGACCGACGAGGTGTTTCCGGTCGATGCGCTGCGCGAAGCGGGTTACGACAGCGTCTTTTCCGGTCAGAAAACCTATAACGGCGTGGCAATTCTGAGCCGCTTGCCGATGACCGATGTGCAAGTCGGCATTCCTGGTTTCGCCGATGAACAGAAGCGCGTGCTGGCGGTCACTGTCGAAGATGTCCGTATCGTTTGCGTCTACATCCCGAACGGCCAGAGTCTGGATTCCGACAAATACGTCTACAAGCTGGCCTGGCTGGATGCGCTGATCGTCTGGCTGCAGGACGAAATGCAGCGGCATCCCAAGCTGGCCTTGCTGGGCGACTACAACATCGCACCGGAAGATTGCGATTGCCACGACCCCGCCGCCTGGGTTGGGCAAGTCCTGGTCTCCGCGCCGGAACGGGCGCGCTTCCAGGCCTTGCGCGACCTCGGCCTGAAGGATGCCTTCCGCCTGTTCGAACAGGCCGACAAGAGCTTCAGTTGGTGGGACTACCGGATGATGGGGTTCCGCCGCAATTTCGGCATGCGCATCGACCATATCCTGCTCTCGCCGGAACTGGCGCCACATTGCAGCGCATGCGAGATCGACAAGGCGCCGCGCAAGCTGGAGCGTCCGTCCGACCACACACCGGTGCTGGCGACGCTGGGGCTTTGAGGCGTCGCTTAGCGTTATGGTTAGACGAACCGAGCGCCGTCGAAGGGGCGCAGGGACTCAACTTGCCCTGACCTGGGCTTGGCATCGCTACGAAAAACTTTTGCCCCCCGTTTTCATCGAAAGAACCGGCATACCTCTTTTGGGGTAGGTTGAATAATTAGTGTTGCAGACACTGTATCTAGCGTCTAAAAAGCTAGTTCACCTTACATCTAGTTATTTGGAGCCATCCGCCATGCAGGAAGCCCTGTTCCCCGAACTCGCCGATCAAGCCATTTCCAGCGAGGTGCTGCTGGAAAAATACGCCAAGGGGGACGAGAAAAACGTGACCGACGTGCGCATGCGCGTGGCGCGTGCCCTGGCCTCGATTGAAAAGAAAAGCGAGCGTACGTACTGGGAACGCGCCTATTTCGCCGCGATGGAAGCCGGTTTTATTCCGGCCGGGCGCATCAATTCCGCCGCCGGCACCGGCTTGCAGGCGACCTTGATCAACTGCTTCGTGCAGCCGGTGGGCGATGCGATTTCCGGCGAATCGGAGGGCAAGCCCGGCATCTACGTCGCGCTGGAAGAAGCCGCCGAAACCATGCGGCGCGGCGGCGGCGTCGGCTACGATTTCTCCACCATCCGGCCGCGTGGCGCCTTGGTCAAAGGCACGCAATCGCGCGCCAGCGGCCCGGTTTCCTACATGCGCGTGTTCGACCGCTCCTGCGAAACCGTCGAATCCGCCGGCTCCCGGCGCGGCGCGCAGATGGGCGTGATGCGCTGCGACCACCCGGATATCGAACTGTTCATCCATGCCAAGGACCAGGGCGACCTGCGCAACTTCAACATTTCCGTCGGCGTTACCGATGCCTTCATGCAAGCCGTCGAGGCGGATGTCGACGTGGAACTGGTGCACCGCTCGGAACCCGGCGCCGAACAGAAAGCCGCCGGCGCCTATCAACGCCAGAGCGATGGCCTGTGGGTGTTCAAGAAGATGCGCGCGCGCGATCTGTGGACCCAGATCATGTCCTCCACCTACGACCACGCTGAACCCGGCATTCTGTTCCTCGACCGCATCAACCGCGACAACAACCTGTATTACTGCGAAAGCATTGAGGCGACCAACCCGTGCGGAGAGCAACCGTTGCCGCCCTACGGCTGCTGCTGCCTGGGCTCGGTCAACCTGACCCGCTATGTCCGCCAGGCGTTCAGCGACGCGGCCAATTTCGATTTCGACGGACTCGCGCGGGCGTTGCCGGTGTGCGTGCGGGCGCTGGACAACGTGCTCGACCTCACCGCTTGGCCGCTGGAAAAACAGCGCGTCGAAGCGCACAACAAGCGTCGTGTCGGCTTGGGCTTTACCGGCCTGGGCGATGCGCTGGTCATGCTGGGGCTGCGCTACGACCGGCCGGAAGCGCTGGAATTTTCGACCAAAGTGGCCGAATTCATGCGCGACCAGTCCTACCTCGCCTCGGTCGAACTGGCCAAGGAACGCGGCGCCTTCCCGCTGTTCAACGCCGACCTGTATCTGTCCGGCGGCAACTTCGCCAGCCGCCTGCCGACGCAGATCAAGGACGCCATCCGCGTCCACGGCATGCGCAACTCGCACCTGCTCTCCATCGCCCCCACCGGCACCATTTCGCTCGCCTTCGCCGACAACGCCAGCAACGGCATCGAACCGCCGTTCTCCTGGGCCTACACGCGCAAGAAGCGCGAGCCGGACGGCGGCTGGAAGGAGTATCAGGTGGAGGACCACGCCTGGCGGTTGTATCGCGAGCAAGGCGGCGACATGACGCAACTGCCGGCGTCCTTCGTCACCGCGCTGGAAATTTCCGCCACGGCGCACATGAACGCCGTCGCCGCCGTAGCGCCCTACGTCGATTCGGCGATTTCCAAGACGGTCAACGTGCCGGCCGACTACCCCTATACCGAGTTCGAAGGCCTCTACTTCGCCGCCTGGAAAGCCGGCCTGAAAGGCCTCGCCACGTATCGGCCGAATGCCGTGCTGGGCAGTGTGCTTTCCACTGGCCCGGAAACGCCGGCCGCCACGAGTGCTGCCGCGCACGCCAAATCGCCGCAGGATTTCGAACTGTCCGACGTCAACCGCCGCATCGAAATCAAGGCGCTGCCGGCGCCGGTGCTGGAAAGCCTGAAATGGCCCGGCCGCCCCAAACTGTCCGGCGGCAACCCTGCCTGGTGCTACATGATCGACAGCACCTGCGGCAGCTTCGCGCTGTTCGTCGGCCACACCGAAAGCGAAGGCCGCGCCTGGCCGTTCGAAGTCTGGGTCAACGGCGCCGAACAACCGCGCGGCCTCGGCGCCATCGCCAAAACGCTGTCGATGGACATGCGCGCCAACGACCGCGGCTGGCTGAAACTGAAGCTCGATACGCTGGCGAAAACGCGCGGCGACGACAGTTGCCCGATTCCCTTCCCGCCGCAAGGCGAACCGCGCCAGATGCCCAGCCTGGTTTCCGCCGTCGCACAGCTGTTGCGCTGGCGCCTGGAAGATCTGAACGCGCTCGACGGCGCCGGTGAGATCGGCAACAGCGGCCCGGTGCTCGACGCCCTGTTCTCGCACAAGGAACCGAAAACCGGCACCGACGGCACGCTGTCGTGGACCGTCGACGTGCTCAACCCGCATACCGGCGACGACTTCGTTCTGGGCCTGAAGGAAATCACCCTGCCGGACGGCGTCACCCGGCCCTATTCGGTCTGGCTCTCCGGTGAATACCCACGCGCGCTCGACGGCCTGTGCAAACTGCTCTCGCTCGACATGCGCGTGATGGACCCGGCCTGGATCGGCATGAAACTGCGCAAACTGCTGAACTACCCGGAACCGCTGGGCGATTTCATGGCCTTCGTGCCGGGCGCGTCCAAACAAACCAACTGGCCCTCAACCATCGCCTACCTCGCCCGCCTGATCATCCACCGCTACGCCATGCTCGGCATCCTCACCGAAGACGGTCTGCCAGTGAAGGAAATGGGCATCCTGCAAACCCCGTCGCTGCCCCCCTCGGCCAGCGGCGAACCCGCCAAAGTCATCATGACCGGCGCGGTGTGCAAGGAATGCGGCAATGCGACGGTGATCAAGAAGGATGGCTGTGATTTCTGTACGGCGTGCGGGGCGGTGGGGGCATGCGGGTGAGGGTGCTCGTTTGCCGATGAGTTGAAGGAGAAGAACCGCCGCTTCTATCTGGCCTGGCGCGCGAATACGCCAGCCAAGGCTGGATGTCATATCGGCATCCATTCAGATTTGCATCTGGATTACGTGAACCTTTGAAATTCGGCCATGCCAAGCCTGCGTATGCGCTGCTCAGGCATGGCATAGAATCCGCCACTCGTTTTACAGCCGCCGCGACGCTCCCCGCATGTCATATTTCCTGACCCCAGATCAGTTGCAGACCGGCCTGTATGTCCAGCTCGACCTGCCCTGGATGGAGCATCCCTTCACCTTCAACGGCTTCAAGATCAAGTCGGATGAGCAGATCCAGGTGTTGCGCCAACTGGGATTGGAGCAGATCCGCTACGATCCCGCCCGCAGCACCGCCAAGCCCCTGCCGCCGCCCGCGCAACCCGCGCCGCGCCAGGTCGCGGTGCTGACCCCGGACGATCCCATGGTTCAGGCGAAGAGGGCGCGCATCGAACAGCTGCACCGCTACCGGGAGGCCGTGACGCGCGCCGAGAAGGCGCTGGTCAGCGCCGCCAACACCGTTCGCCAGATCAATGCCAAGCTGCTGACCCACCCCCAGGAGGCCCGCGCCGAAGCCGAGGCCTTCGTCGACCACATGACGGAGAATTTCCTGACCGCGCCCGATGTGCTCATCCATGCCATGGGCGGCAGGGGCGACTCGGAGGATCTGTTCCACCATGGCCTCAACGTCACCCTGATCGCCATGATCATGGCCAAGGGTATCGGCCTGCCAGCCGCACAGGGCAGGGTGCTGGGCCTGGGCGCGCTGTTCCACGATATCGGCCTCAGGGAGATCCCCAGCCGGGTGGTGCGCAAGACCGAGCCGCTGACCCAGGCGGAATACCACCTGCGCCAGTTGCATTGCGAACGCGGCGTCGAACTGGGCCGGCGCATCGGCCTGCCGGAAGCGGCGCTCACCATCATCCAGCAGCATCACGAGACGATGGACGGCAGCGGTTATCCGCAGGGCCTGAAGGGGGAGCGCACCGATCCCTTGGCGCGCATGGTGCAGGTCGCCAACCGCTACGACAAACTGTGCAACCCGATGGACGCCGGTAAGGCCATGTCGCCGCACGAGGCGCTGTCCTGGATGTTCGCCCAGCAGCGCGCCCAGCACGATCCCCAGCATTTGCGCACACTGATCCGCTGCATGGGGGTCTATCCGCCCGGCACGGTGGTCCATCTTTCCAATGGCGTCACCGCCCTGGTCACCTCGGTCAATCCCGAGCATCCGCTCAAGCCCGTGCTGTTGGTGCATGACCCGCAGGTACCCAAGGAGGAGGCCATCATCCTGGACCTGGGCCAGGAGCAGGATGTCAACATCAGCCACGCAATCCGGCCCGGCCAGTTGCCGCGCGCCACGCTGGACTACCTGTGCATGCGCAAACATGTGTCTTACTACTTCGACAACGGCAAGGGCTGCAACGCATGAATCCCGCCCCCGATTCCGCTAGCTTTACTCCCCTTGACGCCCTTCTCCTCGACCAGGCCAGCGAATTGCTGCTGCTGCTGGAGCCGGAGACTCTGCAGATCCGCACCGCTAACCGGCAGGCCAGGGAACGCCTGGGCTATGCCGTCGAAAATTTGATCGGCATGCCGATCACCGACATCGTCTGCGCCCTCACCGACGTGTTCTATTGGGAAGAAGTACGCGCTGGCAACCTGCAGGAGATCGAAGCGGCCGAAGGCCTCTTCCAGTGCGCCGACGGCAGCCTGATCGCGGTGGAAGAGACCATCCGCCATGTGCAATGCGACGGCCGCGACTGGCTGCTGATCCGGGCCCGCGAAAACGCCCGCGAGGTGGAAGAGAAGGATCTGCTGGCGCTGACCACATCCCAGTTGCGCGCCACTCTGGAAGCCACCGCGGACGGCATCCTGGTGCGCGACCAGGACGGCCGCATCGTCAACATGAACCACCGCTTCGCCCTGCTCTGGGGTTTGCCCGACGACCTGCTCATGCGCGCCGAGGATGCCGAGGTGCTCGACGCCATGGCCAGCCGCAGCATACATCCCGCGGCCTTCCGCAGCCGTCTCGCGGCCATCTCCCTGCTCTCCGACGAAGAAACCCTGGACATCGTGGAACTGGCCAACGGCCAGGTGCTGGAGCAGCACACCCACCCGCACACCCTGGAAGAACGCATCATCGGCCGCGTCTACACCTACGCCGACATCAGCCACCGCCTGCGGGCGGAGTCGGATCGCCGCGTCGCCGCCATCGCCTTCGAATCGCAGGAAGCGATCTGCATCACCGACGCCGACCAGATCATCTTGAAGGTCAACCAGGCGTTCACCCGCATCACCGGCTACAGCGCTGCCGAGGCGATCGGCAACACGCCCGGACACCTGCTCAAGTCCGGCCGCCACGACGACCTGTTCTACCGCGACATGTGGGTCAGCCTGAAGCGCGACCGGCACTGGCAGGGCGAGATCTGGAACCGCCGCAAAAACGGCGCGGTGTTTCCCGAATGGCTCACCATCACCGCAGTCACCGATGATCAGGGCCAGATCAGCCACTACGTCGCCGCCTTCTCCGACACCTCGCGCAACAAGAAGGCCGAAGCGGAGATTCACAACCTCGCCTTCTACGACCCCCTCACCGAACTGCCCAACCGCCGCCTGTTCCAGGACCGCCTTGGGCATGCCCTGGCGGCCAGCGCGCGCAGCCAAAAACACGGCGCGATCCTGCTCCTCGACCTGGACCACTTCAAGGAACTCAACGACACCAAGGGGCACGGCATCGGCGACCTCCTGCTGGTGGATATCGCCCAGCGCCTGCGCGCCAGCGTGCGCGAGGAAGACACCGTCGCCCGCCTGGGCGGCGACGAGTTCGTGGTGATCCTGGCGGAACTGGCACTGGATGCGCGGCAGGCGATGAGCCATGCCGAAGCCGTCGCCGAGAAGATGCGCGCCTCCATCGCCCAGCCCATCCAGTTGCAGGACCACCTCTACCACGGCTCGCCCAGCGTCGGCATCTGCTTGTTTCACGGCCACGAGATCTCGGTGGAAGAACTGATGAAACGCGCCGACACCGCCATGTACCAGGCCAAGCGATCCGGCGGCAACGCGGTGGGCTTCTTCGACCCCGCCAGCCATGCCGCCATGGAGGCGCGCATCGCGCTCGACACCGACCTTCGCCGCGCCCTGCCGGAACAGCAGTTGCTGCTGTACTACCAGACCCAGGTGGACCATGTCGGCCGCATCACCGGCGCGGAGGTGCTGCTGCGCTGGCTGCACCCGGACCTGGGTCTGGTCCCCCCGCTCCAGTTCATCCCCCTGGCGGAGGAAAACGGCATGATCGTCCCCATCGGCCGCTGGGTACTGGAGCAAGCCTGCGCCCAGATCCGCGCCTGGGAGTCCGACCCGCTGGCCGGCCGCCTGACCCTCGCGGTCAACGTCAGCCCCCGCCAGTTCCGCCAGGTCGACTTCGTCGAACAGATGCTCGCCGTGCTGGATCAGACCGCCATTTCGCCGGGCCGCCTCAAACTCGAACTCACCGAGAGCCTGGTGCTGGACAACATCGCCGACACCATCGCCAAGATGCAGGCCCTGCGGGAGGTGGGCGTGCGCTTCTCGATGGACGATTTCGGCACCGGCTACTCGTCGCTGGCCTACCTGTCGCAGCTGCCGCTGGACCAGGTCAAGATCGACCAGTCCTTCGTCGGCAACATCGGCGTCAAGCCGGCCGACCAGGTGATCGTGCAGACCATCATCGGCATGTCCCACAACCTGGGCCTTTCCGTCATCGCCGAAGGCGTGGAAACCGAGGCGCAGCTGGAATTCCTCCGGCAGAACGGTTGCCCCTGCTACCAGGGTTTCCTGTTCGGCCGGCCCATGCCGCTGGACGAGTTCGAGGCGCTGCTGCGGGCGCGGAACGGCGCGGCATGAGGCGGCGTGCCACTGTTGCTGCGGTAGTGTCTAGATGACATTAGCAGCGTAGCCCGGATGCAGGCCGTGGATTCGCTGCCAAGGCCCCGGATTCCGCTGCGCTTCCTCCAGGCTACGCTGCTTTGGCGCCCGGTGTTTCTGCTGCCGGTGCTTGTCTTCGTGTTTCTCGGGCGCTGGCTGGTCATGCCTCACTCGCATCGGGACGTGTCGATGATTCCGTGAACAACCAAATCGCGCTAAACGGCGAAATCGAATAAATCGCTTGTTTCGCTCCAATCGATACGGGACAATTTTGTCGTGTTAATGGGAGCCACGACAGTGCGAAACAATCAACCGGTCACGCAACGCGAACACATCATTCCTGACGATGCCGTCATCATCAGTCACACCAATGCGAAAGGGATCATTACCGACGTCAACCCTGACTTCCTTGAGGTTTCCGGTTACACCCGCGAGGAGTTGATCGGCCAGCCGCATAACCTGCTGCGGCATCCGGACATGCCGGCCGAAGGTTTTCGCGATCTGTGGGCCACGCTGGGCCACAAGCGCGCCTGGACCGGAATCGTCAAGAACCGGCGCAGGAACGGCGATTACTACTGGGTCAAGGCTACCGTCACGCCTACGCCGGATGGCCATTACATGTCGGTGCGGGTGAAATGCGGGCGCGACGAAGTGCGTGCCGCCGAGGCTCTTTACCAGCAGTTACGCAACAACCCCGGCTTGCGCCTGGAAGAGGGGCGCCCGGCCGCTACCGGGTTGCGCCGGCTAGCACGCAAGGTCGCCAATCTGCCGATGACCTGGAAGATGTGGCTGGCTACTTCGGCTTCCATCTTCGTCATACTGAGTTGCATCTTTCTCGGCTGGATGGCGCTGGAAGAGGCCAAACATCTGTTGACCCATGTTTCTCCCGCCGACGCCCGCGACAGTCAGGCCGGCATCGACCGACTGGACAATCTGCTGACCTTCGCCGGTCTCTCGGTCATCACGCTATGGCCGTTGGCCGCATGGCTGATCGTGCGCAATTTCGTGTCATCCCTGAATCTCGCGGTGGGAACCACCAAGGCCATTTCGCTGTTCGATCTGTCCAGTGCGGTACCGCCCGGCGGCAAGGATGAGATCGGCAACCTGCTCGCGCATCTGGCGGTGATGCGCAACAACCTGCAGGAAGCCGTTGCGCTGCTCAAGCAGAACACGCGCAGTCTCGATACGGCCTCGCGCCATCTGGTCGTTGCCAGCCAGGACACCGCACAGGCCTCGGTCAGCCAATCCGAAGCCAGCTCCAACATGGCCGCGGCGGTGGAGCAACTCTCGGTTTCGATCGACATGGTGGGCGAGCATGCCCGCGAGGCCGATGCGGTTTCGCTTCAATCTGGCAAAACCTCGCAGGAAGGCGGCAAGGTCATTCACGCCACGGCGAGTGAAATCAACGTCATCGCTGCAGCGGTCAACCAATCCGCCCGCAACATTCAACAGCTGACCGCCCGCACAACCGACATCTCCAGCATCGTCAGGGTGATTCAGGACATCGCCGATCAGACCAATCTGCTCGCGCTCAATGCCGCCATCGAGGCTGCCCGTGCCGGCGAACAGGGACGCGGTTTCGCGGTGGTGGCCGACGAGGTGCGCAAACTGGCCGAGCGGACGGCATCCTCCACCAAACAGATCACCGAGATGATCGGGGGCGTGCAGAGCGACGCCAAACGCGTCATGGATGACATGCTGGGCAGTGCGGAACAATCCAGCCGCGGTGCTGGAATGGCCCGACAGGCCGGCGATGCGGTGCATGGCATTCAGGATGCGGCGATGAATGTTGTTGCATCGGTCAGCCACATCAAGACGGCCCTGGACGAACAAGGCGTCGCGGCGAGGGAAATCGCGCGCAGCGTCGAACAGATTGCCCAGATGACCGAACGCAACAGTTGCTCCAGCCAGCAAGTCGCCCAGGTGGCCAGCGAGGTGGAAAGTCTCGGCCGTGCGCAACACCGTCTGGTTGCATTGTTCAAGGTCTGATCGAGGTCCGCACCATGATGGAAAAACCCTATCTCACCCCCAACGAAGCCGCCGCGCTGCTCATGGTCGCGCCGGCCACGCTGCGCGTCTGGGCGGACAAGGGCCTGCTCAAGGCGCTGACCACCGCCGGCGGCCATCGCCGCTTTCTGCGTGACGAACTCGAACGTTTTCGACACGACCAGGGACTCGATAGCCGCGTCCAGCGCATCCTGATCGTCGACGATGAGGCGCCTCTGGCGCGTTACCTTTCCGCGCTGCTATCGGGATTCGCGGGCGTGACTACTTGCACCGCCAGCGAGGGTTTCAGCGCCGGCCGACTGGTGCAGACCTTCCGCCCGCACACGCTATTGCTGGATCTGATGATGCCCGGCCTGGATGGTTTTCAGGTGTGCGAGCAGATCAAATCCGACCCAACGACCCGATCCACTCGGGTCATCGCGATGACCGGCTATCCGTCAGCCGAGAATGTCGAGCGCATCCTCGCCGCCGGGGCCGAAGCCTGTCTGAGCAAGCCGCTGGATGAAGATCGCTTGCTGGAGATGTTGAAGTTGACCGATCTGGAAGTGAAATGACCCTTGCCACGCCGCCCTATCGCATCCTGATCGTCGATGACGATGCCGGCCAGCGACGCCTGGCTGCCGCTACCCTGGCTTCGCCAAGGCATGAGGTATTCGAGGCTGCCGACGGTCGTCAAGCCGTTGAATGGCTGCACGGCGCCGATTTCGATTGCGTGTTGCTGGACCGCCAGATGCCGATACTGGACGGCTATGGGGTTCTGCTGATGGTCCGTCAGGAAATGAACCAGCATTTGCTGCCCATCATCATGGTCTCCGGCCTGGGCGACAGCAGCGATGCCATCGCCGAGTCGCTGCATCTGGGCGCCAACGACTACATCCGCAAACCGTACGACCCGCTCGAACTGATCGCGCGGGTGGATGCCGCCGTGGCGCACAAGCGGCTGACCGATCAACTGGAAGACGCCGAATCGATACTGTTCGCGCAGGCCCGCATGGCCGAGGCGCGCGACCGCCATACCGGCGACCACGTCGCCCGCGTCGCCCACAACGCCGTGGTCTTCGGTCAGGCCCTCGGCTTGTCCGCCGATGAGCTGATCGTGCTGCGCCGCGGCGCCGTTCTGCACGATATCGGCAAGCTCGGCATCCCCGATGCCATCCTGCTGAAGCCCGGCCGGCTGACCGAAGAAGAATGGGTCATCATGGAATCGCATACCGTCATCGGCGAACGCCTGGTCAGCGGCATGCGGCGCATGCACGATGCGGCCGAGATCATCCTGAGCCACCACGAACGCTGGGATGGCAGCGGTTATCCGAACCGCACGAAAGGGGCGGACATTCCGCTTCTTGCCCGGGTTTTTCAGCTGGTCGATATCCACGATGCGCTGACCTTCGAGCGGCCCTACAAATCCGCCCTGCCGACGGCGGAAGTCGCCCGCTTGCTGCAGGAAGAAGCCAACCGGGGCTGGCGCGACCCCGAGCTGACCCGCGCCTTTCTCGACCTGCTGGCGCGCCATCCGGAAGACCTGATGCCGCGCCACGAGCAGCTGGAAGATCTGGGCATGTCGATCTTCCGGGACATCCTGAATACCGGTGCGCTGACCTGGGGTCGCCCGTCGGAAGGGGGGACATGAACACACCGCTGCAAGCGCCGCGGACGCGACTCCTCTTGCTGATGCTGGCCGGGGCCATGCCCGCCCTGGTCACGCTGGTCTGGCTTGCCGGACAGCCGTCGAGCGAAGTGCTGGCGGGATATGTCGTACCCGGCCTGATTGCGCTGACCCTGCTGATCCTGGCACTGGTCTGGATCTATGGCGCCACCTTCGTCCTGGGCTCCATGCAACCGGTGCTCAATGCGGTCCGCCGCGTGGCCGGCGGCGATCTCTCCACGCGCATTGCCATGGCGCGGGTGCATGAAGACGAAATCAGCAAGCTGGCCTCCGAGGTCGACCGCATGGCCGAGGCCCTGGCGCGGCGCGACCAGGCGCTGACCGAAGCGCGCGACCGCGCCCAGGCGTACCTGGACATCGTCGGGGTGATGGTCGTGGCGATCAACGCCAAGGGCAATATCGCCCTGGCCAATCGCACCACCTGCAGCGTGCTCGGCTGCAAGCCGGAGGACTGCAACCCAGGCGTCAACTGGTTCGAGCAGTGGCTTCCCGAAGCGGAACGCGAAGCGGGGCGAGCCCTGTTGCAACGCCTGCTGGCCGGCGATGAGCAGGGCACGGAGTTTCACGAAGGCCTGGTCCGCACCGCGAAGAAACAGGAGCGCCTGGTCGCCTGGCACAACCGCGCGCTGCGCGACCCGTCCGGTCGCATCATCGGCATGCTTTCCTCGGGCGAGGACATCACCGAGCGTCGGCAACTCCAGGCAGAACAGGAGCGCTTGCAGGCGCAGCTCCAGCAGGCGCAGAAAATGGAAGCGCTGGGCCATCTCACCGGCGGCATCGCGCACGATTTCAACAACATCCTGGCCAGCGTGCTCGGCTTCGCCAAGTTGGCGCTGCGCCGGCATGCGCCCGATCCGGCCGGCGAACTGGCCGAATACATGCGCGAGATCATCGTGGCCGGCGAGCGGGCGCGCGATCTGGTCTCCAAGATGCTCGCTTTCGGCCGCGCCCAGCCCGGCCACGCGGCACGCCCGATCGCGCCGGCACCTTTGCTCGATGAAGCCGTGAAAATGCTGTCCGCCACCATCCCGGCCGGCATTCGTATCGACATCGATCCGGCGCAGGATCTGCCGGATATTGCCATCGACCCGGTGGCCTTTCACCAAATGCTGTTGAACCTGCTGATCAATGCGCGCGATGCCCTCAATGGCAGCGGCCATATCCGGATCGGCCTGCGCCGACGTCGCGTCGAACAGCTGAATTGCTCGGCGTGCCATCACACCTTCTCCGGCGATTACTTGGAGCTGACCGTGACCGACGATGGCCAGGGCATCGCGCCGGAGGTCATGCCCCATATCTTCGAACCGTTTTTCACCACCAAGGCAGTCGGCAAAGGCAGCGGCATGGGACTGGCCATGGTGCATGGCCTGGTGCGCCGTGCCGACGGCCATTTCGAAGTGACCAGCGAGCCGGGCAGCGGTACCACTTTCCGGATATTCCTGCCGGCGGCCGCGCCCGCCGCGTATGCGAATGCGCCCGTTGCGGCAGCGGCCGTGGCAGCCGGCGGAAAAAGAAAGCATGTCCTCGTGGTGGACGACGAAGCGGCCATCCTGCGTCTGCTGGAGAGCGGCCTGCAAGCCGCGGACTGGCGGGTGAGCAGCTTCAACGACCCGATTCTGGCGCTGACTGCATTTCGGGCGACGCCCTACGCGTACGATGGTGTAATCAGTGACTATTCGATGCCCGGCATGACCGGTAGTGAAATGATCCTCGCCATGCGCGAACTGCGCCCCGATTTCGGCGCCATCCTGTGCAGCGGCTACAGCGATCGGCTCGACGCCGAGACCGCGCGCGAGATGGGCATCGGCTATTTTTTCCTGAAACCCGTCGATACCGACCTGTTGTTGACGACGCTGGCCACGCTGAATGAAAACGCCGGCCCGACCACCGATTCGCACCGCGCGACCGCCAGCCGCGCGCGTTTACCCGGAGCCTGAAGCACCATGCGTATTCGCACCTTCATCCTCGGCGCATCGGCGGCCGTCGCGGTCACCTTCTTCGCCATCGGTTATTACGCGGTCAGCCGCGTGCTCGACCATACCGTGCGCGAAAATGCCCGCGTCGCGGCGAATGCGCTGGCCGAGTCGACCTTCATCGGCATGTACCAGCTGATGAGTACCGGCTGGAATCGCGCCCAGACCGAGGCCTATCTGGCCGCCGTGCGCCAGGCCAGCGGCAACGCGGCCAACCTGGTTCAGATCTATCGCAGCCCGGCGGTGGCGGCGGATTACGGCCAGATCGAACAGCCGCCGCTGGATGCACCGCTGCGTCAGGTGTTCGCGCAAGGCCAGGCGATCGTGTTGGCGCCTGCAGGCGGCGTGCGCCATCTGAAGCCCTTGCTTGCCGACGCGCGTTGCCTGCGTTGCCATGCCAGCGCGAAAAGCGGCGACGTGCTCGGCGTGATCGAGGTCAAACAGGATTTCGGCCCCTTGATCGCGCTGGCGCGGCGTGACTTCCTGAGTTGGTTGCTGGCCGCCGCTCCGATCCTGTTCGGCGTCACCGGCCTGGTGGTCTGGCGCGTCAATCGCCGCCTGGAGGAGTCCATCGCGGCGGTCGACCAGGCTACCGCCGCGATCGGCGCCGTGGCCGACCTGCGCAAAGTGGAGTTTTCCGGCCGCGACCTCGGCTTCGACGAACTCAATCGCCTGTTCGGGCACCTGGGCGACCTGGTGGAGAAGTTGCGCTCGGTGGCGGTGGACAAGGGCGTGCTGAAGTTCGAGATCGGCTTGTTGGAAAAATTCGTCATCACCTCGGAAGTCGTGCGCGACTGGGGCGAATACATCGCCCGCCTGCTCGCCGAAATCAATACCGTGATGCCGACTCATGTGCTGTTTTCGGTGTTCCAGATCGACGACGAGATGTTCGACCTGGAAATTTTCTGGAGCCAGACGCCGTCGGCTGCGACCCGGGAAATGATGGAACACCATATCCGTTCCGTGGTCGCCGACGACCCGCGCCTGTCCGGCCTGGCCCAGGTGACGCTGCATCACCACGCGCCCTCCGGCAGCGTGGGCGAGCTGGAACTCGACTACCGTTCGGTGGTGCTGGAGACCAAGGCGCTGATCCTCGACCAGCCCAGGATCGGCGGCATCGTCGGCATCGGCGTGCACGCCTCGGCGGTGGACGACGACACCCTGCGTCTGGTCATGGACAGCATCCTGTCGACCATGATCAACGTGGTCGGCTCGGTCAAGGCGATCCACAAATACACCCGCGACATGGAGTATTACGCCACCCGCGACCCGCTCACCGACCTGTTCAACCGGCGCGTGTTCTGGGAACTGTTCGAATACGAAGTCGCCCGTGCCGGCCGCCATGGCTACCAGTTCGGCCTGATGGTGATCGATCTCGACAATTTCAAGCTGATCAACGACAGCCACGGCCACGCGGTGGGCGACCGTTACTTGCAGGTGTTCGCCGATACGGTCAAGCAGGTGCTGCGGCCGGGCGACATCATGGCGCGCTACGGCGGCGACGAATTCATCGTGCTGTTGCCCGAGGTGGTGCAGGAAACCGCGCATAGTGTCGCCCAACGCATGCTGGTCGCCATCGAGGCGATGCGGCTGGACGTTGCCGGTAACGCGATCTCGGGCAGCGCCTCGATCGGCCTGGCCGTCTACCCGCTGCATGCCGAGAACGCCAAGGACCTGTTCCTGTTCGCCGACAACATGATGTACAAGGCCAAGAGCGCCGGCAAACACCAGATCGGCACCCCCGGCGAGGACGACATCGCGGCGGCCTATCGCGACATGAACGAGACCATGGTGATGGTGGTCAACGCGGTCAACGAAGGCCGCATCGAACCCTTCTTCCAGCCCATCCTGGATCTGCGCAGCGGCCGCCAGGTCGGCGTCGAAGTGCTGTCCCGGCTGAGTCTGGACGATCAACACATCGAGGCCAGCCGCTTCATCGAGTATGCCGAGAAAGCCGGCGTCATCCACCGGCTCGACACCCTGGTCATGGAAAAGGCGCTCAACGCGGCGAGCGCGCGTGGCTACACCGGTCAGATCTTCATCAACCTGTCGCCGCGCGCCCTGGCCCTGGCCGATTTCATGCATACGCTGAAACGGATCGTGGCCGCAAGCGGCATCGCCCCCGGTCAGATCGTGTTCGAGATCACCGAGCGCGACACCTTGAAGAACATGCTGATCCTGGAGCGGCTGGTCGCCGAGCTGAAACTGTGCGGCTTCAAGCTGGCCATCGACGATTTCGGCTCCGGCTTCTCGTCCTTCCAGTATCTGCGCCGGCTGCCGGTCGATTTCGTGAAGATCGAAGGCGACTTCGTGATGAACATGCTGAAGAACGACAAGGACAGGGTTTTCGTCGAGACCATCCACAAACTCGCCTCCAGCCTGGATATTCAGGTCGTGGCCGAACACGTCGAGTCGGCCGAAGTGTTCGCAGCGCTGAAGGACTTGGGTGTCGAGATGGGGCAGGGTTACTACATCGGTCGTCCTGCACAGGAAATCGGTGACCATAGCCGTCACCCGACCTGAACGCGTGCAGCCGGTGTTTGCCAGCCTGCGCGCCCGCCTGATGCTGCTGATGCTGGCGGCGGCGCTGCCGGCATTCGCGGTGATCTTCGCTTTCGCCTTCGTGCTGCGCGACCATTCCAGCGCGCATTACCAGGAACGCATCCACACGTTGGCCGAGCAACTCGCTGCGCGCCATGCCGCGCAGATCGACGAAACCCGTCTGCTGCTGACCATGCTGTCGCATATGCCGGCATTGCATACGGGCAAGGGTGCGGCGTGCGCGTCGCTGCTGGCCGATCTGAAGGCGAAAGCGCCGCCCTTCCTCGACAATCTGCAGGTGGTGCAACGCAACGGCGACATCCTGTGCAGCGCGGTAGCCGCCAAGCGCACCTTCAACGTGGCCGATTTGAGCTGGTTCCGCTTCGGCCTGGCCGACCCCGGCTTCCGGGTCGGCGAATATCACATCAGCCGCCGCACCGGTGCAGCCGTTACCACGACGACGCTGCCGCTCGTCGACAACGGCCGCGTCATCGGCCTGTTCGCGGCCAGCCTGAATCTGTCCTGGCTCGATGCCCACGCCTCGCTCGAAAATCTGCCGGCGGGGGCGGCCTATGCCATCTTCGACGTCGCCGGCACCCACTTGTTGCGCAAGCCGGACAGCGAAGCCGGAATCGGCCGCAACATCCGCGACTCGACGCTCTGGCGCACGCTGGCCCAGCTGAAACAAGCGACCGTATTCCGTGGCGCCGGGCCGGACGGCGCCACTCGCCTGTTCGCATACGCACCACTGGGGCCGGCGGAGCGGCCCTATGCAAGGCTGCTGGTGGGGGTGCCGCAACAACTTGCCGACGCTGAATCGCTCCACCTGCTCTGGCTGGCCCTGGCCGGACTGTTGCTGGCAGTTGCGCTGGGCTTGGCCGTGGGGAGCCTGGGCGCCTGGCATTGGATCATCCGGCCGCTGCGGCCCATCTTCAACACCATCGGCCGCGTCGCCGCGGGCGACCTGACGGCGCGTACCGGTGTCGCGTCCAGTTCCAACGAAATCAGCCAGCTGGCCGGCGAGGTCGATGCCATGGCCGGCGCGCTGGCGGAGCGCGACCATACGGCGCAAAACGAACGCGACCGGGCGCAGACCTATCTCGACCTGGTCGGCGTCATGGTCGTGGCGCTGGACCGGCAAGGCAACCTCACTCTGGTCAATCGCAAAACCTGCGAGGTGCTCGGCTGCGGCCCGGTGGGCTGTTGTCTGGGCGGCAACTGGTTCGACCGGTACGTGCCGCCGCAAGACCGGGATGCGGCCAGCCGGATTTTTCAGCAGTTGATCGAGGGCACCGGCGAAATGCCCGAATACTATGAAAATCTGACCGTGACCCTTGCCGGAGAGTCCCGTCTGATCGCCTGGCGCAACACTGTGCTCAGGGACGCACGAGGCGAGGTGATCGGCACGCTGTCGGCCGGCGAGGACATCACCGAGATGCGTCGCACCGAGGAATCGCTGCGCAACAGCCAGGCCGACCTGATCCGCGCCCAGATGCTCGGGCATATCGGCAGCTGGCACCTGGATGTGCGGGCCGGCCGCCTGCAATGGTCCGAGCAGGTCTACCGTATATTCGAGATCGAAGCGGGGAGCACGCTGACCTACGAAACTTTCCTGTCCTGCGTGCATCCGGATGACCAGGCGTATGTCGACCGCATGTGGCGGGCTGCGCAGGCCGGCGCGCCTTACGATATCGAACATCGCATCCGGGTGAACGGGCAGGTTAAATGGGTGCGCGAACGCGCGGAACTCCGCTTCGATCAGGAAGACCAGTTGTGCGGCGGCTTCGGCACCGTCCAGGACATCACCGAGCAGAAGGAAGCCGAACAAGCGCTGCGGGCAAGCGAAGCCAAATACCGCTTGCTGCTGGAAAACATCCCGCTCGTCATCTGGCATAAGAACACCGACAGCGTCTATGTCTCCTGCAACGCCACTTTTGCCCGCGCGCGCGGCCTTACGCCAGGACAGATCGAAGGCAAGACGGATTTCGACATCTACCCGAGCGAACTGGCGGCGCAATTTCGTGCCAACGACCAGCGCATGCTTGCGGGTGGCGAACCCGAGCAGTTTGAGACTAACTGGGACAATCTCGGCGAACAGCGGGATGTGTTGGTGACCAAGATACCGCTGCGCGACAGCAGCGGGCGCATCACCGGTAGCCTGGGCATCGCCGAGGACATCAGCGAGCGCAAGCTGATGCAGGCGGAACAGGAGCGTCTCCAGCACCAGCTCCAGCAGGCCCAGAAGATGGAAGCACTGGGGCAACTTACCGGCGGCATCGCGCACGATTTCAACAACATCCTGTCCAGCGTGCTCGGCTTTGCCAAGTTGGCATTGCGTCGACACGTGCCCGACCCGAACTGCGAATTGGCCAGCTACCTGCGCGAAATCGTCACTGCCGGCGAACGTGCGCGCGATCTGGTCGCCAAGATGCTCGCTTTCGGCCGCGACCAACCCGGCCGCCCCGGCCGCCCCGGCCAGCCGCTGGCGGCGCTACCGCTGGCCACGGCGGCGATGCAGATGCTGGCGGCCACCATCCCAAGCAGCATTCGCATCGAGAACCGCTTCGAGCCTGATCTGCCGGATATCGCCATCGATCCAGTGGCGTTCAACCAGATCCTGGTGAACCTGGTCATCAATGCGCGCGACGCGGTGGGCAAGAACGGGCTGATTTCAGTTTCGTTGCATCGACGCCGGGTGGAGTCGCTCGAATGTTTCGCCTGCCACCAGATTTTCTCCGGCGAGTATGTCGAATTGACCGTGGCGGACAATGGCGAGGGCATTTCGCCGCAAGTCCTGCCGCGCATCTTCGAGCCCTTTTTCACCACCAAGGAAGTCGGCAAGGGCAGCGGCATGGGCCTGGCCATGGTGCACGGCCTGGTCAGACGTGCCGGCGGCCATTTCCGGGTGATGTCCGCGCCAGGCAGCGGCACGTTTTTCCAGATTTTCCTGCCGGTGGCCACCGGTCTGCTGCGCGATCCCTGCACCATTCCCGCAGTCGCCGCCACACGCACCGGCAGACCGGGTCACGTACTGGTGGTGGACGACGAGCCCGCCATCCTGCGCTTGTTGAGCGAATCGCTGCAGGATGCGGGCTGGCGGGTCAGCGCATTCGCTTCGCCCAAGCAGGCCCTCGCCGCCTTCAAGGAAAATCCCACTTATTTCGACGCCGCCGTGACGGACCAGACCATGCCGGAACTGAGCGGCGTCGAACTGACCGCCGCGCTGCATCTGCACCGTCCCGACCTGCCGGTGATCCTGTGTACCGGTTTCAGCGATGCCTTGACCGACGACCTCGCCCGGCGCTGGGGCGCCAGCCGCTTCCTGCATAAGCCGGTCGATGTCGATGTCCTGCTCACCGCGCTGGAAGAAACGCGTGCTTGAGCTGAATCTGTGGCGGGATCTGGAACTTAGAAAGACAAAAGGGTTAGCGATCACTCGCTAACCCTTTGTTTTACTGGCGTCCCCAGGGGGAATCGAACCCCCGTTACCGCCGTGAAAGGGCGG
>JASJPK010000057.1:0-7151 GCA_031426735.1 Hydrogenophilaceae bacterium | reverse complement strand
CCACGGTGAAGGGCGACGTGCACGACATCGGCAAGAACATCGTCGGCGTCGTGCTCGGCTGCAACAACTACGACGTCATCGACCTCGGCGTCATGTGCCCGGCCGACAAGATACTGACTACCGCGCGCGAGCAGAACGTCGACATCATCGGCCTGTCCGGCCTGATCACGCCGTCGTTGGAAGAGATGAGCCACATCGCGAAGGAAATGCAGCGTCTCGGCATGAAGCAGCCGCTGCTGATCGGCGGCGCGACGACTTCGCTGGCGCATACGGCGGTGAAAATCGCGCCGCATTACGACGGCACCACGGTGTATGTGAAGGACGCCTCGCGCGCGGTCGGTGTCTGTTCCAACCTGCTGTCGGAAGACCTTGCCGCAGACTTCGTCGCCAAGCTGAAGACCGACTACGCCGACGTACGCGCACGCCATCTGGCGCAGCGTGGCGAAAGCAAGCGGGTGACGCTGGCGGAGGCACGCGCCAACAAGTTCAAGACCGACTGGGCCGCCTACGTGCCGCCGGTGCCGCAGCAACTCGGCGTGCAGGTGTTCAAGACCTACGATCCGGCCGATCTGGCCGAAATCATCGACTGGACGCCGTTCTTCCAGTCATGGGAATTGCATGGCCGCTACCCGAAGATTCTGCAGGACGAAACGGTCGGCGAGGAGGCGCGCAAGCTGTTCGCCGACGCGCAAGCCATGCTGAAACAGATGATTGCGGAGAACTGGGTCGAGGCGCGCGCCGTGGTCGGATTGTTCCCGGCCAACACGGTCAACGACGACGACATCGAAATCTATGCGCCGGACAACAAAATCCTGATGACCGCGCACCAGTTGCGCCAGCAGATGGCGAAACCGGCCGGCCAGCCAAACTGGTGCCTGGCCGACTTCATCGCGCCGAAGGATACCGGCGTGCAGGACTTCATCGGCGGCTTCGTGGTCACCACCGGCATCAACGAAGCGGCGCGTGCCCAGGCGTTCGAGGCCGCGCACGATGATTACAGCGCGATCCTGTTCAAGTCCCTGTGCGACCGCCTGGCGGAAGCCTTCGCCGAGCGCATGCACCAGCGCGTGCGGCGCGAGTTCTGGGGCTATGCGGCAGACGAAACGTGGTCCAACAGCGAGTTGATCGACGAAAAATACCGCGGCATCCGGCCGGCGCCGGGTTATCCGGCCTGCCCGGAACATTCCGAAAAGGGCGCCTTGTTCGCGTTGCTCGATGCCACCGCGGCCACCGGCGTTGAACTCACCGAAAGCTACGCGATGTGGCCGGCCGCCTCGGTTTCCGGCTTCTATTTCAGCCATCCGGATGCGCGTTATTTTGCCGTCGCCAAGATCGACCGCGATCAGGTCGCCGATTACGCGGAGCGCAAAGGCTGGGATCTGAATACAGCGGAAAAATGGCTCGCCCCGAATCTCGCTTACACCGCTTGAACTTCGGCACCATGTTGAACTGATAAATATCAGACCGTCAGGGAAAGACCTCATGAACGCTGCCAGCCCGCCCCGTACGCTGCCGATTGCCACGATTTCACTGGGCGACGGGCAAGGCACGCTGGGCGTTACGTTCTGTCCGGGCAAGAGCGACCCGCTGGCGAGCGACGGCCTCTGGTCGCGCGATTTGCCGGCCGATCTCGGCTGCGTGCGCGCCTGGGGCGCCCAGGCCCTGGTCACCTTGCTGGAAGAGCACGAATTCGATCTGCTCAACGTGCGTCGTCTCGGCGATAGCGCCGAATCCGCCGGCCTCGACTGGTACCACCTGCCGATTCCCGACATGGCCGCGCCGGGCTGGCAATTCGAACGGCGCTGGGTCTACGCCGGCGTACGCCTGCGGCGGCTGTTGCGGCGCGGCGGCAAGGTGGTGATTCATTGCCGCGCCGGACTCGGACGCGCCGGCACCATTGCCGCTCGCCTGTTGGCGGAACTGGGCATGCCGGCGGCGGAAGCGGTCAGCCAGGTGCGCAAAGCCCGTCCCGGCGCCATCCAGACCAGCGAACAGGAACGCCACGTCCTCGCCGTTCGCCGCATTCCGCCGGTGCACGACGAAGCCGTCGCGCGGCGCCTCGCCTGCCTGCTCGGCGGCGCGCTGGGCGACGGCTTCGGCTATGTCGTGGAATTCGACAGCCTGGCCAATATCCGCAAGATGCATGGTCCGGCCGGCCTGCGCGAGCCCTATTTCCATCAGGGCGAACTGGTCGTCTCGGACGATACCCAGATGACCTTGTTCACGCTGGAAGGTCTCACCCGCGCCATGCTGAGCGGCGATGCCAACGATCAGACCCTGGTCGAACAGGTGCGCCTGGCCTATCTCGACTGGCTGGCGACGCAGGATGCGCGCACGCAGGAAAGCAACCAGGCTTCCCGCCTGCTCAAGCATGCCGCGATGCATGCCCAGCGTGCGCCCGGCAAGACCTGCATCGCCGCGTTGAGCCAGGGCGGCGGCGGCACGCCGGAAAACCCGATCAACAACAGCAAGGGTTGCGGCGGTGTCATGCGCGCCGGCGTGGTCGGCCTGATGCCCAACATGACGCCGGCGCGTGCGTTTCGCATCGGCACTCGCATCGCCGCGCTGACGCACGGCCATCCCAGCGGCCATCTGTCGGCCGGCCTGATGGCCGCCGCCGTGCGCGGTCTGCTCGAAGATCTGCCGCTGCACACGACGCTGATCCAGGCCGGTGGCCTGGCGCGCGCCTGGGCCGGACATGAGGAAGCGCTCGGCCTGCTGCATACCGCGCTGGATCTGGCGGTACGGCCGTTCACCGGCGCGTTGCCGGAAGTGCTCGGCCAGGGCTGGGTCGGCGAACAGGCGCTGGCCATCGCGGTCTACGCTGCCAGCCGCAGCCAGGCGTTTGCGGAAGTGATGGCCATCGCCGCCAACCATGGCGGCGATTCCGATTCCACCGCCAGCCTGGCCGGCCAGTTGTTCGGCGCGCAACACGGTCTGGAAGCGTTGCCGCATGCCTGGATCCGCCGACTCGACGTGCTCGATGCCGGCCTCGATCTGGTCGACTGGAGTCTGCCCTTGTGGAAGCGCGCGATGCGCCCGGTGCCGGATTACGGGAAACCGGCGTGAGCGGCGCGGAGCACCCTTTCACGAGTCCGGACGCATTGCGTCGGCGTTTCGTCGCCGGCCTCGACGCCATGCTGAGCCAGCACGACGGACTCGGCGTCTACATCCTGGTGCTGGCCAATGCGGCGCAAGACCCGGCGTTATGGCAGCCGCTGCGCGCCAAGCTGATCGCGCGTCATCGCGACCATGCCGCGGCGCTCAAGGCCGCGTTGCGTAGCGGCGCGAAGCTGACTGCACCCGAGGACGACCTGATGGTGTTCCTCAAACTGCTGGCGCTGGATCTGGCGCCGGACGAATTCGAGCAGTTGCAAGTCAGTCCGCGTCGCCGGCTCGGTCCCTGGGAAGTGCAGTTCAATCCGCTGCGCGCGCTACGCCCGGCGCGCATGAGCGAGGCGCGCGTGGACGGACTGCTGCGCCCGTTCGATGCCGCCGGATTCCATTTCAACAAACCGTTTTTGGCCAAGGAAGTGCTCTGGCAGGGCGACCTGGCTGGCAAGCCGGCGCGCCTGCTCTACAACAAATTCCCGTTCGCGCCGCTGCATGGCTTGCTGGCACCGGAGCCGGAACTGCAGCGGCCGCAGTACCTCAGCCCGGAACTGCATGGCTGGGCCTGGGAAGTGGCGCAGCAGGCCGGCGCCGGAATTGACGGCTTCGGCCTCGCCTACAACAGCTATGGCGCCTATGCCTCGGTCAATCACCTGCATTTCCAGACCTTCGTGCGCGAACAGACGCTGCCGCTACAAAGCCTTGCGCCGCGCCGTTATCCGTTGCCGGTGCAACGCTGCGACGACATGCAGGACGCCTGGTTTTGCCTGGACGAATTGCATCGGCAAGGCACGCCTTACAACCTGATTTACGACGCAACCGGTGTCAGCGTGATCGCCCGTGCCCGCCAGGGCGAAGTGCCGCTGCAAACCTGGAGCCCGGGTTTTGCCTGGAGCGAGATGGCCGGCGCATTCAGCGTCAGCAGTCGCGCGGATTACGACGGCCTGACCGAAACGGTCATCGAGCAGGCCTTGGCGGCATTGCGGGTGCCGACGTAAGGCGCTACATCTACCCCAACGCGCCATGAAGAACAGGTCGTAGGATGGGCCAAGCGCAGCGGGCCCATCACGTTTGCTGCATCGATGGGCCCGCTGCGCTTGGCCCATCCTACAGTCACTTAAACGCCTTCAAATCCGCCCCATACGCTCCAGAATGCGGCCGGCAATACTGTTCAACGCGGCCACTTCCATCGCTGCACCGATATCGATGGCCGCTTTCGGCATGCCGAAGACGACGCAGGACGCTTCGTCCTGTGCGATGGTGTAGGCCTTGGCCTGGCGCATCGCCAGCAGCCCCAAGGCACCATCCTTGCCCATGCCGGTCATGATCACGCCGACGGCATTCGGTCCGGCGATCTGCGCCGCGCTGTTGAACAGCACGTCGACCGAGGGACGGTGGCGATTGACCGGCTCGGCTTTCGATAATTCGGTGTAGTAGTACGCCCCGCTTTTTTTCACCAGCAGGTGCGAATGGCCGGGTGCGATGTAGGCGTGGCCGGGGACGACGCGTTCGTTGTCGACGGCTTCCTTCACGGTCATCGCGGAGAGTCCGTTCAGGCGCTGCGCGAAGGAGTTGGTGAACGATTCCGGCATGTGCTGGGTGATCAGCATGGCCGGTGCGGTCGATGGCATGCGCGAGAGCAGTTCTTTCAGCGCTTCGGTGCCGCCGGTCGAGGAGCCGACAAAGATCAGCTTTTCCGTGGTGTGCAGGAAGTGCCCGGCCAGCGGCTGCGGCGCGCTGACCGAGGTGCTGCTGATGGCGTGGCGGTGGACACGGGCGCGGGCGGCGGCGCGGATCTTGTCGCCGATTTCGATCACCTGTTCGTTCATGCCATCGATGACGCCGATGCGCGGCTTGCTGATGAAATCGACGGCGCCCAGTTCCAGCGCCTTCATGGTGACATCGTTGCCCTTCTCGGTCAGGCTGGACACCATCACCACCGGCATCGGCCGCAAGCGCATCAGCTTTTCCAGGAATTCGAGGCCGTTCATGCGCGGCATTTCGACATCCAGCGTCAGCACATCGGGATTGAGCTGCTTGATCATGTCGCGCGCCGTGATCGGATCGGGCGCCTGGCCGACCACCTCCAGGTCCGGGTGGCTGTTGATGATTTCCTTCATGACGCTGCGGATCAGCGCGGAATCGTCGACGATGAGCACCTTGATCTTGCTGCCGACAGCCGTTCTGGGCGGGTATGCGTTCATGTGAACAGTTCCACATCGCCGGTCAGGGGCGAGCTCTTCAGGCGCTGGCCGTAATCGCGCTCGCGTTCGACGATGGTGTTGTTGTGGACCGCCTTCAGCTTGCGCACCATGACGCGGCCTGTCGCGGGGAAGTAGTAGACCTTGCGCGGATACACGTCGAGCAGGTCTTCCGCCACCACGCGGATGCGTTCGGTGTGCAGATATTCGAGCACGAAGGCGCTGTTCATTTCGCCGACCTGCACCGTGGTGAAGCCGCGCAGCACGGCCGCGCCGCCGAAGACTTTCGCTTCCAGGCGGTTGCGGTTGGCGCCGAGTTTGACCAGTTGGTTGATCAGCACTTCCATCGCGTAGCCGCCGTAGCGGGCGGAATTCGACAGCAGGTTGTGCTGATCGCCGCCGCCTTCCGGCAGCATGAAATGGTTCATGCCGCCGATGCCGGTTTTCGGATCGCGGATGCAGGCCGCCACGCAGGAGCCCAGTACCGTCACCAGCAGCATGTCGCGCGCCGAGACGTAGTACTCGCCGGGCAGAATCTTGGCCGCATCGATGTTGAAGTTGCGGTCGTAATAATGGTTCGGCGCCAGGACCTCTTCGTAGCTGTGCACGTTCACTTGTCCCCCTTGCCGAGGGCTCCGCTGCGCCAGGTGGAGGCCGGCGTCGCGGGTGCCGAAGCGGCATCGGCATGCTGGTAGACGGTCTGGCCGCGCAGTTTGAACAGGTCGGTGGCGTGGTACAGCGCTTCGGAATGGCCGACGAAAAGCAGGCCGTCCGGCTTCAGCAGCGGCTTCATTTTCTTCAGGATGGCGTACTGCGTCGGCTTGTCGAAATAGATCATCACGTTGCGGCAGAAGATCGCATCCAGCGGCTGCCGGATCGACCAGACCGCATCGAGCAGATTCAGTCGGAAGCATTTCAGCATTGCGCGCAGTTCCGGTTTGGCACGCGCCATGCCGGCGTTTTCGCCGGTGCCTTTGAGGAAGTACAGGCGTTGCTGCTCGGCGCTGAGTTTGGCCAGTCGTTCGAGCGGATAGACGCCTTCCTCGGCCTTCTTCAGCACATTGGTGTCGAGGTCCGACGCAAGCACATGCACCGGCGCATTCGCGCCCAATGCCTCCAGCGCCGTGATCGCGATGGAATAGGGTTCCTCGCCGGTGCTGGAAGCGGAACTCCAGATCGTGATGGGACGGTCTTTCCGGGTCTTGAGAAAGTCCTTCAGGATCTGGAAATGATGTGCTTCGCGGAAGAAATCGGTCAGGTTGGTGGTCAGCGAATTGACGAAGGCTTCCCACTCAGCGGCGTCGCCGGAGCGGATCAGCGCCAGATATTCCGGAAAACTGCGCTTGCCGGTCGCGCGCAGTCGTCGCGCCAGACGGCTGTAGACCATATCCTCCTTGGCATCGTTGAGCGCGATGCCGGCATGGTCGTAAATCATCTTGCGGACTTCTTCGAAGTCACGGTTGGAGAACGGAAACTCCCGTTGTGGCGAAGGGGCATCAGCCATGTTGTTTCCTGTGGGTCATCGGGCCGGCGTGTCTCAAAATTCTTCCCACTCGTCTTCGCTGTTGGCTTTGGCTGCTGGCGCCATGCGTTGCATGGCGCGGACTGGAGCCGGGATGTCGCTGGCGCGCTGGGGCGCGCTACGGGTCATGGCGGCAGGCGCTGCGCTTTTCCGCGCTACGCCCGGTTTTGCCGACATGCCGCCGCCACCGAAACGGGTTTTGAACACCGCCACCGCCTCACTCAGACTGGCGGCCTGATCCTGCATCGACTCGGCGGCAGCCGCCGCTTCCTCGACCAGCGCCGCATTCTGCTGGGTCGACTCGTCCATCTGCGCAA
>JASJPK010000056.1:0-9184 GCA_031426735.1 Hydrogenophilaceae bacterium | reverse complement strand
AGCAGGCTCACCTGCCCCGCGGTCGGTTCGATCAGACGCAGGATCGCGCGCGCCAAGGTTGTCTTGCCGCAGCCGGATTCGCCGACCAGGGCCAGGGTTTCGCCGGCCGCGACCTGCAGGCTGACGCCGTCCACCGCCTTGACCTGGCCGACGGTACGTTTCAGCAACCCCTTGCGAATCGGGAAATGCACGGCGAGATCGCGCACTTCGAGGACCAGATTCCCCACTGAGAGTCGCACCTTACCGCCGTCATTCCGGCGCAGGCGGGAATCCAGGTTGAAGGTCTGACCTACTTTTAAATCCTGATCAGATTGACGCCCTGGATTCCCGCCTGCGCGGGAATGACGGAGTTCCTTCGCTGCGCTTTCCGCCAGATGGCAGCGCGCGAAATGCCCCGGCGCGGCTTCATGGAAAGCCGGCGTTTCCACGCGGCAACGCTCGAACACCGCCGGGCAGCGGTCGGCAAAGCGGCAACCGATGAATTCGCTGCCCGGTCCGGGTACGCGGCCGGGCAGGCTGTCCAGCCGTTCGCCGCGCCGATCCAGACGCGGTAACACGGCGAACAGCTTTTGCGTGTAGGGATGCCGGGGTGAGGCGTACAGCGCTTCGCTCGTCGCCCATTCGACGATCTGGCCGGCGTACATCACCGCGACGCGGTCGGCCATGTCGCGGGCGACGTCGAGATCGTGCGTGATCAGCAACAGCCCCATGCCGCGCTGGCGCTGCAAGTCCTTCAGCAAGCGCAGGATCTGCGCCTGCACGGTGACATCCAGCGCCGTGGTCGGCTCGTCGGCGATCAGCACTTCCGGTTCGCCCGCCAGCATCATCGCGATCAACGCGCGCTGGCGTTGCCCGCCGGAAAGCTGGAACGGATAGGCATCGAGTTTGTCGCGGCCCAAACCCACCGCTTCCAGCAAGCGTACCGCTTCCTCGGCCGCCGCCGCATTGCTCAAACCGCGATGCGCCGCCAACGCCTCGTCGATCTGCTGCGCCACCGTCATGACCGGGTTCAGGCTGGTCTGCGGCTCCTGGAAGATCATCGCCAGGCGGCCGCCGCGCACCTCGCCCATCTCGGCCTCGGTCAGCGCGAACAGGTCCACTCCAGCCGCCGGGCCGCCCCAAGGCGGGAGTTGCGCCCCCCCGGGGGGCAGCGAAGTCGTTGGCGCTTCAGCGCTTACGAATTCGGCGTCCACATGTCGCGTGGGCAGCGCAGCGTGGGGGTCGTCCACTCCGGCCAGCCGCACGCTGCCGCCGGCGACGCGGCCGCCGTCCGGCAGCAAGCGCATCAGCGCCAGCGCGGTGAGCGATTTGCCACAGCCGGATTCGCCCAGCAAGGCGACGCATTCATTGACGCCGATCGCGAAACTGACGCCGTCGACCGGCTTCAATAGACGCCCCCCGACGGCGATCTCGACGCGCAGGTTTTCAACGGTCAACTGGCTCATACCCGCCCCCGCGACTTCGGATCGAGTGCATCGCGTACCTGATCGGCGAATAGATTGGCGGCCAGCACCAGCACGAACATGAACACGAAGGCGGCGGCCAGTTGCCACCACACCACCGGCTCGCGCGCCAGTTCCAGACGCGCGCCATTGATCATGTTGCCGAAGCTGATCATGCCCGGATCGACGCCGACGCCGACATAGGACAGCACCGCCTCGGCCAGCACCAGGCCGGAGAAATCGATCACCACGCTGATCAGCACCAGATGCATGACGTTGGGCAGCAGATGGCGCAGCAGGATGCGCGCGTCGCGCACGCCGAACGCGCGCGCGGCCTGGACGAATTCGAGTTCGCGCAGTTTCAGCGCTTCGGCGCGCAACAGCCGTGCCAGCCCGGTCCAGCCGGTCACCCCGAGAATCGCGCACAGCGCCAGCAGGCGCACATCGGAACGCGCGGCGGCGGTATTGAACAATTCCGAATTCGCCTCGATCTGCACCTGCACCACCAGCACGGCGGCGGCGATCAGCAGCACGCCGGGGATGGAATTCAGCGTGGTGTAGAGATACTGGATGGCATCGTCGATGCGGCCGCCGAAATAGCCGGCGGCAATGCCCAGGCTAAGCGCGAAAGGCAGCATGACCAGCGTCGTCAGGCTGCCGATCAGCAGGCCGGTGCGGATCGATTTGAGCGACAGATAGAGCACGTCCTGGCCGACCTTGTCGGTGCCCAGCACGTGATAGTGCGGCGCCAACGCAAGCAACATGCCGGCGGTCAGCAGAATGAACAGCAGGACGTGGTAGCGGCGCGGCGGCGAGCCGGAAGCGCAAGTGCCGCCCGCGAAACCGAAGCGCGCGCCACTGTTGCGGCAACCGAACCAGGAACGCCACAACAGCCAGACCACCCAGCCGCCGAGCAGTCCCAACCCGGCGCGCTCCGATACGTCGCCCCAGAAATCCCTGGCCGGGTCGGCCAGATGCGCGCCGCCGTGCAGCAGACGTGGGAAAGCGCGGGTTTCGCGGCCACCCGGGCCTTGCACGGTTTCCTTGGCATACAGATGCGTCGCGAACGGCGCCGAATAGGTCTTCTCGACATTCACACGCAACGGCGTCAACAGTGCATCCAGTGCGGAAAGCACCTCGCCGCTGTACTGGGCGGTCTGTCCGGGTGGGCCGGGCAGGCGTTCGACGTAATGCAGCGAATCGAGCAGACCGATGCCGACGTAGACGGACAGAATCAGCGCCGTCGCGGCCCCCATCCGACTCGCCATGACCTGCCGCCAGGGCGCCCGGAAGGTGTCGTTTTTGCGCGCCAGCCAGACCAGCGCCGCCACCGTCACCAGCAACAGCAGGATCAGCGCATCGGACCAGAGCAGGACGGGCTTGATCATTCCAGCCTCACCCGTGGGTCGGCCCAGGTGTAGGAAATGTCGGTCAGCACCAGACCGACGATATAGAGCAGCGAGCCAAGGAACACCATCGAGCGGACGATGGCGAAATCCTGCGCCTGGATCGCGTCGATGGTGTAGCTGCCCAGACCGGGAATACCGAAGAACGATTCGATGATCAGGCTGCCCATGAACAGGCGCGGAATCACCACGACGACGCCGGTCAGGATCGGGATCATCGCGTTGCCGAGCACGTGCTTGAACAACACGCGCAGATCGGACAGCCCCTTGGCGCGGGCGGTGCGCACGTAATCCTTGCCGATTTCCTCGATGAACAGCGCGCGGTAGAAACGGCTGGAATCACCGATGCCGCCGATCAGGCTGACCAGCACAGGCATCACCATGAACTTCCAGGCATCCAGCCCGGGCTGATAGCCTGAAATCGGAAACCAGTGCCACAGCTTGCCCATCAGATACTGGCCGCCGATGACATAGAACAGGCCGGAAATCGACATCAGCGCGACGCACAGGATGATGCCGCCGGTATCCAGTGCGGTGCCGCGAAAGAACACCAGCAGCAACGCGAAACTCAAATACGCCAGCAGACCGACCAGAAAGGTCGGCAGCGCAATCGCCAGGCTGGGCCACATGCGCTGGCCGATCTCGCGGGCGATGTCGCGGCCGTCATCCGAAGCCCCGAAATCAAGCACGAACAGCTTGAGCGACTTCTCGACGAACAAGGTATCCGTCGCCTTCTCGACGCCCGCCGCCGCCGAGTTCAGGAACAGCGGCTTGTCGTAGCCATGCTCCGATTTCCAGCGCGTGATGGCTTCCGGCGTCACATGCTTGGCGCCGAGATGGATGCGCGCCATGTCATCCGGCGTGTTGACCATGAAGAACAACGCAAAGGTGAGCAGATTCACGCCGAGCAGAATCGGGATGGCATACAGCACGCGGCGCAGGATGTAATTCAGCATGGCTAATCGATCAACGCAAACTCATCGTTCCGCCAGTTCGTAGGATGGGCGAAGCGAAGCGCGCCCATCGATCCGCGCGCCAAGGACGAGTTGCCCACGTTCTGTCATCGACCCGCCAGCACAACCAGAATCACGATCATCGCCAATAGCACCGCATAGGGAAACGCCACCGTCGGCCGCAGCGCGCTGGCGCCGTATTCGGCGAGCAGGCCGAACGTGCCGGGACGTGCCGCCAGCCATTCCGTATGCAACTGAAAGGCGGCCGTGTCACCGGCCGCAATGGCCTGTTCGATGCGCAGAATCCGCACGCCAAGCCGCGCCTGGGATGTCCGGAAAACACCTTCCTGCAGCCACAGCACCAGCAACAACGCGGCGATCAATACCTCATGCAGCGCCAGCGCGAAGCCGACCGCGCACAGAACGATGGCGAGCAACTTGATCAGCAAGCCGCCCTTCTCGTACTGCTCGAAATTGTTCTGCAGCGTGATCCATTCACGGCCCAGTTCGCTGTTTTCGCTGTTCGGCATGATCAGGCGAAGCGGGTATTGAGGTACTGGATGATCTGCGCCGACTCATACATCCACTCGGAGTTGCCCTGCGCATCGGTGATTTTCAGACAAGGCACCACCGCCTTGCCGCCGCCGCGCAACAGATCACCACGAATCGGGCCATCTTTCTGCGCATCCAGCAGCGCGATGTTGAGCGACAAACGCCGCATCTCGCGCCGTACCTTGACGCAGAACGGACAGGACTTGAACTGATAAAGCGCCAGATTGAGGCATTCCGCATCGACCCGATGTTGATCATCCGGCGTGCGCTGCACGCCCTTCGGCGTCGTGACGAACTCCCAGATCAACATCAGCGGGCCGATCACGATGCGCAAGGTCTTGAAAAACATTCGAAAAACAAACTTCATGGGAATCCGAGCTTTGCAATGGAAACAGGGCTCAGACTATGGCGATGCCACGATTGCTGGTCAAGGCGGGGATACCCATCCAACCTGGGTAGGATGGGCGAAGCGCAGCGCGCCCATCAACCTGCAGCGTCAGATGGGCACGCTGCACCAGTTCTAGGCACGCCGGATGCCTAAGCGGCAAAACCCGCCGCCAAGGCATCCGCTGCGCTTTGCCCATCCTACAAATAATCAGGCTAATCCGATGGTCAGCACGCCGTTGATATCGGTCAATGACAGCCTGGGCGGGGTCGGGTCAGTCTGCCGGTCGTTTTTCCTTTCCCCCACAAGCCAGCCCCACAGGAGCTTACATGGCCAGCCCACAGCCGAAACTTCAAGCCGTCCCCTCCCCCTTCAGCCTCGACGACGACGACCTGTACCGGCGCTGGCGCGAGCAGAAACTCAAGGACTACCCGAAGGGCCTGGGCGACCTGCTGGTGGAGATCAAGGATCCCCGCACCCTGACCGACAGCGAGCACGCCGCCCTGCTCGCGCGCTGCCGCAAGGCGAACATGGTGCTGTATGCAAGCAAGACCGGCGCCGATCCCGACCCCGAGATTCCGCTCGCCATGGGGCGCCGCTTCGGCCTGCAGGATCTGAACAAGAACTGGCTGGCCGACGAAACCGGCCTGACCTCGTTGACCGTGCGCACCGACGGCATCCGCCAGCAGTACATCCCCTACACCAACCGCGCCATCAACTGGCATACCGACGGCTACTACAACACCGCCGCCAAGCAGATCCATGCCCTGAACCTGCACGTGGTACAGCAGGCCGCCACCGGCGGGGAAAATGCCCTGATGGACCACGAGATCGCCTACATCCTGCTGCGCGACAAGAATCCTGACTACATCCGCGCCTTGATGGGCCCCAAGGTCATGACCATACCGGCGCGCATCGACGAGGGCGGTGCCGAGGCGCGGCAGGAAGAGCCCGGCCCGGTTTTCGCCATCACGCCGTCGGGCGACCTGCATATGCGGTACACCATCCGCGTCAATAACGTGATGTGGACCGACGACGCCCTGAGCCAGGAAGCCCTGACCTATCTGCGCGACCTGCTCAACAGCGACTCCCCCTACATCTTCCGCGGCCGCCTGGAGTCGGGCATGGGACTGGTCAGCAACAACGTGCTGCACGACCGCGCCGCCTTCACCGACGACGCCACCCACAAGCGGCACTATTACCGCGCCCGATATTTCGATCGTCTGGCCGACACCGGGGTAGCGGATAGTTACGACCTGTAGTCCGGACAAGCGGGCAAATCCTGGACCCCGGCCTACGCCGGGGTGACGAACGGTAGATGCGGACAGCGCCTGGGCGCGTACTTTGTCGGCGTGCGCGATCTCGCCAAGTGAAACGCCGCCGCCCATTGTCGGTGCGCGGCATTTAAACTCGCGTCCACAAATCCAGCCCCCGCAAGGAACCCAGGCCATGCCCGCCCCCAGCCCGTATTTCACCTACCTCACCGAACTGCTCAAGAACATGCTGGAAAAGGGCGCGTCCGACCTGTTCGTGACCGTCGGGGCGCCGCCGGCGATCAAGATCCACGGTGAAATGACGCCGTTCAACACCAAGCCGATCAGTCGCGAGCAGGCCGAGGAAATCCTGCGCGCGGCGATGAACGAAAAGCAGCAGGCCGAATTTCGCGATACGCGCGAATGCAACTTCGCGCTGTCGCTCGACGGCATTGGCCGTTTTCGGGTCAACGCCTATGTACAGCGCGGCTCGGTCGGCCTGGTGGCGCGCCACATCAACACCGAGGTGCCGACGCTGAAATCGCTCGCCTTGCCGCCGGTGCTGGGCAAGCTGTCGCTGGAGAAGCGCGGCCTGATCCTGATGGTCGGCGGCACCGGCTCGGGCAAATCGACCAGCCTGGCGGCGATGCTGGACCACCGCAACGAAAACTCGCGCGGCCACATCATCACCATCGAAGACCCCATCGAGTTCATGCACCCGCACAAGAAATGCCTGGTCATGCAGCGCGAAGTCGGCGTCGATACGGATAACTGGTTCGCCGCGCTGAAGAACACCTTGCGGCAAGCGCCGGATGTGATCCTGATCGGCGAAATCCGTGACCGCGAGACCATGGAGTACGCCATTGCCTTCGCCGAAACCGGCCATCTCTGCCTGGCCACGCTGCACGCCAACAACTCGAACCAGGCGCTGGACCGCATCATCAACTTCTTCGCGATGGATCGCCGCTCGCAACTGCTGATGGATCTCTCGCTCAACCTGCGCGGCATCATTTCGCAGCGTCTGATTCCGAAGCTCGACGGCGGCCGCGTGCCGGCCATCGAAATCCTGCTGAGCAGCCCGCTCGTCTCCGACCTGATCCACAAAGGCGACGTGCATGAAATCAAAACCATCATGGCCAAATCGCGCGACCTCGGCATGTGTACCTTCGATCAGGCGCTGTACGACCTCTGCGCCGCCGGCCTGGTCGCTCCCGAAACCGCGCTGCGCTTCGCCGATTCGCAAAACGAATTGCGCATGATGCTGAAGAGCCTGGTGCGCCGCCCAATCCAGAGCGACGAGGACGCAGCGGACGATCCCAACGGCTTGTCCATCGTCTGACCATGTACCTCGGCATCGATTTCGGCACTTCCGGCGCGCGCGCCTGCGTCATGGCTCCGGGCGGGCAGATCGAGGACATGGCGCGCGTCGATTTCGGCCGCCTGCCCGAGCACGAAGCCGCCGCCAGCTGGCGCGAAGCGATGCTGACGCTGATTACGCAAATCCCTATTGGCATGCGCCGCCGCCTGGCCGGTCTGGCCATCGACGGCACTTCTGCCACTGTGCTGGCCTGCGACGAGGCGCTCAATCCGACCTACCCGCCGCTGGCCTACAACGATGCGCGCGCCATCGAAGAAGCCGCGCTGATCCGCCGCACGGCCGGCGGCGAACATGCGGCCGCAGCCGCCACCTCCGGCTTGGCCAAAGTGCTGTGGCTGAAGAAACACCTCGGCTCCGGCATCGGAAGACCCGGCGCCCGCCTCTACCTGAACCAGGCCGACTGGCTTTCCGCCCAACTCTCCGGCAACCCGGTGAGCGACTACCACAACGCCCTCAAGATGGGACTCGATCTGGAAACCGGGCAGTGGCCGGCCTGGGTCGATTACCTGGCCGATGTGAACTATTTGCCCGTGCCGGTGAAACCCGGCCAGACGCTGGGCCTGGTCAGCCGCACCCGCTCGCGCGAACTCGGCATCAACCCGGATTGCCTGGTGCGCGCCGGCACCACGGACAGCATCGCCGCCTTCCTCGCCGCCGGTGGCAGTGGGCAAACCCGCCGACCCGGCGAAGCGGTGACCTCGCTGGGCAGCACGCTGGTGCTGAAACTGCTCTCGGAAACCCGCGTCGATGCCGGCGAATTCGGCGTTTACTCGCACTGGTTCGGCAGCCAATGGCTGGCCGGCGGCGCCTCCAACGCCGGCGGCGCAGTGCTGCGCCAGTATTTCAGCGACGACGAACTGAGCGCGCTGTCGCGCGAAATCGACCCGGACAAATCGACCGGCCTGGATTACTACCCGCTGCCCGGCACCGGCGAACGTTTCCCGTACAACGACCCGCAACGCCCGCCCCGCCTGGAACCGCGCCCGGATAGCCGCGCCGAATTCCTGCACGGCATGCTGGAAGGCCTGGCCCGCATCGAGGCGCAGGGTTACGCCAGACTCGTCGAACTCGGCGCGACGCCGCTGCAAGCCGTGGTCAGCGCCGGCGGCGGTGCGAAAAACGCCGTCTACAGCCGCATCCGTGCACGCCTGTTGAACGTCCCCGTCAGCCAAGCCGTCGAACAGGAAGCCTGTTACGGCAGCGCCCGCCTGGCCTGCCATGGCACCCAACTATTTCCTGGAGCCGGAAATGACTGACGGACTATCCTGCGAATGCCTGATGCCGCTGGCCTGGCATGTCGCTCAAGCGGATGCGGATGAATTGCAGCGCAGGATGCGCGATACGCAAATCCGTGAAGCCACGCTGCTGCTCACCGCCCTGAACCAGATGGAAGGCATGCACGAACTCGAAGCCGGCGGGCCGGAGAATCGCCGCCTCGACCGCATCGAAGCCAAACTCGACCTGACCCTGCACCTGCTCGCCCGCACGCTGGAAGCCGGCACCGCGCCGGAAGTCAAAATCGTGCAACTCAGCCCGTCCGGCGTGCAATGGCCGGACCCCGCACCGCCCGCCCAGGGCACGCCGCTGATCCTGGAACTGCGCCCCTCGGAAGCGCTGCCGATCAGCCTGAAACTACCCGCCGTCGCGCTGGCGGCGCAGGCCGGCAAAGCGCGCGCCAGTTTCCAGGGACTGACCGAAGCGCTCGACGAAGCGCTCTATCAATTCGTCTTTCGCCGGCACCGCCAGGCGATTCGGGCGCGGACGGCATAACGTAACTGTTATTGGGTTGGAGCGCGGGCGGGGGGGGGGGGGGGG
>JASJPK010000055.1:0-57625 GCA_031426735.1 Hydrogenophilaceae bacterium | reverse complement strand
CCGGATGGTCGAACAGCAGGCGCGCTTCTTCGGTGTCTTCCACGATATGGCTGGTAATGCCCTTGACCAGCGCATGCGTCAGCCGCGCCAGCACCGGCTCGCTGCGCCAGGCCTGCTCTTCGACGGCATCCTTGATCTTGCCCTTCACCGTTTCGGCGAAGGTCACCAGGCGGTCGGCCGCATCCGGGTTGCGGTTGAGCACGACGTCTTCGACCAGCGTGCGCAACTCGGCCGGGATTTCGTCGTAGACGCCCAACTGGCCGGCGTTGACGATGCCCATGTCCATGCCGGCCTGGATCGCGTGATAGAGGAATACGGTGTGGATCGCCTCGCGCACCGGCTCGTTGCCGCGGAACGAAAACGACACGTTGGAGACGCCGCCGGAAACATGCGTATGCGGCAGGTTCTGGCGCAGCCAGCGCGTCGCCTCGATGAAATCGACGGCGTAGTTGGCGTGTTCCTCGATGCCGGTGGCGACCGCGAAGATGTTCGGGTCGAAGATGATGTCTTCCGGCGGGAAGCCGACCTGTTCGGTCAGCAACTTGTAGGCGCGCGCGCTGATTTCGGTCTTGCGCGCATAGGTGTCGGCCTGGCCGGCTTCGTCGAACGCCATGACGATGACCGCCGCGCCATAGCGGCGCGCGAGGTTGGCGCGTTCGAGGAATTCGGCCTCGCCTTCCTTCATCGAGATCGAGTTGATTACCGCCTTGCCCTGCACGCACTTGAGGCCGGCTTCGATGATCGCCCACTTCGACGAGTCGAGCATGATCGGCACACGGGCGATGTCCGGCTCGCTGGCGACCAGATTGAGGAAGCGCACCATCGCCGCCTCGCCGTCCAGCATGCCCTCGTCCATGTTGATGTCGATGATCTGCGCGCCGGCTTCGACCTGCTGACGCGCGATGACCAGCGCTTCGTCGTAGTTGCCGTCGATGATCAGGCGCTTGAACTTGGCCGAGCCGGTGACGTTGGTGCGCTCGCCGACGTTGACGAAGAGGCTGTCGCGGCCGACGTTGAACGGCTCCAGGCCGGACAGGCGCAGGGACGGCGCGATGGTCGGCGGCACACGCGGCGCGCAATCGGCCACTGCATCGGCGATGGCCTTGATGTGTTCCGGCGAGGTGCCGCAGCAGCCGCCGACGATGTTGAGCAGTCCAGCGCGCGCCCATTCGCCGATCTGTTCGGCCATTTGCGCGCCGGTTTCGTCGTAGCCGCCGAAGGCGTTGGGCAGCCCGGCGTTGGGGTGGGCGGACGTGAGGCAATCGGCCTTCTGGGAAATCTCGTCGATGTGTTGGCGCAGTTCGGCTGCACCCAAGGCGCAGTTGAAACCGAACGAGAAACAGTCGGCATGGCGCAGCGAATTCCAGAACGCCTCCACGGTCTGACCGGACAATGTGCGGCCGGAGGCGTCGGTGATGGTGCCGGAAATCATGATCGGCCAGGTGCGGCCGACATCGTCGAAATACTTCTTCACCGCGAACACCGCTGCCTTGGCGTTCAGCGTATCGAACACGGTCTCGATCAGCAGCAGATCGGCGCCGCCCTTGACCAGACCGTCGGTGGCTTCGTAATAAGTGGCAACCAACTGATCGAAGCTGACGTTGCGGAAGCCGGGATCGTTGACGTCGGGCGACAAGGTCGCGGTGCGCGAGGTCGGCCCGAGCACGCCGGCGACGAAACGCGGTTTGTCCGGCGTGGAATAGGCGTCGGCCGCCGCGCGCGCCAGCTTCGCGCCCGCGTGATTGATCTCCCAGACCAGCGACTCCATGCCGTAATCGGCCATCGAAATGCTGTTGGCGTTGAACGTGCAGGTTTCCAGAATGTCCGCGCCGGCGGCGAGATACTGGCTGTGGATCTCGCGAATTACGTCCGGTTTGGTCAGCAGCAGCAGGTCGTTATTGCCCTTCAGATCGCTCGGCCAGTCGGCGAAGCGCGCGCCGCGATAATCGGCCTCGGTCAATTCGTAACGCTGGATCATGGTGCCCATGGCCCCGTCCAGGATCAGGATGCGGCGAGCGGCAATGGCGCGAAGTTCTGAAGTACGGTCGGGAGTAGGGTCTGACATTGCTGAGCGGCCGGCAAAAAGGGCGGCTATTATACGAAAATTCCCCAAGAAAAATCAGTCACTTACGCGAGGAGACCGCAGTGAAACACCTGACCCCGAAAGAGGCTTTCGAGTTCGTTCAAAAACAAGCGGATGCCGTCCTGATCGACTGCCGTTCGGAGTTCGAATTCCTCTTTGTCGGCCACCCGGTCGGCGCCATCCTGATTGCCTGGTATGAAGGCATCAACTGGGATTTGAACCCGCATTTCCTCGGCCAGGTGCGCATGGCCGCCTCGCACCATCGCCCGGTGATTCTGATCTGCCGTTCCGGCAATCGCTCCAAAGAAGCCGGCGAGTACCTGGAGCAGAACGGCTTCACCGACGTTTACAACGTGCTACATGGATTTGAAGGCGAGCTGGACGATAACCATCGCCGCTCCACGCACAGCGGCTGGCGCTTCGATGGCTTGCCGTGGGAGCAGTGCTGAGCTATGGCAACAGCGCGGCAACTCGCTTGGCCAACTCCGCCCGTTTGCCGGTCTCGCCGCCGCCCAGAGCGAAGCCGTTGAGTGCGCCGGCCGGCGCGTTGTGCAGCGCGCGCATGCCGGCCTCGGCCAGCTCGATCAGCCACTCGCCCGGCGCGCCGATGGCGGGCGGCAGCACGGCAAGCGGATAAGCCGTGGTTTTCACCATCACCGGCATGGCTGGGTAACTCACCGTTGCCGCTTCGCCTGCCAGAATCGCGGCAAGCGCGCGCACCTGGGTCAACAAAGGCAGCACGTAGGGCAGCACGTGGCCTTCGACTTCGGCGCAATCGCCGATGGCATAGATACCGGCCACATCCGTTTCCAGGCGACGATTGACCACGATGCCGCGCTTGCAGGCGATGCCGGCGGCTTGCGCCAGTTGCGTGCGCGGGCGCAGGCCGATGGCAGCCATAACCAGATCGGCTTCGAGCTGGCTGCCGTCGTCCAGGGTCAGGCGATAGCCCGCGTCGGCGGCGTCGACCCGTTTCGCGGTATGGCCGAAATGCCAGGTGACGCCCTGCTTCTCCAGCGCTTGCGTCAGTGCATCGCCGACCTGTTGCGGCACCAGGCGCTCCAGCGGCCATGCGCCGAGATGCACGACGCTGACGCGATGACCGCTGCTGGCCAGGTCGTTGGCAAATTCGCAGCCGATCAGGCCGCCGCCAAGGATGGCGACATGGTGTTTGTCGACAAGCGCGGCGCGAAACCGGCTGTAGTCGTCCAGATCGTTGACGCTGATCACGTCGGCGGCCGCGTCGCCGGCCAGGCCATGCGCGAACGGATCGGCGCCGAGTGCCAGCACGAGTCGGTCGTATGCGATCGGACCGGCTTCGGTCTGCACCGTCTTCGCAACCGGGTCGATGGCACCGACGCGGGTATTCGTCAGGATGCGCGCGTTGAATTTCGTCGCCGCCTGCGCGGCCGTTTCCGTTGCCAGTTGCTCCGGCGTGCGGCCTTGTGCCAGCGCATTGGACAGATTCGGCTTGCTGTAGACGCGGCCGTCGTCGGCAGTAATCAGCGTGACCGGCGTATTCGCGTCGCGCTTGCGAAATTCGCGCAACAAGCCATAGCCGGCCAGGCCGCTACCGAGGATGACGAGGGGATTCATGGCGTGCTCCTGTGTAAATAAGTCATTTTCAGCCTGGATGATCCAGGCTGAGGTTCTTCAGATTTCGCGCATCTCGAAATCGGCCTTGGCAACGCCGCAGTCCGGGCAGGCCCAATCTGCCGGCACGTCGTCCCAGCGCGTGCCTGCGGCAACGCCATGCTCCGGGTCGCCTTTGCTTTCGTCATAAACATAGCCGCATACGATGCATTCATAGACTTTCATGATTTCTCCTTGGTTCGAAGTGGGTGGGGTGGTTATTCAAGCTCAAGCGCCGACTTTGTCGAGCTGAGCACGGTAATGGTTGGCGTGCTTCTCTTCCACCTTGGCGAGCGCGGCGAAGCGCTTGGCCGCCTTGGCCAGCACGGCCTGGAACATGGCGGCGTGCTCCTTCGATTCGGCGATCTGCGTATCGATTTCCTTGACCGCGTCGGTATGGCCTTCCTGCTCGGCTTCGTGGCGGAACTTGGGGTACATCTCGGTGTACTCGTAGGTCTCGCCGTCGATCGCGTATTGCAGGCACTTGGCCGGAGTCATGGTTTCGCTGGAGAAGAGCAACTCGGCGTGGCCGAAAGCGTGCTGCACTTCCTGTGCAGCGGTTTCCTCGAATACGCGAGCGGTCGCTTCGTCGCCGGCGGCGCGGCATTGCTTGGCGAACCACATGTATTTGATATGCGCCATCGACTCGCCGGCGAAGGCGGCTTCGAGGTTCTTGATGGTGACGGATTGGCTGTTTTGCATGGCGATCTCCTGGTCGGTTGGGGGGTTGAACTAAGTGACGGAATGCATCCTACCGATGCAGATCATCCGGCTCCAATGAATAGATTTAATCAGATCGATCTAATTTGTAGATTGAAAATGCAGTTCTCCTGCACATCCTGACAACATCTCGACCGAACTCCATGGCGATATAAAGAAATTACCATGTTCAATAAATGGGTAACCATATTGCAATATGCTTATATTCTGATATAAAGACATCAACGTCTTCAGATCAACAATAAAGACGACAAAAATCCCCCAAAACGGATGGATGGAGATTCAAATGAATTGCTATACATTGGTTTGCAATAAATCTCTCTTCGCTTTGTCTGAGCTTCTGTTTGCCTCTGCGCAGCCTGCCGGCTGCCACAGCCTGATGCGAATCACAGCGCCACCCGGCGGCTGATCTTTCCCCCTGCATTGCCTGCACCGCGCGACGGACGCTGATTCCGCCGCTGTATTTCCAATCGTGTTGATTCATGGAAGGCACAGCCATGACCAGACTACCTCTGTCGTCCGCACCGATACCGGAAACCATGGCCCGATCGGCCTGCATCAAGGCGACGGCTTGGACGGATCCTGTTCGGTCCTGCACGAAGCCTCCCCGTTTCACGCGAAACAGCTTTTTGATCGTGATTCAACAAATCAATGGGTTATCAATAGTGCGTTTGACTAGGTGAATAACCTGCGCCGTTCGAAAAAATGCCGCGTGCATGGCTAGCCAGCCGTCACGCAGCGGACAAGTCCACCGACCTGGAAAGCGAGGAAACCATGACCATGAAGCACGTGTTATTCGGAGTAGCAGGCGCCAGCCTGATGTTGTCCGTCCCCACCCAAGCCGCCGAAAGCGGCGCCCAAAGCAAGGCCGAGCCGCCGCCTTGTTTGATCGCCGGCTGGGAAAACCCCGCCAGCGTCTGCGTCGCCCATACCAAAACCATCGCCGCGACCTGCTTCATCTGCCACGGCCCGAACGGCAAGAGCAACAACGCCATCCCCGGCCTGGCCGGCCAGGACAAGGCTTATTTCATCGCGGCCATGCAGGACTTCAAAGCCGGCAGGCGCGAGGCGACGGTGATGAAGAAATACGCGCTCGGCTACTCCGACACGGAATACGAAGACCTCGCCGCGTACTTCGCCGCGATCAAATAACCCAGGCCCGAGGAGACAAGAAATGACCCTGCATCGTCGTGACTTCCTGAAACTGACCGGCGCCGGCATCGCTGCCGCGCTGACCCCGAAATTCGCCTTCGCCCAAACCGGCAAACCGCATGTCGTGATCGTCGGCGCCGGTTTCGGCGGCGCCACCTGCGCCAAATATCTGCGTATCTGGGACCCTGACATCAAAGTGATGCTGATCGAGCCGAGCGACAAGTTCTATTCCTGCCCGATGTCGAACTGGGTGCTGGGCGGCCTGCGCAACATGGACGACATCATCAAGAGCTACGACCACTTGCCCGGCTACGGCATCGACATGGTGAAGGACAGCGCCATCGGCGTGGATACCGACAAACGCGTGGTCACCACCCAGGGCGGCAAGAAGATCGCCTACGACCGTCTGGTCCTCGCGCCCGGCGTCGAGTTCATGACCGATCAGATTGAGGGCTATGCCGCGGGCGAAGCCGCCGGCAAAGTGCTGCATGCCTGGAAGGCCGGGCCGCAAACCGTCGCGCTGCGCAAACAGTTGGAAGCGATGCCGGATGGCGGCGTCTTCGTCATCGCCAGCCCGCCGCCGCCCGGCCGTTGCGTGTCCGGCCCGTACGAGCGGGCCAGCCTGGTCGCGCATTACTTCAAGCAACACAAGCCGAAGTCCAAGATCATCATGCTCGACGGGCATTTCGACGTGGTTTCGAAAGGCCCCATGTTCAAGGACGCCTGGAAGAAGTTCTACCCCGGCATGATCGAGCACCGTCCGTACAACCTGGTCACCAAGGTCGATCACCAGAACATGCTGGTTACCAGCGAGTTCGAGGACGTCAAGGCCGACGTCATCAACATCGTGCCGAAACAGCGCGCCAACGCGATCTGCGCTCAGGCCGGCGTGCGCACCGACAGCGCCGGCGTCTGGTGCCCGGTCAACGGCGCCACCTACGAATCGCCGAACGTGCCGTTCGTGCATGTACTGGGCGACTCGGTCGCCTCCAACATGCCCAAGTCGGCGCATGTCTCCAACAACCAGGCCAAGATCTGCGCCGCCGCGCTGGTCGAAATATTCAACGAGCGCGAACCGAATCCCTACCCGGTGATCGGCAGCACCAGCTATTCGGCCACGTCCGACACCACCTCCGGCCCGATCGCCGTGGTCATGCGCTACGACCCGGACAAGGAAGCCTACATCCGGCAACCCGGCGGCGGCGCAGCGCTGGAAAGCGATGAACTGAACTTCGAATACAACAAAACCTGGTTCGAACATATCTGGGCGGACACGCTCGGATAAAGCCACGGCGGGGTGCTTTCGCGGCATCCCGCCTTGTCGAGGTATGCCGACCGGGCAATCCGGTTCGGCGTCATTCACCCTGTTGTGAGGAGAGAAGAAATGTTTCGTAAAAACCTGCAAGAGAAATACATCCCGGCCTATCACCTCGGCGCGCTCGGCTCGGGCGGCTTGGCCATCTCGTTTTTCCTGTATCTCAACTTCCTGCTGCCACACGAGACCGGCATCATCTCGTTCGACCAGCTCTGGCCGATCCTGTCCGGCGAACCCAGCCTTAAAGCCCTGTGGATCGGGCTGTGTCTGGCCATCGTGTTCGGCCTGGCGATCATTCACTTCTCGTTGATGATCTGGAACACGCGTGAGTTCAGCCTTTACAAGAAGACGGAGGCCTACGCCAAGCTGCGCAATTCCAGCGCCGAAATCAGCCTGATGGTGGTGCCGCTGACCATGGCGATGACGGTCAACGTGTTGTTCGTATCGTCGTCGCTGCTGATTCCTGGCCTGTGGGATGTGATCGAGTACATCTTCCCGTTGGCGATGCTCACTTTCGTCTCCATCGGCATTTACGCCTTGCGCATCCTCGGCAACTACTTCGTGCGCATGCTGCTGCACAAGGGATACAGCTTCGAGCAGAACAACAGCCTGGCGCCGATGGTCTCCATCTTCGCGCTGTCGATGATCGCCGTCGGCCTCGCCGCGCCCGCCGCGATGAGCCATGTGCGTGAAATCGTCGCGATCAGCATCGCGCTGTCGGCCTTCTTCGCCACCTCGGCCGCGCTGCTGATGGTCGTCATGCTGGTGATCGGCTTCCACACCATGCTGACCCACGGCATCCGGGTCGAAGCCGCGCCCAGCCTGTGGTTGATGATCCCGATCACGACGCTGCTCGGCATTACCTTCATGCGCACCTCGCACGGCATGGGCGAAGCGCTCGGCGGCCATATCAGTTCGGCGGAAACGTTCGTCGTGCTGATGACACTGTTCGCCATCCAGCTGATCTTCGGCATGATCGGCTTCAGCGTGATGAAGCGGCTGAATTACTTCAACGACTTCATTTACGGCGACAAGGTGCATGCCACCACCTACGCGCTGGTCTGTCCCGGCGTCGCCTTCCCGGTATTCGGCTTGTTCGTGGTCAAGTTCGGTCTGCTCGGCAACATGCTGGTGATGATGTGGACGCCGGCAATGTATTTGTTCCTGCTGCCCTTCCTGCTGCTGCAACTGAAGACACTGCAAGTGCTGCTGACTTTGCTGCGCCGGTTGCAACTGACCCCCGCACAGGAACGCATGCCGAGCCTGCAGGCGGCCTGAGCCTTGTCAACGCGGGCGTCGCGCCGGCGCCCGCTGGTTTTTCATTGTTTCGTTTTTTGCTGCAACCCTACGAGGAGATCCCCATGAAACGTTTCGCCCTGCTTTGCCTGTTGTTTGCTTCCGCCACCGCCAACGCCGGCGGCCCGCTCAGCGCCGACCAGGTCAAAAGCCTGATCGCCGGCAACTCCGCTTCGGGCTTCGCCGACGCGCTGGGCAAGAACTACACCGCCTACTACTCGCCCGAAGGCAAACTGACGCAAGTGCTGGACAACAAAAAGCGTCGGGTCGGCACCTGGAAAATCGTCGACGACGGCCATTTCTGCACCCAGTTCCCGACCGAACCGGAACGCTGCACCCGCGTCATACCGAGCGAGAACGGCGAGTATCAGCGCGTGAAGGACGACGGCATGGCCACCAACACCTTCAAGAAGTTCTACAAGGGCAACGCCTACAAGTATTGATCGGCAGATTCACCGCCGCTTCCCGAGCCCGCCACTTGGCGGGCTTTTTTTTCGGCCTTACGCGCGCACCGAAGCGCTACCGCGAGCCAAGCCCGCGTCAGCGCGGGTGGCGGGTGCCCGCCGCGTCGAGCATGTCGGCGCGGAAGAAGCGGAAGGTGCCCTTGCCCGCCAGCTTGGCCGCGTACATGGCGATGTCGGCCCGGCGCATCAATTCCTGCACGTTGTCGCCATCCTCGGGAAAGAACGCCATGCCCATCGACGCGCCCACCTGCACCGGACAACCGCGCAATTCCATCGGTCGCGCGATGTCGACGATGATTTCCGCAGCCAGGCAAGCGCACTGTTGCGCCTCTTTGAGGTCTTCCATCAGCACCACGAATTCGTCGCCGCCGAGGCGCGCCACGGTATCCACGCCACGCCGCAGGCGGGTGCGGAGGCGCTCGGCGATGCCCTGCAACAACAGGTCGCCGACATCATGGCCGCGGCTGTCGTTGACGCACTTGAAGCCGTCGAGGTCGAGGAAGGTCACCGACAAACGGCTGCCTTCCCGCCGTGCGCGCTCGATGGCGTGCTCCAGGCGCTCCTGGAACAGGGCGCGGTTGGGCAGGCCGGTCAGCACGTCATGAAAGGCGAGGTGGCGGATATGTTCGTCCTTGCGCCGCATCTCGGTAATGTCGTGGAAGACCGAGACATAGCGCATCGGCTTGCCGTCGTCGCCGAGCACCGCGCTGATGGTCATCCATTCCAGATAAAGATCGCCGCTCTTGCGCCGGTTCCAGACTTCACCCTGCCAGCGGCCCTGACGCAGCAGCGCCTGCCACATGTCCCGGTAAAACTCGGCCGGGTGATGCTCCGAGCGCAGCAGACTGGGTTTCCTGCCGAGCGCCTCCACCGCCGCGTAGCCGGTAATTTCGCTGAAGGCCGGGTTGACCGACAGGATCGTCGCCGCCGCATCAGTGACGATGATGCCCTCCTGCGTGTTGTGGAACACGCTGGCGGCCAGGCGCAGTTCTTCCTCGTTGCGCCTCTGCTCGGTGACGTCGCGCCCGATCGCCAGCACGCTGACCGTGCAGCCATCCGCATCCTTCTCGGCGACGATGTGGATGGAATGATGGCGCAACTCGCCGTCCGGACCGGGCACCATCTGCTCGATGATGCAGCTCTCGCCATCGGCGACGACCTCGCGGATCGCCTGTTCTAAGGCGGCGAACCCACCACCGGGAAAGGTTTCGGTGGGGCAGCGTCCGAGCAGTTCGGCGGCCGGAATGCCGATGGATTTTTCCAGGGCAGGATTCACATAGCGCGCGCGCGCCTCGCAGTCGAAGCGGACCACGTTATCCGGCACGTTGTCCGCCAGGGTGTGGAACTCCCGTTCGCGCGCCAGCAGCGCATCAGCCGCAAATTTTTTCTCGGTGATGTCCTGGAACACGCCGAGCACCCCGTACACACGGCCCTGCGCGTCGCGTAGCGGCACCTTGCTGGTCTCCAGCCAGACCGGAGTGCCGCCGCCCAGATCGAGCGGTTCGACAATGTTGTATTTGGCGAGGCCGCTATCCATCACTTCTGCATCGTCTTGTTGGTACAGGTGGGCAAAGGCGCGCCAATCGAATTCGTAATCGTCCTTGCCGTCCAGATCGAGCGGATTGTCCGTGCCGGCCAGGCGCGCGAAGGTCCGGTTGCAGCCCAGATAACGCGATTGGCGGTCCTTCCAGAAGATGCACAGCGGCACCGTGTCGACCACGGTTTGCAACATGGTCCGTGCCGCCAGTTGTTCCGCCTCGGCGCGCTTGCGTTCGGTAATGGCGTCGTCCAGGGTTTTCGCCAGTTGCCCGATCTCGTCGTCGCTATGGGGCAGGCCGCTGCGCGCATCGAGATTGCCGGCGCCCAGACTCGCCGCCGTGCGCGCCAGAATGGCCAGCGGGCGCACCAGCAACCGGTAGACGCTGCCGGCCAGCAGCGCCGCCACGACCGCGAGCACGCACAGCATGATGACCAGATTTTTCAGAAAACGCTGATCTGCCGGCGCTTCGACCACCGCCTTCGGCACGGTCAGAAACAGCCGCAACTGGCCGGACTGCGTGTTCAGCAAGGGAACGTAGCCGAATAGACGGGGCGTCCCGTCCAGCCCTTTTGCTTGCAGCACACCTTCGTAGCCGGGCACCAGGAAATGTTGCATCGACGGCATCGCCGCCACATTCCGGCCGACCCAACCCTCTGGGTCGGGATGGCGCAGGGCAATGCCGCCCAGGCGGTCGATCACCCACAGGCGGGAACCGGCCGGCAAGCCGGATTGGCCCAATTCGGCGTGCAGCCAGGTCAGATCGATCGACACATAGACCGCCCCGGTCACGCGCCCTGCCCGGTCGTGGATCGCCTTGGCGAGCATGACGACGGGCTTGTCGAGAATGCGCCCGGTCACCACATCGCTGACCACCAGGCTGCGACTTTGCAGGGCCTGGCGAAACCAGGCGCGGTCGGCGACGTTGACGCGGCCGGTGGGCGGCGTCGCCGCGCACGTGATGTCGCCGTCGGAGCGCACCAGCCCGATCTGGTTGAACTCCGGCTGCAGTTCGACGAGTTCGCGCAGTTCGCGCGCACACGTGGCTGCATCTGCGGAATGCAATTCCGGGCGCAACAGCAGGCTGCTGATGGTCGCGTCGGCGCGCGCGACCAGTGACTGCTGCCGCGCGGCAATCAGCTTCGCCTTCTGTAGCAGGGTTTCCGCCGCATCGCGCCGCAATTGGCCGCGCTCGGCAAGCGATTGCCAGACGATCGCGCCGAGCAATACGCCGGCTGCCGCAACCAGCGGCAACGCCAAGCGGGCGCGGAGCCCAAGCGCGATTTTCATGCGTGTCTTGGCGGTGGCCCAAACCGGATGCGCCGCAAACGACAAGCGCCATCGGGGCAAGGCGTTGCAAGACGGGTACAGCGGGCATGCTGGGCTGTAGTCACGGTGGAAGCGGGCAGCGATGAACTTGACCGGTTATCGTCCCGCCAACGAATTACTTGAATTCCGCACCCCCCGTAGGAGCGCCTTCCAAGGCGCGATCTGGTGCCAAACCGGAAAATCGCGCCTTGGAAGGTGCTCCTACGGTGCCGCCACGCCGGGCGGCAGTTGTGCCGCCAGCGTTTCGGCCAGGCGCTCGATGCTGGGCGCCAGCGCCGAACGGCGACGCCAGACCAGGCCGATGGTGCGCGCCGCCCCCGGTTTCGCGACCGGCTTCAGCACGACCTGATCGCCGCCCAGGTTGCCGCCGGCGCCGGCCAGCGCGGGGATCAGCGTCACGCCCAGGCCCATGGCGACCATCTGGCGCAGGGTTTCCAGGCTGGTGGCGCGGATTTCTTCGCTCTTGAGGCTTTGCAGGTGGCAGGCTGCCAGCGCCTGGTCGCGCAGGCAGTGGCCTTCTTCCAGCAACATCAGGCCGGCGGCGGCGAGGTCGTCGATCTTGACCGACTTCCCCTTGGCCAGCGCATGCCCGGCCGGCACGGCGGCGAGGAAGGGTTCCACGAACAGCGGCGCGACTTCCAGACTGGCGTCGTCGATGGGCAAGGCAAGCAGGCCGGCATCGAGCTTGCCCTCGGCCAGATGGGCGAGCATGTGCGGCGTCATTTCCTCGCGCAACAACAGGCGCAACCTGGGGTGGGCCGCGCGCACCCGGGTCAGCACATGCGGCAGGTAATACGGCCCCAAGGTAGGGATCACGCCGAGATGCAGGGTGCGCTCCATCGGGTCCTGGGCATAACTGGCCAATTCCCGGATGCGTGCGGTTTCATCGATGATGCGGCGCGCCGATTCGACGATTTCGCGGCCGATCGGCGTCGGCGTGACCCGCTTCAGCGAGCGGTCGAACACGATCACGCCGAGGAAGTCCTCCAGCTTCTTCAAACCAGTGGACAGCGTCGATTGGCTGACGAAACAGGCTTCGGCGGCTTGCCCGAAGTGGCCGCTGTCGGCCAACGCGACCAGATAACGCAGTTCTTGCAGTGTCATAAAACCTCGCCGGCCTTGCGGTAAGCCCGTTCGGTCAGGATGGCATCCAGGCGCACATCCCAGGGATCGCAGGGCGCGCGGGCAATCTCCTGCACGGCAAATGCGACGCCGATCAGATGCGGCCGACGCCAGTGTCGGCAGCGCCTGAGATGCGCCAGACTGGCATCGTAGTAGCCGCCACCCATGCCAATGCGCCAGCCCTGGCGGTCGAACCCGAGCAGCGGCATGAACAACAGATCAAGTTGTTGCGCACGTACCCGGCGACCGCCGCGCGGCTGGTACTCCGGAATGCCGTAACGATTGTTGACCCAGGCGGCGTGCGGTCGCAGCAGACCCTGCTCCTGGCCGCGCAATCGGGTGAACCACAGTTTGTGTCGCCCCACGTCGACCAGACCGCGTGCCGGCACCACCGGCAGGTAACAGGTCACTCCCATGCGCATAGCGGCGCGCAGCAGCGGCAAGACGTCGATTTCGTTCTTCGCCGGCATGTAGAAACCAATGCGGCGGTGCCGCGCCAACAGGCGGTGGCGCAAGGCCAGACGCGCCAACTGGCGGCCGGCGGCATGCCGTTCGGCCGCGCTGACGGCGGCGCGGCGCGCGCGCAACTGCTTGCGCAGCGTGGCTTTATCGACAGGATCGGAAATTGGGGCCATGCAGAGGGTCTCCCCGCTTACGCCGTCCGGACCGCGATCTTGAACCCAGGGGTCCAAGTTCGGCCACGGCACGTCCGCCTCGGGTACATGGACAATGAAGCCACGCGCACACCAGCGGGCGACACCCGCGACCTTAAGCAAAAGCTTATCGGTTCAAAGAATTGACAGACCTCGCGAACGCAGCAGGGAGATTGATGACGCCGCAAATGACGGTGTCAGAACAGATTATCTTGAGATGAGAGGGCTTGATCAAGCAGTTTGGTCATCTGCTCGATGCGCTGGCGATGCTCGCGCGTATCCGGCTCGATCGGCTTGGAACTCAGGTAATCGTGCGTGATGTTGATGGCCGCCATGATGGCGATGCGCTCCAGGCCGATCACCTTGCCGCTGTCGCGAATCTCGCGCATCTTGCGATCGAGGTAAGACACCGCCTGCAGCAGACCTTCCCGTTCATCTTCCGGGCAAGCCACCCGGAACTCCCTGCCCATGATGGCGACATCAAGGCTTACGTTATTGGCCATGCGTTCAACCTCGGGGCAAAAAATGAATCAGGATGATCAGTCTGGAATCTTGTTGAACAGCGCTTCAGTACGGACACGCGCTTCTTCGAGCTTGTCGCTCAGTTGCTTGTTGTTGCTTTCCAGCGCGACGACCTGTTGTCGTAGTTTGAGCGTTTCATCGCGCATTGATTGATAGCGCTCCAACATCAGAGCGAGCTTGGTTTCCAGAGCGTCAAGTTCGGCTTGCATGGCCGCACTATAATTGCCGGCATTTTCCCGAGTCAACACGGCATTCGGCTGCCAGCCCCCAGAATGAGCGCACATCATGGATAGTCGAACCCTTTATCTTCGCCTTTTATCCTACGTACGCCCGCACTGGCGCATGTTTGCCATCGCCATCGTGACGATGATCTTGCTGGCGGCGACCGAACCGATTTTGCCGGCTTTGATGAAACCGATGCTCGACGGCAGCTTCGTCGACAAGGATGCGACGGTGATCCGCTGGGTGCCGCTCGCGCTGGTCGGCCTGTTCGTGGTGCGCGGCATGTTCATGTTCGCCTCCGGCTACGCCATGGCTTATGTCGGCCAGCGCCTGGTGCAGGATTTGCGCGCCGCCATGTTCGGCAAACTGCTGACGCAACCGACTGCCTTTTTCGACGATCAGGCCAAGGGCCGTCTGGTCGCCACGGTCGCGTTCAACGTCACCCAGGTCACCGAATCGGCCACCAGCGTGGTGACTTCGCTGGTGCGCGACTCGCTCTCCATCGTCGGCCTGATGGGCTGGCTGCTCTGGCTGAACTGGAAACTGACGCTGGTTACGCTGGCCATCGTGCCGGTCTCGGTCTGGATCTTCCGGATCGCCGGCAAACGCCTGCGCTACACCAGCCGCGAGATGCAGAAAAACGTCGGCGACATCACCCATGTGCTGGAAGAAAGTGTCGGCGCCCACAAGCTGGTCAAGGTGTTCGACGGCAGCCAGTACGAACAGGCGCGCTTCGGCCAGGCCATCCAGCGCGCGCGCCAGTTCGCCATGAAGCAGACCGTCGCCGCCAGCGCGCACGGGCCCATCCTGCAACTGCTCGCCGCGCTGGCGCTGGCGACCATCGTCTACATCGCCACGCAGCAGGCCTCGTCGAACGAAACCACGGTGGGCGGCTTCGTTTCCTACATGGTCGCCATGCTGATGCTGTCGGCGCCGATGAAGCGCCTGTCCAGCGTACTGCCGCAGATCCAGCGCGGCCTGGCGGCGGCCGAAGCGGTGTTCGATCTGCTCGATCAGGACAGCGAGCCGGATCACGGCCAAGTGCGGCTCGGCCGGGCGCAGGGCGAAATCCGCTTCGAGAACGTCACGCTGGCTTACGCCGGCAAGCCCAAGCCCGCCGTGGCCGAAATCGACCTCACCGTGGCCGCCGGCGAAACGCTGGCGCTGGTCGGCGCATCCGGCAGCGGCAAGACCAGTCTGGTCAATCTGCTGCCGCGGTTTTACAGCCCGACTGCCGGCCGCCTCCTGCTCGACGGGATTCCGCTCGACGACATCAAGCTGGCCGATCTGCGCGCCAATATCGCGCTGGTGTCACAGGACGTCACGCTGTTCAACGACAGCGTCGCCGCCAATATCGCCTACGGCCGGCTGGCCAGCGCGGACCCTGCCGCGATCCGCCGCGCCGCGGCAGCCGCGCATGCGCTGGAATTCATCGAGGCAATGCCGCAAGGGTTCGATACACTGGTCGGCGAGAACGGCGTCAAGCTGTCCGGCGGCCAGCGCCAGCGCCTGGCCATCGCGCGCGCCTTGCTGAAAGACGCGCCGATCCTGATCCTGGACGAAGCGACTTCGGCGCTGGATACCGAGTCGGAACGCCATGTCCAGGCCGCGCTGGAAAACCTGATGCAGGGCCGCACCACGCTGGTCATCGCGCACCGGCTGTCCACCATCGAAAGCGCCGACCGCATCGTGGTCATGGAACACGGCCGCATCGTCGAAATCGGCAGCCATGCCGAACTGCTGGCCAAGTCAGGCGCCTACGCGCGCCTGCATCGGCTGCAGTTTAACGAAGTGGGATAGGCGGTCGAATCGACTGCTTCGCGCCGCAAGGCTCCTACCCGACGCGTCAAGCGGCGTGAAACGCGCGGCTCTTCTCGCGCACTGTATCCACCAGCACGGAGACATTCTGCGGCGGCGTGAACTGGGAAATGCCGTGGCCCAGATTGAAGATATGGCCGGAGCCTTGGCCATAGCTGGTCAGCACCGCTTCGGCTTCCTTCGCCACCGCTTCCGGCGTGGTGAGCAGGATGCTCGGGTCCATGTTGCCCTGTAGCGCGACTTTGTCGCCGACGCGACGGCGCGCATCGCCGATGTCGATGGCCCAGTCCAGGCCGACTGCATCGGCGCCGCAAGCCGCGATCTGTTCCAGCCACAAGCCGCCGCCCTTGGTGAACACGATGCGCGGCACGGTGCGGCCGTCGCGCTCGCGCGTCAGCGCGGCCATGATGCGGGCCATGTAGGGCAGCGAGAATTCCAGATAGGCCGCCTGCGACAGCATGCCGCCCCAGGAATCGAACACCATCACCGCCTGCGCGCCGGCTTCGATCTGGGCGTTCAGATAGTCGATCACGGCGCGGGTGGTCACTTCCAGGATGTGATGCATCAGGTCGGGACGGCCGTACATCATCTTCTTGACCTGGGTGTAGCTGTCGCTGCCCTGGCCCTCGATCATGTAGCAGGACAGCGTGAACGGGCTGCCGGAGAAACCGATCAGCGGCACCGAACCGTCCAGCGCCTTGCGGATTTCCGAAACCGCGTCGATGACATAACGCAGATGGTCATGCGGGTCCGGCGCCTGCAGATTGCGGATCGCCCATTCCTCGCGCAGCGGCCGTTCGAACTTGGGGCCTTCGCCTTCCGCGAAATACAGGCCGAGGCCCATCGCATCCGGCACGGTGAGGATGTCGGAGAACAGAATCGCCGCATCCAGGTTGTAGCGTGCCAGCGGCTGCAGGGTGACTTCCGTCGCCAGCGTCGGCGATTTGCACAGATTCAGGAAGCTGCCGGCACGGGCGCGGGTGGCGCAGTACTCGGGCAGATAGCGGCCGGCCTGGCGCATCAGCCAGGTCGGTGTGTATTCGGTGGGCTGACGCAGCAGCGCGCGAAGAAAGGTATCGTTCTTGAGGGCGGACATGATGGTCTCGAAAAATCAACCGCAGCATTCTACCGGAGGGGGCTGGTTGCGGTGGCCCTAAGCCGGCGGCTTCAGGAATGGATAACGCACATCCTGGATCAGCGCGCGGGTCTGCGCATCCGGCGCGCGGGTGAGCAGACTGACCAGCACGATCGCGACAAAACCAGCCGCCAGGCCGAACACGCCGGCGGAGACATCGTTGATGCCGAACCACTTCTCCATGCCGTAAAACTTCACGCCAAGCAGGTAATACAGGGTCATGCCGAGGCCGGCCAGCATGCCCGCGATGGCGCCGGAGCGGCTGGCGCGGCGCCAGAAAATCCCCAGCACCAGGGCCGGAAAGAAGCAGGCGCCGGCAATCGAAAACGCCCAGGCCACCATCGAAAGGATCGTGTCCGGCCGCAACGAGGCGACCCAGGCCGCCGCCACCGCAACGCCGAGCAGCAAGGTCTTGGAAATGGCCAAGCGCCGGCTGGTGGACGCGGCCGGATTGATCATCTGGTAATAGACGTCGTGCGACAGCGCATTGGCGATGGTCAGCAGCAGCCCGTCGGCGGTGGACAGCGCCGCTGCCAAGCCGCCCGCCGCGACCAAGCCGGCCACGACATAGGGCAAGCCGGCGATTTCCGGCGTCGCCAGCACGATCACATCCGGGTTCAGCGTCAGCTCCGCCAGTTGCAGGATGCCGTCCGCGTTGATGTCCTCCACCGCCACCAGGCCGACCTTGGCCCACGACGCCACCCAGGTCGGCAATTCGGCGATGGCGGTGCCGATCACGTTGCTGTAGACCTCGTATTTAGCGAACACCGCATAAGCCGGCGCGGTGATGTACAGCAGCGAAATGAAAAACAGCGACCAGAACACCGAGTTGCGCGCTTCGCGCACCGATGGCGTCGTGTAGAAGCGCATCAGGATGTGCGGCAGCGCGGCGGTGCCCACCATCAGGCACAAGGTCAGCGCCATGAAATTCAGCCGTGCGGCATTGCGCTGGGCGCTGTCGGCGCCGGGGAAGGCCTCGGCATGCGGAAACGGTTCCTGCGCGCTGTCCTGCGCGGCGCGCAACTCGCGCTGCCAGCGTTCGCGTTCGCTCGCCGTCACCGCGCCCGGCTGCCGCAATTTCTGTTCCAGCCCCTGTGCGCGCGCCGCGTACATCTCGCGCACGCGTTGCTGGGCCGGATCGGCCAGCAATTCGCGCTCGCGCTCCTCCAACTTCTGCAACACCTCGCCATAGACCATCTGCGGCACCGGCACATTGGTCACCTTGTAGGACAGGAACACCACCGGCACCAGGTAGGCGATGATCAACACGATGTATTGCGCGACCTGGGTCCAGGTCACCGCGCGCATGCCGCCGAGGAAGGAGCACACCAGAATGCCGGCCAGGCCGACGAAGACGCCGGTTTCGAACGTGATGCCGAGAAAGCGGCTGGTGATGATGCCAACGCCAAACACCTGCGCGGTGACGTAGGTGAACGAGGCCAGGATCACGCCGAACACCGCGATACCGCGCGCCAGGTTGCCGCCGTAGCGCGCGGCGATGAAATCGGGAATGGTGAATTGGCCGAACTTGCGCAGATACGGCGCCAGGAACAGCGCCACCAGCACATAGCCGCCGGTCCAACCCATGACGAAGGCGAGGCCGTCGTAGCCCTTCTGGTACAGCGTGCCGGCCAGACCGATGAACGATGCCGCGCTCATCCAGTCGGCGCCGGTCGCCATGCCGTTGTACACCGCCGGCACGCGCCGCCCGGCAACGTAATACTCGTCGACATCCGAGGTGCGGCTGAAAAAACCGATGGCAGCGTACAGCGCCACCGTCGAGCCCATGAAGATCCAGCCTATCCAGCGCTCCGGCGTGCCCATGAACTCGGCCACCGCCAGCGCGAACAGGAACAGCACGAAGCCGCCGGTATAGAAGCTGTAGTAGCGGAACAGCTTGTTCAGGTAGCCGGGTTTCATGTCATGGAATTGCTTAAAGAATCGTCATTCCCGCGCAGGCGGGAATCCAGTGCGCAGAGCCGGCTGCGCCTGAAAGCACTCAAGGAACGGAACAACCTGGATTCCCGCCTGCGCGGGAATGACAGCAAATTTGTTCGCCGATGCGGAAAAGTTCACGGCGACTCAATGCTTGCCGGTGCTGCCGAAGCCGCCTTCGCCGCGATGGCTGGCGTCGAAATCGTCGACCAGATTGAATTGCGCCTGCACCACCGGCACGATCACCATCTGCGCGATGCGCTCGAACGGCTGCACGGTGAACGCCTCCTGGCCGCGGTTCCACAGCGACACCATCAACTGGCCCTGGTAATCGGAGTCGATCAGGCCGACCAGATTGCCCAGCACGACACCGTGTTTGTGGCCCAGGCCGGAGCGCGGCAGGATCATCGCGGCGTATCCGGCATCGGCCAGATGCAGAGCCAGTCCGGTCGGAATCAGCTTCGTCTCGCCCGGATTCAGGCTTACCGCCGCATCCAGACAGGCACGCAGATCAAGGCCGGCGCTGCCGGCGGTGGCGTAGTGGGGAAGCTGCTCGCGGACGCGTTCGTCCAGAATTTTCAGATCGACTTGCATGGGGTTTCCGGGAAAAAATTAACGTCAAACATCCGCCGTAGGAGGTCCGCTTGCGGGCCGAACAGCCACGGCCGCGAACGATATTCGGCCCGCAAGCGGCCTACGATGTCCGTCACTGGTAATGCGTGTTGTAAAGCTGCGCGATATGCGCGATCAGCCGGCGCGCCTGACTGATCTTGTCGGCCTTCTCCAGCACGTGGCGGCCGGCCTCGTCGAGCAGGATCAGCTGCACATCCTCCGCGCCGACCGCTTCCTTCACGTCGTTGGCGACGATCAGCGGCAGGTGTTTGCGGCGGCGTTTCAGCTCGGCGTATTCCTCAATGTTCTCGCTCTCGGCGGCAAAGCCGACGCAGAACGGCGGCTTCGGCCGGCTGCTGATATTGGCCAGGATGTCCGGGTTCGGTGCCAGTTCCAGCGTCAGGATATGGGCGTCCTTCTTGATCTTCTGCTCGCTTGGATTCAGCACGTAATAGTCGGCCACCGCCGCGACGCTGATGAAGATGTCGACGTGGTCGGCCGCCTGCTCCACCGCCGCCAGCATCTGCTGCGCGCCGAGCACGCTGACGACTTGTGCGTCACGCGGCGGCGTCAGGCAGGTCGGCCCGGACACCAGGGTGACTTCCGCTCCGGCTTCCAGCGCCGCGCGCGCCACCGCGTAGCCCATCTTGCCGGAACTGGAATTGGTGATGCCGCGCACCGCGTCGATCGCCTCGAAGGTCGGCCCGGCGGTGACCAGCACCTTCAAGCCGTTCAACAACTTGGGCTGGAAGCGCGCGACGATGGCCTCGACCAGTTCCTCCGCTTCCAGCATGCGGCCGAAACCGGTCTCGCCGCAGGCCTGCTCGCCGCTGTCCGGGCCCAGCACGGTGATGCCGTCGGCCAGCAACTGCACCAGATTGCGCTCGGTCGCCGGGTTTTCCCACATCTGCCGGTTCATCGCCGGCGCCACCAGCAACGGGCAATCGCGCGCCAGGCATAGCGTGGAGAGGAGATCGTCGGCGCGGCCCTGCGCCAGCTTGGCGAGAAAATCGGCGGAGGCCGGCGCCACCACGATGGCATCCGCATCGCGGCTGAGGTCGATATGCGCCATGCCGTTATCGACGCGTTCGTCCCACAGGTCGGTGAACACCGGATGCCCCGTCAGCGCCTGAAACGTCGCCGGCCCGACAAAATGCTGCGCCGCCTGCGTGCACACCACCTGCACATCGATGCCGCTCTTCACCAGCAAGCGCGCCATTTCGGCGGCCTTGTAGGCGGCAACCCCGCCGGTCACGCCCAACACGATCCGTTTAAGTTCCATATGCCTTGGCCCCTTGGTTTCTCGTCAATTCGCGCAGCGCCGGAATTGTAGGCTAGGAGCCTGTCGGGCTTTGGTCGTCGATTGCGAAAAGCGGCCCCAGCGAGACCATTTTTTGCCGGATTTGCAGCCGCATGGTTGTTCCATGGGGCAAGAAGCCGGTGAAAAAGGGTCCGCTGCGGTCGATTTGCAGCCGACGATTCCAAAGCCCGACAGGCTCCTAGCCAACCCGCAGCCGCTCTGCGTAACCCGATTGAGGCAAACTTCACAAACAAAACTCACCCATCACGGAGATCGTCCACATGCCAGACCCTCATCAAGCCGTACCGGCGATGCGCCGCACGCTACTCAAGTTTCTTGCCGCTGGGGCATTGACTACTGCTCCTCTAGGCCTGGTACGCCAGGTGCTGGCGGCCGGCAATGGTCCGCAACGCAAGCAGGGCATTTTTCGGCTGGAAGGCGAGGCGACGTTCAACGGCAAGCCGCTCAAGGTGGGGGATGTGCCGAGGCTACCGCTGACCGTGGTGACCGGACCCGACACCCTGCTGGTGTTCGTGGTCGGCGCGGATGCCTATCTGGTGCGCTCCAACAGCCATCTGATCCTGACCGGCAGCGACGCGAAAACGCCAGGCCGCGCCGATTCAATCAAGCTGCTTGCCGGCAAATTGCTGTCGGTCTTCGAGAAGGGCGAACGCAGCCTGACCACGGCGACCGCTGTCGCCGGCATACGCGGCACCGGCATCTACATGGAAAGCGAGGCGGAACGCTCGTACCTGTGCCTGTGCTACGGCAGCGCGAAACTGGGACCGATCGCCGCGCCGCAACAGCAGGAGACGTTCAAGACGACGCACCACGAATCGCCGCGCTGGGTCTATGCCGACCGCATGGAGCCGGCCAAAGTGATCAACCACAGCGACGAAGAATTGATCCTGCTGGAAAGCCTGACCGGTCGTGTACCGCCGTTCTATGCGCAGTGGGGGTACGGCGACGGCATCCTGAGCGGTCTGGCCAAGACGCGCTATTGAGCTAACCGATATTGAGCTCAAAAAAACAGGCGACCGAAGTCGCCTGGTGAAATGCTGCTATCGAATTAGGGCAGCGGTGTCCTGCTCAAGGGACGCTTTGGATTCTCGGCTTGTAAACGGCGAAAAACATTCGCGAATGCGCGTAAGGGAAACGCGTACAAACGCATCGCCGCATGCTCAGCGCCCGGACGCTACCGGCGTCAGCTTCCAGATCTCCGCGTTGTATTCCATCATCGTGCGGTCGGTCGAGAACTTGCCGCTGGCGGCGGTGTTGACGATGCTCATGCGCAGCCAGCGCTCGCGATCGCGGTAGGCGGCGGCCACCTGTTCCTGGGCATCGACGAAGGCGCGGAAGTCGGCCGCGACCAGCCACGGATCGCTGGCGCTGCGAATGGCATGGATGATCGGGTCGAACAGGCCCGGTTCGAAATGGTTGAAGTGGCCGGATTCGAGCAGGCTCAACACCCGTTTCAGATCGGGGTCGGCTTCGATCAGCGCGTTCGGGTCATAGTGGCCGCGCGTCTGCTCGACTTCGTCGGCGGTGAGGCCGAACAGGAAGAAATTCTCGGCACTGCCGATCTTCATCACTTCTTCGCGAATCTCGATGTTGGCGCCGTCCAGCGTGCCTATGGTGGCCGCGCCGTTCATCATGAACTTCATGTTGCCGGTGCCGGAGGCTTCCTTGCCGGCAGTGGAAATCTGCTCGGACAGGTCGGTGCCGGGCGCGATGATTTCCATCGCGGAAACCCGGTAATTGGGCAGGAACGCGACCTTCAGGCGAGCGCCGACTTCCGGGTCGCCATTGACCATTTCCGCCACCTTGCAGATCAGCGTGATGATCCGCTTGGCCATGAAATAGCCCGGCGCGGCCTTACCGCCGATCAGCACGCAACGCGGCGTCCAGTCGGCGTCTTCGCCGTTTTTCAGGCGCGCGTAAAGATGGATGACATGCAGGATGTTGAGCAGTTGCCGCTTGTATTCGTGGATGCGTTTGACCTGTACGTCGAACAGCGCTTCCGGGTGGAAGACGACGCCGCAATCGCGTCGCACCAGTTCGGCCAGACGCGCTTTGTTGGCGTGTTTGACCGCATCCCAGCGCGCGCGGAAGGCGGCATCGTCGGCGTGCCTGGCGAGGCCTTGCAGTTGGTCGAGTTGCGAAATCCAGCGCTCGCTGCCCAGGGTTTCGCTGATCAGTCGCGCCAAGCCCGGGTTGGCGGCGACCATCCAGCGGCGCTGGGTGACGCCGTTGGTCTTGTTGTTGAACTTCTCCGGCCACAGTTCGAAGAAATCGCGGAACAGGCCTTCCTGCAGCAGATCGGAATGCAGTTGCGCGACGCCGTTGACCGAATAACAGCCGACGATGGCCAGGTAAGCCATGCGCACTTGCGGCTCGGCGCCTTCCTCGATCAGCGACATGCGCGCCAGGCGATCCTTGTCGCCGGGCCAACGCCGCGCGACTTCGGTCAGGAAGCGGGCGTTGATTTCATAGACGATTTCCATCAGGCGCGGCAGCAACTGGCCGAACAGGCGCACCGACCATTTTTCCAGCGCTTCAGGCAATAGCGTGTGGTTGGTGTAGGCCATGGTCTGGCGCGTGATTTCCCACGCGTCGACCCATTCCAGGCCGTACTCGTCCATCAACAGACGCATCAGTTCCGGCACCGCGCAGGTCGGGTGGGTATCGTTCAACTGGAAGCAGTTCTTCGCTGAGAACTGGCTGAAATCGCGGCCGTGGCGACGCTCCCAGCCTTCCATCACATCTTGCAGACTGGCCGAGGCGAGGAAGTATTGCTGGCGCAGGCGTAGCGCCTTGCCGTTCTCGCTGGCGTCGTTCGGATACAACACCATCGTGATGTTCTCGGCCGCGTTCTTCGAAGCCACCGATTCGGTGTAGGAACCGGCGTTGAATTCGCCCAGATCGAATTCGTCGGTTGCCGACGCGCTCCACAGGCGCAGCACGTTGACGGTGTCGTTCTTGTAGCCGGGAATCGGCGTGTCGTAGGGCACCGCCAGTACGTCGTGGCTATCGACCCAGCGCGCATGCTGACGGCCATTGGCATCGCGGAAATGTTCGATGCGGCCGTAGTACTGCACGCGCCGCGTGTGCTCCGGCCGTTCCACTTCCCACGGATTGCCGTCGCGCAGCCAGTGATCGGGCTCCTCGATCTGGCGGCAGTTCTCGACATGCTGGCGGAACATGCCGTACTCGTAGCGGATGCCGTAGCCCATCACCGGCAATTGCAGGCTGGCGCAGCTATCCAGGAAACAGGCGGCGAGACGGCCGAGACCGCCGTTGCCGAGGCCGGCGTCGTGCTCGACGTCGATCATTTCCTCCAGATCGAGACCGAGCCGATGCAACGTCGGCTCGATGTTTTCGCCGAGGCCCAGGTTGAGCAGCGCGTTGCCCATCGTGCGCCCCATCAGGAATTCGAGCGACAGGTAGTAGGCGTGCTTGGCGTCCTGTTCCTCGTAGGCGTAGCGGGTGCGTTTCCAGCGCTCCATCAAGCGGTCGCGCAGCGCCAGGGAAAGCGCCTGATACGGATAGTGGGTGGAACGGCAATGTTTGTCGCGGCCGAGGAAGTTGCCGAAATAGCGGCGAATATCCAGCGCCAGCGATTCCGGGTCCATGCCCAGACGCGGCACTTCATACAGCTCGGCGGTCGGCTTGCTGGAACGCAAAGGTTTCAGATTGCTGTTCTTCTGATTCATGGTGAGCATCCAGTTATTTTTGTGTCAAACGAGGGCAAGCGTAATCGCTGCGCGCGGAAATGTGAAATGCCGGGAATTGCGGCTACGCCTGGGTTATCGCGTCCGATAGAACCGTATCGGCATCGTCTTGGCCTCTTGCGCACGCTGGCCGAGCACCGCGCGCTTGATCTTGCCGACCACGTGCATCTCGCAGGCCTTGCAGTCGAAGCGCAGGGTCAGCTTTTCGCTGCCGTTGATCAGGCTGAGTGGCTCGGCGCGCACGCTGCCGTGCACGCCGGTAACGCCGATGGTCTGTTTCGGACACAGGCTGAGCGAATAACGCACGCAGTGCTTGGTGATCATCAGCGACACCTCGCCCTCCTCCTCGTGGCTTTCGTAGGCGGCGGCGATCAGCTTGACGCCGTGCCGAGCGTAGAAATCGCGCGCGCGGCTGTTGAACACGTTGCCCAGGTAGCTGAGGCTGTCCTCCGGATAGGTCGCCGGCTTGGCGGCAGCGCGCGGCAAGCGTGCGAACGCCTTGTCGCGCACCGATTCCAGCGCCGCCACCGCGTCGCGGCGCAAGGCGTTGATCGTCGACGCGGGCACGAACCAGGGCTGCGACAGATTGAGAACGATGGCGAGCGGCTGAAAGATCGTCGCGCCCAGCTTGGCCAGGTTTTCGCGCAAGCCGGCCTCGGCACGGTCGGCATCCTTGGCGGTTTCTTTCGCGAGGTCCGTTTTGGCGCGCGCGCAGTGGCCGTCTTCATCGGTCAGGGTCAGCACCAGGCCCGTCTCAGTCTCGTCCAGATTCAGCCAGATGCCGATGCGGCGCTCGCTCGATTTCTTGTCCAGCGTGCGCAGCCAGCTCATGTCGCGGTTGCGATTGACCTCGACGCCGGCGCGCAGGTCCTTCAATTCGGCGATGGGGTCGTTCGGCTGTACGCGCCAGCGCTGCTTGCCGCCCTTCAGCTTGCCGACCGCAACGGCGGTATTGATCGCCAGGCCGACCAGATCTTTCTGCAAGTCGTAGTAGCAGAGGCCGTCACCGTTGTTCAACGCGAAGTCGGCCGCCCCGTCGGTCTCGATCTCGACCCAGTCCGGCCCCACGTTCAACACGAAGCCGATCGGCTGGCCCGGGTTCTTCGGGCTGTCGAAGGCGCCGATGTCGGGTTTGCGGCCTTGCACGAAGTAATCGGTGGAACCGCGGTTGAAGTTCAGATCAGGGTCCGGCGTGAAGGTGAAACTGCACTGGCCGCTGGACGCGCGCGCCAGCTCGGGGCGTTGTTCCAGAATGTCGTCGAGCAGCCGGCGGTAATGGGCGGTGATGTTCTTCACGTAGCCCATGTCCTTGTAGCGGCCCTCGATCTTGAAACTGCGGATGCCGGCGTCGATCAGTGCTTCCAGGTTGTCGCTCTGGTTGTTGTCCTTCAGCGACAGCACATGCTTGTCGTGCGCCACGATGCGACCCTTGGCATCGGCCACCTGATACGGCAGCCGGCAGGCCTGGCTGCAATCGCCGCGATTCGCGCTGCGCCCGGTATGCGCATGGCTGATGTAGCACTGACCGCTATAGGCAACGCACAACGCGCCATGCACGAAGAACTCCAGCGTAGCGCTGGTCTCGGCGCGGATCGCGGCGATCTGGTCCAGCGTCAGTTCGCGCGCCAGCACCAGTTGCGACAGGCCGACGTCCTCCAGAAAGCGCGCCTTCTGCGGCGTGCGGATGTCGGTCTGCGTGCTGGCATGCAACTGGATGCGCGGCAAATCGAGTTCCAGCAGCCCCATGTCCTGAATGATCAGCGCATCGACGCCGGCGTTGTACAAAGCCCAGACCAGCTTGCGCGCCGCTTCCAGTTCGTCGTCGCGCAGGATGGTGTTGAGCGTCGCGAAGATGCGCGCATTGAAGCGGTGCGCATGCTTCACCAGCCGCGCGATATCGGCCACGCTGTTGTCCGCGCTGCTGCGCGCGCCGAACGACGGCCCGCCGATATACACCGCATCGGCGCCGTGATTGACGGCTTCAATGCCAATGTCGGCATCGCGCGCCGGCGCGAGAAGTTCAAGTTGATGATTTTGCATGGTGCGGATTATCGCCCTGGACACATCCCGAAAATCGACTCCACTTTGTTTTAACCCTTCGCGGTCGAAGCGAGGTCGGCTATGCAGGCACATAATTCGGCGTTCATCGCAACCACTGGACCCCGATCATGGTTTGGGAAGCCTGGCTTACGCTTGCCGTCGTCGCGCTGTGCATTGGCCTGCTGGCCAGCAATCGCTATCCAGCCGACATGGTGATGCTGGGCGGCCTGACGATTTTGCTGTTGAGCGGTGTGTTGAGTCCGGCGGAAGCGCTGTCCGGCTTGTCCAACGAAGGCATGGTGACCGTCGCAGTGTTGTATGTGGTGGTTTCCGGCTTGCAGGAAACCGGCGGCACGGCCTGGGTATCGCAGTCGCTTCTGGGGCGGCCGCGCTCGGTGGCACATGCCCAGTTGCGAATGATGGCGCCGGTCGCCGCGCTGAGCGCCTTCCTCAACAACACGCCGGTGGTAGCGATGTTCATCCCGGCGGTGCAGGACTGGGCCAAGCGACACGGCATCGCGGCCTCGAAGCTGATGTTGCCGCTGAGTTATGCCGCCATCGCCGGCGGCACCTGCACGCTGATCGGCACCAGCACCAATCTGGTGGTCAACGGCCTGCTGACCAAGCAGGCCGACCAGCCTGGCCTGGGTCTGTTCGAGATCGCCTGGGTCGGATTGCCGACCTTGCTGCTGACCATCGGAGTGACCATGCTGTTCGGCAGGAAGTTGTTGCCGGAGCGCAGTTCTTTGCTCAGCCAGATGCAGGATGCGCGCGAGTACACCGTGGAAATGCTGGTCGAGGCGCACAGCCCGCTGGAAGGCAAAACCATCGAAGAAGCCGGCCTGCGCCAGTTGCCCGGCATGTATCTGGTGGAACTGGACCGGGATGGCCAGATGATGCCGGCCGTATCGCCGCATCAAACCTTGCGCGGCGGCGACCGGCTGCTGTTCGCCGGCGTGGTCGATTCAGTGCTCGACCTGCAGAAGGTACGCGGCCTGAAACCTGCCACCGATCAAGTATTCAAGCTGCAATCACCGCGCCACCAGCGTTGCCTGGTCGAAGCGGTGGTATCGGAAAGCTTTCCGCTGCTCGGCAAAAGTATCCGCGAAGGGCGCTTCCGCACCCTGTACCAGGCCGCGATCATTGCCGTGGCGCGCAACGGCGAACGCATCCAGCGCAAGATCGGCGACATCGTGCCGCGTCCCGGCGACACGCTGCTGATGGAAACGCACCCGAGTTTTCTTGAGCGCTATCGCAACACACGCGACTTTCTGCTGGTCAGCCGGCTCGACAACTCGACGCCGCCGCGCCACGAACGCGCCGGCATCGCGGTTGCGATCATGGCCGGCATGGTTGCGCTGGCCGCATTCGGCTGGCTGAGCATGCTGCAGGCGGCGATGCTGGCCGCCGGACTGATGCTGATCGGCCGCTGCACCTCGGCCGGCGCCGCCCGACGCGCTGTCGACTGGCAGGTATTGCTGGTAATCGCCGCATCGTTTGGCATCGGCATCGCACTGGAAAAATCCGGCGCCGCAGGCTTTGTCGCCGGCGGTCTGGTCGACCTCGCCGGTGACAATCCTTGGGCAACGCTGGCACTGGTTTTTCTGACGACTTCGTTGTTCACCAACCTGATTACCAACAACGCCGCTGCGGTGCTGATGTTCCCCATCGCCTTGGCCGCAGCCGCGCGGCTGGATGCCAGCGTCATCCCGTTCGCCATCGTGATCATGAAAGCCGCCTCGGCCAGCTTCGCCACGCCGATCGGCTATCAGACCAATCTGATGGTCATGGGGCCCGGCGGCTACAGCTTCGGCGATTATCTGCGCATGGGCGTGCCGCTGACCTTGCTGACCGGCATCCTGACCGTGCTGATCGCGCCGCTGGTGTGGCCGTTCTGAGGCGCCGATCAGCGACGGAAACATCGCGAATTCAGCGCCGAATCATATAAAACGCGATCAGCAGCAATAGCACCGACCCGACGCCATAGATGACCTTGATTTTGCTTTGATTTTGACCCCTTTGATTTGGAAGCCATAACCGTAGGGTGCAATAAGTGCAGCGCATTGCACCATCTCGTGCACGCAAAAACATACGGCGCAATGCCTTTCGGTTATTGCGCCCTACGCGGGCTCTTGCCGGTCCGGCACAGCGACACGGGATTTCCGAGGTCCGGCATCGGACTTTTGGGGTGCGTCACCGGACTTTTGGGGTGCGGAATCGGAGCTTCGAGGTCCGGCATCGGAGCTTTGGGGTGCGGCACCGGACCTTTGGGGTGCGACATAGCACCGATCAGGTGCGGCGCCGAAGCTCTGGACTCCGACGCCGAAGCTTCGAGGTCCGCTATCGCAGCTTCGAGGTCCGATGACGAGGCCCTGAGCTCCGACGCAGCACCTGTGATTTCTTCAACCTGTGAAGCTGACGCTTTTGATCTGGATGCCAAACCGTAGGGTGCAATAAGTGCAGCGCATTGCACCATCCCGTGCACGCAAAAACATACGGCGCAATGCCCTTCGGTTATTGCGCCCTACGCGGGTTGCGCTTGTTTATCGGGAGGAGTCCATATACGCCCTACGCGGGCTCCCGGGGTAAGACACGTTACCTTCGCGGCATAGACGCCGGATTTACAAAATGCACCCCAGTCGCAGATGGAGGACTTCGCGGTCACGTGCCCGCTCGTCCCGGATGCATCACGCCTCATATCCGGCTTTTGTTCATCGCCCCGCCGTTTCGGATTGGGCTTCCTTCAGACCCCGCCTCGCGACGACGCCCTTGCCCTTTTCCTTGCCTTCGGCTCTGCAAACCTGGTCATAGGACTTTCACCTATGAAGTAACGCGCCATGCCCGGCGCACACGTTCAAGTTGAGGGGCGCGCCGCCGATAGGCGGAGCGTCCCCTCGAACGCAGGGTTAGGCCGCAGATTTCAAAGGCTGGCATTGGCCTTTCCTGATTGAACAAGTAGGCGCCAAAAGCTCTGAACGTCATTAGCGAGTACTTTGATTTCCCGGGCGAACTCGGCAAGTTGGCGGCTCGTGACGTTCTCAAAATGAAAACGAATTCCATGCCTTTCTTTTGCGGTGGTCTTTATGCGCGTGATGCTGTCAGCTTCAGCGCCGGCAGCCCATAAAGAATGGGTGATCTGGTTTCGTTTTTCTTCTGCGTCTGCCGCTCTACGAATGAGCTCCCGAAATGCCACTAAGTGTTCGTCTTCACCGTTCTGCCGAAGGTACAGGCTTACGGTCATGGCGCGGAGTGCTTTGAAGGAGAGTTCAGCCGTTACGACTTGTCCAAGGCGTTGTCCCGCTCCGAGAAGTGACTGAGCCAAGGTTTGGATGCAGTTCTCCAAGAGAGCGAAGGACACAGTTATGTCACCGATGTGCTTCAGGTGCTCGTCGGGGACTGGATGCTTAAGTGCCATAGAAACGTTTCCTTCTGCGGCCTAACGTGATGTGTACACCGCGCGGTGCACATCCTGGCAACAACCAGATAAATTCAAATGAAAAAACAGGGAGTTACAACGACATGCCAGATTGTCAGACAGCCGCACCACTTTCGCCTCCCGTGAAGTTGTTGGATCAGCTTCGTGATCGTATTCGACGCCTTGGTTACGCAAAGCGCACCGAGCGTTCTTATGTTCACTGGATTAAACGGTACATCGTTTTCCATGGCAAACGCCATCTGCACAATGGAATCCGATGCAACTCAAATCCCCTTCAGCACTGCACCATATACCCCGCAATTGACAGCAATATCGCCGACCCCGCGCCATAGATGACCAGATACTTCTTCGAGACATGAAATTTGGTCCGTCTGGATTTAAGTTGTACTTGCCACAATTCGCCGATGGCCGCCAAGGCCATGAAAAAGCCGATCGGGATGATGCTCATCAATACCGCCAGCTTTCTGTCACTGAAACCGGTTGAGCAGGTGTTGTTCAGGCTGTAATAGAACGCCGGAAAGTTTTTGATCGAGTAGGCGAACAGCCATCCCAGCAATACACCGAACAGGATGATCCAGAGCAGCGTTTGGAGAAATTCCCGGGTGATTTTCTTCATGGTGTTCAGCCCGCTTCCAGCGCCATACGCACCAGTTCCGGCACGCTGCGCGCCTGCATTTTTTCCATCATGCGCGCCTTGAACACTTCGACGGTGCGGGTGCTGATGCCGAGTTCTTCGGCAATCTCGCGGTTCGGTTTGCCGGCGACGACCAGGTGCATGACCTGGCGTTCGCGGTCCGATAGGCGTTCGATGCGCGCGGCGATTTCGGCGATGTGGGTGTGCGTGGCGTATTCGCGCGTGTCGCGTTCCATCGCTTCGGCGACGACGCTGAGCAGATCGGCTTCTTCGTAGGGCTTTTCCAGGAAATCGACGGCGCCGCTTTTCAGCGCGGCGCGGGCGTGGGCGAGGTCGCCGTGGCCGGTGAGGAAGACGATGGGCAGCGTGCTGGCGCGTTGCGTCAGGGCTTGTTGCAGCGCCAGGCCATCCATGCCGCCCATGCGCAGGTCGAGCAGCAGGCAGCCGCGCCAGTCCGGCTGCCAGTCTTGCAGGCAGGCTTCTGCGCTGGCGTACTGGCGCGTGCGGTAGCCGCGAAAATTCAGCAGCAGCGCCAGCGAATCGCGCACGGCTTCGTCGTCGTCGACGATGGTGACAACCGGCTCAGTCATGGTCTTTTCCTGCCATCGGTAGCGTGAAACAGAATTGTGCCGGTTGCGCGCTGGCCAGCCAGAGTTCGCCGCCATGCGCCTGCACCAGGGTGCGGCTGATCGCCAGGCCCAGGCCCATGCCTTCGGTTTTGCTGGTGGCGAAGGATTCGAACAGGCGCTCGCGCATTTCGGCGCTGACGCCGATGCCGTTATCCGCGACGCAGACCTGGATCAGGTCGTCATCCCGGGCATGCGCGCTGATTTCGATTTCGCGTTGATCGTCGTGGCCGGCATGCGTCGCTTCGATGGCGTTGGTCAACAGATTGTGCAGCACCGTGCCCATCTGGACGCGGTCGGCATGGACTAGCGGCAGCGCTTCGTCCAGGTCCAGCTTGAACGCGATGATCTGGCGCTCGGCGCGGCGGCGGACATACGACAGGCTTTCCTCGATCAATGCGGCCAGCGCGAAACTTTCGCAGCGCAGGCCGCCGCCCCGGAAAAACTCGCGCAGGCGGCGCATGACCTGGCCGGCGCGGTTGGCTTCGCGGTCGATCTTTTCCAGCGTGTCGGCCAGCAAAGCGCCGTGCCGTTCAGGATCGGCCAGCATGGAACGGCTGGCGCGGGCGTAGTTGGCGACGGCGGAAAGCGGCTGGTTCAGTTCGTGCGCGATGGCCTGTGCCAGTTCTCCGGCCGAGGCCAGGCGCATGGCCTGATTCAACTCGACTTCGCGTTGATGCAGGCGTTCTTCGGTGGCGCGCCGCACGCTGACCGCCATGCCGAGCGACAGCATGGTCACCGCCAGGCCGAGCATCAGCATCTGGAATTCGACCACGGTGATGGCATGCGAACCGCGCCATTCCAGAATCATGTTGATGCCGACATGGCTGGCCGCCAGCGCGAGGGTGGCGCCCTGCAGGCCATGCCGCATAGCGATCCAGATCATCGGCAGGAACAACAGGTAGAAGAATTTGAATTCGTCGGTGTACCTGAAGCCGAAGATGACCCACAGCGCAAAGCCGATCGCGGCGGCTTGCAGCAGCATCTCGCGCGTCGGCCGCCAGCCGCGCCAGCCCTGCCAGTGGATGCCGGCGTTTACCAGTACCAGTGGGGTGATGATGAGCATGCGGATCAGCGCGCCGACCCAGAAATTGACCAGATCCGCCATCCAGGCCCAGGCATCGGGCGCAGCTTCCGGACTGCGCGAAAATACATGCACGCTGGCGTCCAGCCAGGCCGCAACGATGGCCACGACCAGGAACCAGGTCAGGTCGCGCTGCGCGCCCAGGTGTGGATCGATGCGCAGGCCGCGCAACAGCCAGACCGCCAGTCCCCACAGCCCCAGCATCAGCAGGCCTGCTGCCCACAGCGCCGGCAGCCAGTCCTGCGGCGAGCCATACAGCGGCAAGCCGACCAGGAAGGAGACACCGATCAACAGCGGCGCGTAGTGCAGTCCGTACAACAGCAGAAAGGCCAGGGTCAGGCCGGGCGGCGGCGTCCACGGCGCCAGGGCGAGCGGCAACACGGTTTGCGGGTTGCTCAACGCATCCAGCACCAGGCTGGCCAGCGCGTAGGCGAGCAGGACTTTCCAGGAAACGGCGAACTTGGCGAGAGTCAACGTGCGCTCAACCCGACCAGCTCACCCAGCGTTGCGCCTTTTCCAGATCCTGCAGATTGCGATAGCTGGTGGAGCGTTTGCTCTGCGCCAGCGGCAAGGCGCAGAGGAACAGCTGCGCGGTGGCGAGGGCGTCCGCCAGCGCGCTGTGACGGGCGAAGTTGTTGATTCTGAAGTGGCCGGACCAGTCGTCCAGCGCCCGATAGCGGCGCGAATATTCCGGCAGCAGGCCGGGCATGACATAGGCCAGATCGAGCCACGGATGCTTGAATTCGAAGCCGAGGTAATCCTTTACCGCGCGTTTGATCATGGTCTGGTCGAAGGTGACGTGGAACGCCACCAGCGGCGACTTGCCGAGGTAATCGAGAAACCGCAGCAGGGCTTCCGCCGGTTCCAGGCCGTCGCGTTGCGCCTCGCCGCCGATGCCGTGGATCAGGATGTTGTCCTTGCTGCTGACGGTGTTCTGGCGCAGCACGATTTCGAAGCTGTCGGCCAGATTGACGCGGCCGTTTTCCACCGCGCAGGCGCCGATGGCGATCAAGCGGTCGCGATTCAGATCGAGCCCGGTGGTTTCCACGTCGACGACGACATAACGGGTGTCACAAAACGCATCGGCCAGATCGCATTCGGAACGGCCGCGCCAATCCTGCAGGCGCTGGTTGGCGACGGCGTCGAGCTCGACGCGGCGAGAAAATATTCGAGACAGGAAGGACATGAATCACATACGCGCAATCAGCTGATTTTCACCACGATATCGTGCAGCGTGTTGGCGCAATGCGCCATGCGGTCCGCCGCGCGCGCGAGATGCTGGTAGATCTCGCGCCGTTTCAACATGTTCAGATAATCGTCGCCCTGAAACAAATCGGCCAGCGCCTTGCGGTACATCTTTTCCGCGCGCCGTTCGGCCTTGCGCGCGGCATCCGCCTCCTTCGCCGCCTCCGCCGGGCTGTCGCCCAGCTTGGTGAAACCGGCGCTGATCGCCAGGCAACCGGTGCGCAGGGCGGAAGCCATCTCGTAGGTATAACGATCCGGCGCGATGCCGAGCACGTCCATCTCGTTCACGGTGTCCTTGCAGTAATTGACGATGGCATCCAGATCCATGATCGCGCGGTAGATGTCCTCGCGATCCATCTGCGTCGAGAAGGCTTCGTTCAGCGTGTGGATGTTGCTGATCTTGATCGCATCGGCGTCGTGTTCGTCACGCTTGATGTGCTTGCCGATTTCGACATCGCCGGTGCCCATGAAATCGACCAGCAGATTCACCGTCTGTGCGACCTGCGTCGCCTGCTGGTGCAGCAGCAGGAAGAAATCCGGCGCCTTCGGAAAGACACGGTCGATGACCCGATGCACGACGGAGGAGGTGTGTTCAATCTTGGCTGTCATATCTGTCCCCTGCGGATGAACGCTTGCACCAATGCGAGGATCACCGCGCCCATGAATGCAGCGGCGGGAATGGTGATGATCCAGGTCATCGCGATCTCGCCGGCCTTGCCCCAGCGCACCGCGCGCGGCCGCTCGGAAGCGCCGATGCCCATGATCGAGGTGGCCACCACGTGGGTGGTGGAAACCGGCGCGCCGACCAGCGAGGCGGAAAAGATCACGGCGGCGGAGGTGAGTTGCGAGTTGAGCGCGTGCAGCGGACGCACCTTGTAGATGGCGAAACCCAGCGTGCGCACGATGCGCCAGCCGCCGGACATGATGCCCAGGGTCAACGCGGTGGCGCAGGTCAGCACCACCCAGAACGGCACTTCGAAGCTGGGAATAAAGCCGCCCAGCACCAGAATCAGCGTCAGGATGCCCATGCTCTTCTGCGCATCGTTGGCTCCATGCGCGAACGCCAGCCCGGCGGCGGTGAAATATTGCCCCCAGCGCAAACGCCGGTTCAGTCTGGGAGTGGCGGTACGAAATGCCAGGCTGAAGAACTTATGCACGCCGAAGCCGACCCAGAAGCCGACGATGGGCGACAGCACCAGCGCCAGCAACACCTTGGTGACGCCGGTCAGATGGCCATGCCGCAACAGTTGCTCGAAGCCCCAGACGACATGGCTGGCATCGACGGCAAGCAGGATCGAACCGATCAGCCCGCCGACCAGCGCGTGCGAGGACGAGGAGGGGATGCCTTTGCGCCAGGTGATCAGATTCCAGCAGATCGCCCCGGCCAGACCGCTCAACAGCACGGTCAGCGACAACTCGCGCGGCAGATCGGAAAGCTGCACGAACGAGCCGATGGTATTGGCCACCGCCGTGCCGCCCAGCAACGGCCCGAGAAACTCGAACACTCCGACCAGGATCACCGCCTGCATCGGCTGCATCGCGCGCGAGGCGATTACCGTCGCGACGATATTGGCGGCGTCGTGAAAACCATTGGTGAAATCGAATGCGATGACGATCAGGACAGCAAGAACGGCTAGCAGGATGTGCGTTTCCATTCGGCAGTCGGACGAAGCAGTCAGGCGAACCAGGAGAAGCCGCTATACGTGTCGGCCGATTTATCCATCGACAGACCGACCACATCCTTACCGCTGAACGAGAAATTGATATGCGACGGATCGATGGTGCCGTTGGCGCCGGCGTTCTGGCTCAGCTTGAACAACACCGTCGCGGTCATGTCCTTCTGGTCGTAGTACACCGCCAGCGGCGTCGGCGCCAGCGTGATTTCGGTGTCCTTCAGCTGCATGTCCAGGTTGTAACCGTCGCCACGGCCGCTGCCGACTGCGCGTTGGATGTTCCAGTTGAAAACGTTCTCGACAGAAGACGCCTCCATCTGCTTGCTGAACTGGAAAATCATCGAAAAGGTTAGCTCTGCGTCGGCGGTGGAAAGATAGGCGTTCAACCCGGAAACCTGCGAACCCGGCCCCAGCGTGGACGGGAACAGGGCATACAGCGTGCTGGCGTACACCGCCGTCATCTTCGGATTCGATTTTTCGTAGATGTACTTGCTCAACTCGCCCGACAGCGTCTCGTCATTGGCGAGCAGACTATCGGCCACCTCCTGCGCTTGCGTCACCTCGCCGCTGTCGGCCAGGGCGTAGCCCATTTCGGCATAGGCACCCCAGTAATCGCTCTTGATGTCGATTGCCGACTTGAAGGCGTCGATGGCGAAGTCGTATTTTTCCTGCCTGGCGTAAACCTGACCGAGGCCGAAATCGCCGAAGGGGTCTTGCGGCCTCAGCTGGCGCACTTGTTCGAACTGCGCTTTCGCCTCATCGAGCCGATCGGTCGCCAGATAGCCTTGTCCGAGCGAATAGCGGTTGGCTGCGTCGGGGTTGTATTTGACGGCCAGTTCGTATTCCGTGCGCGCCTCGTCCAGGTTGCCCAGCGTCGTGTGGATATTGCCTAAGCGAATGTGGAAATCGTCACGGTTGGGGGCCAGCTTCAAGGCCTTCCGATAGGACACGATGGCGCCATCCGGATCGCCCTGGGTCAACTGCGCGCGCGCCATGTAGTCGTAGGCGTTGAGCGCGCTATCGGCACTGGGCGACATATGGATTGCCCGCTCGAAACTGGCGATCGCCAATTCGTAGTTCTTGCTGGCGAATTGATTCAGTCCTTTATCCAGTTCGCGCAGCGCGATATTCCCCATCCGCGCCGACTTGCTCGCGGTGGTACCGAACAGTGCGGAGACGGTCGCAGAGTTATCGGCTATTTCCATGTTGTCGGTTCATTCTGGATGACAGAGGCCATAACTATGCTTTAGCACAGGTTTCCCAATCCAGTGCCGGCAATTCGCTGAATGCCTGTTTGATCCGCTCGCCCCAGGCGGCGCGCAAGGCCGTGAAATAGGGGTGATCGGCGCCGATACGGGTGCGGTGGTCCACCTTCAGTTGGTCGCTCGTGTAACACAGCATGTCCAGCGGCATGCCGACGGAAAGATTCGATTTCAACGTCGAGTCCATCGAAATCAACGCGCACTTGGCGGCTTCTTCGAGGCTGCTTTGCCAATGGAAGATGCGATCCAGGATGGGTTTGCCGTACTTCGATTCGCCAATCTGGAAATACGGCGTATCGACCGATGCCTCCACGAAATTGCCGGCGGCATAGATGCTGAACAGGCGCGGCGCCTCGCCCTTGATCTGGCCACCGAGCAGGAAGGCGGCGTTGAAATCGATATTGAAACCGGCCAGCGCCGACGCATCGCGCGCATGCACCTCGCGCAGGCAATCGCCGACGTGGCGGGCGGCCTCGAACAGGTTCGGCGCGGTCAGCAGGCTTTCGCCCTCCTTGCCCTGACGCTCGAACAACAGGCTCACCACCGCCTGAGTGATCGCCAGATTGCCGGCCGAAAGCAGCACCAGAACGCGCTCGCCGGGTTGTTCGAACACGCTCATCTTGCGAAATGTGTTGATCTGGTCGACGCCGGCATTGGTGCGGGTGTCGGAAAGAAACACCATGCCGGCGTCCATCAGCATGCCTACGCAGTAAGTCACGATCGATTCCTCATCGAAAAACGGGTCCAGCATAGCAGGCGAAGCGTTTCTGGTGGCGGCCGTCGGCGACTGGCACGCTCCTTGCAAAGATCAATCCAGATAAGGAGCGTTGCCATGAATAGCCTGACCAGGGATTACGCATCCGGCGAGTTCTTCGACGAACTCATCGGCGCGAACAGCCAACCGCGCGCCGCCGCACGCGCCTTGTTCGAACACCTCGACGCGCTCGACGCGGCCGATCTGGAAGGACGCCGCCAAGCGGTGAATGCCGCCATCATGACCATGGGCATTACTTTCACCGTGTACAGCGAGGCGGGCAACATCGACCGCGCCTGGCCGTTCGACATCATTCCGCGCGTGATGGCCAAGAAGGAATGGACGCGCATCGAAGAAGGCCTCAAGCAGCGCCTGACCGCGCTCAACATGTTCATCAACGATCTCTACAACGCGCAGCGCATCGTCAAGGACGGCGTTTTTCCACTCGAAGTGCTGGCTGGCTCGAAGAATTTCCGCGCGCAATGCCAGGGCATGACGCCCCGTTTTGGGGTCTGGGCGCATGTCTGCGGCACCGATCTGGTGCGCGACGGCGACGGCACCGTTTATGTGCTGGAAGACAATCTGCGCGTGCCGTCCGGCGTCTCCTACATGCTGGAAAACCGTCAGCTGATGAAGCGCCTGTTTCCCGAGTTGTTTCAATCCTCCGACATCCTGCCGGTGGACGACTATCCGGCCCGCCTCTACGACACCCTGGCGGCGCTATCGCCGCGTAGCGGCACGCGGCCGGTGGTAGTGGTGCTGACGCCGGGCATCTTCAACTCGGCCTATTTCGAGCACAGCTATCTGGCGCAAAAAATGGGCGCGGTGCTGGTCGAAGGCAGCGACCTGGTGGTGCAGAAGGACAACTGCGTCTACATGAAGACCATCTCCGGCCTGCGCCGGGTCGATGTGATCTATCGCCGCATCGACGACGACTTCCTCGATCCGGAAGTCTTCCGGCCCGATTCCGCGCTCGGCGTCAAAGGCCTGATGCGTGCCTGGCGTGCCGGCAATGTCGGCATCGCCAACGCGCCCGGCGCCGGCGTGGCGGACGACAAGGTGGTCTATGCCTTCATCCCGAAGGTGATCAAGTACTACCTCGATCAAGACCCGATCATCCCGAACGTGCCCAGCTACCTGTGCATGTACGACGACGAAAAGGACTATGTCCTGGCCAATCTGGACAAACTGGTGGTCAAGCCGGCCAACGAATCCGGCGGCTACGGCATGCTGATCGGCCCACGCGCGACGCCGGAAGAGCGCGCCACCTTCGCCGCGTTGATCCGCGCCAATCCACGCAACTACATGGCGCAGCCGACGCTGGCGCTGTCCACCGCGCCGACCCTGATCGACGACCACCTGGAACCGCGCCATCTCGATCTGCGCCCGTTCATCCTGCAATCCGACAAGCTGTATTGCACAACCGGCGGTCTGACCCGGGTCGCCATGAAGGCCGGCTCGCTGGTGGTGAATTCTTCGCAAGGCGGCGGCGCCAAGGACACCTGGATCATCGATGTCGAAGAATGAAGTCGTGTGCGTATGACGCACCCTACCTGAGCGGAGTTGAACCATGCTTTCCCGAGTCGCTGAAAGTCTGTACTGGATGGCGCGTTATCTCGAACGCGCCGAGAACACCGCGCGCTTCATCAACAGTACCACCCAGGTGCTGCTCGACCTGCCGCGCGGCGCGTCGTTCGGCTGGGACACCCTGCTCAAGGTGGCCGGCCTCGACGCCCTCTATAACCAGCATTACGCCACCGCCAACGAGGCGGACATCATGCGGTTTTTGATCATCGACAAACGCAATCCCGGCTCGATCCAGGCCAGCGTGCATAGCGCCCGCGAAAACACGCGCACCTTCCGCGAAGTGCTGCCGATGGAAATCTGGGAGCGCATCAACGACCTGTATCTGTACACGCGGGAAAACGCGGCACTCGCCACGCACGGGCGCAGCCAGCGCTACGCGGTGCTCAACGGCATCATCGAACGGCGCCAATCGGTGATCGGCCTGCTGGTCGGCTCGATGAGCCACGATGTGGCTTATCACTTCCTCCAGCTCGGCCGCAATCTGGAGCGCGCCGACATGACCACGCGCATCATCGATGTCAATTCGGCGGTCAGTCTGCCGCTCGACACGACATCCGCCGACATCGCACGCGAACGCCTCTGGATGAGCACGCTGAACGCCCTGTCCGCCTACCAGATGTACCGCCAGCACGTCGGCGTCCACGTCGAAGGCCCGGCCGTGGCGAAGTACCTGCTCACCGACCCGCACTTCCCGCGCACCGTCACGCATTGCCTGGGCGAGATCGAAACTTCGCTCTCGCTGCTGGTCGATTACGCCGTGCCGCTACAGGCCGCCCGCACCGCCTGGCGGCGGCTGGAGGGGATGCATTTCGACGACGCTTCTCCCGCCGCGCTGCACGAACATCTCGACCAGATCCAGGCCGATCTGGCCAATTTGCACGACGCCATTTCACGCAAATATTTCTACCTGCACCAGCACACCGCCCTGCAAGAACAAAGCATGACGCAGTGATGCCCCGGCGATGCAGCGGCACTCGCTGAAGTAGGGTGCCGTGCGCACCCTGACGCTTGACGGAGCTAGCAACCCGCCTCACGCATACGCCGGCAATGTGGTCAGCCGCGCATCGTCGACCGGAATACCGAGCGCGAAGTGGTACACCACCTGATAGCGCGTATCGCCCAAACCGAGCACCTCATGCACCGCGTCGTCGAAGAAGCAGCCGATGCCGGTGCCGCGCCAGCCTGCCGCTTCGGCTTCCAGGCCGAGGCAGTGGCCGAGCATGCCGGCTTCCCAATGCAGATGGCGCCAGGCAGCGGGATTGGCCTCGATCGGCGCATCGAATTCGGCGATGAACATGAACGTGACGGCGCTGTGCGAGGCGATGTCCTGATGGCAGGACAGCGTGCGCGCGGTGCGTTCCGCCTTGGCGGCGAGCAGTTGGTAGAGCGGCAGTTCCGCATCGGCCGGCGTCCAGGCGAACTGTTCCGGCATGGCCTGGCGTAGTTCCGGCAAGGCCGCCTCGGTACGCGGCAACGCATACAGACCGGGTTTCAGGCCTTCCACCCGATGCACCAGCAGGATCGGATGCACGCGCGCAGCGTACGGCCACAACCGCCAGACCGGCGAGCCGCCCGGCAGCAGCGCCGCAAGCAGGCGGCGGAAGACGGCATGCGGCAGCACGCCGACGCCATCGAAGGCTTGCGCGCTGCGGCGTTGCAGGATGACCTGGGTGGCGGCGAGAGTCGAAGCGGACTCGACCCTCGCCGCCGCGCTGGCCGCTGCCTGCGGGCTTGCCGGCAGCGCGCCGCGCGTCGCCATCGCCACTTCCTCGATCAGCGGCCATTGGTACATCGGCTTCGGGTCGAGCAGGCTGGCCTGGCCGGCCCAGTGCGACCAGACCGGCGGCGCGACCTGGGATGCATCGGCTTCGGCGTGCAGCGCGACGATGACCTCGCCTTCCTCGCCTTCGACGCCGACGTAATCGCCCGCGCGGTCGACGCCGAGGCGCTGCGCCACCCCGGCCGAGTCGAGTCCGACCAGACGCGCTTGCCAGCCATGCAGCGCGGCGGCGTAGGCCAGCGCGGCCAGCACATGGCCCATGTCGAGTTGGCAATAACGGAAGGCGCGTTCGCCATACTTCCAGGCTTCGCGCCAAGCAATCGAGCTGTAACCGAGCCAGACGCCGGCGGGCGCCGTATCGCCCCAGGCGCGCCGTTCCAGGCTGTGGTCGCTGGCTTGGTAATGCTGCAAACCGTCGTCCAGGCCAGGCACGCCGGCGGCGATCAGCCAGGTTTCGGTCGGATGCAGATTGCCGGAGGACGGGTGCGCGCGCAGCGACCAACGGCTCGGGCCGTATTGCTTCCAGGCCGTGATGCCGGCGCACAAGCGCAGCAGCGAACCCAGGCTGGCCGGCGTGAATTCCTGCGCCGGCCGCGCTTGATCGAGCTGCGGCCAGGCGATGTCGGTCGGCAACACCGCGCGCGGCAATGGCGTCGTCTGCGCGCCGGGCCAGCGGCGGAACGGGTCCGGCTGTGCATCCCAATCGAGCGAACCGGGGCCGGCAGCATAGCGGTCGAGCTGGTGTTTGGTGCGGGCGTGGTAGGCCAGCGTGGTGGCAATGGGGTCGGTCAATTCATGCCTCGGGCACTTGGGGTCGCCGCATATTGGCGGGGCGGCGTTGGGTTGGCAATGCGGAGCGAGTGTGGCGTTGCACGTTATCGGGAAGATAAAACGTGAAATCGGCGCCCTGCTGGAGCGCCGGCTTCCAGCCGGCTCGTTGGTCACGACAAGTCGGGCTTCAGCCCGACCCACATTGGCTAGCGCTTACGTTCTCGCAAGAGTGCAACACCACGCCAGTACTTACTTGCATCAGTCTGCGTGAGTACAGAGAGGCGGCTGGGCAGCCGAATCGAATACAGCAAGACTTGTGCAAGTAAGCACTAGCCCATGCCGATGACGAAGCGATGCTTGCCGGAAAGCGTGCGCGGGATTTCGTCCAGATAGTTCACTTCCAGCACGACCTCGGATTCGAGCATGCGGCGGAGATTCGCGTTCAAGCCGGCCAGCGTGGCCGCGCTCAACTTTCCGGAAGCGACCAGATTCAGCGCGATCCGGTCGAAATCGTGCTGCACCCACTGGAATTGCCGAACCTGCGTCTGGCCGTCGAGCAAGTGGTTGAAAAAACCGGGATGAATGCGCTTGCCGGCACGGCTGCGGATCAGATCGTTCTGCCGGCACATGCCCATTTCCATCAGCGGAAACGGCGAACCGCAGGCGCATTCGCCGTCCAGCAGGCGGCCGGAATCGCCGATGTCGTAGCGGATGAACGGCATCAGCCGATTGGTCAGCGAGGTCACCAGCAGGCGGTCTTCGCCCTCGCCCGGCACCGATTCCAGATAAACCAGATCGGCGAACACATGCATGTTGCCGTGCCGGCACTCCCAGGCGATGTTGGGCACCTCGCGGCAGCCGTACTGGTTGAACACCTTGCAACCGAACGCCTGCTGCATCGATTCGCGCTGCGATTCGGTCAACACCTCGGCAGTCGAATACACGCCCAACAAACTGCGCGGCATGGCCATCTTGCCGGCGATGACGAAGCGCGCCAGTTCGCTCATCGCCGAGGCATAGCCGTAGAGCAGAACCGGCCGATAGTCCTGCACGCAGCGCGCCCACGCCTGCAGCTTCGCCTCGCTGAACTCGGTCGCGCCGATGGTCTTCTCGGCAGCGATCAAATCCGACCAGTGGGAACCGAACACCCCGCCCGCCGCCACATCCTGCCGCGCGCCCCAGAAATTCAGCACCTTCTGCCCCGGCCGCCAGCCCGACATCATGAAACCGCGCATCATCCCGGCCCGCATCAACTCATGCTTCTCCGCGTCATACCAGAACGCCAGCGGCTTGCCGGTCGAACCGCCGGTATGCCCGATCCTGGCCAGCGCGCGATCCGCGTCGCGCGCCAGCAAATCGTCCAACCGCTCGCGCACCGCGTCCTTGTCCAGAATCGGCAGATCGCCGAGCTGCCGCCCCGCCAGCGTCTCCGCGTAATACGGCACGTTGGCGGCGGCAAAAGCCACCATCTCGGCGAAATCCGCCTGCTGCTTGCGCAACAGTTGTTCCCGGCTCAACGCCTGATTGCGCAGCAATTGATCGAGCTGGGCGTAGCGGAGCGGATAGCGGCGGCGATGCAGCCAGTGGCGGAGGGAATGCACTTCAACGACCTCGGAAATTCTGAACGGGGGCTGGCCGCGTATTTCACCTCAAAAAAGCAGCCCATATCAAAATCAGCCCGTTTGAGATGGTGTGAAACTGGTCTCAGATTCCGTTGGCGGATCGCAGGCGATAACTTGGGGCGAAGTGGTTGCTATCGCAGTTGAGCCTGACCGTCTCATGGTCGGCCATTGCCGACGTTGGCGGACGTGCTTGGAATTTTCTCCAACGGCAGCTTAACGGATGCCCTTACCAAGAGCAGTTCCAGGCCATCAAGAGACGCTGACGCAACGTGAAATGCAGCCTGCTGAACGTCAGCTACCTATCTACCAAGAGACATCTGGAGGCAAGAGCCCAGCGGCCAACTTCGGCCTCAGTGGGCCTCAAGGAATCTGAATATATGCCTCCTATTAGTGGCACAGATCTTCACAATGGTTTCTTAAGAAAGGACTTGTCATTGTCTGCATGCAAATTTACATTTATGAGTAAATTTACTCACTAAAAGAAACACATGCCATTCGAGCGCCACCATGCACTGATATTACGAACTCGCCTGAACGAACCGCCGACCTTCATGATCGTCGTCGCCGGCCCACGTCAGGTCGGCAAGAGCACCTTGGTGCGCCAAGTCCTTGCCGGGCGGCCAGCCACTTTCGCAGCGGTGGATCAACCGCTTGCCGAGGTAGCCGACCCGTTCAGTGCCAGCACCGCAATATCGGCAGCGCTACCAATCCCAGGCGCAATCCCCACCGCCGAGTGGTTGGTGCGGCAGTGGACGCAAGCGCGCTCTAGAGCCAAGGCGCTGCCGGAAGGTCAGTCCTATATCCTGGCCATCGACGAAATCCAGAAAATCCCGCGTTGGTCCGAGGTGGTTAAAGGCTTGTGGGATGCGGACCGCGCCGAAGGTCTCAACCTGCATGTCATCCTGCTGGGCTCCTCGCCCTGGCTGATGCAGAAAGGGCTGACGGAAAGCCTGGCCGGGCGCTATGAACCGATACGCATGACGCATTGGTCATATCCCGAAATGCAGGAAGCCTTCGATTACTCCTTCGATGAGTTCATCTACTTTGGCGGCTATCCCGGCAGCGCGGGACGGATTCATGATGAGCGCCGCTGGCGCGAATATGTGCGCAGCGCGCTGATTCATCCGATCATCCAGAGGGACATCCTGGAAATGACGCGGGTGGATAAGCCCGCCCTGCTGAAGACCTTGTTCGAACTGGGTTGCGCCTATTCCGGGCAAATCATTTCCTACACCAAGCTGCTAGGACAGTTGCAGGACAAAGGCAACACTGTGACCCTGGCGCATTACCTCGAATTGCTCTCGCAGGCCGGCTTGCTCACCGGGCTCTCCAAATACGCCGGCCAGAAACACCGGCAGCGCGCTTCCATTCCAAAACTCAACGCGCTCAATACGGCGCTGATCTCCGCGTTGGGTGGCTACACCTTCACCGAAGCACGCAACGATCGGAGCTACTGGGGCCGGCTGGTGGAGAGCGCCATCGGCGCCCATCTGTGCAACAGCGCAAACGACGATTGCCAAGTGCAGTACTGGCGGGAAAGCCCGGATGAAGTGGATTTCGTCCTGAGCAATGGGCGGAAACTGGCTGCCATCGAGGTCAAGAGCGGCACGGGATTCGCCAAGCCGAAAGGTCTGGCAGCGTTTACCGGAAATTACACTGCCGCGCGCGCGCTGATCGTCGGCGAGGGTGGTATACCGTTGACCGAATTTCTCGCCCGCCCGGCCGGGGACTGGCTGGAGTGAATCGATGACCCGGGTCCCACGCCGTGCTCGCCAGGTAGAAGATCCTGGCATGAGCCTGACCGAGCCTAAGCCGGAAGACCTGCATACCTTCCGTGAGCTTCCCGCCTGGGTGCTGCTGGCAGAACCGGGCGCCGGGAAGAGCACGTCATTCGAGGCGGAAGCCGCTGCTACGGGTGGCAAGTACCTACGCATTGCCGATTTCATCGACACCGATCTGGACGAAGATTGGCGAGGCAAGACCCTGTTCCTCGATGGCCTGGACGAGATACGCGCTGGTTCGGGGAACGATAGCGCGCTGCGTCGAGCACGAAACCAACTCAAGCGATTGGACTACCCACCGTTCCGCATCGCTTGCCGCGCCGCCGACTGGTACGGCAGCACCGATACCGAAGACCTCAAGTCGGCATCAGTCGATGGCCGGATCGCGGTGTTGCAGCTCGAACCACTCAGCGCGGAAGACATCCTCACCCTGTTGCGCGACAACCATGACGTGGCGGACCCGCATGCCTTCGTCGAAAAAACGGAGCAGCTTGGCGTACAGGGTCTGCTCGACAATCCGCAGACCTTAGGCCTGCTGGCACAAGCGACCCGGAGTGAAGATGGTTCGACGATCCAATGGCCGGAAACTCGCGAAGCAACCTTCCGACTGGCCTGCGAAAAACTGGCCGATGAGTCCAACAAACGGCATCGCGACAAGACCCGCACTCGACCCCATTCCGTGGCAAGCCGGCTTGATGCCGCCGGGCAACTCTGCGCCGTGCTGCTCCTGTCCGACCAGACCGGGATCGCGCTTGATCCGGACCGTGCCGACGCGCGTTTCATCCCGCTCGATGGCTGCGCGCCACCGGATCAGGAGGCCGCTGCCCAAGCTGTAGGCAGCAAGCTGTTTCGTCCGGAAGGTGAAGAACGCTTCGTGCCCAGCCACCGTAGCGTGGCCGAATACCTCGCCGCGCTCTGGCTGGCGCGGCAAATCGACAGCGCTGGCCTGCCGCTGGGACGAATATTGAATCTGCTGCTGGGGCAGGATGGCCGCACAGTTGCCGGCTTGCGCGGCCTGTTCGCCTGGCTCGCCCTGCACAGCCAGAAGGCCCGGACGCGACTGATCGAGGCGGACCCGTTGACTGTGGTGATCTATGGCGATGCCAAGCCGATGTCGACTCAGGACAAACGTGCGCTACTCGCGGGCCTTCGCAATGAAGCCGAGCAGTACCACGGGTTTCGATGGGGGGTGAGGAACACGCATCCCTTCGGAGGACTGGCGGGACCGGAATTGCTTGAAGACTTTTTGACTGCTTTGCAAAACCCAGACCACGATGAAGCCAGTCAAGCGTTTCTAAGTTGTGTGCTGGATATCCTTGCTGCGGGGAACACGTTGCCACCAGCGCTTGGGGCGGCATTGCCGGACATTGTTCGCAATTCCAGCCTCTGGCCACGATTAAGGCATGACGCGTTGGATATCTGGCTGAAATCGATCGCAACGCCGCAAATGGCGTTGGTCTTGCTCAACGACATCAGCGCTGGACGTGTTGTCGATGACAGCGACGAACAGGCTGGGAGACTGCTTCAGCATCTCTACCCGCAACACATCGGGCCTGAAGCCTTGCTTGACTACCTGCACTTCCTGAAAGACCCCTGCTTGGTGGGCGCTTATCACTGGTTCTGGACGCACGAATTGGCCCAACTTGCACCTGATGAGCATTTGCCAACTCTTCTGGATGGTTTGGTTGGCCGTGTGGAAGTCCAGTCACATGCGTCTTATGAACGTTCGCTTAACGAAATGGCGGACAAACTATTGGCGCGCGGCGTCACCACTTTGGGTGACCTGATCACCGATGAGCGCCTGTATTCCTGGCTAGGGATCGGTGCCGACGAGTACGGAGAAATCCGACGTGATGAAGCTTCGCAAGTAGCCATTTCCGACTGGCTTGGCTCTCGTCCAGATCGCTACAAAGGCCAGTTAACACGCTGTTTTGAACACTGCAAAGGCCACGAGCACCCAATCATCTGCATCGCCAACCAGTCGAACCGTTTACATCACGCGCCACAACCAGAAGACCTTGGCCTGTGGCACCTCGAACAAGTGGACGTGGCAGCTGATGATGGGATTGCTCAGGTTCATCTGGAGGAAGCGCTCAATGCCCTCATGAACCAGCGCGGTGATGCCGGACTTACGTTGGAAAAACTGGAAGACTGGGCAAGCGCCCATCCCGAACGCAAGAGCTGGCTTGATTCCAGGCTGGTCTGGCTGATTCCAGAACGGCATCTTGAACGTATCGCCGCCAAGAGAAACAGTTTGCAGGCTAGAGGTGAAGCCAAACGCAATCGAGCCATAGATTTACAACGTCTTTCGCCGCAAATCCAGTCCGGCACGGCCCGCGTCGATCTGATGCACCAGCTCGCCGGTGTATGGATGGATTTGTATACCGATACGCACGGAGCCACCCCCGCCGAACGCTTCGAAAGTTATTGCGAGAACGGCCAAGAAATATTGGCGATGGCAGAAGCCGGCTTCCGCCGTTGTCCCCTGCGCGACGATCTGCCGACGGTGGATGAGATCGTCGATCTTGCGATCAAGCAACGGGAACATTTCATCCGTCGCCCCTCACTGGTGGGCATGGAATTGCGCTGGCGGGATGGCGCGAAAGAAGTCGATGCGCTTCCTGAAGAAACCCTGCGCCGCATGGTCGCCTTCCGCCTGACGGATGGCACCGGAAGCACACCGGATTGGTTCCTTTATCTTGTGCGGCAACGCCCCGAACTGGTGGCCGAAGTCTTGTTCAACTATGCAAGCGCCACGCTGAAGGCCGGCAATGATCACGCCAATGGTCTCTATCCGCTGGAGCGAGACCCAGACTACCGAGCGGTAGCGACCTTAGCTGCCCCACGTCTGCTGGAAACCTTCCCGGTCCGGGCGCGTAGCGGGCAATTGCATCATCTGGAAAATCTGCTCATGGGCGCATTGCGCCATGCGCCAGAACAGCTTCCCGCACTGATCGAGCGGAAGCTTTCAATGAAAGGCATGGACGCCGCCCAGAAGGTCTATTGGCTGGCCACAGCTTCCTTGCTCAATCCTCAGCAATACGAGACCGAGCTATGGCGATATGTCTGGAAATCCGAATCTCGCGCAAATTATTTGTCCGGGTTTCTGGGCGACCATTTGGGCCGCATCGATCAGGACTACGCGTTTTCCGCCGGAACCCTTGGCAAGCTGATCGAACGCATAACGCCGCATGCGGAAGTCGAATGGCCACAAGGAGGCGGAATGGTGACCGAAGCCATGCGGCGTGGCGACCAAGTCCGTAGCCTGATCATTCGCCTGAGTGCGCTGGCAACGCCCGAGGCGGAGCAGGAAATAGACCGTTTGCTGGGTTTGCCCGCGCTCAACAAGCTGAAACACCTGCTGGAAGCCACGCGCCATGAATTGAAGCAACGCCGGCGGGAAAACGAATTTCGCTTCCTGTCACCTTTGGAAGTGGCGCGGGTACTCGCCAACCAGGCGCCAGCCAGTATTGCCGACCTCGCCGCGCTGGCTCTCGATGTGCTGGACGACATTGCCCGGGACATTCGCCAGGAAAACGACGATGGGTTTCGCGCGTTCTGGAATGTCGAGAACAAACAGCGAACCGGCCAGCGGGAAGAAAACCTGTGCCGCGACACCTTGCTTACCCGCCTGCGCGCACGCCTTGATCCGCTGGGCATCGATAGTCAGCCGGAAGGCGACTACGCTAACGACAAGCGCGCCGATCTTCGGTTGTCATATCAAACCCGATTCAGCCTCCCAATCGAAATCAAGCGCGACAGCAACGTCTCATTGTGGAGCGCGCTACGCGACCAGTTGATCGGGCAATACGCCTTCGACGACTACGGCATCTATCTGGTGCTCTGGTTCGGCGAAATGGGCATGCCGCGCGCCATCGATGGCGGCAAAAAGCCGCGCTCACCTGAAGAATTGAAAACCCGCCTGGAAGCTCAACTCGACCCGCTGGAACGGCAACGCATCTTCGTTCGCGTGCTGGATGTGAGTTGGCCGGTGTAGCGACACAGAGCTGCGAAATAATCGGGACAAGCCCACATTCATCTCCAACGTGGATCTGGCCTCGTCTTTCTGGTCGGATCCCGCATCTCGGGTTCAGTTGACAGAGGATACCGGCGAATGGCTGCTCAACATCAGGTAGCTGACGGATAAGGTGCTGAAGACCGGGGTGTCGCTTCCGGGTCGGAAGCCGAAATTCGCAGTAGGTGGAAGCTGTCGTTCGTGAATGACAGCTTTATGGAATCGGTGAATAGCGGCAGTGGCCGAATTCCTGCCTGATGAGCGCCTATGACGAACATTCAAGTTCTGCCATTGCGGACACTCGTTGATCCTTGTGGTTGTGTTGATGCGCGCCCTTGGGTGAACGGCACCACGTTGCCAAAAAAACATGGCCGACTCCTTCACCCCTTGAACGCCTCCGGCGAGCCGAGATAGGCGATTCCTCCGGCGTGCTGTCGCGGCCGAGAATGACGTTGTCGTGCGGTCGACGGACAGGCGGGCGACCGCGACGGTTCTTTGATCCAGCCGCCCGTTACCCGCGCCTACCGCTTGACCAGCTCGACGCGGCGATTCGCGGCGCGGCCTTTTTCGTTGCTGTTTTCGGCTACCGGCTTGTCCTTGCCGAAGCCCTGCGGCGTCATTCGCTCGACACCGATGCTCCGACCAGCCAGCGCGGCTACCACGGCGCGGGCGCGATCCATCGACAGGGTTTTGTTCTTCTTGGGCTCGCCAACGTTGTCGGTATGGCCTTCGACGATGAGTTTCAGCGTCGGATTGGCTTGCAGCATTTTCGCGACTTCGTCGAGTATCGGGTTCGAATCGGGCCGGATGTTCGCTTTCGCGGTATCGAAATTGATGTACAGGGCAACGTGGCCCTGGCTGCTGATTGCTTTGAACAGATCATCGGCATTGGCCGTGACATCCTGGCGCATGCCTTCTTTCTCGACCACGGTCAGCCAGTAATCTAGGCCGTCGTTGCATGGTGCCGCTTCGATCCAGATTTCCTTGTTCCCCTTGATGACCTTGCCGGTCAGCACCTTGCCGCAGATGTCCTTGTTGCAGGCGGCGTCCGGTGCGCCTTCGAAGAGTACCGTGCCGCCCAGACTTTTCACCGCATTGGCGTAGTTGCGGGTGATCTGCAACTCGCTCGGCTGCTTGGCGCCTTCCTTGAGCTGATACAGCTTGCTCCAGACCTTGCCCTCGATCGTCTCGGTCTTTTTGCCTGGACAGAATTTGATCGCATCGAACTCCTTGTCGGCCGCTTCGACAATCTCGTGGCTGGGCATTGGAGAAAAATAGGGACTGTCTTTTTGCCATTCCTCGGCCGCCAATGCGTGGCTGCCGCTGTAGGCTAGACTGGTCAGGACAAGGACAAACAGTGCGGTGGCGTGTTTCATCTGGGTTTCCTCAAACAACGGGGTTGGGATGGCGATCGAAGCGCTTCATTTCGATTCCAGGTACTGCAGCGGACCCGCGATATACCGCTGCGAAGTGCCGATTTGTTTTGCATAGGGCACCCCCTTCGGCCCACGCAGAATGATCGCCGGGAAGTACATGACGAAGTTCCATGAAGCGTCGGCATACCAGTGGACCGAGACCGTCGGCCTGTTGTCCGCGGTCAGCCCGGCATGCGTCATGTGGGAAGAAGCGTCCTGCGCAAAACTGGTGACTTCGGCCCGATCGAAGGACCAGTTGTATTCGGTCGTCACCTGCATGTCGTTCGAAGTGAAGGTATCGTCACCGCGATGGCCGATGAAGAAACCGGCCGAATGCTTGGCACTGAGCCATGCATTGGAGTTCTTGTAGTTCGGATCGCGGGTGATATTGACCCAGACGTCATCGGCCTCCTGGCGGTCGAATTGATCGTCGATGCTGCCGACACGGAAATAGATTCGCCCATAGAGCGGCTTCAGTGTGAACGGGAGCGTCACCGGCTTGCCGCTGCCGCTGATCGTGATGTCGACCAGCATGGGCCCGGAAAATCCATCCAGCGTGGGGGGCAGGCGGACCAGCAGCGCCTCGTCGCCGGTTTGCTCGACCGCCAGACCGATGTTGCGCCGGTCGCCGTAGTAGGGGCTCTCCGCGATATAGGTGGCACCCGCCGTCTGCTGGTCACGCGGCCGCGCGGCGAGTGTCACCTTGGCGTTTTTCAGCAGCTTGCCGGTAATCAGCAACGGCTCGCCCGGTTCGCCCTGAGCGCGATCGAGACCCGCGGCGAAGCTCTGATTGGCTTGCAGCGTGATCGGATAGGCGCTGCGTTTGCCGGTCCGGTTGACCACCACCACATGTGCGCCGATCGCCTCGCTGGCGGCGTAATCGGGAATGCGGGCGCGTATCTGCGCGGCATGCGGGACGGCGATGTCAGTGAACGGCGCCTCGGCTTGCCCGGGCCGCATGAGGATGACCTTATCGTCCGGCTGGAAGCGGGCGCCATTGATGTAGATCAGGCTGCGGGACGTGGGCTTGTCCGGTATCACCGACGTAATGGCCGGCGCCGGATAAGGATCAAACTGAAACGGAACGCTCTGGGTCCTGATCTGCGGTGCCACGTTCAGCGTGATCAGATTCACGTTGACCTGCATGGTGTCGCTCAGCGCGAGCGGCGCTTTCGGTACGCGGAACTTGAAGGTCGTGACATTGTTGGCGGGGTTGGCGACCGGATTGCCATCCTGGTTGGCACGGACCATCTGGTTGCCGAATCTGAATTCAGCCTCTACGCCGGCATAGCTGGGCGGGACGAAAAGCGACTCGATGCTGACCAGATCTGACGGGCTGCCGTTGGCCGGACTGATCGAAAGTATCGTCGGCGTCGTGTCGACTTTGGCGTAGCCCACGCCGGGTTTGGCAATGCCATTGCCGGAGGCGGCCGACCACTTCGTGCGGAGGGCCTGATCGAGGGCCTCCACCTTCTTCTGCCGGTCTGCCTCGGGGCCGATCGCAGTGGGTGGTTGCCCAATTTTGCGGGTGTCGACCAGCGTGGCGAAGTGGTCGGCATGCTGTCTTTTTAGTTGCGGCAACGACGCTTCAACGGTGGCTTCGTCAACCAGCGGATAACTGGCCGTGAACGAACCGGCGGCCACCGGCAGTAGAGGCGGCAGCGGCCCGGCAGCCTGCTTCATGGCGCCCGGCTTGCTCGTTCCTTGCGGCGTGTCGAGGGTTGCCGTCCAGATCGGTCCGCGCCGGATATCGGCCACGGTGGCCTGGTAATTCAAAGCAGCGGTTGGACCCGGTGCGGCGTCGATCCTGGCCAATTCCTTGCCCTGCTGGTCGCGCAGCACCAGCGACAGGGGCACGCCTTTCCAGTTGGCGCGCAGGCTGACCGCACCCGCCTGCGTCACCGGAATACCGTAGGAAACGTGCTCGCCCAGGCCCATGGAAAATTCGCGCGGCCAGGTTGGCAGCCCTGTGCTGTTCCGCGGCGGATTGTCACGCGCGTGCATGACGGGCGCCCTGGCCTTGACCGGCTTGCCGCCCTCGACGGTGACCTCCTGGCGCATGACCTCCTTTTCGACCACGGTCAGCCAGTAATCGAGGCCGTCGTTGCACGGCGCCGCTTCGATCCAGATTTCCTTGTTGGCCTTGATGACTTTCCCGGTCAGCACCTTGCCGCAGACTTCCTTCTTGCAGGCCGCGTCGGGGGCACCTTCGAACAGTACGGTACCGCCGAGTTCTTTCACGGCGTTGGCGTAATTGCGCATGATCTGCAGTTCACTGGGCTGCTTCGCGCCAGGCTTGAGCTGATACAGCTTGCTCCAGACCCTGCCTTCCACGGATTCGGTCTTCCTGCCCGGGCAAAACCGGACCGCATCGAACTCCTTGTCAGCCGCCTCGACAATTTCATGGCTGGGCATCGCGGAGACATAGGGGCTGTCCTCCTGCCATGCCTCCGTCGCCTGCGTGCGGGCGGCACCGATGAAAAGCAGGAACAGCGCGAAACCAAGTTGGCTGGCCAGGCTTTTCATGTCAATTCTCCTGAAAGGACCGCGAAAGATGAACGCTTCAAGTTGGTGGCGCTTGAAAAGCGGTCAACTGCGCATTCCAGGATTATTGATCTACTTCAGGATGTCCTTGAAAAAACATGGTCCGAGTACGGTTTCTTTTCAGCCCTTGAACGCCTCCGGCGAGCCGAGGTAGGCGATTTCCTCCGGCGTGCTGGCGCGGCCGAGGATGGCATTGCGGTGCGGGAAACGGCCGAAGCGGCGGATGAGGCCGCGATGGTGTTCGGCGAAGCGCAGGTTGTCGGCGAGGCCGGCGCGCTGGAACAGGGCGACGGACTGGTCCTGGTCGGCCAGGTTTTCGCTGTGCATCAGCGGCATGTAGAGGAACATTATCCGGTCGCGCGGCAGGCGTTGATCGTCGCCGCGCGCGACGGCGGCGCGGGCGACTTCAACGGCTTTTTGTTCGCTGGCGAATGCTTCGGGCTTGCCGCGGAACATGTTGAGCGGCAACTGATCCAGCACGATGGCGAGGGCCAGCGCACCTTCCGGCGTCGCCGCCCAATCGTCCAGTTCGCCCGCCGCGGCACGCTGCCAGAGTCCTTCGTAGCGCGCCCGAATCTCATCGTCCAGGGCCGGCGTCGAGGCAAACCAGCGCTGGCTGATGCGCGGCGAGTACCAGTAAGCAAGGATGTCCTGAATGTCGTTTGCTTGGGTCATGTTGAAGTCCTTTCGATCGTGCCGGCGAGGGAGGGCAGATTAATGCAGGGTGCAAGCGTGGCGCCATCTGGATCGCGCCTTGGAAGGCGCTCCTACGAGCGTTTGGCGTCGCCGGTAATGATTCCGTGTGGAGTTATCGCGCCTTGGAAGGCGCTCCTACGGGCTCAGCCGGCCTGCAGGATTGCCAGTGCTTGCGTCCACACCTGGCGATTGGCGTGGAAACCCATGATGGCGGCGAGTTGGCGGGCGCGCCAGTCGTCGCGCCGCGCCGGGTCGTCGATGCGGGTGTAACACGGCGAGTCGGCGCCGAAGTTGTGTTCGATGTTGCCGGCGAAGGAGGCGAAGTTGGCGACGGCATCGGCCAGGTCGGGGGTTAGCTTCCACCACTGCGCAACGTCGTGCAGCAGGGCTTGCAGCCGTGCCAGGCGGTCAAGAATCTCGTGTTGTTTGACGCGGTATTTTTCGCGCATTTCGCTTTGCATGGCGGCCAGCGTGGCGTCCACCTCGGCTTCCGCCAGCACGCGGCCGGGGTAGCCCAGCGCGGTCAATTTCTGCATGGAAAACAGCATGACGTCGCCATGGAACTGGCGTTCGAATTCGCCGCACAGGTCGATGCTGGCCGATCGATCCAGCACGCCGGGGCGGAATTCGGATTGGCCGGTCGTTTCCAGCGTGCGCTTGTGCAGCATCGGCACGTTGGCGGAGACGAAGCGGTCGCCCATTTCGGCTTGCAGCAAACGGCCCATGGTCGGGCCGGACATGCGCAGCCGCAGCGAGGCGTATGGGATGAACCAGCCCAGTGCCTCGGGCCGGAACACGTAGTTGCCGGTGTAGACGGTGCGCGCCGGCTGCACGCTTCGCATCGCATCGGCAGGCGTGAACCAGGTGACGCGGGTGGGATGCTCGCCGTGGAAGAAGCGGTTCAGCCGGGTCGAGAAATCGGCGAAGCAGGCGACGTTGTCGGGTTCACCGGGCAAGGGACAACGATAGCGATACGCCGCGTCAGCCGGCTTGAAGCCGAACAGGTCGGCCATGTCGTGATAGGCGGCATCGCCGCTTCCCCCGACGCCCGGCTGTCGATACGCCTGGCCCGGCGCGACGGCGGCCATTTCACTCAGGAAGCCGATCACGTCTTCGAGGAAATTGCCGGCCATCACGGCGGGCGATACCGGCGGGTCGCCGACTACCTTGCCGGTCAGCACCTGGGTTTCGCTGCGGCTGAAAATCTCATCCAGGTGATAGAGAAAGTTCACCGCACAAACGTCGCGGCCACCGTCCGCGGTTGCGACCTTGACCTTGAATTCTTGATCGGCGTCGACGGTGTAGAACAGCACGCGCGGGTCGGCCATCTCCGCCCGCATCGCGGCCAGTTTCAGGTAGGCGATGTTGCGCATCATCGCCTGCCCCTTGTGGCCGAACGCGTCGCGGTCATGGCGGCCGACAACGGGCGCGAGGTCGAGCGCGGCCAGTCTGTCCATCAGCGCGAGCTGTTCATCCAGACCGAAATACTGGGTACTCAGCCCGGCGGCATCGAATTCGGCGGCGATGGCGCGGTTCTGTGCGATGCAATCGGCGTCGCTCGAATCGTCGGCCAGCAGCACGCTGACCTTGTTCCAGCGGCCATCCCGCATGCCGCCGTAGCCATAGGCGCGGCAGAGTTCGAGCAGGCTGGCGAGGCAATCGCGCAGATGAATCGGGCTTTCGGCGACCGGGATGGCGATGATGAAGTGATGCCGTTGGCCTTCGCCGCTCGCCTCGATCAGCGCTTCCAGCCGGCGCCAGGCGGATTGATACGAGGCCAGCAGATTTTCGTGGAAGCCGCCGTCCCACAACGCCGCCTCGAAACGGGCGATGGCGGCGTGCTGCGCCGCGATCCGTTCGGTCAGCTCAGCGTGCCGACAGGTAGGTTGGGAAGGCATTCTTGTCGAGCAGGATTTCGATCAGATTGATCGATCCGGTCAGGTCGGCGGTCGCGAACAGGTCATCGAGATCGGCCTCGTTTTCGATTCTGCGATGCGCGATGCCGAACGACTGCGCCAGCAGTTTGAAATCCGGGTTCACGAAATCGCAGTCGATATAGCGCTCGCCGTACAACTGGAACTGGTTCTTGCGGATCAGGCCCATGGTGGCGTTGTTGATCACGACGATGTTGAGCGGGATGGCGTAGTTCACCGCGGTCATGATCTCCATGCAGCACATCTGGAAACCGCCGTCGCCGAGGATGGCGAAGGTGGGCGCGTCCTTGGCGCGAGCTTGGGTAAAAAAGCGCGCACCGATAGCCGCCGGAATCGCGTGGCCGAGCGAGGAGATGCCGGAGTTCGGAAAATAGTGGTTGGCGTGCGAGACATCGAAGAAGCTCTGCGCGAACACGATGTTGTCGTCGAAGATCAGCGCGTCTTCCGGGAAGCGTTTGGCCAGGCCGGCGAAGAACATCTCCATCAGGCGGAATTTGGCGCGTTGCGCGCTGGCTTCTTCCGCCAGCGGTTGCGCTTCGTTTTCGCGATGGCCGTCCAGTTTGTCCAGATTGCCGCGCGCCGCGTTTTCAGACTCCAGCACCGCCAGCAGTTCCGTCATCACTTCGCGGATGTCGCCATGGATCGCCACATCCGCCTTGAACACCTTGCCCAGCTGCCCGGCGTCGCGGTCGACCTGCGCCACCTTCTTGCCGGCCAGCAATTTGCTGTCCCACAGGTAGCTGGTGCGTTCGTTGAAGCCGGCGCCGAGAAAGATGACCAGATCGGCGTGATCGACGATGTAGCGATACGCCTGGCCGTTCGAGGTGACGCCGAGGCAGCCGAGCGACAACTCGCTGCCTTCGCTGACCACGCCTTTGGCCTTCAGGCTGGACGCCACAGGGATGTGCAGCGCCTCCGACAAGCCCGCCACGACGCCGCGCGCACCGGCCTTGATGCAGCCGTAGCCGGCGACGATGACCGGATATTTCGCGGCCCGGATCAACTCGACCAGTTCGGCCAGCGGTTCGGCGTGGATGGCGCCGCATTCCGGCTGCTGGCGCGGCAAGTCCAGGTGCAGATGATCGAGCACATCCGCATCGACCAGCTCTTTCTGCACGTTGTAGGGAATGCTCAGCAGCACCGGCCCCGGTTCGCGCGCGAGCAGCGCCCGCGTCGCCTGGTTGAGCACCTGGCCGAGGTAATCGGTACGTTCAATCAGCTTGTGATAGCGGGTGATGCTGGCGAACAGCGCGCCCTGGTCGATGGCGCCGCCCTCGCCGGAGCTTTCCTGCAAACCGCCCTTGCCGAAAATGTAGGTGGAGGTCTCGCCGGTGATGATCAGCACCGGCAGTCGCTCGGCATAGGCGTTGGCGATGCCGGTGACCAGATTGGTCGCACCCGGCCCGGCCGTGGCGATGCAGGCGGAAATCCGGTGTGACACGCGTGAATACCCGCCGGCCATGAACGCCGCGCCCTGTTCGTGCTTGACCAGCACGCTCTTCACCGTCGAGTCGCGCAACCGGTCGTAGATCGGCAGCACGTGGGCGCCGGGCATGCCGAAGATGACTTCGACGCCGAGTCGCTCCAGGTATCTGACGATCAGTTCGCTGACGGTGATTTTCATGCGGGTGCGGTAGACAAATGCGGCAGCGCTGGATGCGCGCTGAAATGGTGCGGCGGAAGGGCGGGATTTGAGCACAAGACGCCCCCTGCGGAAACTGCGGGTCCAGCCGAGCTATCCACTTCGAAAATGGGGTTGTTCATTCAGCGCTCGTTCGATGAAGTGGCGCGGCACGCGGGTGCGAGGGACCCGCGTCGAGAACCATTGCCGCACATCGTCGTCCAGTCCGATGCCGTGCATGTAGTTGTACAGCGCCTTGTTCAGCGCGACGCCGAGCGTGTCGTGGTCGACGTTGGTGGGGTCGATGAAGCCGACATCGTTTTTCGCGAACGACACCGTTGGCAAAGGTTTTAACGTCACGCCGAACTGCTCCGGGTGCAAGCCGACCGGCGAGTGCACGGTGCAGACGAAGCGATGGAAGAAGCCGGACTGGATGCAGCCGGCCGCGAACAGTTGCCGCACGTATTCGAGCGCATCGACGGTGTCCTGCACGGTCTGCGTCGGGAAGCCGTACATCAGGTAGGCAT
>JASJPK010000054.1:0-10785 GCA_031426735.1 Hydrogenophilaceae bacterium | reverse complement strand
CCACCAGGCGGTTGATGCCTTCGGCGAGTTGCAGGAAGAAGCCTTCCTTGCCGGCCGGATCGAGGCGCTGCGAGAAATCGCCGGCGGCGGCGGCGGCGACCAGGCGCGAGATTTCCTGTTCGGTCGCCACTTCCGCGGTGCGGTCGCCCCATTGCACGACCGAACCGATACGCTCGCCGGCTGGATTGATCACCGGATTGGCGGTGACCGTCATGCTGCGGCCGCCGATGCTGAGTGTGTTCCGGTGCGTGGACGTGAGCCTGGCCAGCAGGCCGGCCTGATGCGAAGGGATCTTGTGGAAGCTGTCGATACTGGCGCCGAGGAGCTTGCCGGCATCGAACTGCGGCAACTGCGTGCGGATATCGGCCTCGGCCTGCTTGAACATGGCTTGTACCGCCTTGTTCACGTAAATGATGCGACGCTCGTTGTCGGCCATCATCACGTTGGCATCCACCGAGTCCAGCGCGATCTTGATGCGCAGGTTCTCGTTGGCGACGACCCGCTCGGCTTCGAGCCTGTCGATGAGTTGTCGCTGCATGCTTTTCATCTGGGCCAGCAGGCTTTGCGCGTCACCGTCCGCCAGCTGGATATCGTTGTCGAAGCGGCCTGCGGCGATGTTCTGGGCAATGCGGGTGGCCAGCGCCGGCTCGCCGCCGATGCGGCGCAGTACGGAGCGGAGCACGCCGCCGCCCAGCAACAGCACGATGGCGAGCACAGCCAGGATCATCGCAATCTGGCTGATGTTGTTGGAACGAATGCTGGCGGCGGCGTTTTTCTCCAGCGTTGCCAGGTCGGCATTGGACAGCTCGACGGCTTTGACCACGTGGGCGCGGTGGGTCTCGAAAAGGGATTGCAGGTCTTTCAGCGCCTGTTGCGCGGCGGCGCTGTCGCCGGCGTCGAGGGCGGGAAAATAGGCGTTGGCGGCCTTGTCGTAAAACGCCTGCCCCATATCCCGCGCCTTGCTCATTTCAGTCTTTATGGCGCCATCGATGTGAGCGTCCTGCCAGACTTGATGGCGTTGGATGAATTCCTCGCCGGTTTTATCGAAACGCTGTCTGAGCGCTTGCCGTTGGGCGCCTTCCACCATCTGCATCTGCACGGCGGTCAGGTAGGCTTCGACCGCGAATCCCGGCGGCGGCAGGATGTCCGCGATCAGATCCTTGTCCTGCACGATGCCGCGATAGATCGGCCCATTCACCGCCACACTGCGGTTGGACAGGTTGTTGACCGCGCCGAGCACGATCACACCCAGTGCGAACAGGGCCAACAAGATGCTGAAGGAGGTCTTGAGTTTCAACGCGTTCATGTCGCTTCGCCCATTAACAGGATTACCAGGTTGTCTTCCTTCCGGTCGCGGCGCGTCAGGCTCAAACCGCCACCGCTTCGACCAGGGACATTTCCTGGCTGGTCATCAGCCTTTCGATATCGACCACGATGATCATGCGATCTTCCACCGTGCCGAGGCCGAGGATGTAGCGGGTGTCGAGGATGGAACCGAACTCGGGCGAGGCGTGCAGGTTGCCGGAACTGAGCTGGATGACATCCGAGACGCCGTCGACGACGATGCCCATGACGCGTTTGCCGATGTTGAGGATGATCACCACGGTGAACTGGTCGTAAGTGAAACTGCCCAGGTTGAATTTGATGCGCAGGTCGACGATGGGCACGATGACGCCGCGCAGATTGATGACTCCCTTGATGAACGGCGGCGCGTTGGCGATTTTGGTGACGGCGTCGTAACCGCGTATTTCCTGCACCTTGAGGATGTCGATGCCGTATTCCTCGGCGCCCAGGGTAAAGGTGAGGTATTCGCCGGAAGTGGCGATGCCGCTGGTTTCGGGGTAATCCATGTTTAGCTCCTCTCGGGGCGGGGCGACCCGCCCGCTCGGTTGATCAGGCTGCCAGCCGCCGCTTGACGTTGCTCAGTCCCATGCGGGTGACCGCGGAGACGTCGACGATCATGGCGACGCGCCCATCGCCCATGATGGTGGCGCCCGAGATGCCGGGCACTTTGCGGTAGTTGGCCTCCAGGCTCTTGATGACGACCTGTTGCTGGCCGAGCAATTCGTCGACGAACAGGGCAGCTTTGCCTTCTTCCGCTTCCACCACCACCAGCAAACCCTTGGTGATGTCTTCCACGCCGTCCAGGCCGAACGCTTCGGCCAATGAGATGAACGGCAGATATTCGCCGCGCACATGCACCATGCGGCTGTCGCCGGCCATGGTGCGGATGTCTTCCAGCTTGGGTTGCAGCGATTCGATCACCGTGGTGATCGGCACGATGAAGGTTTCGCTGCCGACGCCGACCGACATGCCGTCGAGGATGGCGAGGGTGAGCGGCAGGCGGATGACGGTACGCGTGCCGAAGCCGGGCGAGGACTCCAGTTCGACGCGGCCGCCGAGGCCTTCGATGTTGCGTTTAACCACGTCCATGCCGACGCCGCGGCCGGATACGTCGGTGACCACATCGGCGGTGGAGAAGCCGGGCGCGAAGATGAGTTGCCAGACCTCGTAGTCGGACATGCCGTCGCTCACGGGCAGGCCTTTTTCCTTGGCCTTTTCCAGGATGCGGGCGCGGTTGAGGCCGCCGCCGTCGTCGATCACTTCGATCACGACGTTGCCGCCCTGGTGGCTGGCCTTCAGGGTCAGCGTGCCTTTCGGGTTCTTGCCGGCGGCGATGCGTTTCTCCGGCGTTTCGATGCCATGGTCGAGACTGTTGCGCACCAGATGGGTCATCGGGTCGGTGATCTTCTCGATCAGACCTTTGTCCAGTTCGGTGTTGTCGCCGATGGTCTTCATCTCGACCTGCTTGTTCAGCTTGCCGGCAAGATCGCGCACGACGCGGGGGAAACGCGAGAACACCATGCTCATCGGCAACATGCGGATGGACATCACCGATTCCTGCATGTCGCGGGTGTTGCGGGAGAGCAGGTCGATGCCGGCGAGGATACGCTCGGCCAGCACCGGGTCGAGGTTGCTGGCGGCTTCCGCCAGCATGGCCTGGGTGATGACCAGTTCGCCGACCAGATTGATCAGCTGGTCGACCTTTTCCACGGCAACCCGGATGCTGGTATCGGTATTGGCGGCGGTGACGGTCTTGTCGTTGTCGCGACGGCCACCTTTGGCGGTTTCGATGCTCGGGTTGTCGGCCAAACGGCGGCCTTCGCCTGGCGTTGGAGCTGCCACCTTTGCCGCGGCGATGGCGGCAGCCGCTTTGCCGGAAAACGGCTCCGGCGCGCTGGATTTGATGGCATGTTCGGCACCGGGGGCGTCATCGAACAAGCCGAGACCGCCGGGGGCGTCGACGTAAATGCCGTAACCGGGTCCTTCAATGGCGGCGGGGCTGTCGCCGGGCAAGACCAACGGGGGTTCCGCTTGCTCAGGGGGCCGGCCGGGTGCGTCCTCGAACAGGCCGAAGCCGTCGTCTTCCTCTATTACCGCAGCCGGTACGGAGACCGGTTCACTCGGCAGGTCGACGAAGAAACCGTAGCTGTCGTCGGTCGGGCTGGCCGCTTCGCTCGGCAAATCATCAAAAAAACCGTAGGCCTCTTCTGCCGGCTCGGGCTGGATCGAGATGCCCTCCGGCGCGCTGTAAAAAGCCAGGGAGTCTTTCAGCTCGCTATCGCCGGCTTGCGTGGTGAGGACGACGACGAGGCGGGCATCGGTTGGGCTCGGGCGTTGTTTTACGTCTACCGCAGCAATATCGCGCAGTGCGTCGAGCAGGTTGTCGATCGCTTCGGCGACACCGGCGATGTTCGGCGGTAGCGTGCATGCGAGGCGAATCTTGCGCGCCGGGAGCGGGGCGCTGGCGACGGGTGCGGGTGCAGGGATAGGCGCCGGAGCGGCGGACGCGGCAGACGCCGGCGCGGCTGGAGCGGCTTCGCCCGATGCAAGTTGATTGAGGCGGGCGCACACCGCTTCGATTTCGCCGGCAGCCGCTTCCGGCCCGCCCTGATGATGGTCCAGTTGCGCCCGCAACACGTCGCCGGCCGCCAGGAAGGCATCCACCATCTCCGCGCGCAGCGGCAGTTCTTCCTTGCGCAACCGGTCCAGCAGGCTTTCCAGCACATGCGTGACGCCGGTCATGTCGGTAAAGCCGAAAGTGCCGCTGCCGCCCTTGATGGAGTGCGCCGCCCGGAAGACGGCGTTGAGATCTTCCAGCGACGGGGCGTCCACATCGAGGTTGAGGAGCAGGTTTTCCATACTCGCCAGATGTTCCGAGGTTTCCTCGAAGAACACCTGGTAGAACTGGCTCATGTCGATGCTCATGGCGCTTCCCGCAGGCTAATGGGTGACGGGCGGTGTCGGGCGAATGCAGGCCCGGTAAGTGCTCAGCCGATGACTTTCTTGACGACTTCCAGCAGCTTCTGCGGGTCGAACGGCTTCACCAGCCAGCCGGTCGCGCCCGCCGCCTTGCCGGCCGCTTTCATGCTGTCGCTTGATTCGGTGGTCAGCATCAAAATGGGTTTTGAGCGGTAGTCCGGCAGGCCGCGCAACGATTTGATCAAGGTCAGGCCATCCATCTTCGGCATGTTCTGGTCGGTCAGGACCAGATCGGCCACTTTGCTCTTGGCCTTGTTGAGGCCGTCTTCCCCGTCCACCGCTTCGACGACTTCGTAGCCGGCGCTTTTCAGGGTGAATGCGACCATCTGGCGGATGGAGGCGGAGTCATCGACGGTCAGTACTACTTTGCCCATTTTGCTTCCTTTCTTGTTCAGAACAACTCTATGTCCCCGGAACTCATGCTTTCCTGTTTCACAGGATGGCCATGCTCGGGTTGTCGATGGGCTTGCGCACGCAGCACGGCGCGTGCTTCGTCGAGTCCACTGCTCAAGTGTGCGTTTTGCCGAAGGATGCTGGACAGGCGCTTGATCAGGTCCTCGATGTTGCCGACGCTGCTTTGCGCATGGCCGATCAATTGGCTACTCATATCCTGGAATTGCAGGGCGGTGACGGCGGCGTTGACTTCGACGGAAACGCGGCCGGCGTGCTCGTCGATGCTTTGCGCCGAACCGGCCATGTTCTGGTTGATCTCGCCGATGCGCGCCATGGTGCCCTGGACGCGTTGCTTCGATTGCAGCGCAAAGTTCATGTCCATCGAGGCAACCGAGTAAATCGAATCATGGGCGACCAGGAGTGAACCGTGGACGCCGTCCATGTGGCCGCGGATCTGCTGCGAAAACTGGTTGGTGCGTTGCGACAGGGCACGGACTTCATCGGCGACCACGGCAAAGCCGCGCCCGGCCTCACCGGCCCGCGCCGCTTCGATGGCGGCATTCAGCGCGAGCAGATTGGTCTGCTTGGCGATCGCCTCGATCTCGCCCAGGATGCCGAGAATGGCATTGACTTCGACGTCGATGGTTTCCATGGTTTCCACCAGACTCATCGCGATTTTGCTGGTGTTGACGGTGTTGTCGACAAAGGCCTCCATGGTCTTGGAGGTATTGAGGACGAACTCGGAAAAACTGACGCCATCCGGGCCATGCTCGTGCGAAGTCATCGCATTCACGATGGAGACCGCGAGATCGCGCTGCGCCTGGATGTGCACGTTCATTTCGCTGAAGCGGCTGACCAGCTCATTGATCGCGTGACTCAGCAGTTCCTTGACGCGTTCGAGATCGGCATGGCCGGAGCGGAACTGGGTGCTTCCGGCGCGTGCCAGATCGTCCATCAAGCCGACCAGTTCGTTGCAGAGGGGCGCTTCGATGTCATGCTGCGATGCGACTTCCGTCGCCGAGACGCCAAAGTGCGCGCCCAGCCACAGCACCACGACTGCAACCACTGCGACCGCCACCACACGCCAGATCGGATCGGCAAACCAGGCGGTCAAGCCGACCAGGATGGCAACGACGATGATCAATGCTGCGAACTTCTTGGAGCTCAATCGATTCCCCGATGAATGGGCCTTCCAGCCCGAGCATGCTGGCTATCGGCAGGACGGGGATAATACTTTAGTAGTGTTTCTGGGCAAAAAAAACCGGCGGGTAAAAACCGGCCGGCTTTAAAGGCTGAAAACTTGGGTGATCAGGCGGGAACGACGGCAGCCAGCATTTTCTGCAGTTCGCCGGACTGATACAGATCGCGCGTGATGTCGGCGCCGCCTATGAACTGGCCGTTGATGAAGACCAGCGGAATGGTGGGCCAGCTGGCGTATTCCTTGATGCCTTCGCGAATTTCATGTTCGACCAGCAGGTTGACCGAGAACAGATCGGTCACGCCGCAGGCGCGCAGAATGTTGGCGGTGTTGGCGGAGTAGCCGCACTGCGGGAATTGCGGTGTGCCCTTCATGTACAGCACGACCGGATGGCTGGTGACTTGCTCGTGGATGAGTTTCTGGATGTCCATTGCGACCTCTAAGTTGACTAAATCTGTCGGGAATTATAATGACTCGGCACGCCGCGTCAACCCACCCTTCATGGCACGGGATCGTGACCGCCCGGGTGCCAGGGATGGCAACGCGAAATGCGGCGAATCGCCAGCCAGCTGCCTTTGATCGCACCGTGTTTTTCCACCGCCTCGCGGGCGAATTGCGAGCAGGTCGGCGTGAAGCGGCATTGATTGCCCATGAATGGCGACAGGACCAGTTGATAGAACCGGATCAGACCGATCAGAACATGTTGCAGGGGATTCATGGCTTCTCCGGTGTCGCTTCAGCGTGCATAGCGGTGGGCGATGCGCTCCGCTTTCCTGAGATCGTCGGGCGTGTTGATGTTGAGAAAGGCGTAGGGATCGTCGCCGAAGTAGATCGTTTCGCTGGCGTGTCTGGCCTGCCAGGCTTGCACCTTGCGCCCGCCTTCGAGCACATAGCTTTCCAGGTCGGCAATCAGTTCGCGATGCACCAGCATGATGGCGAAATGGGTGCCGGTTTCGTCGGCGGCGCGGGCCAGACGGACCTGGCTGGCGATGGCGTGGTCGTGCAGCTGCATGACCAGATCGAGCGGCAGAAAAGGCACGTCGCAAGGTACGCTGAGCAGCCATTCATGCTGTGCCGTGCGCGCGGCGGTCAGCAGGCCAGCCAACGGGCCGGGGTGGTCGGGCAGGTAGTCGGGCACTACGGTATGGCCGAGCGCGGCATAACGACTGAGATTGCGGTTGGCATTGATCAGCACCTCGGCGGCATGACCGGATAGTCGTTCAGCCGTCCAGGCCGCAAGCGGTCGCTGCGCCAGTTCGATCAGGCCCTTGTCCTCGCCGCGAAAACGGCGCGCCAGACCGCCGGCCAGGACCACGGCGCTGACCGGGCGAGGTTCGGCGCGGGAAGAGGGATTAATTGCGTTCATGTCGTTCCAGCCGGTAAATCTGGGATTTGAAACGCGGCCGATAGCCTTCCCAAATCACGGTCGTTTTTGTCGAGAGTCTGGCTTTGTCGGATTTGGGCGTGATCAGTTGCAGGGTCCAGCGGCAGGTTGCTCGCTGCGGCGCTTTAAGGTGCAGACGCAGCATGGTCTGCATGGCGGCGTCGACCTGCGTGTTCAAGCATGAGCCGGCAGGCAGTTGGCGCGCCATATCGGCGATCAACGGACGGTAAGCCCAGCCGGCTTCGATCCAGGGGCGGAACAACGCGGCGATCAACACCCAGACCAGGACCATGCCGGTTGCCCAGACCAGGATCGGCCGGTTCTTCGCACGCGGGAACAGCGGAATCGCGACGATCCAGAGCAGTGTGGCGGCGGCCGCCAGGAGATAGGCGGTGGTCTCGACCGCGCCGGGCTGGTAACTGGGCGTCAGCCGGGCGAGGTGAAGCGCGAGTTTGGTCGGGTAGCCCCATTCGATGGCGGCGAAATAGATCCAGAAAGCGAGGGCGAAAAAGCCGAAGAGCAGCACACCGAACCAGTACAGTGCCTGGGCGGCGCCACGGCGCAGGTTATCGAGGCCATAGGCGGACAACACGGCGAGCGGCAACAGCACCGGCAACAAGGCGCCATCGCGCGACCAGGCCGGAACCAGCGCGGCGGCAAGCAGTACGGCGGTGGCAAGCAAGGGAATATGGAGTTCCTGCGTGCGCGCCAGACGCCGGTGCGCATGCCAGATCGCGCCCAGCGCCAAGGGCCAGAGCGGCCAGGCGAACCAGGGCAGCTCGGCAAATGCGCTGGCCGGCATGCGGATGGGCCCGAACCGGTTGAGGCCATGCCATTGCAGCCAGCCGCTTAGATTGTGCGAGACCTGCAAATAAACCAGCGCAACCCCGATCAAGCCGGCCGCGAGCAACAGGCCGCGCGCGATGGAGCGCCGATATCGCCGCTCGCGTCCGGCGGGCGTGAGCAGCGGCAACAGGACGATCAGGACTCCGGCAAGCAGATCCGGCAGGCCGCGCAGGCCCAGTGTCAGCATGGCGAGCGCCAAGCCGATGGCCAGGCTGCCGCGGTTGACGTGCGTCGTTGCCGTCATCACGCCATAAAGCAGGATGGACCAGGCCGCCAGCAGTGCGGTTTCCGGCAGCAGCGCGTGTGCCCGCAACATCAGGCCGAATCCGCCAACCAAGGCAATCGCGGCAGCGGGGCCGAAACCGGGACCGTACAAGGCGCGGGCGCTCAAACCCGTGAACAGGATGGCGATGCAGGTGAACAGGCCGCTGGCCAGACGTGCGCTGTCCTGGATCTCGTTGCCGGCAAGGTGCAGTTTGACGGCAACGCCGGCGAACAGGGTGTAGAGCGGAGCCGGCGTCGACCAGGCCGAGGCGAGGCCGTCGAGCCAGTCCAGAATCGGCGCCAGCGCCAACGCTTCTTCGGCTTTCCAGGCATCGCGCCCCAACAGGCCGAAGAAAGCCCAGAAAACCAGCAGCAGGAATAGCCAGAAGAGTTTGGCGGGGGGCGTCGGATTCATCTCGAAGCGGCGGCTACGGAAAACTACAGAAACCAGGCAATGCTATTGCCGCATAAACAAAAAAGGCAGCCACTGGCTGCCTTTTTCGGCCGAGCAAGAAATCACTTCTTGGCGATGCCGTATTTCTGGCGGAATTTCTCGACGCGGCCAGCCGTGTCGACGATTTTCTGCTTGCCCGTATAGAACGGATGGCAGGCCGCACAAACTTCGACATGCAGCGCCTTGTTCATCGTGGAACGGGTGGTGAAGCTATTGCCACAACTGCAAGTTACGGCAATTTCGTTGTACTCGGGATGGATGCCTGCTTTCATATCGCGCTACCTGGGTCGGAACCTGGAAAGCGCGGGATTATCCACAGAAATCCCTGGACAGGCAAACGGTTGCGACAAAAACGTTGAACAACGGGCGTTGTCAGCCTACTTCGGCCAGCAGTTGGCCGATCACGTTTTGCGCCTGGCGGCCGTAGTCGCCACCGAAAAGGTTGAAGTGGTTGAGCAGGTGGTAAAGCTGGTAGAGCCGTTTTCGTGACGCGTAACCCGGATCGAGCGGCCAGGATGCGTCGTAGGCGCGATAGAAGTCGTCCGGAAAGCCGCCGAACAACTCGGTCATGGCGAGATCCGTCTCGCGGTCGCCGTAGTAGACCGCCGGGTCGAAGATGACCGGCATACCCGCGCAATAAGCCACGTTTCCGCTCCACAGGTCGCCATGCAACAGACTGGGCTGCGGCCTGGAGCCGGGGAAAAATGACTCCAGCCTGGCAAGCAGCTGTTCGCCGCGGTCGATCAATGCTTTTCCGGCGCCATTCCGGCCAGCAAGTTCGAATTGCGGGCGCAAACGCTGGTCACGGTAGAACTCGATCCAGTCGTCCGTTTCCTTGTTTGCCTGATGCGTGCTGCCGATCGTGTTGTCGCGCCACCAGCCGAATGCCTGCCATGTATTGCGATGCAAGCTGGCGAGCTGTTCGCCGAGTTGGCGGCCACTGCCGCGACGATTCAATTCCAGCCATTCCATGACGAAAAAACTCTCGTCGCCGGCCAGGCCGTATGTCAACGGCTGGGGAACGCGGATCGCCTGAGCGCCGATCAACTCGGCCAGGCCGGCCGCTTCCGCCTCGAACATACTGAGTTGCGCGGCCTGGTTGAGCTTGACGAAGAAACGGCGCCCATCCACGCCAGACAAGCTCAGACCGCGATTGATGCAGCCCCCCGCCGCACCGCCATGACTTGAAATCCGAAAAATCTCGCCTGACGCGCCGGAAATGGCGCGGGATAGTTCGTCAAGCAGCGTGGGTGTCACGCCAGTGTTTTGGGCTCGCGCGAGGCGCCGGCTTCTTCCATGCGGCGCAAATAGCTGTTCCAGTAGAACTCCTGTTTGGCGCCCAGATCGTACAGGTAGTCCCAGGAATAGATGCCGGAATCATGTCCATCGGAAAACACCAGGACAACCGCATATTGACCCACCGGCTCGACGTTCTTGATGTCGATATTCTTCTTACCGACCTGCAGCACTTCCTGGCCGGGGCCATGTCCGCGCACCTCGGCCGAGGGCGAAAATACACGCAGGTATTCGAACGGCAGGTTGAAACGGCTGCCATCGTTGAAAGCCACTTCCATGAATCTGGACTGCTGATGCAGCTTGATTTCGGTTGGAATGGGGGAGGTCGGGTTCAGGCCGCTCATGGGAGATCCTCTATTAGCGTTCAATGATGGAGTGCTAGTGTGCCAGCCCGCCACATGCCGGACAAGCCCGAGTGAAATTGTCGGAAATTGACATCGCACAACGGAAGCCGATGCACCCCCGCCTCGCTGCCTTGACGAAATGCAGGTTTCACTATTTAATGCGCGGCTTCTTCGGCCGGGTTCCCGGCTTCAGACGTGGCCAGATAGCTCAGTTGGTAGAGCAGCGGATTGAAAATCCGCGTGTCGACGGTTCGATTCCGCCTCTGGCCACCAATAAAATCAA
>JASJPK010000053.1:0-29205 GCA_031426735.1 Hydrogenophilaceae bacterium | reverse complement strand
TTTCCCGACACTTGGGAATCCGGGGTTCATAGAGGGTTTCTCACCAGCCTGCTAGCCCGTGATATTCCGGATGACCAGGAAGATGCGTTCGTTCTGCTGGCTGCGCTCGGCGAGAGCGGTAGTCGAGCCTCGGTCAGGGCCGCAAGCCCTCCCGCACAGTCGGATATTTGAGCCGGAAACGCAATTCCGTCTTGGCGCGTCGATTATCCAGCCGGCGCGATTCGGTCAGGAAGGTGCGCATGGCCGGCGTCACCGCCGCAATGACTTCCGCGCGCGGCAGGCGCGGCGGGCGCGGCAGGCCGAGGTGGTCGGCAACGACATCGAACCAGTCGCCCATCTTCAGGCCGCTGTCGTCGACGGCGTTGTACAGCCGGTTCGGCCGGCCGCGAAACAGCACGGCCAGCGCCAGGCGGGCAAGGTCTTCGGCGTGGATATGGTTGGTGTGCACGTCATCCGCCGCGACGATGGCCGGCAGCGCCTTCTTCACACGCTCGGCCGGCATGCGGTCCTGCGCATAAATGCCGGGCGCGCGCAGGATGCCGACGCGCAAGCCGCGCCGGCCGTTCGCGCGCAACTGTGCTTCGGCATCGGCGCGGCGTTTGGCGCGCGCGTTGTTGGGCCTCGCCGGGTGCGTTTCGGCGACCGCCGCGCCGCCGCAATCGCCGTAGACGCCGCTGGTGCTGATATAGACCAGCGCTTTCCGCAGCCGGAATGCGGGGTTTTTCCCGCCGGGATTACTGGACAACCCGCGTGATAGACTCGCGCGCCATGCCAGCGCAGCCAGCAAATAGCGGGTACGCGGATCGGTTTCCCCGTCTCCGGGCGGCGGCGCGAAATGCAGCACGACATCGGCCAGGCCGGCAATTCGGTGCAGACTGCTGCGCACGTCCAGGTTGCCGGCAAGCGGCGTGACGCCGGCCGCGCGCAGTTCGGCAAAGCGTTGCGGAGAGTGGCTCAGCGCATAAATTCTGGCGCGGCCGTTGAGCAGGCGAGCAACCCGCAGTCCGACATCGCCGCAGCCAATAATCAGGATTCGCATCGTTTCGAGAGGAGTCGTTCATGACGTACCAGGTCACCATTCAACCCAGCGGCCATCAGTTTACCGTCAAGCCCGGTGAAACCCTGCTGGCGGCGGCGCTCAATGCCGGCTTTGCCCTGCCCTACGGCTGCCGCAACGGTGCCTGCGGCGCCTGTAAAGGCAAGGTGATGTCCGGCTCGGTGGACTACGGCGTGCATCAGGAAAGCGCGCTGACGCATGAAGACAAGCTGAAAGGGCTCGCCCTGTTCTGCTGCGCCAAGGCGACGAGCGACCTGACCATCGAGGTGAAGGAAGTCGGCGCAGCGAAGGACATTCCGATCAAGACGCTGCCCTGCCGGGTCGAGCGCATGGAAAAACTGGCCGACGACGTGATGGCCGTATGGCTGAAACTGCCGTCGAACGAGCGTCTGCAATTCCTGCCCGGCCAATACCTCGACTTCCTGCTCAAGGACGGCAAGCGGCGCAGCTTCTCGCTGGCCAATTCGCCGGAAGAAGACAGCCTGATCGAACTGCACATCCGCCTCGTACCCGGCGGCCAGTTTACCGAGCATGTGTTCGGCACGATGAAGCCGAAGGACATCCTGCGCATCGCCGGCCCCTATGGCAGCTTCTTCCTGCGCGAGTCGGACAAACCGGTCATCTTCGTCGCCGGCGGCACCGGCTTTGCGCCGATCAAGAGCATGTTGAATCACGCCTTTCATCACGAAATTCAACGCGAGTTCGTGCTTTATTGGGGCGCAAAAACCCTGGCCGACCTGTATCAGACCGAGGTGCCGAGCCAGTGGCAGCAAGGCCAGAAGAATTTCAGCTTCATTCCGGTGCTGGCGGCGCCGCGCGCCGAAGACAACTGGCCGGGCCGCAGCGGTTATGTGCATCAGGCGGTGCTGGCGGATTTCGCCGATCTGTCCGGCCATGAGGTCTACGCCTGCGGCGCGCCGGCGATGGTCGACGCGGCGCGGCGCGATTTCGTGGCGCGCGGCCTGCCGGAAGATGCGTTCTTCGCCGACTCGTACGATTTTCAGGGGACGTAGGATGCGCCCAGCCTACGGGGTGGTCGGCAAATTTCCCGTCTGTGCAGGCCGCCGCAAGCGCTCGACCAGATCCGGCGCCAGCGTGCTTTCGCCGGCCTGGCCGGCGAGCGTCGCAGCTTTGGGCATATCGCCGTCCAGGTAGGCGCGCAAGGCATCGAGCAGAACCTGGTCGGCTTTACTTTTACGCTTCTTTTCGCGCCAGGCGCGCAGGTCGCCGGACAAATTCAGCGCAATGCCGGCCAGCCGCAGCACGGCATAGGCCAGCGCGACCAATCCGCTCAACAGCACCAGGGCCAGCATGAACGATAGTTCGAGGCGCCAGGGCGGGTACACCACGATGACGTAACCCTGATCGAGCCGCGCGACCAAGGTGATCGCCACGGCCAGCGCAAACAGGGTGAGCAACCACAGGGCCGCGCGCATCAATGCGCTCCGCGTGCCAGACGCACCGCCTGCAGGCTGGCGGAAATCTGCGCATCCTTCAGCGCCACCGGCACGCGCAGCAGTTCTTCCAGGCTGACGACGAAGGCCTTGCTGGCGTCGTCCTGGCGGTTGAAATAGCGGTTGGCCCAATCACGCGCGGCGGTGATATCGGCGCGGAAGCTGCTTTCGTCTCGTTGCAGCAGCGCCAGCCGTGCCGCCAGCAGACGCAATTTCAGGTTCTGGCGCAGGAAATAATTCTGCGATGGTGTCAGCAACGGCAGGTCCGGGTGATCGAGACGGCGGATACGGACCAGCCCCTTGAATTCGCTCCAGGCTTCCTGCGAGAACTTCGCCAGGGTATCCACGGTGCCCAGCCCGCCCTTGCCGTTACCGGCCGAACGCTGCGCCGGCGCGCGCGGTTCGGTATCCGATTCGGGTTGCAGGCGCTCGACACTCTGGATCAGGCCTTCCAGGCGCGCGCTGATGCCTTCGATATCGGCGGCCGGCAGCAATTTGAGCCGCGCCATGTCCTTTGCGAGGGTGCCGCGCAGGCTGGCGAACTGCGGCTTGCCGAGCTGGGCCAGACGCGCATCGGCCGCCTCCAAGCCGAGCAGCGCCGCGCGCACATTGCCGGCCAGTTGCAGCTGTTGTTGCGCCAGCAGCAGGGTTTGTTCGACATCTGCGGCAATGCGCTCGTCCTGGCTGCGCGCCAGTTCCTGGTACATCGCGGTCAGCGCCAGTTGCTGGTTCTGTGTTTCGGTGGCGCGGGTTTCCAACGTCAGCAAACGGGTCTGCAGATCGACCAGCGCCTCGTTGGCGGCCTTGGCGGCGGTGCGCGCCTCGCGGCTGGCCGCATCGAAATCGCCGATCCGGCGGGCCAGTTGCAGTTCCAGTTGCTGGCCGCGGTCGTGGCTTTGCCAGGCGAAGCCCAGTGTCGCCAGCATGGCCAGCACGGCCACAGCCAATGCCAGCCAGGCCAGAAAAGGCTGCACGTTGCGCTGGGAAACAAGGTCTTCAGTCATGTCCGAAGTATTCCACAAGCCCGGCCAGGACACCGTCTTCACCCGGCGCAGTGACAATCGCCTGGGTGAAATTCAGCGCCCGCGCATGCTGCGCGATGCGCGCGTGCGGCACGAACAGCGGCAGCGCGCGGGCCGATCCGCTCGCCTCCGCCAATGCCAGCAGGTTGTCGAGCGTCTCGCTACTGAACGCGGTGATGGCTTGGATGCGTTGTTGCGCCAACGCCTGCAACAGCGGCGCCGGGTCGGCCTGCGGACAGGCGCGCCGATAGCATTCCGCGTAATCGACTTCGGCGCCACGCGCACGCAGCGTGTCGGCGATCAATTCGCGACCGCCTTCGCCGCGAAAGATCAGTACACGCCGCCCAGTCAACGCGGCGAATGCCGGCAGCGCCAGCAGATGTTCGCTGTCGGCGCCGCTTTCCGGCGCCAGGACATGCGTGCAACCGGCTGCGCGCAAGGCGGCGGCGGTGCCTTTGCCGATGGCCGCGGCGCGCAAGTGCGTGACCGCGTCATACGGCAACGCAGCGAGTCCAAACTGCACGGCGGTGGGACTGACAAACAGGTGCAGGTCGTAGCGCTCGACCTGGCGCAGAACCGCGTCCAACGCTTCACGCTGCACCGTAGGCAAGATCGCCAGTGCGGGAAACAGAAAGGGCTGCGCGCCGAGCGCCTGCAACTGCGCCATCATGCGGGCAGCCTGCTCGACCGGGCGCGTCACCAGCACACCGATGCCAGCGAGCGGCCCGATATCCGTCATTTCGCCCGCTGGATGATTTCCGCCATGAGCCTGTCGGCGCCCTGTTCGATCAATTCCTGCGCGGCGGCGTGGCCGACGGCTTCGGGCGCATCGAGCGCGCCTTCCGCTGTGGCGCGGAAGAAACGGATGCCTTCCAGATCGGCGACGAAGGCGCGCAGGAAGATGCGGTCATCGCGCACCACGGCATAGCCGCCGATGGGCGCCTGGCAACCGCCTTGCAAGACGCGGCTCATGGCGCGTTCGGCACGCACGCAGGCGGCGGTGCCCGGATGATTGAGCGGCGCCAGCAAGGCGGCCAGGTCCGGCCGGCCGCTGCGAATCTCGATGCCGATGGCGCCCTGGCCGACTGCCGGCAGGCTTTCCTCCGGCTGCAAGGTGGCGCGGATGCGGGATTCGAAGCCGAGCCGCTTCAACCCCGCCGCTGCCAGCAGGATGGCGGCGTACTGGCCTTCGTCGAGCTTGCGCAAACGGGTGTTGACATTGCCGCGCAGGGTGTCGACATGCAGATGCGGCAAACGGGCGCGAATCTGCGCCTGGCGACGCAGGCTGGAAGTGCCGACGCGGGCGTTCGGCGGCAGCGCTTCCAGGCTCGGATACACGTTGGAAACGAAGGCATCGCGCGGGTCTTCGCGTTCGAGGATGGCGGCCATCTCGAAACCTTCCGGCAAGTCCATCGGCACATCCTTGATCGAGTGCACGGCCAGATCGGCGCGGCCTTCCGCCATCGCGACTTCGAGTTCCTTGACGAACAGGCCCTTGCCGCCGATGCGCGAGAGCGGGGAGTCGAGGATCTGGTCGCCCTGCGTGGTCATGCCGAGCAACTCGACTTCCAGACCGGGGTGCAATGCCATGAGGCGGGCTTTGACGTGCTCGGCCTGCCACAGGGCAAGCTGACTTTCACGGGTCGCAATAATGATTTTTTCAGGCATGTTTGGACTATTCTGAGGGCGCATCCGACTCAGTAGAATGGCCCGGTCAATTCGAGGAAAGCGTCTATGAAACAAGCATTTGCGTTACTGCTGGCGATTGTAGCATGGGGCCAGGCCCCGGCTTTCGCCGAGGAAACCGTGCCGGAAGGCGTGCCTTATGCGCGCGACTTCCAGAAAGATGCCGCGCTTGCCAAGGAAATGAAGGGCGTTGTCGTGGTGATGTTCTCCGGTGCGCATTGCTCCTATTGCGAGACCGTGTTGAACGAATTCCTGATTCCGATGAGCCGCAACGCCGATTACCAGGCCAAGATGGTGGTGCGTAAGGTGGAAACGTCGAGCTATCTCGAACTGAAGGATTTTCAGGGCGGCAAGACGCCGCATCGGCGCTTCGCCGGCGACAGCGGCGTGCGCATGGTGCCGACCGTGATGGTGTTCGACAGCACCGGCAAGCTGCTCGCTAAACCGGTAGTCGGTTTGGGCACGATCGATTACTACGGCTATCACCTCGATCAGGCCATCGACAAGGGCCTCGCCAAGGTACGCGGCTTGCCCGCCCCGAACTAAGCGCCACTGGTGCCGATCACGCATTTTTCGCAAACTCGCGCACCACATGCATCTGTCGGCGCGACACCGGTAACCGCTCTGGACTGTCCTTCAGCACGGCCAGCCAGTGCCCCTCGCCTTCGTCGGCCTGACGCTGAAATCCGGCCAGATGGCGGCGGGCGATCAGGCAGTTGCGATGAATGCGCAGGAAGTCGTCGCCGAACTCTTCTTCCAGTTTGACCAACGACTCGTCGAGCAAATATTCGCGCTCCCTTGTGCGAGCGGTGACGTAGCGCAACTCGGCGCGCAGATAGAGCACATCGGCGACCGGCACGCGCCAGATGCGGCCGCGCTCCAGCAACGAGAAATGCGTGCGGCGCGGCGCCAGTGCCTCGGCATCCGCCAGGGCCAGCGGTTTGATCCGCGCCAACGCCTCACGCAGCCGCGCCAGGCGCACCGGCTTGAGCAGGTAATCGACGGCGCGCAGCTCGAACGCCTGTACGGCGTGTTCATCGAACGCGGTGACGAAAACGATGGCCGGCGGCTGCGGCAGGCGGGCGATGTGGCGCGCCGCTTCCAGGCCGGTCATGCCGGGCATCTGGATATCGAGCAGGATCACATCGGCCGGCGTGTCGGCGGCACGCTCCAGCGCGATCTCGCCGTTGCCGGCCTGGGCCACGACTTCGACGTTGAGTTCGCCGGCCAGATCGGCCAGCAGATCGGCCAGACGCGCCCGTGCCAGCGCTTCGTCGTCGGCCAGGATGACCTTCAGGGTAACCTCAGACGGCACCGACACCCGCCACCTCCTTCAACGGCATGACCATCTGCACGACGAACTCGTCGCCGACCCGATGCGCCGACAGGCGCGCCTCGGCATCGAAGTGCAGGGCCAGTCGTTCGCGAATATTGGACAGCGCCATGCGGTTGCCCGGTCGCGCCGGTGCTACGGCTGGGCAAGGATTGCGCACCACGACGTTGAGCTGACCATCGCGCGCGAAGATGTCGACGCCGATGCGGCCGCCTTCCGGGCGCGGTTCGATGCCGTGGCAGACCGCGTTTTCCAGCAGCGGTTGCAGCACCAGGGAAGGCAGCAAGGCCTGCGGCGGTGCATTGTCGGCCCGCCAATCCACGTGCAAACGCTCGCCCAGACGCAGGCTTTCGAGATCGAGATAGGCGCGGGCCAGTTCCATTTCCCGGCCGAGCGGGGAAAGCTGACGGTTGTCCGCCATCAGTACGCGGTACAGCTCGGCCAGGTTTTCCAGTGCGTTTTCCGCCTGCGCCGGATTCGAACGCATCAACGACAACACGCTGTTGATGCTGTTGAACAGGAAATGCGGCCGGATGCGCGCCTGCAACGCCTGCAGACGCGCTTCAGCCAAGGCCGGCGAGAGACGCCGCGCCCGCCAGTCGAGCCAGACCAGGATCAACGCGGCGGCGCTACCGGCAAGCAGCAGCGTGCGCGGCAGACTGGCGCTGTCGGCAGCCGGGAAATCCCGTTGCAACAGGAAGTGCCAGAACGCCGCGCTGATCAGGCTTGCCGCGACACAGGCCAGTTGTGCCGCACGCTTGGGCAGCGCCGCCAGCCAGGGCGCCGCCAGGAACAGAAGCAGCATGGTGCTGAGTAATGGCGGCTCGATATAGGTGGCATCGTGAAAGAACTGCACCAGCGCGCCAGCCAGATCGGTGGCATGCGCCAGCGCTGCAAGCAGCCCGAGCACCTGCAAGCCCAGCACGGCACGCAACAGAATGCCCAGATTGCGGAAATCCGGCAGAGCGATTTGAGTCTCCTTTGTCATAATCCCGGTCTCACGAATTCTCCCAGCCCGCAAGCTATCACCCCATGAGCCAAGCCGATACTCCCGCCGTCCCTACCCCCGCCGCCACGGCCTGGTCCGGCCGCTTTTCCGAGCCGGTTTCCGAGCGCGTCAAGCGCTATACCGCCTCGATTCCGTTCGATTGGCGCCTGGCGCCGTTCGACATTCAGGGTTCGCTGGCGCATGCCGCCATGTTGCACCAGGTCGGCGTGCTGACGGCGCAGGATCTGGCCGATATCCAGCGCGGCCTGGGCGAAATTCTGGCCGACTTCGAGGCGGGGCGTTTCACCTGGAATCTGGATGACGAGGATATCCATTTCAATATCGAGCGCGCGCTGACGCGCAAGGTCGGCGACGCCGGCAAGCGCCTGCATACCGGCCGCTCGCGCAACGATCAGGTCGCCACCGATGTGCGCCTGTGGCTGCGCGATGCCATCGACCGGATCCTGGCGTTGAATATTCAGGCTCGCCGCGCATTGATCGACCTGGCCGAACAGCATAGCGATACCGTCATGCCCGGCTTCACGCATCTGCAGGCGGCGCAGCCGGTCACCTTCGGCCATCACATGCTGGCCTGGCAGGAAATGCTGCGGCGCGACCATGAGCGTCTGCTCGACTGCCGCCGCCGCGTCAATCGCCTGCCGCTGGGCGCGGCGGCACTGGCCGGCACCAGTTTCCCGATCGACCGCGAAATGGTGGCGCGCGAACTGGGTTTCGAAGAGGTCTGCGAGAACTCGCTGGACGCGGTGTCGGATCGCGATTTCGCGATTGAATTCCTCGCCGCCGGCGCGTTGATGATGACGCACTTCTCGCGCATGGCAGAGGAGCTGGTGATCTGGATGACGCCGCGCTTCGGCTTCATCGATCTGGCCGACCGCTTCTGCACCGGCTCCAGCATCATGCCGCAGAAGAAAAATCCGGATGTGCCCGAACTCATGCGCGGCAAGACCGGCCGCATGAACGGCCATCTGATCGCGCTGCTGACATTGATGAAGGGGCAGCCGCTGGCCTACAACAAGGACAACCAGGAAGACAAGGAACCCTTGTTCGACGCCGTCGACACGCTGGTCGACACGCTGGCGATCTTCGCCGAGATGATGGGCAGCCACGTCGATGAAACAACCGGCGAGCGCGTGTTCCACGTCAGCGTGAAGGCCGCGCGCATGCGCCAGGCGGCGGTGGAGGGCTTCGCCACGGCGACCGATCTGGCCGATTACCTGGTCAAGCAGGGTCTGCCCTTCCGCGAGGCGCACGAAGCGGTGGCGCGTGCGGTGCGGGCGGCGGAACAGAAAGGCTGCGATCTGGCCGATTTGAGCCTGACGGAACTCCGGGCCTTCTCGCCGTTGATCGCAGCGGACATCTATGCCGTGCTGACGCTGGAAGGCTCGCTTGCCGCCCGCGACCATCTCGGCGGCACCGCGCCGAATCAGGTACGGGCCTCAGTGGCGCGGGCGCGGGCGCGCCTGGAATAGGCGTTCGTCAAGGGGCGTTAGTCAAGGCCCCGAATAGGGGCTGGCCAGCGCGCCCCGGGGCTTGGCCGACCCCGTCGACGTCCCCAGCTTTTCCGCGCCGCCATAGATCTGCACCAGCAAATTGCGCAGTGCATCGTGGCGGTCGTGCAAATCGCGCGCCAGTTGGGTGGCGATGACGAACTGGAAGCGACAGCCGATTTCCGAGTCCGGCTGGTACAGCAACAGGTAGGCGGAGAACGGCAGGCTGGCGACCTTCACCGGCCCGCGCGCGGTGCAGGCGGTCAGCGCCGGTTTGCCGGTCGACAACGAAGGCATGCCGAAGAACTCGCCCGGCTGCAGGTACTTCAGGGTGTAATAGCGGCCGGTGTTGCCGTAGTGGGTGACCTCGACCTTGCCATCCAGCAGCAAATACATTTCCTGGTTGAGGCGATCCTGGTAAATGAACACATGCTCGTTCGGATAATCGTCGACGCGCATCGCGGCGGCGACGTGTTCGACATCGGCATCGGACAGGAACTGGAATCCCGGCAAGGTCCGCAGGTAGTTTTTCAGAATCATCCGTGCGCTCCCAACAGGCTTTTGATGAAATCGATCACGCCGTGCGGCTTGCGGCTCAGTTCGGAGAGCGGCACGGTAAGGTCGCCCACCAGCAACATGTTGCCTTCCGGGTCGATGACCGGATTGTTGGCGGTGACCTGCAAGCGCCGGATCAACATCTGGATGAAGGCATGCGTGAGGCGGCAGACGGCAATGGAATCTTCCGCGATCAAGGCATCGAAATCGGCATAGGCCAGGCGCGCCACCGTCGTCTCCTCACCGGCGGTGACGGTGCTCGATGCGCGCCGGATGCCGCTGAAATAGCCCAGTTCGCCGCACCAGTTGCCCGGCCGGATACAACCCAGTTGAATGGTATGGTCGGACACTTCGATGGCCAGTTGCAGGCGGCCGCTGAGCACCAGGAAAAATGCGTCGATGGGTTCCTGGTCGTGCACCAACACTTCTCCGGCCTCCAGTGCGTGCATCGTGATGCGGTCCAACAGCGGTTTGACGTGATCGACACCGAGCTGTTCGACCAACTCGGGCAGAAATTCGAAAAGGATGTGCTCGTCCATGAGTTGGCCCATGTTTTGATCCATATCGCCTCCGGGCATTTTTTTCAGTGTAGGCAATCCGGCAATCGGCGCGGGGTCATTGCAGTATCACGGTCGCGCCCGACTGCTCGCCGGCAAAACGCGAAAGCGCGCAGAACAGCTCTTCATTGCTGCGAGTATCGCGCCAGACACTGCCGTCCCAGCGAAAATGAAAGCCGCCGCTTTTCGCAGCAACCCAGATTTCCTGCACGGCGGCCTGCTTGTTGACGACGATGACCGAGCCGTTGGCGAATTCGATTTCCAGAATGCCGCCGGCGGAAAATTCGTAGTCGAAATCGGCGTCGGCTTGCTCGATAGCGTGTTCCAGTTTGTGCAGCGTTGCATCGGCCAGACGGGTGTATTCGCTTTCGGTCATGATGGGCTCCGGTATGGTGCGGCCTTGGGGGGCTAACTTGGGGCTGCTAAACTCGTCGCGATTTTAGAGGTTCCCCATGCGAATTTTCCTGTTGATCTGCGCCTTGTTCACCCTTGCTGGTTGCGGCAAAAAGGGCAGCCTGTATTTGCCCGATGCACCGCCGCCGCCGCAATCCACCCAACCAGCCCAGAAATGAGCGCCCTTACATGAACGCCCTTTCCAACCGGGGCGGCCTCCTCCATGTCGAGGATACGCCGCTCGATAGCGTCGCCGCTCAATTCGGCACACCGTGTTATGTCTATTCGCGCCGCACGCTCGAACAGGCCTACCGCGCCTACGATCAGGCACTGGCGGCCCATCCGCACCTGGTTTGCTATGCGGTCAAGGCCAACTCCAGCCTCGCCATCCTGAACCTGTTCGCGCGTCTCGGCGCCGGCTTCGATATCGTCTCCGGCGGCGAACTGGCCCGTGTGCTGGCAGCCGGCGGCGATCCGGGCAAAGTCGTGTTTTCCGGTGTCGGCAAGACCGCGGCGGAGATGCGCGCGGCCTTGTATGCCGGCATCCATTGCTTCAACGTCGAATCGGAAAGCGAACTGGCGCGGCTGAATCAGGTGGCCGGCGAGCTTGGCCAGACCGCTGCGATCAGTCTGCGCGTCAATCCCAATGTCGATGCCAAGACGCACCCGTACATTTCCACCGGCCTCAAGGACAACAAGTTCGGCATTGCCCACGATCTCGCCCTGCGCGTGTATCGCGAAGCGGCAGACATGGCGCATCTGCGCATCACCGGCATCGACTGCCATATCGGCTCGCAACTAACCGAGGTGGACCCATTCGGCGAGGCGCTGGATCGCGTGCTGGAACTGTGCGACAGCCTGCAAGCCGACGGCATTCGCTTGCAGCACATCGATATCGGCGGCGGCGTCGGCATCCGCTACCGCGACGAGACGCCGCCGACGCTGGACGCTTACGCCCGCGTTCTGCTCGAACGCATGCAGGGGCGTGCGGAGAAACTCATCGTCGAACCCGGTCGTTCGCTGGTCGGCAATGCCGGCTGGCTGTTGACGCGCGTGGAATACCTGAAGCATGGCGAAGCCAAGGATTTCGCCATCGTCGATGCCGCCATGAACGACCTGATGCGGCCTGCGTTGTACGACGCCTGGCACGACATCCTGCCGGTACGGCAGCGGCAAGGCGAGGTGGCGCGCAGCTATGCGATCGTCGGTCCGGTATGCGAAAGCGGCGATTTTCTCGGCCATGATCGTGAACTGGCGCTGGCCGAGAACGACCTTCTCGCGATCTGCTCCACCGGCGCCTACGGCATGAGCATGAGCTCCAACTACAACACCCGGCCGCGTGCGGCGGAAGTCATGATCGATGGCGAACATGCGCATCTGGTTCATGCCCGCGAACGCATCGAAGATTTGTTCGCTCAGGAAACGCTACTGCCGTGATGTTTTTTTCGCACTGAATATCTCGGGAAAGCGCGCCAGCCCTTGCGGAGCGCGCTTTTTTTTGTTCTACAATCCCGCCACGCCTCTTGATCGCGTGGAAGTGCTTGAGGCAAAAGGCTTTCCGGCCAAACCCTTCATTAATCGAGGAGTCAGACATGCCCGCTGCCAAGACTGCAAAATCACCCGCCAAGAAAGCCGACAAGAAAGCAGCTGCCGCTGTCGTTGCCGCCCCCAAAGCCGCCGTAGCCAAAGCCGCCCCCGCCAAGAAAGCGGCTGCACCGAAGGCTGCCGCCGCCAAACCCGCTGCTCCCGCCAAGAAGGCCGCCGTAGCCAAGCCTGCTGCAGCTGCCGCACCCGCCAAGAAAGCGGCTGCACCCAAGGCCACCGCCGCCAAAGCCGCCGCCCCGGCCAAGAAGGCCGCCGCAGCCAAGCCTGCCGCGGTCGCAGCACCGGCCAAGAAAGCAGCTGCGCCCAAGGCCGCTGCCGCCAAGCCCGCCGCTCCCGCCAAGAAGGCTGCCGCCGCCAAGCCCGCCGCAGCGCCTGCCAAGAAAGCGGCTGTAGCGAAAGTTGCTGCCAAAAAATAATCGCCACCTGAGCCGAGCATGAAAAAAGCGGGCATTGCCCGCTTTTTTCATGTCTGCCGTTCGGGCAGGTCAGTAATCCATCGGATCCACATCCAGCGACCATTTCACACCCTTGCCGGGTAACGTTTGCAACCGCGGCAACCACTGTTTGAGGAAACGCTGCAGACGTTGGCGGGCACTGGCCTGCACCAGCAACTGCAAACGGTGGCGATTGGCGACGCGGGCCATCAATGCCGCCACCGGGTCGAACAAACTGATGCCGGCATCCAGGGCCAGCCCGGCCTCCCGCGCGGCAATCAGGAAGCCCAATGCGGTTTCCTCTTCGCGTGCCTCGGCGCGCAGCAAGGCCTGACTGGCATAGGGCGGAAAATCGGCACCGCGCCGCTCGCGCAAGGCCGCTTCGGCAAAGCCGGGGTAATCGTGGCGCAGCACGGACTGATACAGCGGGTGGCGCGGGTATGTGGTCTGAATCAATACTTCGCCCGGGTGTTGCGCGCGACCGGCGCGGCCGGCGACCTGCATGAGTTGGGCAAACAGGCGTTCGCTGGCGCGAAAATCCGGCGACAGCAGGGCCTGATCCGCGCCGATTACGCCAACCAGGGTGAGATGCGGGAAGTCATGTCCCTTGGCCACGATCTGGGTGCCGACCAGGATGTCCACCTCGCGCGCTTCGACCTGCTCTCGCATGGCGGCAAAGGCGCCCTTGCGCGCGGCGGTGTCCCGATCGATGCGCAGGATGCGGGCTGCGGGAAACTGTTCGGCAAGGGTTTCCTCGACCCGTTGCGTACCCTGTCCGGCCGGTCGCAAATCCAGATTGCCGCATTCTGGACAGACCTCGGGCGGACGTGCGATGAGGCCGCAGTGATGGCAAACCAGGCGATAACCGGTTTTGTTTCGATGCAATACCAGATGCGCCGAGCAGCGCGGACACGGGAAAACATGGCCACAGCCGTTGCACAACAAGGTCGGCGCATAACCGCGCCGATTGATGAAGATCAGGCTTTGTTCGCCGCGTTGCAGGCGTTCGCTCAGCGCGGTCTGCAGTGCACCGGTAATGCCCTGGCGGGGACGATCGGTGCGGCTGTCGATCAGGCGCACCTTCGGTAACACGGCCTGCGCATGTGCGCGTTTGCTCAGCGTGAGCAAACGGTAGCGGCCGTCTTTCGCATTGCGCCAGGTTTCCAGCGCCGGCGTGGCAGAGCCGAGCAACACCGGAATATTGCGTTCACGCGCACGCCACACGGCGACATCGCGCGCCGAATAGCGCATGCCTTCCATCTGCTTGTAGGCGCCGTCGTGCTCTTCGTCGACGATGATCAGGCCCAGCCGCGGCAGTGGCGTAAATATGGCCAGACGCGTGCCCAGCACGATATCGGCACGCCCTTCGAGGGCATCCAGCCAGGCGATGCGACGCTCGCCGGCGGCCAGATTGCTATGCAATCCGATCAGTTTGCGAGCCGGAAAACGGCGAGAAAAACGCTCCATCAATTGCGGCGTCAGGTGAATTTCCGGCACCAGCACCAACACTTGCCGACCGCGCGCCAGCACATCGGCAACCAACTGCAGATACACCTCGGTCTTGCCGCTACCGGTTACGCCATGCAGCAACAGTGCGCTGAAGGCGTGAGCAGACTCCCGAAAGCGCGCGATCGCCATGGTTTGCTCTTCGGTCAATGCCGGCGCGGCGTCACCTGCCACTCCGGCAGCAGACAGTTCCGCCGGTTCGATCCAGGCATGCTGCAGCCAGTCTCGAATCACGCTTTTGTCACGCGAGGAGAGTTCGGAGCGCGCCAGATCGCCAGCCAGCAATCGCTCCGCCAGCGTTTTGCGCGCACGGAAGCGGGCCGGGATCTGCTCGACCTGCAATCGACCGGTGTCAGTCAGACGATAGGCCAGTGCATCCGATTCCTTTCGGCTGGCCGCAGCGCGCCGCAATGCCGGCGGCAACATCATGGCCAACACGGCGCCCAACGGATGCTGGTAGTAACCGGCGACAAATCTGGCTAATGCCAGCAAATCTGTGGGTAACGGCGGGGTGCTTCGGTCGATTGCCAGCAGGCTTTTCAAACTGGTCAGCGGCAAGGTCGAGTTGTCTGCCAGATCCAGCAGCACACCGATCAGGTTGCGATTGCCGAACGGCGCTTCGACGCGACGACCGATATCGCTCGCGCAGGCATCCGGCGCCAGATAGTCGAACAAGCGATCAAGCGGGGTATCCAGTGCGATTCGGGCAATCCGAACAGGCGCCAAGGAAACGGAGATATCGGCATTAGCCACTACAGTTTTACCGTGCGAACTTAAAGTGATTTGAGAGAAGGCGCGATGAAGCTGTAACGCCGTAAGGGGTTTTTAAATTGCCCACAGAAGCTGTGGATAACTATGTGGATAACGCACCTGCAAACCACTCAATGTCCATATGAGGCGCTGGTTTAACCGCCAGGCCTAAAAAACAAGCAGGTATAATTCCCTTAAAAATCATTGAGTTACGAATATGCACATTTCCTCGTCTTGCTAGCGCCAGGAATCCCCCCTGTCAAGCACCCATATGTGCATAAGTAGTGGGATTAATTTCACCCTTTATGCCTTTTGTCTAGTGCGGAGTCACCCGACCTGCCGCTTCGCAAATTCAACCAATTTATTTCTGTGACCACTCTATCAGTGCCGTTTGCGCCTTGGCCCCAGCTGATGCATTGGCATGATTGATCAACATGACCAGGACACGGCGGCGTCCATCCGGGCCCAGCACATAGCCCGCCAGATTGCGCGCGCCGTTCAACGTGCCGCTTTTGAGCCAGGCCTGACCGACCGACGTGGAGCCGTTCATACGGTTTTTCTGGGTGCCTTCCAGACCGACAGCGGGCAGACTGGCGGCAAACTCGTAATACGCCGGACGACTGGCCGCATAGCGCAACAAGCGCGCCAGCGACGCTGCCGAAATCCGCTCGATGCGGGACAAACCCGAGCCGTTCTCGAGCACCAGCTCCGGCATCGCAAAGCCGTGTTCCGCCGCCCAGGCGCGCACCGCACGTACCGATTTCTCCCAGGTTGCGGGCGCTTCATCGCTGACCGCCCCCAGATTGAGAAACAGCATCTTGGCCATGACGTTGTTGCTGTGTTTGTTGATGTCGCGCACCAGTTGCGCCAGCGGCGGCGATTCGAATTCGAGCAGCAGGCGAGCGCCGCTCTCCAACGCGCCGTTCCGCACCGTGCCGAGATGGACGCCGCCCAGTTCTTTCCAGAGGCTGCCGAACACGGCGGCAAACGTGGTCTCCGGAGCGAGCAGATTGAGGGGGATGCTCTGATCGCCGCACACGCTCGGGTAATTGCCGCTCAGGATCAGGCTGCCATTCTCCAGGCGTGACACCAGTTTTTCGCGCCATCCGTTGTTACAAGGCGAATCGGAGAGTTGTAACTGGTTGACCACATTAGGCAGCGCCGCCACCGGAGCCGGGTCCAACCGGCAGCTGACACCGTTTGGCGCTGGCGTCAGGCGCAGATTGACGGTATTGAAATTGACCAGCAAAGCACTTGGCGTTGCGTTGTAGGGACGTAACGGTGCTTGATCGAAGGCAGCGGGATCGATCGGATCGATGCGATAAAAACCGGTGTCGAGAACGACATCGCCACGAATCGTGTGCATGCCGCGTTCGCGCAGTTCACGCAACAGCAGCCAGAAGCGCTCCAGGGTCAGCGCCGGATCGCCGCCCCCCTGCAGCACCAGATTGCCTTGCAGCACCCCTTCTTGCAGTGTGCCATCGACAAACACGCGGGTCTTGAAGGTATGCGCCGGACCCAACCGGTCCAGCGCTGCCAGCGTGGTGACCAACTTCATCACCGAGGCGGGATTGAGCGATCTGGTTTCGCCGTGCGCGAGGAGAGGCAGCGGGCTATCGATATCCTGCACCAGGATGCCGACATGGCTTTCCGGAATACCGGCCTGCCGCAGAGCTTGCGCAACGGAAACCGGCAGTTCGGCGCTGGCTACGCCAGGCAGCAGGACCAACAGGGCGCAAAGCCCCTGTCGGCAAACCGCTTTGAAAATCACCTGGTCAGATCGCTCACGTACCAGTCCATCGCTTCGACCAGACCTTCCAGAATGCGATGGCTCGGCTCATAGCCCAACAGCGTGCGCGCCTTCGAGATGTCGGCCAGAGAATGGCGCACATCGCCGGCGCGGAAATCGCGGTAGCTGGGCTTGAAGCCCTTGAGATGAGGGAAGCGCGGTTCCAAGACAACGCGAATTGCCTCGAACAGGTCGTTCAAGGTGGTGCGATCGCCCACTGCCACGTTGTAGACCTGATTTGCCGCATCCGGGTGCTGCGCCGTAGCCGCCAGCAGATTGGCCTGCACGGTGTTGGCGATGTAGCAGAAATCGCGGCTGGTCTCACCATCGCCATTGATGAACACCGGCTCGTTGTGAATCATCGCCGAGGTCCACTTCGGCACCACGGCGGCATAGGCGCCGTCCGGATCCTGGTGCGCGCCGAAAATGTTGAAGTAACGCAAACCGATGGTTTTGAAGCCATAGGCGCGGGCAAAAACATCGGCATATTGCTCGTTGACCAGTTTGGTCACCGCGTACGGCGACAGCGGTTTGCCGATCACATCCTCGACCTTGGGCAAACCGGGATGATCGCCATAGGTGGAACTGGAGGCGGCGTAAACAAAGCGCGCTACCTTGGCATCGCGCGCGGCCACCAGCATGTTGAGGAAGCCGTCGATGTTGGCGGTATTGGTGGTAATGGGATCTTCCAGCGAGCGCGGCACCGAGCCCAACGCGGCCTGATGCAGGACGTAATCGACGCCGTTGCAGGCGGTGCGACAGTCCTCCAGCACACGAATATCGCCCTCGATGAAGTTGAAGCGCGACCATTGTTCAGCCGACACCGCGGCCATAACCTGATCCAGGTTATGGCGGTGGCCGGTAGCGAAGTTGTCCAGCCCGACGACGTTCTGGTCCAGCTTGAGCAACTTTTCCAGCAGGTTGCAGCCGATAAAGCCGGCGACGCCGGTAATCAGCCAGGTTTTGGGTTGGGTCGGAAGCTTGGCGAGGAGTTCGGAATAAGCGGTCATTGGAGAGTGGTTGTGCGCGTGTTGCTATTACAACCGCCATTCCGATAGCGGAATGGCGGTTGGGCGAATCAAAGACGCCAGAGATTGAAGCCGGCGGCCTTGACTGCGGCCTGGTCGTAGGCGGATTTCACATCGGTGAAGACTCCGCCACGGCGCAGTTTCGAGGTCAGTTCGGCCAACGGCATCGCCAGATATTCCTTGTGCGAAACCGCGGCAACGATGGCATCGACATCGCCCGGCAACTGCTCCCAAGGCGTCAGACTGATGCCATATTCGTGTTCGGCTTCCGGCGATTCGGCGATCGGATCGTGCACGGCAACTTCGCAGCCGAAATCCTTCAGCTCCTTCACCAGATCGGCGACCTTGGAATTGCGCAGGTCGGGGCAGTTCTCCTTGAAGGTGAGGCCCAGCACGATGACTTTGGATCCCTTCACCGCGCCGCCGTTGTTGATGATCTGCTTGACCGTCTGCTGCGCGACATAGGCTGCCATGCCGTCGTTGATGCGGCGGCCGGCAAGGATGACTTGCGGGTGGTAGCCGAGCATCTCGGCTTTGTGGGTGAGGTAGTAGGGATCGACGCCGATGCAGTGGCCGCCGACCAGACCGGGACGGAACGGCAGGAAATTCCATTTGGTACCGGCGGCTTGCAGCACTTCGAGCGTGTCGATGCCGAGCCGGTCGAAAATCAGGGCAAGTTCATTCATCAGAGCGATGTTGAGGTCGCGCTGGGTGTTTTCGATCACCTTGGCAGCTTCTGCGACCTTGATCGAGCTGGCGCGATGCACGCCGGCGACGATGACGGAGGCATACAGTTCGGCGACCGCAGCGGAGGTGGGGCCGTCATCGCCGGAGACGACTTTGACGATCTTGGTGATGGTGCGTTCTTTGTCGCCCGGGTTGACCCGTTCGGGGGAGTAGCCGACATGGAAATCCTGCTTCCACTTCATGCCCGAGTGCTTTTCCAGCAAAGGGATACAGACCTCCTCGGTGGCGCCGGGGTAGACCGTGGATTCATAAACGACGGTGGCACCCTTCTTCATATGCTTGCCGACCGTGGTAGAGGAACCGACCAGGGGAGAAAAATCGGGGATGTGCGCTTCGTCGACCGGCGTGGGCACGGCGATGATGATGAAGTCGGCCTTGGCGATCGTGCTCGGGTCGGTGCTGACGCTGAGCTGGGTTGCTGCTTTCAAGTCCTCCGTGCTGACTTCGCCGGTGGGGTCGCAATAGTTTTTGTAATTGGCGATCTTCGATTCCGACAAGTCGAATCCGATCGTCTCGAATTTCTTGCCGAACTCAACCGCCAGGGGCAAGCCAACGTAGCCCAGGCCGACAACTGCAACAATGGTCATGATCTCTCCCAAGAGGAACGAAAAGTAAACATCAAACGGATGCATTCTACCCAAGCAATGACTTGCCTGTACCCGCAAGGTGCACGCCGAATTCCTAAGCGCTAAAGCGCCAAGGACTTCGCTGTACCCGCAAGGTGCACGCCGGATTCGTAAACCGCTGAAGCGGTAACGACTCCGCTGTAGCATGACAGCGCTGCGCTTCGGGTTGGTTATGCGAACGCAGCAATAGCTTATGGAGCCAGACTATGCCCGCGAAACCCGCCGCCTTGCTGTTATCGGCATGGCTTGTTATTTCATTAAGTGCTTGTTTGCAGCCTGCACGCGCAGATATCACCGAGATTCTGCCGCGCATCAAAGCATCCGTGGCCGGTGTGGGTACCTTGCATCCACTGCGCAATCCGCGCATCAAGCTACTCGGCACCGGCTTCATCGTGGCCGATGGGCTGCATGTCGTGACCAATGCCCACGTCGCGCCTTTGCTGATGGAAGAAGAAAAAGGCGAATCGATCGCAGTTTTCCTGCGTGGCCCGGAAGGCATCGTCGTACGCAAGGCGGAAAAAGTGGTCAGCGACAGCGACCACGATCTGCTCCTGCTCAAGATCGAAGGCGGGGCTTTGCGGCCTTTGACGCTAGCCAATTCCGAGCTGGCACACGAGGGTCAACTCTATTACTTCACCGGCTTTCCGATCGGAGCCGTGCTGGGGCTCTACCCGGCGACACATCGCGCCGGCCTTGCCGCCATCGCCCCGATATTCAGCCCGCCGCCCGGCACCCAAAGCCTCACCGCCAAGCTGATCAAGCGTGCCGACAATCCGTTTCTGATGTTCCAGCTCGATGCCACCGCTTACCCCGGCAACAGCGGCAGTCCGCTTTATGACGGCAACACCGGCGCGGTAATCGGCGTGATCAATTCAGTCTTCGTCAAAGGCGCGAAGGAAAACGTGCTGCGCGATCCAAGCGGCATCGCGTATGCGATTCCCGCCAAATATATTGAAGCCCTGCTGGAGAAAGCGGGGCTTCAATCCGATAACGCGCGCAGCAGTGCGACAACGGAGGCGAGTCCAGCAGTGGCAGCGACATTGCGTGGGAAAGCAAAGTAACTTCATGTTTCCACTGCCGTTGGTCGTGACTCTTGGCGACTCGCGACAATTGCACATCACCATTGCAGCAGCCCATTTTTGCAGCGCAATTGCAATCCTGCTTGCTGCAATTGCACCGCTTTATCAGGGGCTAGGCATCGTTTTACTGTTGCTCAACCTGATTTATTGGCGGCGTCCCGCGCAAAGCGCTCGCCTGAGAGCCAATCGAGACGGAAAACTGCAGTTCTGGCATGACACACAGTGGCGAACGGCAACACTCGCAGGCACCAGCGTTATCTTGCCGTTCTGCACGGTCTTGCAGATTGCCGTCGAAAATCCACGACTGCATCGAACTCTGGTTGTCCTGCCCGACAGTTTGCCGGCAGATGAATTTCGCCGGTTGCGCGTCTGGCTGCGTTGGCGAGGAAACAACCCGATCCGGCCAGAAACTCCCGAAAAAAAGTCCGATCAATAACGGTAATTCATGCCGTTCAGCAGCCACGGATTGGCTTTGGGTTCACGTGCCGGCAATTGCAACCATTCCTGCCCACTTGGTACCGCCTTGTCGCTGTCGGCCGGCCCAGACGGATTGTTTGCCAGGGATACATTCGCGAACGAAGTGGGAAAAAGCCCCCAACGACGCAGCTTTCCACTATCGGTCATCCGGTTGAACAGGGCCTGGTAGAAACCTGGATCAAAGCCCGCAGCCATCCAGCGCAGATAAATTTGGGGATCGGCAAACTCCGCCCAATTATGCACAGTGGCGGGATCCACCGCTTTGCCCAGCGTTTTGGAGTAGGTATCCGGCGCCATCGCGACAGTGGCAAGGGCGGTCATGAAGCGGGGCTCGGTAACCGCATCCAGCCATTCCGCGAACAATGCCGGATGTTTCGCTGCCAGACCATTCCTGGTCGGGTCCATCATCCGTGCAAGCCACGCCTCTGGCGATCCGGGTATGCCTGCTTGCAGCCTGGCTGCTGGAGATTTTGCTGAATTCGGCAAAGCGAGTCGATCAACCACACTTCCGTCCGAGCGAACAACGGCCTGGACATTGTGTTTTACCGGCATGATCGTCTCGCTGCCGGATTCGGCCTCGGCTCGAAGCACCGAACAGCAGAACAGCGTAATTAACGCGACCAACATGCGGCACTTCATTGTCAAAGCCTTATTATTCAGAGAGATATCATAATATTAGAAACATCTTAACATCGGTCCAAGCACAAAACAAAAAAGGGCGGAACCTTTCGGTTCCGCCCTTTTTGCAGCAGCTAAGTAGATTACTTGGCGGCGGGAGCAGCGGGAACGGGCATGAAGCCAGCGAACGGGTTCGCGATGCTGCCGTAGGAGGCGGGGTTCATGAACGCACCGAAAGCGCCGTAGGTGCTGGGGTTAGCAGCAGCGCCGGCCCACTGGGTGTACAGGTTCGGGTTCAGCGGAGCCATCATCAGGTTCATGTTGGCGGGAGCCAAAGGAGCCATCGCCCAGTTGGTGTACATGCTGGGGTTCAGCGGGGCCATCATCATTTGCAGAACGCGGGGATCCAAAGGAGCCGACAACATCTTCATGTACATGTTGGGGTTCAGCATGGGGGTCATGGCAGCCGTGTAGAAGTTGGGGTCCATGGAAGCGGCCAGCCACTTGGTGTACATGTTGGGGTCAAGCAAGCCAGCGTAGGCTTTCAGGATGTCGGGGGACATGCCAGCCTGGGCCATCTTGGTCATGGTGGCGGGGTCCATCAGCTTCTGCATCATGATGATGGAAGTAGCGGGGTCCATCATGTTGACCATGGCAGCCAGAGCAGCCTTGGGGTCTTTGGCAACGTCAACAACCTTGGCGGGATCCAGCAGCTGGGCGGCGGTAGATTCCGGGGTTGCGGTTTGGGCGAAAGCGGATTGGGCGATCAGAGCAAGGATCAGTGCGGAAAGTTTTTTCATGTCTACTACTCCTAGATGTTTGAAAGGAAAGGAAGAAATCTGTACCACGGACGCAGTATAGAGACGCGCCCTGGAACATTCGATTCTCCTGATACTTCACCCAAAGTGCCGAATATCACATGTTGCGATCCTGCAACATGGCATTTATGCCCCGATTTTGAGCAATCGCTCAGTCGCCCAGATAGGCAGCGCGAACCTGTGGATCTCGGGCCAACTCGCCGGACGGGCCAGACAAGGTGATGGCCCCGCTTTCCATGACGTAAGCACGATGACTGACCTTTAACGCCAGGTTGGCGTTTTGCTCGACCAGCAGGATGGTGACGCCCTCGCGAGCGATGGCGGCAATCGTTTCGTAGATCTTCTGCACCATGAGCGGAGCCAGCCCCATGCTCGGCTCGTCCAGCATCAGCAGGCGCGGCCGCCCCATCAACGCGCGTGCGATGGCCAGCATCTGCTGCTCACCGCCGGACAGCGTGCCGGCGAGTTGCTTGCTGCGTTCGGCCAGACGCGGAAACAGCGCATAGGCGCGCGCAACATCGGCGCGAATGGCGTTTCGATCGTCGCGCAGATAAGCCCCCATGGCGAGATTTTCGGCCACGCTGAGGCGCCCGAAAATGCCGCGTCCTTCCGGCACCAACGCCAAGCCGCGCGAGGCAATGGCATGCGTTGCCTGTTTTTGCAGTCGTTCGCCGGCGAAGATCACTTCGCCATGCGGCGGCACCAGTCCCATCAGGCCCTTCAGCGTGCTGCTCTTGCCGGCACCATTGGCACCGATCAGACAGACCAGTTCGCCTTGCCCGACTTCGAAATCGATGCCGCGCACGGCCTGGATTCCGCCGTAAGCCACCTTCAATCCGCGCACTTGCAACAGGCTCATGCCGGGGTTGCCCCCAGATAAGCGGCAATGACCGCTGCATCCCGTTGCACGCTGGCCGCATCGCCTTCGGCGATCTTGCGGCCGTAATCGAGCACCGCGACGCGGTCACACAAGCCCATGACCAGCTTTACATCGTGTTCGATCAGCAACAAGGTCACGCCGCTCTCGCGCACGCGCAGAAACAACTCGCCCATTTGCCGGCGTTCGCTCGGATTCATGCCTGCGACGGGTTCGTCCAGGGCGAGCAATTGCGGCTCGGTGGCCAGCGCACGGGCAATTTCCAGCCGGCGTTGATCGCCATAGGCCAGATGTCCGGCCAGCGTGCGGCCTTTGTTGTGCAGCCCGACGTAGTCCATCAGATGACGCGCCTTGTCGCGGATATCGGACTCTTCGGCACGCGTACCGCGACCGCGCAGCACAGCACCCAGAATCCCGGCGCGACTGCGCGGATGGCGTCCGACCATGACGTTTTCCAGCGCCGTCATATTGGCGAACAGGCGGATATTCTGGAACGTGCGGGCAAAACCACGCTTGACGATCTGGTGCGGCTTGAGGCCCTGCAACGGCGCGCCGGCCAGTTTCACCTCGCCCGAGGTCAGGCTGTACAAGCCTGTCATGCAATTGAACAGCGTCGTCTTGCCGGCGCCGTTGGGACCGATCAGGCCGTAGATCTCGCCGGTTCGCACATCCAGCGAAACATCTTCCAGCGCGGCGAGGCCGCCAAAACGCTTGGTTACGCCAGAAACCTTGAGCAAAGAGGTTGCGTTCATGCTTTGGCGTCGTAAAGGTCGGCTTGTTCCTGCTCGGCAACGCTATCCGTGGCGGCGAATTCACGCTTGCGCTGACGTGACGGAAGCAGGCCGGCCGGGCGGAAGAGCATCATCGCGACCAGCGCAACGCCGAACAGCAACATGCGCAGATCGGCCGGATCGACCACGACATGGCCCAACGTCGCGCGTTGCAGGTCGCCCAGATAACGTAGCGCCTCAGGAATCACCGTCAGCAACACCGCGCCGAGGATCACGCCGGGAATATTGCCCATGCCGCCCAGCACGATCATGCACAGCACCAGAATGGATTCCCACAGATTGAAACTCTCCGGACTGATGAAGCCCTGGAACGCGGCGAACAGGCCGCCGGCGAGACCGCCGAAGGTCGCGCCCATCGCGAACGCCAGCAGCTTCATGTTGCGCGTGTTGATGCCCATCGCCGCCGCCGCCACTTCATCTTCGCGGATGGCTCCCCAGGCGCGGCCGATGCGCGAATCCTGCAGACGCAGCGCGACGAAGATGGCAAGCAGCGTGAAGGCGAGGAACAGGTAGTAATAAAAGTAAGTCGGCGGCAACGTCATGCCGAAGACATGCAGCGGCTTGCCGAACGAGAAGCCGGCCACGCTGACCGGATCGATCAGGTTCATGCCTTGCGGACCGTTGGTCAGATTGAATGGCGCATTCAGGTTGTTCATGAAGATGCGGATGATTTCGCCGAAGCCGAGCGTGACGATGGCCAGGTAATCGCCGCGCAGGCGCAGCGTCGGCGCCCCCAGCAATACGCCGAACAGGCCGGCCAGCATGGCGCCGATGGGCAGCACCAGCCAGAACGGCAGATGCAGGCCGAAATGCGGGCTGGCCAACCAGGCATAGAGATAGGCGCCGAGCGCGTAGAACGCGATGTAGCCCAGATCGAGCAGACCGGCATAACCGACCACGATGTTGAGGCCGATCGCCAGCAGCACGTAGAGCAGCACGAAATCGAGCACCCGCACCCACGAATTGCCTAGGCCGAAGCCCATCAGGAAAGGCAGGATGGCGAGCAGCAGCGCCAGCAGAACCGCCGCCAGGCGCGGCCGCTTATGCAGGTAATCAAGCACGATTGGCCACGCGTTCGCCGAGCAACCCGGACGGCCGGAACACCAGCACGCCGATCAACACGAAAAAGGCGAAGACGTCCTGATAGTGGCTGCCCAGGAAGCCGCCGGTGATGTCGCCGATATACCCCGCGCCGAGCGCTTCGATCACGCCCAGCAGCAGACCGCCCAGCATCGCGCCGGCGATGTTGCCGATGCCGCCCAGCACCGCTGCCGAGAAGGCTTTCAGACCAAGCATGAAACCCATGTAGTAATGCGCCAGGCCGTAGTAGGCACTGACCATGACGCCGGCGATGGCGGCGATGGCGGCGCCGATGATGAAGGTGGCGGAAATGACGCGGTCCACATTCACCCCCATCAGTTCCGCGACCTCCTTCGATTGCGCGGTGGCGCGCATGGCGCGGCCGAGACGGGTCTTTTCGACCAGCAGCCAGAGTCCGGCCATGATGGTGAATGCCAACACCACGATGGCGATTTGCAGCAGGCTGATATGGGCGCCGAAAACCTCGAATTTGGTCGTCGGCAATATCTCGGGAAACGATACGTACTGGCGGCCCCAGATCAGCATCGCTAGATTCTGCAGAATGATCGACACGCCGATGGCGGTAATCAGCGGCGCCAGGCGCGGTGCTTTGCGCAGCGGCCGATAAGCGATCTTTTCAATACCGAAGGCAAGCAGCATGCAGGCCGGAATCGCCACCAGAATGCCGCCCAGCACCACGATCACCCCGGGCAGATCGGGCGCTACGCCGACCAGCACGCCAATCACGCTCAACGCCACCATCGCGCCGAACATGGTCACCTCGCCATGCGCGAAGTTGATCAGCTCCAGGATGCCGTAAACCATGGTGTAGCCCAGCGCGACCAGGGCATAGATGCTGCCCAGCACGAGGCCGTTGACAAGCTGTTGGGCGAAGATGTCCATGCAATGGTGCGTCGGGCGCCACGTCATTCCCGCGCCGCGGGAATCCAGGACACTCGTCAAATTTGACGATCTGGATTCCCGTCTACACGGGAATGACGAATTACTTGACCGTTTCCAGTACCTGCCAGGTGCCGCCCTTGACTTCGTACAAGGTGATCGCGCCGCCGGTGGTATCGCCCTTGGCATCGAACTTGACCGGGCCGCTGACGCCTTGCAGATCGGTCTTCGGCAATTCCGCCAGCACCTTGGCCGGCTCCGCGGAATTGGCGCGCTTCATCGCATCGACCAGTGCATAGACGGCGTCGTAGGCATACGGCGCGTAGACCTGGATGACGCCATATTTGGCCTCGAAGCGCTTGCGGAATTCCGGCCCGCCGGGCATCGAATCGATCGGCAGACCGGGCGAGGAGGCGACCACGCCTTCGGCATCGGCGCCGGCCAGCTTGACGAAGTTGACGTTCTGCAGGCCATCGCCGCCAAGCAGCTTCGCGCTCAGCCCGAGGCTCTTCATCTGCTTCGCCATCGGCCCGCCCTGCGGGTCCATGCCGCCGAAAAAGATCAGATCCGGCGTCTTGCCCTTGATGCTGGTCAGAATCGCGCTGAAGTCGGTGGCGCGGTCGTTGGTGAACTCACGCGCGACGATCTCGCCGCCGGCCGCCTTGGCCGCCTTCTCGAATTCGTCGGCCAAGCCCTGGCCGTAGGCGGTACGGTCATCGACGATGGCAATCTTCTTCGCCGCCAGCTTGCTCACCGCGAACTGGCCCAGCGCCTTGCCTTGCTGCGCGTCGTTGGCCATCACCCGGTAAGCCGTGTTGTAACCCTGCGCGGTATAGGCCACGGCGGTGGCGGAGGGGGAAATCTGCGGAATGCCCGCGTCGTGGTAAATCTTCGAGGCCGGGATGCTGGTGCCCGAATTGAGGTGGCCGATCACCGCGACCACGCCGGCATCGACCAGTTTCTGGGCGACGATGGTGGCCGTCTTCGGCTCGGCCTGATCGTCTTCGCCGAGCAGTTCCAGCGTCACCTTCTTGCCACCCAGCTCCAGGCCCTTGGCGTTGATTTCATCCACCGCCAGACGCGCGCCGTTTTCGTTGTCCTTGCCGATATGAGTTTGCGGCCCGGTCAAGGGGGCGACCGAACCGACCTTGATGACCTCGTTACCGGTCGCTTCCTTCTTGCCACAACCAGTAACTAATAGGGCCAGCGCCAGGGCGAGCGCGGAAACGACAAACTTGCTGGATTTCATCTGGATACTCCGGAAAGGCCTTGGAAAACCGGCGGTTTATATCACACCCACGACATGCGCCGAACCAATAAAAAAGCCGGGCGAGCTTGCGCTCGCGCGGCCTTTTGATTGCCTGGAAGACGAGGCTTACAGCGCCAGAACCCAGTCGGCCAGCTTCTTGGCATTGTCGTCCGACACTTGCGGGTGCGGCGGCATCGGCACCGGACCCCAAACGCCCTTGCCACCCTTCTTGATTACGGCGACGAGGTGATCGGCAGCCTTGGCGTCGCCCTTGTATTTCTTGGCGACATCGGCAAAAGCGGGACCGACCACCTTCTTGGCGACCTGGTGGCAGCTCATGCAGGCACTTTTCTGAGCCAGAGCCTGGTCAGCGGAAGCAACGCCGGCGCCCATGGCAAGGACGGCGGCAGCTGCGATTACGATAGCTTTCATGTTGATTCTCCATTTTTGATAAAGGCAACTTGAGTTGCGCGGCGGATGTTACTGGACCACCCGATGACTGAAAATAGTCAAAAGATCAGGCAATTGGACTATTTCAGGCAGGCATCTAACGTTGTCGCAAATGGCCGCGTTGACCGTGGATTGCGGGGTTTTTTGCAGACTGGTAGGAATTTCCCGGGCATCGCTGGTTAATTTGAACAACAGGCTGGCGGCATCGACGACCTTATCCGCCGCCCGCTTCCAAACCGAAAGTTCCGGTTCCGGTCCGCGCAATACGATCACCCGCGGCGGCGACAGGATGCCTTCCAATGCCCGCAACAAGCTCGGGTACGGCGTCGGCTGTTCTTGCCAGGCGGCCTGGAATGCCTGCACGGTGCGTTCCGCCGCCGCTTGATAGCGCGGTTCATCGAGCAACCGCCCCAGACGCAGCAACGCGCAGGCGGCGACGCCGTTGCCGGAAGGCGTGGCATTGTCGTGGCCCGGTTTGGTGCGATGGATGAGTTGTTCGTGATCGTGGCTGGTGAAGAAGAATCCGCCAACCGCCGTATCTTCGAAATTCTGCAGCAAGGCATCCGCCAGTTGCCGCGCCCAGATCATGTCGTCACCGCGCCATTCGGCTTGCAACAACTCCAGCAAGGCATCGAGCAGAAACGCGTAGTCGTCCAGGTAACCGTTATGCCGCGCCTGGCCGTGCTGGTAGGACGCGGCCAGGCGGCCATCGCGCCAGACCAGCCGGCGCAGCGCATCCGCCGCGGCTTGTGCCTGAGCGATCCAGTCCGCCCGGTCGAGACGCCGTCCGGCGTGGGCGAGGCCTTTGATCATCAACGCGTTCCAGCCGGTCAGCGCCTTGTCGTCGCGTCCCGGTCGGATACGCTGCGCGCGCGCCACGAACAGCTTGCCGCGCGCGGAGGCAAGCAACGCGGCCACCTCGGCTACGGGCAAGCCCGCGCGCGACGCCACATCCGGTATCGCCAGCAACATTTCCAGATGCCAGGCGTGATCCTCGAAATTGGGCGCCGTTTCCAACCCCCAACAGGCGCTGGCGACCGCGAACTCGGCCGGCGTCAGCACAGCCCGCACCTGCTCCGGCGTCCACACGTAGAACTTGCCTTCCTCATGCTCCGAATCCGCGTCCAGCGCGGCGTAGAACAGGCCTTCCGGCGAGGTCATCTCGCGCTGCAGCCAGCCGACCCCCATTTCCGCCGCCTCGGCGAACAAAACATTACCGGTCTGCGCCCAGGCATCCGCATACAAGCCCAGCAAGGGGCCGTTGTCGTACAGCATCTTTTCGAAGTGCGGGATCGACCAGCGCTCGTCCACCGCGTAGCGGAAGAAGCCGCCGCCGAGCTGATCCATCAAGCCGCCTTGCGCCATCTTTTCCAGCGTGAACAGCACATCCCGCCGCGCCGCCGGGTCGCCCGACCAGAACAGGAACTCCAGCTCGGCCGGGCGCGGGAATTTCGGTGCGCGGCTGAAGCCGCCATAGACCGGATCGAACCCTTGCAGGATGCCGGCCACGGCAGCGCGAATCGGCGCGGCATCGAGTGCGCCCGCCGGCACGGCCGGCACTTCGGCTTGCGCCAGAGCGGCGCGCAACGAAGCATTCTGTTCGACGATTTCCGCGCGCTGGGTTTGCCAGGCCTGCGCCACGCTGTTCAGCAATTGCGGGAAGGCGGGCAGATTGTGCCGCGCCTGTTTCGGGAAATAGGTGCCGCCGAAGAACGGCGTGCCATCCGGCGCGAGAAACATTGTCAACGGCCAGCCGCCGCCGCGCCGGCTCAGCATCTGCAACGCGGTCTGATAAATCTGGTCGAGATCCGGCCGCTCCTCGCGATCC